>CAYHBR010000023.1:0-1568 GCA_964354985.1 uncultured Candidatus Saccharibacteria bacterium | reverse complement strand
GCTTTGCGCCGCCCACTCCGTAGTTCGTTCGAAACCGATTGGTTCCGTTTTGGTGCGCGATGCAGGACTCGAACCTGCGACCTTCCCAGTGTAAATGGGTTGCTCTACCAACTGAGCTAATCGCGCGGTACATGATTTATACACTAAATATGGTGTTTTTTCAAGTTAAAGCTATTCCCCAAAATTAAGGAATTGACCCTTTTGGTGTAAAATCAATTTATGATTAATTTCGAATCAAAAAATTTGCTCGCCCGTGACCCTTACTCTAAAGAGGTTCTTACAAAGTTGCACCAAAAAGCTGAAAAAAAAGTAGAGCCGTATCGCCCCGACCCAAATGATTTCCGCGATATTTATGGAAACGAAACCGTCGACGCAGATATTGCCGAAGTGGTCCGACTAGAATCAGAGTTTAAAAAGCAGTCCGATGCGATGGATGAATACCTAAGAGAGAAAAAAGAAACTAAAGACATGATTGCTTATGTTGCGGAGTGTATTATTGCTGACCAGCTTTCAGGTGAGTGGCTTGCGGGCAGGGGGAAAGTAACACCGTCTGCAAAAATTAATGACTATAAACAAGGTGTTGATATGGTCATAGAGTTCCCAGAAGAAAAGTCAAAAAACAGATATATTGGTCTCGGTATCGACATAACTTCTTCAAAAGATCTTGGTGACGTACGTAAAAAGCTGGATCGTATTTTAGAAAACGATGTATTGCGCAACCGCATCACTAACATAAAGTATTTTGAATCTGATGAAATAAAACGTGAGATCGATGTTCCGCGAGTTATTGTTGCACTTCAAGACGATCAGATAAAAACCCTTTTTACTCAAGAGGATCGAAATGACAAACAAGGTCTCTCAAGCAACAAGGTTCAGCTCATTATTTTGTACCAGCTTCAGCAACAGTGCTCGACTTTTATGAGAATTGCTCACAGGAAAAATTCTGAAAAAGCCCTGCTTCTGTATGGGAATGCTCAACATATAATTACTGAAATTATTCAAGAAAAATCTGCGCTTTTCGAACAAAATCCGGAGCTTCTTCAAAACGACCCTTCTACAATGGCAATTTGGAAATACTGCACCGACAAAGAGCAAGAAATGGGCGTGATTGACTTGGGGGTATCTATCTAATACAGTAATTTGACAAAAGCTTGTCTATCATATATAATTGATAAAACTAACAAAATGTCAAAATTAAGCTTCCAGATCAAGCCCAAATTGAGGGACAAATTGATAGTCTTAATCGAAGACACTGGTGTCTCAGAACACCTTTGCCTCATGCCCGAATTTAATTTAAAACTTCTTGTTAAAGAAGTCGCGAAGGAAGGAGAAAAGACAGACATGATTTTTTATTACCACTTCAACAATAAGATTTACCAGTTTGAAGAGTTAGTTTCCTAAACTGGCTCTTTTTTTATGCTAAACATCATACACGAAGACAAAAAAATACTCGTCATCAACAAGCCTTCCGGCCTTCTTGTTCACGGCGATGGTAAGAGTTGCGAAGAAACCCTTGCGGACATTTTAATTAATTCAGGAAAAGTTAAAAAAGATGTTGGGGAGCCACT
>CAYHBR010000022.1:0-3527 GCA_964354985.1 uncultured Candidatus Saccharibacteria bacterium | reverse complement strand
TTTCAAAATATCTTTTTTTGTTTCTTCCACAAAAGCAGAATTAGACTGGGCGGAATTTTTGAAATCTTTTTCTGCCATTTTCAATAATTCTTCCGCCCAGTCTTTAGGCAAAGAAACTTTTTGAATTATGGATGACAACTGCCGATCAATTTCTTCTTCACGAACATATTTTTGATTACAGCTAATAGTTTTAGATTTTTTTGAACAACGATAATACACATGACCTTTTTGTGTTTCGGCAGTTATCATCATTCCGCATTCGGCGCAGTGTATAAGTCCACAGAACGCTTGTGGTTCGTTTTTAGGCTTTCTATCTGGTCTACCTCTCGTTTTCAACATTTCCTGCGCCGAATCAAAAAGTTTCTTTGCTATGATTGGCTCGTGCTTGCCCTCGTGGATTTCACCACCATATTTGAATAAACCAATATAAAATGGATTGGAGAGGATAAAAGACGCTTTGGTTTTGGAGAATATCTTTCCTGAACGCGTAGTGATATGGTTCTTCGCCAAAAAGTTCGATATATCTTCTAATCGCATATTTCCTTTCGCGTATTTCTCAAAAGCCAAGCGCACAATTTTAGATTTTTTCTTGTCCACGATTATGGTCTTAGTACGACTATCATTCATATAACCGAGTGGCGCTTGGCTTGGGAATATTCCCATGCGTACTTTTTGGCGAAGTCCACGCTTCGTGTTCTCGGAAAGAGAATCAACATAGTATTTACTTTGTCCGAAAGCAATGTTGAGCATAAATTTCCCTTGTGATGTATTTTCAAACCAAAATGTTGGAAATTTAAGCATCAACAAATGCCCGCAGTCCACAAGATAGATTATTCTCCCACCGTCCACAGAATTGCGCGCGAGACGATCGGGGTTCCATGCCAAAATTCCTTGAGCTTCACCTTGCTCAATTCTTTTCACCATATCGTTAAATATTTTACGACCTGGAATTTTGGCAGATTGTTTCTCCACCAGTTCCTCGACTACATACAGATTTTCTTGTTTCGCAAACGCGCGCAATTCTGTGAGCTGTGCCTCAATACTTAAAACCTGCTTGTCCTCAACATCTGTTGACTTGCGAGCATACAAAAAGAATTTTTGTTCATTCATATTTTGTTAGAGCAGAAATGGTTATGCTAGGCTCACAATCTCAACGTAAATCAAAATTGTTCTAGCATAACCATTTCTGCTGATTTACTAATAATAATTGTGAGCATAGTTAGTATATCAAAAATATTTCCACAACAAAAATTCTTTTTGTCTTTCGGACAAATGATTCTGTATTACACGGGATTCCGAACCTGCTTCTTGGCGAAAAATTAGTGCGCACCGCCGAAGGCGGTGCTCCATTCCGAACCCAGAATTCATTGGCGAAAACGGGCGAAACAGCGTGGGCGGCGCTTTGCGCCGCCCACTCCGTAGTTCGTTCGAAACCGATTGGTTCCGTTTTGGTGTCTCTATTGTACCAAGCTCGAACATTTTTTCAAAATCGTAATCACTAGCGTTCCCCGCGCGCTGAAGCGCCACCACGCGAAGCGTGGTGCTTCTGCTGAAGCAGAAGTGCGGGGAAACGCTCTGCACTCCGCCACAATGTTTTGGGGGTAAAGGAGGCGGAGTGCAGAAATACGGAACGCGAGCGAAATTTTGCGAAATGCTGGGGGTTTGGGGGAAAGTATTTCGCAAAATTCGCTTCGCGTGCTTCCCTGATTTTTTTGGTGGAAATTTCGGCGGGCATGAAGAAAGAAAAATACATAACATTGAAATCTCGGCGAAGCCGAGATACAACAATTTGTTATTGTGCTTGACCCACCCTCCCGTTCGCGCACAAATCCTCGTCGTTTTTAGGAGATATTATAAAACGGCGAGGATTACTCCCTAGTTTTTTGAAAATACAAGAAAAGATGAATTAAGTTTCACAATACCATTTCTATTATGAATAAACCTATCCCCTAAATATATTCCTTCGATATGAATATTTTTCGAAGATTGTTCAAAAAAATTAACAATATTCTTTATGTCATCTAAAAGTGATTTACCTTTTGTAATAAATTTATTTTTATCTTGTTCTATTTTTAATACAGGTTGGCAAGGTAGTAACCCCTCAAAAATAATTTTTCCACCCGATTTTAGAATTTTCGATGTAGTTAAAAATGTTGAAACTTGATCAACATCATAGTCAATAAAATAACTTAAAAAAATTATATCGAAATAGTTTTCTTCAAAATTTAAGTCTTCTAAACGACCAACTAATGCTGATACTCCTAGTGTAGAAATTTTTTTAGACGACTCCTCTGACACATCAGTCGTGGTAATATTTTTAGGATTACATCCTTTGCTTAATAAAAATTGTTCTAATTCTCCACTACCAGCACCGACATCAAGAATTTTTTTACCTTTAAGATTTTCACAAGACATACCCACTATTTTACTAAAACCACTTTCTAAAAGGAGGGCATTCAAAAATTTGTAGTTACAGGTATTTAATTTAATTTGACTATATTCGATATTGTAGATATTTGAAACTGTTGAATTAGTAATATTGCTTGAGCGATATAATTCTTGTAGTTGTGATTTAGATTTTAGAAGTTGTAACGAGCCTCGATTAAGTTTTTTGAAAGTTTTGTATTTATCTGCCAAATTTTTTCTGACTGTTCTGTCTGCTGGTAAATATGAAAATTTGCACTGAGAAATAAGAGTATATTTTTTTACTGAGTAATAATATAAATTACCTAAGATATTATACAAATTCATAAAAATTATTTATTTTCATCACTTGCTTTCAAAAAAGTAAGGTCTCTGTCAATACAATATTGCTCATATAATTCTGACTGAATTGGTATTGATTCCATGAGGTGAATTGCTTCTCCCAGAGAAACCCATATTACAACTGAATTTTTCTCGGCTTCATTTTCATCTCCAACAAGAATTGGTGAACCTTTTTCACCAATAATTTTAGTAATGTAGCCCCACGATTCATTCAAAAGATTATTTCTTTTTCGGTATTCAAAAGTAGTTCCAATATATTTGATTATTTCAACATCACAGCCAACTTCTTCTTTGCATTCACGCACAATTCCTTGTTCGTATGTTTCCTCGCTATCAACTCCACCACCTGGAAGTCCATAATATCCCTCATTTTTTGCGTGAAGCAAAGCAACATTATTGTCTGAGTCGAAAACAATTCCACGAACAGCTCGCCTATGGCGAAGCTGTTTTGCTTCATCTTCTGATACATTTTCCTTATTGAATGATGCAATTAATTTCATAAAATGATTTTATCATTTTATGAGTATTTTTTCTAGTGTTGCCCGCCGAAATTTCCACCAAAAAAATCAGGGAAGCACGCGAAGCGAATTTTGCGAAATACTTTCCCCCAAACCCCCAGCATTTCGCAAAATTTCGCTCGCGTTCCGTATTTCTGCACTCCGCCTCCTTTACCCCCAAAACATTGTGGCGGAGTGCAGAGCGTTTCCCCGCACTTCTGCTTCAGCAGAAGCACCACGCTTCGCGTGGTGGCGCTTCAGCGC
>CAYHBR010000021.1:0-4390 GCA_964354985.1 uncultured Candidatus Saccharibacteria bacterium | reverse complement strand
TTCAGTCTCCGAAAAGAGCATCATCATTTTATCACTTTTGATTGCTCTTTTCTCCGCCCTCACGGCGACCGAGGCGCCCCCGTATCCGCGTTTAGTGGTAGCTCTAACCTCCGCGAACCACACACAATCGCCTCCGCATAGCCCGCTCGCATTCGCTCACGCTGGCTGCTTCGGCGTTGTGTGTGTTCGCTTGGTGGCTTCGAGAGAGTTTAGCAGTCATTCAAAGAAATATGGATTGTGCTGAGGCACAAACAAATCTGTATGTGCTTGCCCCACCCGCCCTGTGCGCGCACAAAGCCCGTCCGCTAACGCGGACGGCTCCCTTAAATCCTAGCTAACCTTGATTTGAAAATTGTACATTCCCATTCCACATACACCTTGTATTTTTTCTCCCGTCTTTAGTGTTCCTATGTCAATAACTTCTTCACCTGTCGGCTGAAGTATTTTTTGAAAACTTTTTGAACGAATTACAAGAGATGCAGAACAGTCAAAGGTGTTATCAGTTTTGACAATGAGTTTTGTAGGAATGTTTGGTTTGATAGACGACATTTTCGGAGAATATCCGCCTTTGGCGGTAACAGTTACATACTGAACGCCATCTTTGATTTCTGTGTTTTGAGATTGCGACACTTGTGTGTCGCTCGAAGTATCTGCATTTTTGTTGCTGACAAAATACATCGTGCCACCGATTATCAGAAGACTTGCGAATATCGAGATAATTGTGTTCTTTTGCATAGGGTTATTTTGTAATTATATATTAAAAAGTGGTTCAATGATACCGAGCCCTGCAAG
The DNA here is from genome assembly GCA_964354985.1 of uncultured Candidatus Saccharibacteria bacterium. Lineage (GTDB taxonomy): Bacteria > Patescibacteriota > Minisyncoccia > Phycocordibacterales > UBA9973 > JAGOSA01. Next base: position 3,598 of record CAYHBR010000021.1, on the reverse strand, counting down.
TCCAGCGAGGAGTGCGAAAACTCCAAGACCTAAAACAATAATTCCTGCGGATTTGAAAAAAAGTGGTGCGTGTTTTGATTGTGCAAAAGACGCAGAGCCAAACGACAAAAGTGCGAGCATCGGGAGTGTTCCAAGCGCAAATGAAAGCATGATGAGCAGTCCCGAAACAAATGACCCGCTAGAAAGTGCAGCGACTTGCATGGATTGCGTAAACCCACAGGGCAAGAAAAATGTTCCAACACCAATCAAGAGTGGAGCGAATGTCTGATGCTCTACTTTTCGAAAGAAATTAAATATTCCTGACGGAAGTGCGATATTATTTTTCTCGAATATACCGATGAGATTAAGTCCGAGCATTACCATCACGAGAGAGGCGATAATTCCAAGAATTGCGCTGAAAGTAAAACTAACTCCTATCGCACTTCCAACTAGTCCAAGTACGCCGCCAAACACAGCAAAACTGACCAGCCTTCCGCCATGGAAAAGTACCATTGGCTTTACATCACTTATCTTGTCCTGCGACACAGTTGCAGAAAGTGATAAGACGAGTCCCCCAACGACTGCGAGACAACTTGATACAGAAGCAATAAGCCCGATGATAAAACTCGTTACAGGCGTAACTGTCCCCCCGATACCAAGATTTAGTATTCCTGATTTTTGCAATACAAAAAACAAGGCAAGAAATACAAGACCGATAGGCAATGCTTGCCAAATAATCCCATCGTTTCTTTTTTCTTTCGCGATTTTCTCTACGGAAAGAGTGTAACCGTTATGCTTTATTTTTTCTGATAAAACTTCTGCCAATTTGTGATTGCTGTCGTCAAGACTTGTTTCAAATGAGACTGTTTCGCGTTTCAAATCGACACGTGTTTTTTCGATGCCTATCTGTTCATTCAAAATATCTTCGATAAGAATTTTGCAAGAATTGCAGTGTGTTCCCGTAACATGTAAAGTGATGTTTTTCATATTTTATAATTTCTTTGTTTTGATTCGTAATGAGTTTGATACGACCGATACACTAGACATTGCCATTGCAAAACCCGCGAACACTGGCGAGAGTAGTATTCCGAAAACAGGATAGAACGCTCCTCCCGCAAGCGGGATGCCGACAATGTTATAAATGAAAGCCCAAAACAAATTTTGTTTAATTCCGTTCATGGTCATTTTCGATAACTTCACGGCTTTGACAAGTTTTGAAATATCACCGCCCAAAAGCGTAATTCCCGCCGACTCAATCGCAACATCTGTCCCAGTTCCCATTGCTATGCCCACATCGGCTTGAGCGAGCGCAGGAGCGTCATTCACGCCATCTCCTGCCATCACTACGATATTACCTTTACTCTGTAAATCCTTGATTATATTCAATTTATCTTCTGGCATCACTTCCGCAATGACTTCGTCTATACCGACCAGTTTTGCAATATATTCCCCCGTGTTTTTATTATCACCAGTGAGCATCACAACTTTCTTTTTCAATTTGTGTAGTGCTTTCACTGTCTCGATTGCTTCAGGTTTGATTTGATCGGCAACATACACAACGGCGAGAATGTTTTCCTTGTCTGAAAGTAAGACAGGTGTTTTGCCCTGCATCGTTTCTTCTTCAATATGTTTCAAGTCAAAAGAGATATGTAAGTCAGAAAGTATTTTTGTATTTCCTGCAAAATATTCCTTGCCGTCAATCAAGCCCCTAAGACCTTTACCTTTTACAATTTCAAAGTCTGAAAGATTTTTCGTCTTGATACCTTTCTCGTTCGCATAATTTACAATCGCATGGGCGATTGGATGTTCCGATTTTGATTCAAGCGTTGCTAAAATAGCAAGTACTTCCGTGTCGCTCTGCCCGCTCCTGTTTTCAATTTTTGTCAGTTCGGGTTTTCCTTTTGTGATTGTTCCTGTTTTATCAACGACGACCACATGTGCTTTGTGAAGAGTTTCAAGTGTCGCTGCATCTTTAACGAGTATCCCTTCTTTTGCGCCCTTACCAACGCCGACAATAATCGCCGTTGGTGTAGCAAGTCCTAAGGCGCACGGGCAAGCAATGACCAGTATTCCGACAAAAGAAGTAAGGGCGTAGGAAAGTGCTTTTGAAAATCCAAAAACTGGTATACCAAAATAAAGCCACATACCGAAAGCGATGGTTGCTAACACCAACACAACAGGAACAAAGACCGAAGAAATTTTGTCGGCAAGTGCCTGAATAGGAGCTTTGCTCCCTTGCGCATCCTCAACCATTTTTATTATATGAGAAAGCAAAGTTTCAGAACCAACTTTCGTTGCCTTAAAGTTAAATGTTCCTGTTGTATTTATCGTTCCCGCAACAACCTGCGCGTTGATACTTTTCTCAACAGGTATCGGCTCACCAGTAATCATCGACTCATCTACGTACGACAACCCTTCGACCACCACACCGTCGACAGGAATTTTTTGTCCTGGCTTTACAACAACAATATCTCCCAATACCACTTGCTCAATAGAAATATCTATCTCTATTCCGTTTCGAATGACAAGAGCGGTTTTTGCTTGAAGACCGAGCAATTTTTCAATCGCATCACCAGTTTTTACTTTTGATTTTGCCTCTAGGTATTTTCCGAGTGCAATAAAAGTAATTACCACGATTGTTACATCGTAAAAATTGTATTGCACTTCAAGATAGGGCTTCAAAACTTGTTCAAATGCAGTAACGATAAAACTGTATATAAAAGCAACCGAAGTACCGAGCCCTATGAGCGTATCCATATTTGCTTTTCCGTAACGGAAAAAACGATACACCCCGAGCAAATATGGTTTTCCTATCGTGGCAAAAATGTAAGTCGCAAAAATCGGGAGGAGGTGGTGAAAAAATTCAAAGATAGTTTCTGACATCGGAGTAACAATTCCGTACTTTCCAAGTATTTCCCATGTCATTATTAAAATACTAAACAGCGCGAGAGGTAGAGCCCCAAACACACCATTTCGCATTGTCTGTATTTCTTTCAACTTCTCCTGCTTTGATTGGTTTACTCCAAGATGCCCCGCGTGTTCGTTCACGCTTTCGGGTTCAAGCGTGTAACCAAGTAAGTCTAATTTTTGATTGAAAGAATCAAGAGATGTTTTGCTTTCGTCATATGAAATTTTTGCTTTCTCCGTGCCATTGTTTACAGAAATATCCTCCACCCCGTCAATCTTTTTTACAGCCCGCTCGATAATACTTGCGCATGAAGCACAGTGCATTCCTTTTACTTTGTAAATATTTGTACTGGTCATATTTTAATTTGAGAGATTGTATATTTTAAGCAATTCGGCGATTGCTGTTTCTTTGTTCTCTTTTAGTCTATTCATTGCACAGGTGTCGAGATGCCCTGCCAGAAGCTCCTTTTTGACTGATTTCAAAAGCCCAGACACGCTGTCCGCTTGCTGTATGATTTCGGGGCAGTAAGTGTCATTTTCAATCATTGAAATAACCTTTTCCAAAGTCCCACGGGCTTGCTTCGCAAGCTTTAACGACTTTGTCTTTTTTGTTGATAACTTGTTCTCCTTTTGCATAATTATTTGTGATATACTAAACCTGTAACCTAGGGTATAGGTAGTATACATGATAAAAAGAAATTTCCAAATGACT
>CAYHBR010000020.1:0-5341 GCA_964354985.1 uncultured Candidatus Saccharibacteria bacterium | reverse complement strand
TATTTACAATTACGCGCACTAAAACTACTGCTTGGGATGGAGTCAAGTCTGAAACACTGACTGTTGTTCCAACGGAGAGATTTGTAAATGTTTTTAGAAAATCTGCAAAAGCATTTATCTGTCTGTGTACACCTGAACTGGTTATATTGCTGATGGAGCAATTGTCAGATCCGATATTGATATTCTCAGGGTAGGTGTACGGACTGGAAGGATTTTGGGCTAGTCGAGACATTGCCAGATTTATACATGACTCAGCGAGCGCATCGCTTTGTAATTTTGTTTGAGCTTCAAGAATATTGAAACGGGTGTTGTAACCGCTCATTCCTACTGTGACAGAAAGTGTAATTAGAATTAAAGAAATAATAATAACGGACATCAAAGCCATATATCCTTTTTGTTGATTTTGTTTTGACTGTTTATTTATTTTTAATTCAAATTTTTTTATCATAAATTATCAATTGGATTATCTTCTCAGATATTTTGTCGAACTAAAATCTTGACTGAAAGTTTTCCCGTCGTCAGTAAGGACAGTGATTGTCATACTGCTTTTTACAAGTTGGCTAATTGACGAAACTTGGTTATCGAAAGATAGGTTACTTATTGTAATATTACTATTATTTAAAATAATAGGATCAGAATTTCCATAAGATATAACAATATCTTTTCCGACTAGTTTTATACTAATGTTAGACCCATCAGTTTTTGTGACTTTCAGTATCGAGCCAGGAGTTCCAGCCACCGGTGTTATTATTTCAGTACTGCCCTGAACCGCCCAATTGATTTTACTCAATAAGTAATTTCCCTCGTCATATACAACAAACATGGCTTGATTTTTTAAACTTGATTCTATTATATTGTATGCTGCAAAAACCCCGCTTCCGACAAGGATTGCAAAAAGCGGAATATATATTATTACTTCAAGTAATGTAAATCCAGAATTCTTTTTCATTGGTTTGCCGTTATTACTGTTACGTATCCTTTTCCGGATGTGTCATTTGAGGCAATGTAAATATTGTTACCTTCGCAATCAAGTGAAGTGGCTGGGTTCCCAATATTTATTGGAGAGGAGGGGATTTCATTTATATTTGATAAGTCAGTCATGTCAAAAATTCGCAACTGACCTGTGCTTGTGCTGATGAATGCATAGTTGCCTCTGATTGCAATTCCGCTTATATCATTGCTACCAATTAGGTCAATTTTACCCAATTCGTTTACGCTATTTAAGTTGGATTTATCTAAAACATAAAATTCGTTCGTTCCAGTAGTTCTACCTAAATAAATATTATCGTTTAGAACAAATATCCGGCTAGCTAGATTTGAGTTTTGATTTGGCAGAAATTCAGAAATAAAACTACCCGCCTGAACTATGTTTGTAGGGTCTGAAATATTTAAAATTTTTACATTTTCGTTGTTGCCACTTGCTATGTAAGCAAAATCTTTTTGAACATAAATATCATTTACATCACTTCCGATTTCAATTGATCCGGAAATTACGGGATTGTTAACATCTCCGACATTTACGATATAAAATTCAGGTCCCGAGATATTTTTTGAAAGACCTAAGTATACAGAATCATTTTTGTAGAAAATACTGGTTCCTTTTGAAGTTGAAGATATCTGGAAATTTTTAATAAGTTTAGGTGGAGTAAGTGTAATGTCAAAAATCTGCAACTGGGGGCCACTCGATTTTGCTGATGTCGTATAGGCATATTTTTGGCCTACGTGCACAGCATTTAGCCCGAAAGAACTACTTGTGTTGTCGTCTATACTGCTTACAAAAGTAGGAATAGTTGGGTTTGCTAAATTTAATACAAAAAAAGTTTTTTGTTTATTAACGACATCAGTAGAATTTGCAGAATTGGCGGTGATGTACAGTTTTCCCAAATATGCGTCAAGGTCAGTAATAGTATAAATACCATTTGAATCTGCGGGTAATTCTGCTGGCCACAGACTAGCCAACGATAGCGTATTTACGACTGGGCTATTCCAATTTCCGGAAAGTACAAAACTACAGGTATTAGCAGCTGGGCCATTGGAGAGGTTTACGACAATGTTGTAAAGGTCGGCTTTTTTCTGGCCATCATTCCAAGTTGCTTCGACTGAGATTTTTTTTGTGATTGCATCTAGTTCGGTCACAGATAATATTTTAGTGAAAATACCATCAATTTCTGTTTTGTTTTCAACTAAGTCAAAATTTACCTTAGCTGAATTTTTGGCTTGTTCTAAAAATTCCTGAGCTTTGACAAGAGCATCGTTGCTGTTTTGACTATCAACAATGAGAGACTGGCTACTAAAAGAAACTAAAATCACAGCTGAAAGAGTAATGGTTAAGATTGCCATTGCTATTAGTATTTCAAGTGTAGATGATCCTTTTTGTTTCATAATAAAATATTTACCAATTTATGCGTCCCTCAGTGTTTATGCTTATAGTATAAGTGTGATTATTTTTATCGGCTAATTCTATTAGTCCTTCTTGGTTGCCATTTAGATTTACGCGACCACTCAACTGGTCAAAAGAAATTTCCGAAATAGAATTTGATTGGTTTCCGGTATAAAATAATTCATAGTTTGAGCTAATTTCCTGATTTAGAGGACTATTTGGGTCATAGGTATTTCCCTGAAATATTACATATTTATCTACCTTATTAGTTGTGGGATCCACTACGATTTTTACACCATGAGGCATTCCGCCGGTGCAATTGTCACCCAAGCAAACATTGTTCACAGATTGATTGCGGGCCTTTAGGAGAACAGTAATAAGTAGATTGCGTTCACTTATTGTTTCGTAGCTAAAATAATTTTGTAAGAAAATAAAAAAACCAAAAGAAAGTATAGCAAGCATTATGCCCATCGCGATTAGTATTTCTATTAAAGAAAATCCTTTTTTGTACATAACGCTCTTATCTAGTTAACGATTGAGTGACCGCGTAAATAGGTTTTATGATTGATATAACAACAAATCCGACAAGGGCACCCATAAAAACAAGCAAAAGTGGCTCTAGTATACTGGAGAGGTTTTTGGTTATGTCGTCAACTTCATTTTCATAAAAATCAGCCAAATAGAAAAAGTTTTCATCTAATTTTCCGGTATTTTCCCCAACCTCAATCATTCTGGCGACCGTCGGAGGAAAGATCTTGGGATGAGCCTCAAAATAAACATGTAGTTGTCCACCTCGCTTGAGTTCTTCGGCTGTATTTATCAAGGCTTTTTTATATACATCGTTCCCAATAGATTCAGAAACAAGTAGTGTCGCTTCGACGATTTTTATTCCACTTTTCAAAAAGACACCGAGTGTTCGAGTAATCATTGCCATGTTGTAACCCATAGTTATAGACTTCACCACGGGTATTTTGAGCAGGAAAAGGTGAAAAACATACCTAACTTTTGTAATTCGCAGAAGCAACATAAAAGCAATAACAAGCGCAATTATTCCTCCCGCAAGAAGTAAGTAGTGATTTACGATAAAGCTCGAACTCGCAATAAGTATTTTTGTTTCTGTAGGAAGGTCTGCATTTAGACTGGCAAAAACTGGAATTATTTTGGGTAAAATAAAGAAAACCAATAAACCCGTTATTCCCAAAGTCGCAGCCATGATAACTACTGGGTATATCATCGCTGATCGAACTTTGGATTTAAGCTGGCTAGTTTTCTTGAGTTGTACCGAAAGGTAGTTGAGGTTTTCCGTCAGAGTTCCTGAGACCTCACCGATACCGATAAGACTGACAAACATTTTTGGAAATGCACGGGGGAATTGTTTGAGCGAAGTAGACAAAAACTGTCCACTCTCAAGATCGGAAATAATTTTGTCTAAAATTTTACCGAAACCTTTCTTGGTGATTTGTTTGCGAATCAGTCGGATAGAATCTACTTCTGTCATACCAGCTGAAATCATCATTGACAAATGTTTGGCAAAAATAATTTTTTCTGACAGAGATACTGTCAAGAGCGACATGCCGAAATATTTTTTAAAGAATTTAGCTTTTTTACTTTCCATATTTTTGTCTATTTGTTTTATTGCAATTAAATATTACTTTACAACTTAATATTAATCTACGATTTAATATTATTCATGAATAACACGCAAGATTTCTTCAACAGTCGTTCCGCCTTCCATGACTTTTTTGATTCCGTCCTGGAGCATTGTTGTCATTCCTTCACTTACTGCTATTTCCTTTATTATCTGAGCTCCTTTTCTGGTTATCACGGCATCGCGAATGTGTTCAGTCATATCAAGAACTTCGTGAATAGACACACGTCCGAAATAACCACTACCACCGCAAGTTTTACAACCAGCGCCCGAATAAAAAGTGTAGCGTCCTTCTAGTGGATTGATAGGTATACTGCCTTTTATAGAAGCAAGTGCTTCAGCTGGGTATTCTTTCGCAACACTACAATAAGGACAAATACGGCGGACGAGACGTTGGGCAACTACGGCGTTGACCGTCGAGACAATAAGGAATGGTTCAACATCCATATCAATAAGACGAGGAAGGGAACTAGAAGCGTCATTTGTATGAAGAGTTGAAAGTAGTAAGTGTCCAGTAAGAGAAGCGTTGACGGCAATCTTTGCGGTTTCTTCATCGCGGATTTCGCCAACCATAATGATATTTGGATCTTGACGCAAAATAGAACGTAGTCCGTTTGCAAAAGTTAGTCCGGTCTGACTGTTAACCTGTATTTGAATTGTTTTTTCAAGCGAATATTCGATCGGGTCTTCAATTGTAATAATCGAGACAGAATCTGTGTTTAATGTTTTTAAAAGCGTATAAAGTGTCGTAGTTTTTCCAGAGCCAGTTGGTCCGGTAACTAGAGTCATTCCATAAGGTTTAGAAATTGCAGTTTTAATTATTTTTAAGTCGCGGTCTGAAAGCCCAATGTTATCGACTGTAAAACGGTGTTCTTTCTGCTCAAAAAGCAGACGAAGCACAGCATTTTCGCCATAGTGAGTAGGAATAATAGAAATACGAATATCAAAAATTTCCTTATCTTTTGAGGTAAATTTAAAACGGCCATCTTGAGGTGCTTGATGTTCATCGGTGCGCAGTTCAGATAAAATTTTTAGTCGGGCAATAACTTCTGATTGTATTTCTTTTGGTAGAGAAAAAGATCGATATAAAACGCCGTCAATTCTCAGGCGAATAAATAGGTTCGTGTCAGTGGGGTCAACGTGAATGTCGGATGCGCGCGATTCGTATGCGTGGTTGATCAGTGAATAGACTAAATTAATAATCGATATTTCATCGATTGGACCTGAAATAATATCCTGAATAACTTTTTCTTCTTCAACGGTCGACATTACATATATTGTATGACAGATGTTACTGATAAGCAATAATAAAA
>CAYHBR010000019.1:0-5896 GCA_964354985.1 uncultured Candidatus Saccharibacteria bacterium | reverse complement strand
CTTCTAAGCCGTTATTCGAGGTTCGATTCCTCGCGGGGGCACCTTAAACCATATCAGAACCTATTTTCAAAACAAAGTATCATAGCGTTCCCCGCGCGCTGAAGCGCCTCTGTGCGAAGCACAGAGCTTCTGCTGAAGCAGAAGTGCGGGAAAACGCTCTGCACACCACCACAATGTTTTCAAAAGGATGTGGTGTGCAGAAATGCAAATGCGGGCTCGGTTTTGCGAAACAATTTTGCGGGAGGGAGGATTCGCAAAACCGAGACTAAGTTTTTTGAAATTCGGCGGGATTCGGGTTTCCGCCCCGCAGGAGGGTGCGGGAGGAATGCGGGGCGGATTCTTTTTTGGATTTTTTAGCGGGCGGGCATTAAGAATTCAAAATGCATATATTGAAATTTTGGCAAAGCCAAAATACGAAGTTAGTTTGTGTTTGCCCCACCCACCCATGCGCACACAAATCTGCTCCCAAAAGACAAATAAATTTGATGGCATTTTTTAGTCAAAAATGCTAAAATGTTCTCGTATGTCAAATCGTATTTCCGACCTGAAAAAATCAGTTCAAACAAAGCTTTCAGAGCTTCGCACGAAGCGCAAAGGTGTTGTTGGTAGTTTTAGGAAAAAACTTGAAGAAGCAAAAATTGAGCAGATTAAGAATTCTATTTTAAATAAATAATATGACTACTCCCGAAGATAAAAATAATCTTGAAAATAATGAAGTTCCAAAAGTAACACCAGAGAATTTGGAACAAAAAGAAATCTCTCAAGAGGAGCTTTTGAATTATTTAGATAATGAAGAAAAATCTTTTAAAAACGAAACTAGCGAAGAAATAAATAAATCTAATTCTGTTGACCTTGACCAACCAACATTTGAAAAAATAAAAAATGAAACTGGTGTTGAAGAGGAATTGAATACAATAAATCAAGAAGCTGAAAAATATATAAACGAGGCACGTCAGTTAATAACTGAAAGTGAAGTATTACAAAAAAATCCAGTACATTCTTCTTTTGAAGGGATTGATTTAATGGACACTGGTGAAGATCAAAAAAAGAAAATTGACGAAATGGTTTCTATGGGAAAAATTTCGGCGGAAGAAGTTGAAAAAATAAAAAGTGAAATTTCAAATGAAAACATAAGACAAGAGGAAGCTGTAAAAAACAAGGAAACAGAAAACCTCGTTAATATAAAAAAGGTTTTTGAAAAATTTGATTTATCTCTTGGTAAGAAAATGACCCTCAAAGACTCACGGGGTTTTCCTGTTGAGTGTGAAGTTGTAGATTTTGATAAAGACAAAGGCATTATTGGAATTGCAGAATTAAACGAGAGGGGTATTCCTAAAGTTACAACTTTCTACAATCCAGAAGATTCAGAAAGATTAACTTTTGATTTAAACTATAAATCTGAAAGTTTAGAAAAAAATGAAAAACCAAATATTGAACAGTTAATTCAAAGTGTTTCATCTTTACCAGAATTATATAAGGTTATACAAAATGCTGGAGGTATTCAAGGTTCATCAGAAAATTATTCTGCGGAACAAATTTGGGAAAGAATTCGTGCGTATGTAAATAATCAAGCGGAGGAAAATATAATCACAAGAACAGGTGGACTTCGTGAAAAAGTAAAAGAATTAAAAGCTCAGCGCGAAACAAATAAAAATCAAGAAAATCCAGTAGCAGAAAATAAAGAAGTAAAAGAAGAAAAACCAGAATCTTTTGGAGAAGGATTTAAAACTGTAAAAGTTAAACGCTCAAATGGAGAAATCGAAGATGACTGGAAACTTATGAATGTCCAAGACGGACAAGCTATCGTTATGAAAAAAGATAAAAATTCTGGTGAATTGTTAAGGAAAGTTATTCCAGAAAATGAATTAGCTATAACTAATCAGGAAAATCAATCAGAAGAAAAAGGAAATTCTAGTGAAAATACTCTTGAATCAATAGGAGAATTTACAGGAGTTAGTTATGAACTTTGGAAAGAAACTCTGCCCGATGTTCATCTTACTGCAGGTAGTCTTACTTTCAGACCAGACACTCCCTCAGGTATAAAAAATATTTTATATTTTATGGATACAAACGGAGACCATTATGTTTCATATACTGAAACAGACGGTACAAGACAAGCAAGAAAATTATATATGACTGCTAATAATGCTGGAATCTCTCAAGAAGTTGATCCGTCTGTTTTAGATAAAAATACTAAGTTTGATAAGAGTAAAGAAGTCAGCCAAGATGTTCTCGGTAAATCTTATCTCGCCTATGTAAATAATTATAATTCTTGGTCAGAAAAAAATAATGACGCAATGAACCAATTTTATAATATGGAAAAAACTTACGGAGCAGAGCATCAATTTACTAAAGAGAAAAAACAACTTTGGGATAAAATGTCAGAGAAGAAAGAAGAAACTGCAAATATATTGCAAAAAATCTCTAACAGTCTTTCGGTGGAAACTAAAAATAAGTTAGGTATCAAAGTATAATTTTGATTGGTCTTTTTTATTTGCCCGCCCGCCAAAAATCCAAAAAAGAATCCGCCCCGCATTCCTCCCGCACCCTCCTGCGGGGCGGAAACCAAATCCGAATTCCCGCCGAATTTCAAAAATCTTTAGTCTCGGTTTTGCGAATCCTCCCTCCCGCAAAATTGTTTCGCAAAACCGAGTCCGTATTTGCATTTCTGCACACCACATCCTTTTTAAAAGATTGCGTGGTGTGCAGAGCGTTCTCCCGCACTTCTGCTTCAGCAGAAGCACCACGCTTCGCGTGGTGGCGCTTCAGCGCGCGGGGAACGCTAGTGATTACGATTTTGAAAAAATGTTCGAGCTTGGTACAATAGAGACACATTTTTGACTGCGGATTAATGATATAATCCGCCTACGCCCCTGTAGTTAAATGGATATAACTGCGGACTTCTAAGCCGTTATTCGAGGTTCGATTCCTCGCGGGGGCACCTTAAACCATATCGGGACAATAACTAAATGATTTATTTTCTAAGCCCACGGAGCGCTACAGCCAGCGCTGGTAAATATCGTAAACTCTCTGACTCTGTCATTTCAGGTACTTCATTCTCGAGTTTTATTCCAACAAAAGGCTCTGGTGTGCGAGTTTCTATCTGAAGTGAATTTTCTAGGAAACTTGCGAGGCCTGGAACAATTGAACCGAGGCCAGCGAGAGTAACTTGTCTAACTCGACATTCTTTTTCCTTACGACAGTCTACGTGCCAATAGAGAAAAACTTTTTCAGCAGAATCTGTCAATTTTCTTAAATCAGCTCGAAGAACGTCTAAGATATTATTTTTATTTGTCGTCGGTATTCCCTCAAAAAAAAGCGCCTCCTCTGCCTCTTCGTATTTTATATCAAAATGCTCAGCGATTTTATCTGCCCAAATTTCTGTGCCAGTAGAAACTATTTCTTCAAGTACTAGCGCTCCTTTTGACAGAACAGTTATTGAAGTCTCACGAGCTTTAACTGAAATTATTATGTTTGAAGTTTCGTCGGCGCCAATGAGCTCAGCTACTATCTCGGTTGCGAGTCCGACATATGCAAGTTTAAAATTTGAGGCTTTCGCTAGTATTTTTATTTCATCAATTGGCTCCTGTGGCAACATTGTCACCGCGACTTTTGTATTATTTTTTTCTCTATATAAAATTTCTGTTTGTAATACAAAACTACGGGTATCGCCAAGTGCTTTTTTGACTTCCCTTTCAACCATCTTTTCAAGCAAGAATGGGTCGCTCTCTGGTAGGTTCATTTCAAAAAAAGTAGCTGAGCCGTCCGGAATAGCGACAAGTAGGTTTTTTGTTTTTGAACGACTGTGGAGTTTTATAAATATTCGAGAAAGTTCTGTTTCTCTGCTTTTTTTATCGCCGCTATCGCTTTCTAGTTGTACTTCTCCGAAGCGAGTTATCGAGATGCCGTGCGGTGACGCTGTCGCTTCCACATACGAAAGTAGATGTTCGTCGAGCGCTACTCCGAGTGCGGATTTTTTTCCGGAAGTTGGTAATTTTATTTTGCCAAGTTGTTTTTTCATCTTAATTATTGAGGAACTATGTTACTGAGGAACCGGCCTGTACTTTTTTCCCTGACTCAAGGGTTGTAAAATTTTCCAAATCTCCTGTTACATATAAAATCATACCATTTGATTCTATTCCGCGGATTTTTCGTGGCGCAAGGTTTGTAATAACTGGAACTTGTCTTCCTACGAGCTTTTCGATTTCTGGAAAATATTCGCGTACACCAGAGAGGATGGTTCTTGGTTCTGATTCTCCGAGATCAATTTTATAAGCGATGAGCTTGTCGGCATCTGGTACAGCAACAGCTTCTAAGATAGTGCCGATTTTTATTTCCAATTTGTAAACATCTTCGATGGAAATTTTCTTTGGCTCGACAGACACGACTTCGGGAATTTTTTCTTCTGCTGATTTTTCCACCGCAGTATCTTTTTCTTTAGTTGTATTTATATCATCGCTCATTTGTTCTTCAATTGTATGGTATCTAGGTGTCTCTGTAAAATAATAGCGGCCGCTTTGGCGTCTATGTTTGCTTCAAATGATTCATTGTTCGCAGAATTTCTGATATTTTTGCCTGTGGTTTTTTTGCTCGTAGTTTTTTTACCAGCTCGCCTTGGGTTCGCAATTGGTTTTTCTCTGCCTCTTTCGTTTAAAGTTGCGTGCCTTGCTTCGCTCGATGAAAAAAATTCTTTCACAAAATGAACAGGCAGGCCGTATTTCATTCCGAGTACGGCCACAAAATCATTGATATCTTCTTGAACTTTATTTGATTGCCCCTTCAGGTCGAGCGATTTACCAATGACAATTTCACCAATTACCTCTTTTGTGATTATCCGCTCTATTTGTTCATCTATTTTAGCGGTTGGGATAATGTCGTACGGAAAAGCTATCTTGCCGAGTTGGTCAGAGACAGCCAGACCTGTTTTTTTTGTGCCATAGTCGATGCCGAGATATTTCATACTGCTATTATAGCGTATGGTTGTCGAAAAGCCCGTTTTGCGCTAGTATTTGCCTATGGATTCATTCCTGCAAACAAAAGACCCGAAGGCGTTAGCGATGTTTTCATTGGTCGCGATTTGGACTATTTTTTGGAAAGGTTTGGCTCTTTGGCATTCAAGTAAAAAAGATAGCCGGGTTTGGTTCGTCATTTTGCTCGTCGTCTCGACATTTGGCATTTTGGAAATCGTTTATCTTTTCTTTGTTTTGAAGATGAAGCCAAATGAGCTTTTTGGTAATTCAACAGCTTCTCATAAATCGGAAGTGGAAGTGGACGAAAAAGACGAAAACAATACTGAAAAGTAGGAATAAAGTGGTATACTGGATTAATGCCTGAGTATTATATAAGAAATCCAAATACTAAATGCTTAACCTGCAACAATCCTATCTACAGGAGACCGCTTGAAATTTCAAAGAATCGCGGTAAAGTATTTTGTAGTCAGGGTTGTTATGGTAAATACAACAGGAAAGAAAATCCTTGCCTTGTGTGTGGTAAACCAATCCTGGCAAGCGCGAATAAAAAGACTTGCAGTCGAGCTTGTGCCAACAAACATCGAATAGGTATTGCGTACAAAATGAATCAACCGCGAGACAAAGTTAAAAGTCAGCGGAGTTTGAAGATGAGGTTGCTTGAACAGAGAGGTATCGTGTGCGAAATGTGCGAGTATAACAAGGTTGAGATATTAGAGGTTCATCACAAAGATAGAGATAGAAATAATAATGAGCTGGAAAACCTAGCTCTAATCTGTCCAAACTGCCATGCCGAGGAACACTTCCTCAAAAAAAGCTGGCTAAAAAGCAAATAGTATACGGAGGCGTGGCGGAGTTGGTCTATCGCACTCGTCTTGAAAACGAGAGTCCCGCAACGGACCGTGAGTTCGAATCTCACCGCCTCCGCC
>CAYHBR010000018.1:0-8008 GCA_964354985.1 uncultured Candidatus Saccharibacteria bacterium | reverse complement strand
CAAAGGAATAGACGGGGACTTGCACAAGCAGTGGATTATGTGGTTTAATTCGATGATAAACGAAGAACCTCACCAAGGTTAGAAATCCAGATGACGAATAGCAGAAACGTTATTCTTTCGCAAGAACATCTGGACAGGTGATGCATGGCCGTCGTCAGCTCGTGGTTTGAACTGTTCCCTTAAGTGGGGTAACGAGCGCAACCCTCGTCGCGTGTTATACGTGTCACGCGAGACCGCCCAGCACCAAGCGCATAAGTTTTATTTTTATAATGGGCAGTATGGAGAAAGTATTTTCAGTTGATAGTTTACTATTTTCAGGAATTGCTTTTTCCATACTGCTCGCAATAAATGTTTATTTGTGAATTTGGTGCTGGGAGGAAGGAGAGGATGACGCCAGGTCAGCATGTCCCTTGATACCTTGGGCTACACACATAATACAATCGGGACGACAACGCGAAGCGACGAGGTAACTCTGAGCAAACCGTAATAAACGTCCCGCCAGTTCGGATTGAGGGCTGCAACTCGCCCTCATGAAGCCGGAATTGCTAGTAATCGCAGGTCAGCCATACTGCGGTGAATACGTTCTCAAGTCTTGTACTCACAAATAAATGCGCCCGGCAGCGCATGATTCTAAGTGGTTAAAATCCACTCCTCTTTTTCGTCAAAAGAGCGTAGCTGAAGAATAGGTCCAACTCCGCGAGGAATGGACCGAAGGATTCGGAAGCAAAATACAGCCTATAGTAAAAAAGCTGTTTCGACCCATTAAAATGATCGGCGGTGAGAATGGGGAAGATACAAAGGAAGGCTTTATAGGATGTATGGAAATGAGTCATGCGTGACCCGTGGGAGATCTCGTGTGTTAATGGAAAATTATGCACACGAGAAGTCAGCTGCGTCGTAGTACTGTGCGTCAATTTAATTCGTAATTAAATACGTATAGGAAGGACAAAATCGATAATCTTATTATTGAACTCGCGTAGTGCGGGAAATCCGCACGCTACGTGGGAACGCGAAATATTCCAAAAATCGCATTCGCCCGTCAATTCAAGGGAGCCGGGAGTACCCGAAATCTCTCCACAAGGAGGGCCTACGGTAAGCTCGGTGACAGGGAATAAGTCGTAACAAGGCACGGGTAGCGGAAGCTGCTCGTGGATTAATTCATACAGAACACATTTTTAGTCTCTTCGGAGGTGTAAAAATTTATTCTGGTCGGTATTCTGTGCCTCAATTGAGCACAGAAGGTTTTGGCAGAGTACCAAACTGCATGACTCTAGAGAAAGTTCTAGTGTATGGCGATAAGATCGCTATTGAACGGAACAAAAGAGCATATCTTTTCTCCTTCCAAATTTGTTTTCATTCGTTCCGTAAAATTATTTACATATTTCAAAACAAAAACCCGCACTTACATAACCGTATAGCGGGTTTTTGTTATTTCTGTTTAGAATTTTGATAGGGTATAATATCTGCACAAATGCAAATCTCAGAAATAAAAAATCACCATATTGCGCGAGTGCTGTTGCTTGTATTGGGAGTTGTTGTTTGTTTGGGTGCTTTTTATTCTTTTGTTGAAAAAAATTTTACAAAAAGCGCCACTTCTGAAGTCGTAACTCAAAACAACAGGACAATTCCGCCACATACAGCAATGGTTACAATTAGGGAAAAGACATTCTTTGCTGAGCTCGCAACTACAGATTCTGAAAGAACAAAAGGACTAGGCGGACGGGCTTCGCTTGCAGAAAACAGCGGTATGCTTTTTGTTTTTGAACAGCCAGACAAATATAGTTTTTGGATGAAAGATACTCTTATTCCACTCGATATGATTTGGATTTCAGCAGATAAAAAAATAGTATATATTGCCAAAAATGTACAGCCTGATTCTTATCCAAATTTATTTTCGCCTGATACAGACGCTTTGTATGTCCTAGAGCTAGCAGGAGGAGAAAGTGATAAAAATTTACTCGAAGTAGGATATGAAGTTTCATTTTAGGAACGAAAAAGCACCCGTCGGGTGCTTTTTCGTTCAGCTTATTTGCTGGGGTTTTGATTTTATAAACTTAGTTTGTTGGCCATTTACTTGGAGGCATTGGGATAGCAACTTCTTTTTTTCGGCGCTCTCCGCTAAAGAGAATTACGGTTAGCAGTATTGCGAGAATAATTGCGAGGAACCATATGATTCCACCACCAAAGCCAGCTCCGAGAGCTCCGGCAAGCAACCCATTGCGTGCCATACCTGTCATTAGTTCAGCGGTAACAGTTTCGCGTTCGTCTGTTTTGGTGTTTAAGTAACTTGCGTCAGAGTGAACTACAAAGCTTGAGGCATTGGTATTGCTTGCGACTCTTGCTGTAACTGTAAATGACTCAGATCCGCCAACAGCTAGTGATGATAATTTAACAGTAACAGTGTTTGCGTTGAAAGATATTTCTCCCAAGCTTGTTGAGATAAGAGCAAGATCCATTGGAGCACTAACATGCATCACAATATCTTTAAGTTTTCTATTACTGTTATTTTCAAGAGTAATAGTGTACGAAACTAAATCATTTCGGACGGCATCACTTTTTGAAGCATTTATCTTGAGTGTTGCGAGCGAACTTGTTCCAGCAACATAATCATTGCCACCACCAGTGTTTGTGTAAATTATGATTGGTGCTTGTTGCGCCGGATACTGTGGCTGATATGGCGGATAATACGGCTGGACTGGCACATAGGCATTTGTGTTGGTGGTGACAAATGAAAGAATGTTTCCGCAATTCTGTCCGTACTGATTTGAGGCACAAAGTTGGAAGCCATAAACAGTATTTGACTGCAAATTTGAAATCGGAGCTGCCACAGTTTGCTGGTAGGAAATATTACTTGGATTTGGGTAGGCTGTGTACGAGAGGTTTCCATTTTGTCCGTACTTAAACCAAACCTGAGTATTGTAACTACCGTTTGGATTTATATATCCGTATAAAGTTGCACTTGTGTCAGTAACATTACTTGCAGAAGAAGTGTTTACAACTGGCGCGTTTCCACCACAGTTATAGGTACAGCCACCTCCGCAATTATATGTACAACCTCCACCACAGTTGTAGGTACAACCAGCGCTGAGTGTTGTAAATGAATTTATATTTCCGCAATTTGAACCGTATCCGTTTGAGGCACATATTTTATACGAGTACAAAGTATTTGGTGACAAATTACCAATTGATTGATTTACAGTACTGTTTGCAATTCCAAAACCCATATGAGAAGTGGATGAACTAAGTGAAGAATTTGTTCCATACTCAAACCAGTAATAAGTATATGAGTTATTTGAATTTATATTTCCACCTAGAGTTGCATTATATTCTGAAACATTTGTGACAGAACCAGTAGAAACACTTGGAGCAGAACTTGTAACTGTGTTTGTCTCGTCGTTGTCAGTTGATGTTAAACAACCAGGATCTTGTAGATCTGTAAGCCCGTCGCCGTCGTTGTCGGCGCCGTCATTACAAGCATACGTAATTGGATTAGCAGTTGTTGTAAACGAGAGAGTATTTGTTGCCGCTACAGCTCCGCCAACACCATCTGCGTAAGCTTTGAAAAAGTAAGTTGTGTTTGGAGTAATACCAGAAAGAGAACCAGTAAAACTACCAGAAACAGTTTGTCCTCCGGAAACATTTAAAGTATTGTTCAAATTGTTTGCAGAAGTGCCCCATTTAAAATAACGACTATTGGCTGTTGTGTTTGCGAGAGAAATGTAACCATTGAGATCCGCACTTGTTGTCGTAACATTTGTTTGCGTATTTGTTGTAACAGTAAATATAACAGGTGGTGTTACAAGAGTAGTAAATTGGAGAACATTTGTTGCTGAAACTAAATTTCCAGCCTGGGAACCAAATGCTTTGTAAAAATAAGTAGTGTTAGACTGCAAACCGCTTAAATTTGCAGAAAAAGAATTTGAGCCGACAGCCATTGACTGCGGATTTGTAAGTATATTTAGATTGTTTGCCGAAAGTCCGTATTTAAACCAAACAGTCGGAGCAGTAACGGTTGCACTATAGTGGCCATTTAAGGTTGCAGTATGTTGCTCAACATTTGATTGAGTAATTGTCTGAACGGAAAGTGACGCACCTTGGTAGGCTGTTGTTGTAAAAGTAAGAACAGAAGTCGCTTCGGTCATTCCGTAAAAGTTTGAACCAACTGCTTTAAAAAAGTAAGTTGTATTTGGAGTAAGACCAGAAACATTTGCACCAAATTGTCCCGTACCATTTCCCTGATTTACTGGGGGAGTAAGGTGGTCTAGGTTTCCAGCACTAACTCCGTACTTAAACCAAGTCGAAGTGACTGCGCCATTCGCGTTAAAATAACCATTAAGAGTAATAGTCGTAGAGCCTGCATTTGTTGGGGCGACAGATAATATCTGAGGCGCCGAAGATGCGAGACTAAGCACAGGAAAGGCACTCATTAAAAAGAGGGCAACAATTCCACTGACTGTTTTTGACATGTTTTTCATAAAATCTATTAATAATTAAGCGTATAAACTCTCTATATATCTTATCACATAAGGGTAGGTGTGTCAATAGGGCGGCCGCTCATTCCTTGACAAAAGCCCTAATAGTTGCTACTATGCGAGCAAAACAAAAACCCCTTAAAAAACAAAAAAAATGAGAAAACTCCTTACGTTTATGGCTATGTACCTAGCCTTATTTATGAGTGCAAATGCACAATTCGTGTCGATTTCGTCCATAGGGCAATCGAACACAGATACAACAGTGTTATTAAGCGCATCAATAATGTGCAATGATACTTCGTTCTATGACCTGCTCAGAGACACTTCGGCAGATTTTACCAATCCGGTATCTTCTGTAATGCCTGTATTCATTTCACCTGGGTTAACTACCTGGACATTTACCGACGACTCTTTGACACCCGGACAAAAATATTACTACAAATTATTTGTAGCCAATAAATTTGACCTAAGCATAAGAGACAGCGCCGATTTTATTGTTCAAACTTCAGCGAAAGCTGAAATTGGAAACTTGCTTGGTGTTGCGATGAGTACTGATTCGGTTAGGCTGACTTGTGACTTTAAAAGTCATGGCTGGTCTACAACCATAAAGTATATTCGCATAAGCGATGGTGTTGTGGTGAAAATTTCCGGAGGACTTATGGCTTCTGGTCTCGATAGTATCGGAACAGATACTGTAACTGTTGCTCAAGCGATGGCTACAACAGAGTTATATTTGGCAGTCGGTTGGAATGTAAGTCATTCAAACCCAGCTGACTATGACAGTATTGTTTGCTGGTTCCCAATTACAACTCCGGGAATTTTGGCACAAGCACCTTCTGTCGACAGTCTTTCGGCAAGCAATGTCACTTCAAGTGGACTTGATACTTACTTCGGTTGGAGAAGCGATTCTCTAAACGCAGTAGTATATGTCTATTCTTCTTGTGACGCATTTGCAACTGCTGGAAATATTGTTTCAGTTTTTGCTGTGCCGTCTGGCTCTGGTGATACAAGTCTCCATATAAATCATTTATGTGGAGGCAATGCAAATGTCAGTGTAATGATCATTATAGAAAATGCATATGGCAGTTTCTATCGTGATACTCTGATAAAAACATTTGCCACACCGCAGGCGCCAAGTGGAAGTTTAATTCCATTTGTACTCTGGAGAGACACATTGTCTTTCACAACAGAGATTGCTGTGGACTCGATAACAGTCGCAAGTCCGAGCGCATTTATCCAAATCGAATTTATTGATTCGGATACAGCGATGAATGGTGCCGTCTCAATAACTATCCCGATTATAGGGCCAGTTGTAAATGCTACCGCTAGTTATGTTTTCCAAGGTTATCCAGGAGAATGTTATCGCTTTCGGTCAGCATTGTTTGATGGAGCAACAATAACTCAGAGCTGGTATTTTCAGTCAGAGGAGTTGTGTTTTCCAAATATTGTGACTGAGATTTCTGACGGCGGGCTCGTCGATGTCGGTGATCAAACGAAGGATGACAACAAACTTGGACCGGATGATTTTCCGACAAATATTTCGGTTACTAATATTCTTGGTCAGACAATAGGGAATGAATATTGTAATTCTTGGACTGAGATGTGTCAGAAAATTTCTGACGCAGGAATAAGTAATCAAATGCTGTTCCTGTCATCATATGAATATAAAACAGGAATAACAAAAACTCGGAAAATAATTCCGAGTAAATAAAATAGTTCGCAGTTGTGTGTTTGAAGGTCGTAGTATTTACTACGGCCTTTTTTTATTTGCAAAATTTTAATTAAAAGAAAAAGCGCCCCTTGCGGTGCGCTTTTCCATTTTTTTTTGATTTGTACTTATAAGCCGAATTTTGTACTTACTTGTCTTGCGACATGAAAGCGACAATCATTTATCTAGGCCCAAAATTACTCTTGGGCTCAAGCGACTCTCTCTTTTTTCCGAAGAAAAAAGAGCACGGTCTTGCACAGAAGTAAGGGTTTAGCCGTTTCAATTCTGTCTTACGACAGACTTATTCCATTCGCTATATTTTTGTCTTGCGACAAAAACTAGCGGTGGAATCCTAGCCTTTCGGCGCGTCTGCTTTTGGCAGACTTTGGCGTCACTGCTCGCACCTCGTGGGTTGCCCCAGACGGGAATTACCCGCTACCGTTCTCCTTGAATACTACTGCGAACAGTAATACCCAAGACTGTGTTCGGACTTTCCTCATATAATACCTCGCCGAGGCGGAGCAATAGACGCGATTGTCCAGTACAAACCAAGTCGAATATAACCTTATTCCCCCAATTTTGCAATATTAATGTAAGGCAGTAGTTAGTGAATATATTTATTGTGTTATTCTCCTGGAAATTTGTTATAATGTTTTTTATATGGATAAGAAAAAAGATATTTTCCAAAGGATTTTTAATTTTTTTGACAAACTAGAAGACAAAATAAGAGGGTATTTATCTCGTCGACCGATCCTTTATGCGGTTATTGGTGGTGTTGCGATTACTCTTTTTTGGCGTGGTGTTTGGCAAATAGCCGATCTTTTCCCTTGGCTTACAGGTCCGGTTTCAATATTAATTTCAGTCGTAATTCTTCTAGTTACTGGCCTGTTTGTTTCATTTTTTGTTGGAGATATGATTATAATGTCAGGACTACATAAAGAAAAAAAACTGGCAGAAAAGACTGAGATAGAAATAATAAAAGAAGAACACTCCATTGATCGCCTAGAAGATAAAATTGACTCACTTACAAACAAGATAATCGAGCTCGAGGAAAAGGTAGATGAAAATAAGGATAATTTGTAAAGCTTGACATTTAGTATATAAGTCTGCTATAATAGATATGTGAGTGTTTGTAGTAACTTGTTTATTCAAACACACAAATGCCGACAAAGCCCACCGCAAGGTGGGTTTTGTTTTGAGAAAATTGCCTATATGGTAGGGAGTTGTCTGAATAGTCAATCAGTACACAGAGCAATTTTGGTACCTAGCTCAATTTGTGACAGTTTGCTATAATCTAGACTAAGTTTTACATATTGTCGCTAGTAATGGTCATCGGCTGCGCTCACCTAAGGCATTTGTGTGGAGTTAGTACCCGGTGACCTTTAGTGGTGATAATAAATAAAAATCCCCCAATTTGGGGGATTTTTTCTGGTTAATAATTTTAAGATATTTTGTTTCTTGAAACATCATTTCTGAAAAATAATAAAATACTTCTTATGAAGGGATTCTTGAGCGCGACGGCGCTTGAGTGAAGAAAATTTTCACCAGAAAATTTTCGTGCCCTGAAGAAGAAGTATTTTATTATTTTTGATGAATAAATATTTTTTTTAAAAAATATTAAAAAATAGTTTTCCACAGTTTTGCACAGAAAAATATTGTAATAGTAATTTATTTGTAAGATAATAAATACGAAGGTGCGACGAAATAAAAAAAGAGAAAATATTTTTTTTAATTTATTTTTTCTTGGTCGTGAGTCACACATCGTTACCAATAATAAACGCAAAACCATATGGCAAAGAAAAAAGCAAAGAAGGCTGTAAAAAAGACT
>CAYHBR010000017.1:0-8543 GCA_964354985.1 uncultured Candidatus Saccharibacteria bacterium | reverse complement strand
CGACCGTCAAATTTCGTACTGAAAAAGGAAACGGTGCGAACAATTTAAGAGATAGCTCTCCCTCATTTGCTATTGCGTCTGGTTATGCAACTTACAATTACCAAATGATAAACAATCCATTTACAAATACAGCATGGACACTCACTGAAGTAAATAGCTGGACTACAAGATTTGGTTTAGTAAAAACAAGCAGTGTTGGAACTATAAATGTTACTCAAATTTATGTTGTGGTAAATTATGCTCCAGCCGTAAGTAGTATTGGTGTTAGCCTCTCGTCGAACAATGGGACAAGCTTCACAACTGGTGCTGGTCTAAAAACTGTCAATTTATCAGATACCGAAAATACTACCACTCTCGGTTCGAGCACCGACTTGTGGAATAGAACTTGGGCTTATACTGATTTCACAAATACTAATTTTGTTTTAAAATTTATAAACAATTCAACAGGAGGTACTATTTCTGTTGACTATGCGACTGTAAAAGTTTTTTATACATCTACCAGCACTGGTTTGTATAAAACAATTGATACAATGATGGGCACAAGTAGTAGTGGTGCTGGTTCATATATCGCCTCCAATATAAATGCCGGAAACGCCGAACTAAACAGCACAAGGCACGATGTCAATCAACAAAAAGTCTTGATAATTATTTCAGACGGAGTACCAACCGATAGTCAAGCAACAGTAACTAGCGCAGCAAATACTGCTAAAACTGGCGGAACAAAAATCGCGACAATCCACTTTGGTGATATCGCCGGCACGAGTTTTCTTGCCAGTCTTTCAAGTGGCGCTGGTTATTCATACGATGCTCCAACTTCGGCAGATATGGTAAATGTATTTGAGACGATAGGCAGACTGGTTTGCCCAGCAATTGGAGTAGTGCCGCCAGCACCTCCAACACACGCGAATTTGATAATAATTACGAATGTCACAAACAACAATAGCGGAACAGCTATTCCTTCTGATTTTTCGATAAATGTTTCTGCTGTAAATCCTTCTGCAAGTAGTTTTACTGGTCTTGCTTCGCCAGGAAGAAATATTGAGGTAGATCCTGGAGCATATACTATTACCGAAGGGATATTTACTGGTTATTCTGAAGGCCTAGATTCTGCTTGTTCTGGCACAATATCAGCCGGAATGACACAGACTTGTGTCATAAACAACGACGACCTGCCTCCGGCACCGCCATATATACCACCTATTCAAACCCCACCAGTAATAACCATAGACACTTGGAATGAAAACCCTTAGCGAGTAGTGGATAACTTCGCTTGCCTGAATATATATATGATATAATTTTATGGACGATTTAAAAGGTCGAAAATTGACAGATTATTTAAAAAAAAATTATGAAAAAAATATTAAAAAACAAGGGCTTTACACTTATTGAACTTTTGGTGGTTATCGGTATTATCGCGGTTTTGGCAGCAGTTGTTATTATTGCTATCAATCCTGCTCGTCAGTTTGCACAAGCAAGAGACACACAGCGCTGGGCAAATGTTAACGCTATCTTGAACGCTGTTGGTCAAAACATGGCTGACAACAAAGGTATATTCAAATGTGGTGGCGCGACAATGGCCCTGCCATCCACTGTTGCAGTTATTAGTGGAAATGCAACTGCATTCCCTGCAGGTTTCGATATTCGTTCATGTATTATCCCAACATACATTTCGACTATGCCATTTGATCCAACAACAGGAGTCGACACAAGCGCAACAGACTACACAACCGGTTACTCCATCATAAATGATGCTGCAAACGGACGTATTACTGTTTCAGCAGTTGGAGAAGTTCCAGCAGGTGCTGTTATTGCAGTTACTCGATAGTTTTAAGTAAAGTAGAATAAAAAAACACCCTTTCGGGTGTTTTTTTATTCGTTATATTCCTACACAGAAACCTCCATTTTAGTTTTTCGTGAATGTGGCCGAGTCGTCTTTCTCTTGCCCTCGATAACCAAGTCTCCTTTTCTTTCGTCAACAATCACAACATCACCTTCGCCAGTTGTGCCTGCAATAATGAACGAAGCCATTGGGTTGAGAATCTTACTTTGAATGAGGCGGTTAAGCGGCCTTGCACCGTAATGTGGATTGTAGCCTTCTTTGGCAAGGTAAGTGAGCGCAGAGTCGGAAACTTCGAGCGTAATTCCCTTTTCGAGCATTCGGATTTTTAGAGCTTCTATTCGAAGT
This sequence comes from uncultured Candidatus Saccharibacteria bacterium, assembly GCA_964354985.1. Taxonomy (GTDB): domain Bacteria; phylum Patescibacteriota; class Minisyncoccia; order Phycocordibacterales; family UBA9973; genus JAGOSA01. Next base: position 6,358 of record CAYHBR010000017.1, on the reverse strand, counting down.
TTAACTATTTCTTTTATCTTATCGGCTGGTAAAATATCGAAGACTATCGTCTCGTCCAAACGATTGAGGAATTCTGGTCGGAAAAAGTCTTTGAGCGAATCCATAACCTTGTCTTTCGTATGAACATAATTTTGTACATCGTTGTCGTTTGAGAATCCAATACTTTCCATTTTCTGAATATATTCTGAGCCTATGTTTGAAGTGAGAACAATAATACAATTTTTGAAATTTACTTTTCGGCCTTTGGCATCTGTAAGTTGCCCATCATCGAGCACTTGAAGTAAAAGATTGAAAACTTCAGGATGCGCTTTTTCAACTTCATCAAACAAAACTACAGAATACGGTCGATGACGAATAGCCTCAGTGAGTTGACCTGATTCATCATAGCCAACATAACCTGGTGGTGAACCAATGAGTTTTGAAATACTATGACGCTCCATATATTCAGACATATCGACACGAATGAGCGCTTTATCATCGTTGAACATAAATTGCGCCAAAGTTTTGGTGAGTTCAGTTTTACCGACACCGGTTGGGCCGAGAAAAAGAAAGGAGCCTATGGGACGATTGGGATCTGAAATACCCGCGCGCGAACGGCGCACAACATCGGCGATTTTCTTAATGGCTTCTTCTTGTCCAACGACACGCTTGTGTAATTCATCTTCCATTCGAACAAGTTTACTTCTTTCTGATTCGAGCATTTTGTTGAGCGGAATTCCAGTCCAACGCGCAACCACTTCAGCAATATCTTCTGCAGTAATTTCTTCCTTTAATACTCTCCGGCTTTTCTGAAGTTTTTGCAATTTAAATATCTTTTCATCAAGCTCCTTTTTAAGAGCTGGCACGCGTCCGTAGCGTATTTCAGCCGCTCGAGCGAGATCTGCCCTCATCTCAGCATTCTCAGCCTCAAGTCGCAGAGTTTCGAGTTCTTTTTTAATAGCGCGAATATCAACAATTATAGATTTCTCATTTTTCCATTTGAGCTCAAGCTCGCTTGTACCTTCGCGGAGATTTGCTATTTCTGCTTCTATATCATGAGTTCTTTTTCGGGCGATCTTTGCAACTTCACCACCGAGTTCTGTCTCGCGTTTCAAAGCTTCGCGTTCGATTTCAAAACGCATAATCCTTCGATGTGCTTCTTCAAGTGGCGCTGGTTTATTTTCAAGCGCAATTCGGAGAGACGAAGAAGCTTCGTCGATAAGGTCTACGGCTTTGTCTGGTAAATATCGATTTGTAATATATCGAGTCGAAAGATTTACGGCAGCTAAAATAGCATCATCAGTAATATGGACTCCATGAAAGAGTTCGTATTTTTCTTTCAGTCCACGTAATATCGCAATTGTATCTTCGTTGGTTGGTTCTTCAATAAACACAGGCTGAAAACGACGCGCAAGTGCTGGGTCTTTTTCAATATGCTTTTGGTATTCTTTTATAGTAGTTGCACCAATAGCGCGCAGTTCTCCGCGTGAAAGTGAAGGCTTGAGTAAGTTTGCAGCATCTGCACCGCCACCGTCTGCTGCCCCTGCTCCAACAATAGTATGGATTTCATCTATAAAAAGAATAATACTACCATTTGCGCGTTCAATTTCTTTTAAAATATTTTTCAATCTTTCTTCAAATTCTCCGCGATATTTTGTGCCCGCAATGAGCGAACCCATATCAAGCGAAACAATTTCTTTATCTTTGAGTGATTCTGGAACATCATTTTTAACAATACGTTGAGCGAGACCTTCGACAACGGCAGTCTTGCCTGTTCCTGCTTCACCGATAAGAATCGGATTATTTTTTGTACGACGAGAAAGGATTTGCATTATGCGCATTATTTCAGTATCTCGACCGATAACAGGATCGAGTTTATCTTCGCGTGCAAGTTTTGTTAGGTTGCGGGTAAATTTGCTGAGCATTCGAAATTTCTTTGGCGAATGAGCATCAGTAATATTTGAATTTTTCAATTCTTCAACAATTTGCAAAACAGAATCTTTTGAGAGTCTAAATCGAGCAAGTAGTTCGCGAGCTTCGCCAGCAATATCGATAAGTGCCACAAAAAGATGCTCTGTTGAAACAAATTCATCTTTGAGCGACTGTGCTATTTTTACAGAATGATCTATAACCTGAGCCAAGTCAGGTGTAAAATACATTTGATAAGAAGGCGAGACTGTATTTTGAGAATCGGGCATTTCTATCGCCTCAACAATAGAGTCAGTTAAAAGCATTGTATCAATATCGAGTCTTTCGAGAATAGAGATAACCATCGATTCTTCTTGGAGGAGAAGCGCAGTTAGAAGGTGAAGTGAATTGACGTGATTTTGACCACGCTCAATAGCGAGCTCGTGAGCTTTGCGTATCGCCTCTTTTGCCTTTGTTGTAAATTGATTGAATGGTGGTTGCATATCTTTTTTCATTTTAAAATTTTATTTTTTCCGACAAATTAAATTTGATTTGTGAGCGTGTCCGAAGCTTCGCCACACAACTATTGCTTCCGTTATTATATTTATTGCACGCTTTACATCTTGCTCTTTTGTATCTCTACCAAAAGACAATCGGACAATTCCATCTGTAGAATTTCCTCTTATTGCTAGTATAACATGCGATCCTGACTCATCATCCGAACTACACGCACTTCGAGATGATGCATAAATTTTTTTTGCAGAAAGTGAAAGAATAAGGTATTCACTTTCTATTCCGGGAACAGAAAAACAAAGATTGTTTGGCAAACGAAGTGTTGGATGTCCGACAACTGACGCTTCAGGAATTTTTTTTATCAACTCTTTCTTTCCTGCTTCCAATATTTTACCGAGTCTCAAACTTTCTTTTTCCCTCAAGCGGACAACATCTTCGATGGCTTTTGCTAAACCGACGATAAGTATTGTGGCTTCTGTTCCTCCGCGTCGTCCGTTTTCTTGACCACCGCCCGGCATTGTTGGAGATAATGGTGTCTTGCTCTTTACATAAAGAATTGCAATTCCGCGCGGACCATATATTTTACTTGAGCTTATTGTAAGTAAATCAACTTCTGGTTTTACAACTCGAACTCCAACATACTGAAAGGCTTGTGCCGCGTCAGTATGGAAAAGCGGATAAATTTCAGATTTTATTTCTTTTTTATAATGTCTTAATGTCTTGCTGATTTCTTCTATTGGTTCTAGAGTTCCGATTTCATTGTTGGCCATCATCACGGAAACTACAACAGTGTTTGGTTTCAGCGCCTCTTTCAATTCTTTCAAATTTATTACTCCAAATTCATCAACCGAAAGTTTTGTAACCAGCGCACCTTTTTTTTCCAAGCAATCTACTGCCTCAATTACGGAAGGATGTTCGATCTCTGAAATAATAATGTGGGGAATTTCTTTTGGGTGATTTTCTTGCCAAGCTTCTACTGTTCCGCGAATAGCGAGCAAGTTTGACTCAGTCGCACTACTAGTAAAGATGATTTCTTCGGGTCTGGCTGAAATAAGGGTGGCAATCTGTTTACGGGCTATATTTATTGTATTTTTAGCCAAAACAGCCAAAGAATGAATTCCTCCCGGATTGGCATAAACACCGCTTACGGCTGACATAGCAAGAGCCACCGACGGCGAAATAGGCGTCGAAGCAGCGTAGTCAAAGTAGGTGTCCTTCAAAATAAGCTTATTTTTCATAGGTTTTTTGTTTTTCATATCATTGCCAAAAGGCACTTTAGAGTATATAATTGTTATTCGATGAGCACAAATGCCATAAATGTTGCATTGCCCTATATTGCTGGCATTGCTGGACTTATTTCGATACTAAGTTTAATTGGGGTTTTTTTGCTTTACGCTCGTTTAAAGCGGATTATGAACGGCAAAACCGGACGTGACCTCGAAGAAGGTATTGTCTCTATTGATAAGAAATTGACAGCAATAGAAAACAACGAGGAAATGCTTGCGGATGCTATCGAACAGATAGACAAACGACTTCGTACTTCTATTCGTTCTGTTGAAATGACCAGATTCAATCCTTTTGAAGACCAAGGCGGCAATCACAGCTTTGCGATCTCGCTCGTAAATGAACGCGGTGACGGTGTTGTTATTTCAAGTTTGTATTCTCGTGAAAGAATGAGTATTTTTGCTAAGCACATCAAAAAAGGTAAATCAGACATCGACTTAACAGACGAAGAATCTGATGTGTTAGACAAAGGACTGAAGTCAGTTAAAGAATAAAGTAAAAAAAATAAATATGGAAAAAAATAAAATGAAAAGACCACCAGTAGTAGTCGTAATGGGACACATTGACCACGGCAAATCTACCCTGCTCGACTTCATCCGAAAATCAAACATAGTAGAAGGCGAAGCTGGTGGAATTACACAGCATATTTCTGCATATGTTGTTGAGCACCCAAACGAGCATGGTGAACTTGAAAAAATAACTTTTCTTGATACTCCCGGCCATGCGGCTTTTACTCGCATACGCGAACGAGGAGCTGCTGTTGCGGACATTGCTATCCTAGTTGTTTCAGCTGAGGACTCTGTAAAAACTCAAACTGTCGAAGCACTTAAAACTATCCGCGAAAGTGGCACACCTTTTATCGTTGCAATAAATAAAATCGACCGACCGGGTGCCAATCCGGAAAAAACAAAACTAGACCTCAACGGAGCAGGAGTTTTTCTTGAAGGTTACGGTGGTGATATTCCTTTTTCTGAAATCTCGGCAAAAGTTGGAACCGGTATCCCCCATTTGCTTGAACTTATTTTACTTGTCGCCGAAATGGCCGGTTTTACTTACGACCCGAAAACACAGGCAGAAGGTATTGTTGTCGAGTCAAAACTCGATCCGAAGCGTGGAATATCCGCTAGTCTTATTGTAAAAGAAGGCACACTTCTAAAAGGTGACTTTGTTTTAGTCGGTGATGCTATTTGTGGCACCAGAATAATGGAGAATTTTCTTGGCAAACAAATATCAGAAGCTATCGCTAGTACTCCAGTTGCACTTACTGGTTTTGATGAACTTCCGCCTGTTGGAGCAGTTTTTACTAGTTATAAATCAAAAAAAGAAGCCGAGCTTGCTCGTTCAAGTAAAACCAAAGGCCCACGCAATCTTGACCAACAAGTACTTGGCGCAGGAACAAATAGCACAACTAAAATAATTCCTCTTATCCTGCGCGCCGACACTGCCGGCAGTCTTGATGCTATCGAAAAAGAAATTGGTAAACTTGTTAACGAAGAAATAACTTTTAAAATCGCCGCCAAAGGTATTGGAAATATAAATGAATTTGATATGAAGCTCGCTTCAGCTGACCCAACGGCTCTCGTTGTTGGTTTTAATGTCAAAATAGATCCAAACGCCGTAGACCAACAGCAAAAAAATAATGGCTTTGTAGAAATATTTGATGTTATTTACAAACTCACAGACCGACTATCCGCAGTTCTTGAAGAAAAACGACCAAGAAAAGAAATAGAGGAACTTTCAGGTAGTCTTAAAATCCTTAAAACATTTTCTCGCACAAAAGAAAAGCAAGTCGTCGGAGGACGAGTATTAAGTGGTAAGATGACAAACCACTCTGTCGTCCGAATATTGCGCAGAGAAGAGGAAATAGGACGTGGGCGCATAGTTGGTCTGCAGGTTGCCAAAGTTAGTGCCAAGGAGGCACTAGAGGGCACAGAATGCGGTGTTCAGATGGAGTCAAAATTTGAAGTTGCTGCTGGTGATGTTCTAGAATGTATCACCACAATGATAAAATAGGGTTAAAAAATCACTTTAAATTTACTCAGACAAATTATTTATGAAAGAAATACAACACGGATCTAAAAGAGAAAAAATGGGAGAAGCCATTCGCGCTAGTGCCGCGATGTTTATTAAGCGTGAAGCAAACCCAACTTCAATGATTACAGTCACTCGTGTTGAGGTAGATGACCGGTTGAAAAAAGCTACGATATTTGTTACCGTTATGCCAGAGTCTAAAAAAGACGAGGCTCTATCTTTCTTGCGCCGGATTCGAAGCGACTTATTACATTCACTTAGAAAGGATGCCAAAATCCCCCGCCCGCCCATCATTGACATAGTCGAAGATATCGGAGAGAAACATAGACAGAATATCGAGCGGATTATTAAGGAAGTTGGGTTATAATTGGAAAGTAGTTTTTTGGGGTGCTACGGCCACGTAGCCAAGTGGTAAGGCAGTTCTCTGCAAAAGAACTATACACCGGTTCGATTCCGATCGTGGCCTCATTGTAAAATACGTGCAGTTGTTGCATCAGTTTTACATAAAAATATTTTTACGTGAATTTTTGAGAACAGAAAAAGAATTAGTATGTACAAAAGCCCGAGTGGTGTAATTGGTAGCCACGATCGACTTAAGATCGATTGCCGTAAGGCATGTGGGTTCGAGTCCCACCTCGGGCAC
>CAYHBR010000016.1:0-13388 GCA_964354985.1 uncultured Candidatus Saccharibacteria bacterium | reverse complement strand
GTGGACCTTAGCGGACTCGAACCGCTTGCCTCCTCATTGCAAATGAGGCGCTCTACCAGATGAGCTAAAGGCCCTTTAGTGGGTACAAAGATAATACCAGCCAAACCGTTTTTTGGCAATAAAAAAACTGCGCAAAATGATTTGCCCAGTTTTGTGCAATTTTTACGCAGTAGCAGTAATAGCTATAGTATTTTCAACCGACCCGAAACTGTTGCCCGTCGGAGAATTTACTGCAATCATAGTGTCTCTTTCTAGTTCAACCCAAATATATGGTTCTGTGTTTGGGTAATTAATTTTCCAGACAATAAATGATTGGTTCTTGTCGTCAAACTCAAGATTTTTAACAATGAAATCTTTTACCAACTCGTACATAATATAATTATTACTTTGGGCCGTAAATTTATTTCTTTTACGAAAACCCATTCGCATAACCATATCATAAACCTTTACCGGATCTTCGTTGTTTCTTATCATATCAACAACGAACTTTCCGGAAATTTCTGCCATCTTTTTTTGGTCTCGATGATTTGAAAACTCTTGTATAGAATATGCACCTGGGTTTTCTTCCCATCTTTTTTCTACTTCTGAAATTCTTTCATCTAATAAAAAAATTTTATTCAACTTTTTTTTCTCCGAACTAGGTTTCAAATACATTAAATAAAAAAGCATAGTAAAAAGGAAAATTGTAATTGCCGAGAAGATTGCGAAGGAAGGATCTTTTCCAATCTCTAGGATAATTGCTGACGTAATTGCTATTTTTGCCATAGTCTTTTTTTGGGTTTATTTAATTATTTATGTATTTCCAGTATTATAACCAACAAACAGTATAAAGTCAATCCGACCAGGACATTAAAAAAGGCCTAACAATAAAGTTATGCCTTAATGAATATTGATTTTTTTAGCAATTGAGTATTTCCGCAATTTCTTCTGCCTTTACATGAACAACACCGGGAAGGCCAGTCTCCCTTCTTATTGAATATATGTCGCCTGCTATATCGTAAACACCTAAAGTATTACCAATCCTCGTATTGAGATTTGCTAATACAAATGAATTGAGTCTACCGTCGAGTATCGTCATAAAGTAACGGTCGTTTCTTAGCCGTTCCAAAAGGTTTTCTTCATTATTCGATCTATAAAAGAAAATTGAATAAGACTTAGGGGATACACCGGCTTTATGAAACTCTTCAAGCCACTCTTCGTTTACGAAACTAAGTGATGTCACTATGATTGCTTTTTTCATGATATTTGATTTTGAGAGATTAACAATTTTCCCAACATTATAATAAATAATGCAGGTTGTCAAAACAAATGACACAGTTTGGTGGCCTCAATCTTTCTTTAAAATCTGAACTATAAAATGGTCAAGCGGAGCTCCAATTCCATCTAAAATGCGTGACAATGGGCTATGTTCGTCGAGAGCTGGCAGTGCGTCTATTTCAAGCAGGTAAATCTTGTTTGGGGTCACAATGAAGTCCATTGTTGAATAGCCAGAAAGGCCAAATTTTTGAAAAATATCTCGGGCTAATTTTTCAAGACCTCGATTGAGCTCTGCCTCTTTGCCTCCTGAAAAAGTACTACGGTAGTCACCCGTAGATCGGATGTCTTCGCCAAGTATTTTCTGTCCGTGAAAAATTTCAAGCGGAGGTGCAACATAAAATGGTTCATTGCGAAAATTTTCTGCCGTGAACACATGCATTTCCCTTCCCTTTATAAATGTTTCAGCAAGTATGTCGTCTGTTGTGCCGAGCAATTCATAAATAGCAGTTTCCAGTTCAGCAAAATTTCCAGCATAACGAACAAGTTTTGAAGAGCCACTTTTTGTTGGCTTGATAACCCACGGAGGAGCAACGTGTTCTAGAATTTCTTGGGCACCTTGTTTCGCAAAAGTCTCTCGCATTTCTTCGGGGACAGAACCGGTATTTTCGATAAGGTGAGAATCAGGAACAAGGACGCCGAGCTCCGCTGCTATTTGTCTGGAAATTCTTTTATCATGAGTCTGACCGATATTTGCACTATTTGTTCCGTTGTATGGAACGCCTAGAGTTTCGAGCGCTTTCTGGACTCTTCCATCCTCTCCGAGTTTTCCATGCAAGGCGATAAAAACTCCGTCAACAAGTTCCGGTATTTTTTCTATGTCAGTCTCCTTTCCATTCACATGAAAAACACCGTCACGAGTTATCAGCATATCTACTGGTTCAAGTCCGCTTTTATAAAGTGCTTGAATAATCCGCCCGCCGGTTTTTATAGAAATATCATATTCGTCACTCATGCCACCACGGATAATCCCTATTTTTTTCACACTTTCATTTTAACTTTTTTATTTTGTATTTCCTACTTTAATTAGTGGAAAGCTAAATACCAACAAACTACATTATTTAATTAAACTTTTCTCGGCGCGCTTCTTTTTATGGAATGCCATTGCAAAACGATGTGCTTCGTTGTTTACAAGTAGGATAGTTTGTTTGTGAGAAATAATAAAACTTTCTATACCGAGCAATCCCTTTGGTTTATGTTTTTCATCTTTAACTACGGCAACAACTGGAATATCAAGACCAATGTCTTTAAGGACTTCTTCAGCGACTTTTTTTTGAACTTTATTACCGTCTACTATTATCAATCTTGGAAGTGGCCAATCGCTGTGCCCAAATCTGCGCACTAAAATTTCACGCAAAGAGGCAGGGTCATTTGAACTTGTGACTGTTTTAATTATAAATTTACGATATTGATCTTTCTCGACTACACCATTTTCGGCCACTACCATAACACCCACCATGCTTGTACCGGAAATATGCGCCACATCGTATGCTTCAAAACGCATCTGAGAATCCTGAACATTGTCATCTCTTTTTAGAAGTGCTACATCTTGTATGTGGTTAAGCGCAAATAATTTTTTCTTTATAATACTAGCTTCCTCAAATTCCTCATATTTTGCAAGCGTTTTCATCTGGCTTTCTAGTGTCGCGCGTAATTCACGTAACTTTCCGAAAAGAAAAAGTTTAATCCTTTTTATATTTTCTTGATATTTTTTTTGAGCTTCGTCCGTCCGTAAGTCCGGAGATAAACCTATTTGTCTATAAAAAACTTCATTATCTTTTTGAATTGAAAGATTGTCACGAAACGGAAAAATACGGCGGAGAATTTTTAGGCCTTCTTTGATTGCCCCGCCGGACGGATAGGGCCCAAAAATTGCCTGCAATTTTTGGGCTGACACCTTGTTCTTTTTTGAAATTAATATTTTATTAACGCGGTCTATATCACGCGAGCGAACAAGCAAAACACTCGGAAAATCTTCCTTTGTTATAACTACGCAATTGAAACTTTTATCATCTTTTTCTCTTGTATTGTATTTGGGATGATGTGTTCGGATTGCATTTGCCTCGACAATAAGCGCTTCGAGGGCATTTTGGCAGACTTCCCAAGTGATTGATTTTGCCAAGAAAACCATATCTACTAGTTTTGGTCCACGTGTAGCTATCAGCTCAGACGAAAAATAACTTCGCACGCGCTGATGCAAACTGGTTGCTTTCCCAATATAAAGTATCTTGCCTTTTTCATCCCGAAAATAATATATTCCGGGGACTGACGGCAAACCAATTTTATCGAATTCTTTTTTGGTCACACGCGAATATTACGCAATATGTTGTTATTTTGCAACATTGCTAAAAAATGTCCAATTTGATAAAGTGGCATAAATCTAAACAAATAAATATGGACAACAGGAAGAGAAAGTTTGCTTTTTACCATGTAGACCTTAGTTCCCTCCGTTACGGCCGTCACTATCTGGTTCCGCCACTTGGAGCTTCGTGGTTTAATGTGCCATTTTGCGATGAGATGGAACTATTGACGCTGTTTGTATTGAGGGCACTGTCTACTGGAGTCTGGTCACTTCCCACAAGAGAGGCTAGGAGAATACTTATGCCGATGGAAACAAGTAGTCGAGCCAGTGTCGACAAACTAATCCACAAGTTTATCGATTATGGCTTATTAAATCGATCAGTTGGTAGGACTTACGCTACCGCAAAATTATTGAATCATGTATATGAGATATTGGATGAGAAAATTTTACCTGGCGAAATAAAGTGTCTCGTTAAGTATTCTGAAAACCAATTTTCTCCGAAGAAAACTGAAGATTATTATGATGATGGTGTTTGTATAATGCGAAATATGTTTTGCAAGAGACATGAAGCCTTAAGTATGTTTATTGGGCTTGCTCCTATTTGGAAAATTCCCACAGAACACAAAAAGACTATTGTGCATCTTTTTAAACAAATAGATCGAGACATCAATCAGGAAAGCGTTTAACAAACGCTTTTTTTATTTTAAATTATATTTTGAACTTTTTATTGATTACGCCTTTGCTTGCAACAAAAGAATCAGATCTATACAAAGGGCTATAATTTTGGTCGTCTTTTTTTTCTTCAATTTTTACAAAATAATTACTCTTTGGAACAAGCGCGTAGTAGCGTCCGAATTTATCGAGGACACGAGTAGACAAGAGCGTTCCTAATCTTGCAGAATATATTTTTACAATGCCAAATGGAATAGGTTCGCCAGATACCGAAACAGTGCCAAATGATGGTTTTCTTATAACGAACCAACGTAGAAAGAATAAAATAGCATATAAAACAACCGCAATAATAGTAAATGTATTTTTATTTGCCACAAGTGCGACAAGTGAAGAAACCAATCCGCCAAAGAAAAGAATTCCAGAAATTGTATTTAGTATTTTCTCTCTCATTAAGTGTTGACTGGTCAATTTCTTTTCATGCTTCACATATTCGTTCCAATCAAAATGTTCTTGGTCAAGTGGAATGTTTTTTGTGACAACTTCGCTTTCTGCTTTAATTTCGAAAGGTTTTCCGAAATACAAATCGTTGTAGATCTCGTCTTTTTCTTTTCCAGACAATTTCTGCGATGGAAAAATATAGTTTGTTTTGTGAGCCTCGATACGATACATCCCAGCTTGAACCAAAAATCCATATCTGCCTTCGAGGTCAGTAATAGCCGTCGCTACTTCCTTGTTGTTTGAATCAAAAAGCGAAACATAAACTGGGTCGAGTGGTTGTTTGGTAACCGAATCATAAATAATTCCCCAGTGTTTAATCTTTTTTCTAAAACCGAGAAATCCGAGGAAAAGTGTCCAGAGACGAGCAGGAATAAGTAATATTTCCGAAAGAGAAAGTGCGCCAGCAAAGGCGCCGAGAGAAACTAAAAATACACCAATAGCCAATCCCAGTGCTGAGAAAAATCCTAGTACTTGTCCTACTGCACGAACTCCGTTACTACCGGAAAAGTCACTTGTTGGCGTTATTGTTGTCTCTGTTGTATTTATAGTATCGCCTGTAAATATTGTGTCATCGATATTTCCGAGATCTATATTTTCGAGAGGAGTGATGTCGGTCGGTATAATACGCGGAATGCATGGAAGTGCACCGTTGTAGTTTTGAGCAGTTACATCAAGACAAAGATTTGTCGGCGTAGTGTTTATGACAGCAACATTACAACCAGCAAGGTTTGGGTTTGTCGCGCATGTCTCGGTTTCGACAACGACAGGATCGGTTGTTGTCGTAGTGGTTGTATTGTTGGTGATTGTTGAAGAGTTATAAATACAAGCAACAAAAGCATTGTAATTTGTGGCATTTGGGTCAGTACAAAGTGGGATTTGACCACTACTTCCGGTGCCTGTAATTACGCCGCCGCCGTCCGCGGCGGCGGCAACTGTCATCGAATAAGACTTTTGATTTGAACGAAAACCACTATCACCTATTGTGTCCACTGCCCTCACCACAAATGTATACGCACCGGCAACTGTTGGTGTTCCAACTATTCCTGTTGCATCAAAAGTCACACCAGCTGGCATTGTCCCAGAAAATAATTCGTAAGAAACAGTTCCTTGGTTATTTGTCGCCGACAACGGCGCTGAGTAAGCAACACCAACTTGCGCACTGCTTGAAATAGAAGTGGTAGTTAATGTAATAAATTCGTATTTTAACAATCGACTATTCACAGAATCAACAACATACAAAAAACGATTGCCATTATCAAAAAAAGATTTTATTGGCGTGTGCAAGGCTGTATCTGAAACACCAGAAATTATGGCAGAAAAATCTAGCTGTCCGATAACTGCAATTGCATTTTCACCGTCTGTAATAGTATTTACATCATATTCAAGTACCCGATTTTCTTCGGCTGAAGTAACAAATAAAATTTTATTTTCTGTATCATAGCCAAATCCGAGCGGAGAAGCCATTCCGGATTGTGAAGTTGATCCTGTACTTGTTGTAAAAAGTGTTTGGCCCAAAACATGAGAGGCAGTTGTACCATGAGTACCGTCTGCTATCAGAGTTGAATCGTAAGCAAGGACTCGATTGTTCCTTGTATCAGCAACATAAAGAAGCGCACTCACTGGCTCATAGAAAATACCAGATGGCTCATTTAACCCAGTCGCAGTAGTAGCAGATGCGTCCGTAATATAACTATCTTGCCCAACAACAGCCATGGCAGCCATATTTGTTTCGGTTAAAGTCGCAATATCAAAAACCATAATACGATTACTAATTGTATCCGACACGAACAATCGGTTGTTCACGGTATCAACAGTGACATCTATTGGACTAGTTAAATTATATTGATCAGGATTCCCAGCTTTACTGAGAGCCAAAGTAAATGATGTTTGACCAATAACAGAAACAGCAGCTTCGCCGTTCGTGATACTGGTAACGTCATAAGCAATAGTTCTATTGTTTGCATAATCAGCAACAAAAAGATATTGGATACCAGCTGGAACATGCCAATAAGTAATTCCTCTTGGCGAAGAAAGCCCAGTCGCAGTTGTTGCAACACTATGATCAGTAAAGTTGGCTTGCCCCAAAACAAAATCGGCTTCGTTGTCAATAAGAGTATTATCTGTATTCAAATTAAAAACTAAAATTCTATTATTGTTAGTATCAGAAACAAACATTCTGTGATTTTCCGTATCTATAGACATCCCTCTTGGGTTATCAAAACCGATAGCGCTGACGGTAGGTGTGGTACTGTTTGATCCACTTGCCGCAAAATCTGTGGTGCCAGCAAAACTATATGTCGTATCCACAGTGACTTGCCCAAAATTATTTGTCGCGGCTATTCCGTTTGAAAGTGAAGCGGTGCTAAAAGTTAGATATCTGTTATTACTAAAATCACCAGCATAAAGCAAGTTGTTTCCTGTATCTTGATCAAGCAATTGTGGAACATTCATTTTTATCGAAGATGTTCCGCTAGTAGTCGAAGTAAAACTACTACCTTGACCAATAACGCATGAGGCATTCATACCGGTAACAATTCCATGAGAAACATATGAGCAAAGTGTACGGCCAGCGCTTCCTTCTGCCCTAACATCATAAACGGTAATACGATTGTACGCCCCATCACTGACATAAAGTAAATTGTTTGTTGCATCGAGGGTAACACCGTTTGGTGTAAACAAACTATCTTGTCTTGGGGTTTCTGTATATGGTCCACCTATATCGAGTGGATCAAGCCAATTGAAAGTATCCAGTGTAGGTTTACCTATTGCGTATAACGCAGAATCACCACCGGTAGTGTTTTCAATATCGGCAGTATTATAAACTACAACTCTACCGTCCCCTGTATCAGCAACATAAAGCAAACTATTTGTTGAATCTAAAGTGAGTCCCTTTGGTCCGTACAATGACCTTGCCGATGGAACCTCTCCAGAACCTGAAGTAAAGTCCTCCCAACCATGCGATGTACCCGTAAAGTCCTCTTGTCCAAAAACATGAATTGCATCGATGCCATTTGTGGTAAAAATATTTAGATTTGCCCGAAAAACTGTAACTCTGTTGAAACTCAACTGAGATACAAAAAGGTGGTTAGTACTCGTGTCATAGTAAAGTCCAAATGGAGTGGGGGTATTTGCGGGCATTCCACCAACGGTAGCGCTTCCATTGAAATCAGACGCACCCAGAACACACGAGGCACTCATTCCATTTGAAATACCAAGTGTCATTGTCATACCACCACAATAATTTATATCAATTGACCCAGGATTTCTGACATCAAAAACCAGGACTCTATCGTTTGAATAATCAGCGACAAAAAGTCTTTGATTATTACTATCAAAAGCCAAGCCAGTCGGATGATTCATTGTTGTTTCCGAGATACCACTTCCGTCACTAGTAAAGTTAGACTGCCCCAAAACATAGTCTGCAATATAATAATCTGCTCCGGTATCACTCAAGTTATACACAAGAACTCTATTGTTTTCATAATCAGAAAGAAAAAGTCTGTTATTCGCAGAGTCGAAAGCAGATCCGACAGCCGAACTGACTCCGATATTTCCTATGGTTGCACCGCCACCATTGTTAGCAGAACCAGCATTAAAATTTAATGTTGAGTTTGTGTTTGTAGTAGGTACCAATTGTCCGATAACAGTACTTGCCTCAAGGATTGTATTTGAAGCATGTAGTTGATTTAAGAAAGTATTTCCTAAAAAAAATAACACTAGAAAAACACCAATTAAATGGAGAAACTGATATTTGGGATGTACCAAAATCGCTGGCAAATTTTTGCGTGCCATTGCGTTTATTGTATCACTGATTAAGAATTTTTTTGAGATATTTCCCTGTAAAACTCTTTGCGTTGTTTGCGACATCTTCCGGTGTTCCGCGAGCGATGATTTTGCCTCCGCCCTCGCCTCCTTCTGGACCAAAATCGAGTATGTAGTCAGCGCATTTTATCAGATCTAAATTGTGTTCAATAACAACAACAGTATTGCCTTTGGCAACAAGCCTATTTAGAACACCAATTAGATTTTTGACATCGTCATAATGAAGTCCAACTGTGGGTTCATCAAGCAAATAAATAGTGCGCTCTAAAAATGGACGATAAAGCTCGGAAGAAATCTTGACACGCTGGGCTTCGCCGCCGGAAAGAGTTTTGGCAGATTGACCAAGTTTAATGTAGCCAAGTCCTACATCACTCAGTGTTTGCAAGCGATCATAAATGGCAGGAATATCTATAAAGAATTCCAAAGCTTCTTCTACAGTCAGTTCAAGAATTTCATAAATATTTTTCTTTTTGTATTTTATCGTGAGAGTTTCTTTATCAAATCTTTTGCCTCCACAAATGTCGCAAGTGACATAAACTGTCGGCAAAAAATGCATTTCAACCGCAATTTCACCATTACCCTCGCAGGCTTCACAGCGACCACCTTTGACATTGAACGAAAATCGATTCACCTTCCAACCACGGAGACGCGCTTCTTCTGTGGCAGCGTACAAGTCACGGATGTGAATAAACGCGCCGGTATAAGTCGCAATATTTGACCGAGGAGTTCGCCCAATCGGCGACTGGTCTATCAAAATCGCACGAGAAAGATATTCACTGCCGGTAAATGTCGCGCAATTGTAAATTGTATTTGTTCTGTATTTTCTTTCAAATTTGCCTTGTAAGTTTTTATAAAGTACTTCGTACAAGAAAGAACTTTTACCCGAGCCAGAAACACCTGTTACAGCAACAAGTTTTCCGAGAGGCAAATCAATATTTTGATTTTTGATATTGAAAATATTGGCGCCAACTATTTTGATAATCCCCTTATCGCTCTCGCGTCTTTTTTCTGGCAACTCTATCGTGATTTCTTTACGCAAATACGCCAGTGTCCTCGAACCACTTGTTTCTTTTTTCTTGGCAAGCAATTCATCGAGCCAACCAGAAACAATTACTTCTCCGCCGTGCACACCGGCTTTTGGTCCAATATCTATGAGATAGTCTGAAGCATAAATAGTATCTTCGTCATGCTCAACGAAAATGATAGTGTTACCAAGGTCGCGCAGACCTTCAAGAGTTTTTATCAGGCGTTCATTGTCGCGCTGATGCAATCCAATAGTCGGTTCATCGAGCACATACATCGCGCCGACAAGTTTGGAACCGAGCTGACTGGCCAAACGAATACGCTGGGCTTCTCCACCAGAAAGAGTGTTGGCACGACGGTCGAGCACCAAATAGTCAAGACCGACATCATATAGGAAAATAAGACGATCTTCGATTTCTCGCAATATGACTTTGGCGATTTCTTTTTCTTTAGGAGTGAGTTTGAGTGTTGAAAAAAAGTCGACAGCATCCATGACTGACATCGAGGTGACATCGACAACATTTTTTCGTTTATCTTTTAAAATTTTAGTATCATTATTTTTATCGGACAAAATTTCTGCGCCAAGAAAAACATGGAGTGCTTCTTTGCGAAGTCTTGCGCCTCCACAATCATCACATCTTTCTGTCCCCATAAAATATTTTGAACCGAGACCGTTGCAAGTTGCGCATGCACCGTACGGCGAGTTGAATGAGAAAAGTCTTGGCTCTATTTCAGGAAAAGAATAGCCGTCGTTTGGGCAGGCAAATTTGGCTGACATTAGGAATTCTTCTGCTTCTTCACTTTTTGTGTTTCCTTTTTTAATATTTACAATTATTCCATTTTTCTTTTGATCTTCTTTTTCATCACCATTCTGTTCCTCGCCGAAAGAGATTTTCACCAATCCATCAGACTCAAGAATCGCGCGTTCAACTGCTTCCGCTAAACGCATTTCTGTGTCGCGAGGATTGTCCGAAAATTCGTGCAGAGCAATTTCATCAACAAGAACATCAATATTGTGGGCTTTATTTTTATTGAGCTCGATACGGTCGCGCAAGTTTTGCAAATTACCGTCTATGCGAATACGATTAAAACCTTTGCCGAGCATGTCATAAAGTAATTGGTAATATTCGCCTTTTCGCCCACGGACTAGAGGTGAGTATATTCGAACAAGCCGGTCGTCAAACTCGACACCCATTACATTTTTGAGTTTTGTTTTACCCTTGGCTTCTTTAGTTTTTTCAGAAACCTTTCCGAGAATAAAGCGCCCAATTTCTTCATTAGAAAGTTTTTTGATTTCCTCGTTGCACTGCGGACAAAAAGGCCGACCGACTCGTGCATAAAGCACACGCAAGTAGTCGTATATTTCAGTAATAGTTGCGACGGTCGAACGTGGGTTGTTCGAACGAGATTTTTGGTCAATAGAAATAGCCGGCGAAAGGCCTGTAATCTCGTCGACATCGGGTTTACTCATTTGGCGCAAAAACTGTCGCGCATACGAAGAGAGCGACTCGACATAACGGCGCTGACCTTCGGCAAAAATTGTATCAAATGCGAGCGACGATTTGCCAGACCCAGACATACCAGTTATGGCAATCATTTTGTTGCGGGGCATCTCAACGCTGATATTTTTCAGATTATGTGTCCTCGCACCTTTAACAACGATTTTGCCAGAATCAAAATTATTTTCTTTATTTTCTTTTATATTTTTTTTCATATTTTATTGATTAATATTTCATTTTAGTGTGATTTTGGCCTTTTTATAAGCAGAAACTCCCCTGCGACTTGCGCATAGGGGTATCTATCTCACTAACAGGAGTATACCATATTGGTCAGATTTGACAAAAAAAATTATTAATACTTATTGTTAATCAAATATTTATAAAATAGTATTTATTAAATAATTTTACTAGATATTTTTATTCCACAATATTTTCCACATTATTTATATTTTTCGCATATAATATTTATATGGATTCTTTGATTGAAAATGGTGGACTAGATTTCGACTATCTTTTTTCTCCTATACAAACAACAAACTACCTAATTATTATTGTAGCGTTCCTACTTATAATTGGTCTCATCTATTGCCTTGCT
Source organism: uncultured Candidatus Saccharibacteria bacterium (assembly GCA_964354985.1). Taxonomy (GTDB): domain Bacteria; phylum Patescibacteriota; class Minisyncoccia; order Phycocordibacterales; family UBA9973; genus JAGOSA01. The sequence continues at coordinate 1,663 of CAYHBR010000016.1, read as the reverse complement.
CATCATCTACCTAAAACACTAAAAGGACTTGGGCAAATAAAAAATAGAATATTAGGATACAAAGATCTTGTCTCATTGGTTTTGAGAGTAGGTCTTGGTGTTATTTTTATCGGAGCAGCCATAAATAATGTTTTTATTATCCCTTCCATCCCATATTTTCCAACTGTCGGCGGACTAGAACTTATTCTCGGGACATTACTATTACTTGGTCTTTTTGTTACTCCAGCTGTTCTTGCGGTCATTGGTTTTTTTATCACCGGAATGATACATAGTGGTTTCATAATTGGAAATCTCGAAATACTTGGAAGTGCTGTTGCAATATTGATGATCGGTAATGATCGACCAGGACTAGACGATTTGCTTGGTATTCCGACTCTTTTTCGAGACAAATGGGAAAAATATAGCCCGCTCATACTCCGAATATCTCTTGGTAGTGCCTTTATTTTTCTAGCTTTTTATCAAGTAGTATTCAACCCGCACTATCTCTCGTCAGTTATCGAAAAATATAATTTGATTTACTATTTACCAGTTTCAACGGCAATGTGGACTCTGCTTATTGGTTTATTAGAGATAGTTTTCGGGATTTTAATTTTGGTTGGATACAAAACAAGACTAACTTCTTTTTTTGCTTTCCTAATCGTGATATTCACTTATCGAGTTTTCAAAGAGGACTTATATTCACACGCTAGTATCTTTGCAGTTTTGCTTTCGCTCTTTGTAACCGGAGGTGGACACTGGTCGCTCGATGAGCATCTCGAAACCCCAACAAGATTGCCCTCCAAAAAAAGGGCACCTAGAAAAATCGCAGGAAAGAAAAAGTCTGTTAAAAAGAAAATCACTGCAAAGTAAAATATTATTTATCTTTCTATTTGAGCAACGATAGGTCCAACTACATAAGGGGCAATATCATACGGCGAAAAGTAAAGATTTATGCTTGCATCACTAAAAGTAAAATTCTGAAATGAATCTTCTTCGAGATCGTTTATGTCAGTAAAGAGGATGCTATCGGGATCTGTTGTTGTTTCATTTTGGTTCTCAAAAAATTTTATTAATGTTTCCCTAACTGCAATTTTTATTTTAGGTTTTAAAAGCGAAATAACATCTTTTTCATCCGGATACAAATCAGAGAGTTTTATTCCATTTCCTGTTTTTGTGTCAAAGTTAAATGTTTTAAAGTACTGATTTGGGTGAGCTCCGCCAGTGTATATGCTTGCAGTAAAAACAAGACTTATGAAATCTGAATTAGCCTGCTCGACTTCATAGTTAATCTTTAAAAAATATGTCGCGTCAGAAGAGGTTGGTATTTCTTCTAGTTTAAGTTCTTCTATATTTCCGACTTCTGTTTCTGCAAAACTTTTAATTTCTGAATTTACAGATGCAGGGATTTTTTAAAATTCTGGGTAAGTCACATCTATGCTCGTTCTAGCTTCCTCTTTAATTATTTTTTTGTCAGTTTTGTTTAAAATAGAGACAACTTTGTTTACGTTGTTTTTGAGTGCAATGACCGGTGAATTTTTAGGTTTATTTGTAACTGCCACGAAAATAAAACCTGCGATGGCTATGGCAGTTAATATATAAAAAAGTGTTTTCTTCTCCATAAGCTCATTGTATATTATTTTCTTTGAAAACCGCCATATGTGTGTGCACATTATCAAAACGGATA
>CAYHBR010000015.1:0-14778 GCA_964354985.1 uncultured Candidatus Saccharibacteria bacterium | reverse complement strand
AGAAAAGATTCTCTCAAGTATTCTGTTCCGGCGACTACCTACTTTCCCCACAAGGAGTATCATCGGTACTACGGCGCTTAACGACTCTGTTCGGAATGGGAAGAGGTGTGACCACCGCGTCAAATCACCAGAACAGAATACTTGAAAAAATTATTTATATTATTATCGTGCTTCGCACATTTCCTAATAGGAATCGAATAATTAGTACACCTCGGCTGAGTACATTACTGTACGTACACCTAGTGCCTATCAACCTGATCATCTCTCAGGGTTCTATAACGATTCCTTATCTTGAAGCTGGCTTCCCTCTTAGATGCTTTCAGAGGTTATCCATTCCCAACATAGCTACTCGGCAGTGCCCTTGGCAGGACAGCCGATACACCAGAGGTTAGTTCATTCCGGTCCTCTCGTCACGTATATTCAAACCAACATTTTGGTCTTGAATTCCCCCTATTTCTAGGAGCGCAGACTATATCTTCATCCTTCAACAATCTTTTGGAAATTTCCAAACAAGACTGGATAGGATGTTGGCGTGTTACCCATATATCCGCGTATTTTTTATAAAATACTTGCAGTATATATAAGTCGTCCGTGTTCGCTTTTTATAAAAAGCGAATGGATCAGTCGTTACGGGGTCAATCAACCAAAGCTGACGACTTCCCACGGTATTATCTTATCATTCTTCTGGTCCTCAAGCGAGTAGTATGCGTCAGGACCGACAAACATATTTCTCTAAAACCAGAACTTTGATGAAGACTTCACCGTTATAGCCAAATTGTCATCACGAATCTCTTCGTGAAGTAGCAAAACCCATACGGGTCTACTAGGAACGACTCTTCTCAAGAATCAACGAGTGCAGTAGATAGGAGACCAACCTGTCTCACGCATTTGGTTTTACTTCCGCGTTCACACTGTATCTACATAAAGTGTGTGCTGAACCTTTATTACTAAAGGGATCGGACTATATCACATTCTCTTTTTTGCTTTCGCAGGAGAACATCAACGTTTAGTCTCTACGGGGTTTTATGAATTTCATAGAAGAACCAAGCTGGGGAGCACATCGTTTAGCGTGCCCCCATATTCGCTTGGTTTGGAAGTCTTCCTCTTCCGCTTTATCTCCAGGACTGTATCGCAGTGAATAAAAATTTGGCATTTTTCGCAACCCAACCCTCTCGGTTGTTGCTGTTGTACGGATTGGATTTTTAGTCCAATGCACTTCACTACCACTGTCCGTTCGATTATCTTAAAGAACAATTTTCTTCTATGAAACTCACAAAACTTCCCTCGGTGTTATCCGTCGTAGGATTTCACCGATATAGTTGATTTGACTTGCCGCACATTGCTGTGCGGTGCCGCCGTGAGCATACTAACTGTATGCTTGGTTGTATTTACCAGACTAGTTACAAATTTCACTTTGTAAAAATTTCTGGATTTCTCAGATTTCTGCAATTATTTTTGTTCATGGCGTAAATGATTAATTTACAACCATGCGGAAATAATTCGCATATATAACAGATGTCATTCTTTGTAATGACAAACCTCGGGGGTTCAAACGATTCTGCAATCAAGTCTGCAAATAAATGCAAAACTCAATTACAAGACGGTTTGAACCCAGCTCGCGTACCTTTTTAAATGGCGAACAGCCATACCCTTGGGACCTTCTCCAGCCCCGGGATAAGGTGAGCCGACCACATATTTACGTGCAAGCATCCAGTTTGGATGTGCACACCCATTATTACTAATGGCGCAGACTATACCTTTATCTTTGGATTTGTTCCAAGATACCAGCGTTTTATAGCAATCTTTATATTACTATCTTCATTCCGACCAATTTATTTATTGAGCGGAAATCCAGTCGTTACGGGGTTATAAAAGTCCTATCTTATATCTCATTGTTTTGATGATATAAGGACAAATTAGGTCTGCAAGTTTTTGAGTTTCTGCTTTGTTGCAATAAATCCGATACCCCTTATCCCTATCTTTGTAATAAAGCATAGTGATATTGAATTTCATTTTTATACTGCTTAGCAATTTCTCAATTTCCTGTAGAGTAAAGGAATAAGTGCTTATATCGATCTTTCCTTGATTATATGATCCGTCGTCCATGACCCAAATGGCCATAATAAACGGGTCAAGATTCTCAATGACAAAATCGGGAACAATTTTCTTTCCACAACGATATGATTCTGTTGTGTAGAACTGATCATATATGTCTGTGAGCGCAGGATGGCGTAGTGTTCTAAACCTCCATGATTTTTCGTATCGTACTCCGTCTTTCGTTGTACGATAACTGAGTTTTGGAGGTGTTGTTACGAAACTTTTTAAAATTTCGTATTTCCAAAACACGTACTCTTTCTGTTCCAGACAGTGATCAATTTTGAAGTTGGCATTTTTTGCTTTTCTGCCAACTCGCATTGTCGCGTCTCCTAGCATCGATCCGATAATAAAGGATCGTTGCAAAGGAGTAAGCTGCATTTCCTTTTTCAAAGAAAGCATTTTCTTATTCCAATATTTACTTTCTAAACTTCCCACGGTGTTGACCAAATTGCGCGACATACTGATATTTTACCATCTGCATGCAAGATTTCTCAATTTGGCTTTCTCCGTTATGAGCTGATTTACTACGCGTGATTTCGCACGCGCATGAGAGGATTTGTTCGTAATCCTCTACCCTCGACATTCGGTGTCTATCGAGGTGCCGAACTCCGCCGTCGATATGAACTCTTAGGCGGAACTAGCCTGTTATCCCTAGAGTAGCTTCTATCCGTTAATCTTCGGCCGCGTCTAACGCGGACCGTCGGTTCACTTTACCCCGCTTTCGCGCCTGTTCGGCATGTACGCCTTACAGTCAAGCCAGCTTATGCTAATACACTATCGGCACGGTTTCCATTCGCGCCTAGCTGACCTTTGGACCCCTCCGTTACTTTTTAGGCATTTTGTTGATCAATTTATAATTCATTATTGGAACTTGTTGGATAAATGGTCTAATAATATTTTCGAATCTTTCTGCTGATTCAGTTAAAATATACAGCCTCCAATAATCCTTTTGTTTTTGAACCGTTGTCTTAATTTGAAACTTTTTAATGAGAGCCTCTTGTAAAATTACAAGATCTTTTTTCGAAAAACAGTAGGTATGAAAGATGTAGGTTTTGTGAGTTTTTGATTTCACTGAACCATCATCCATAAACCAAATTGCAATAACTTCATCTGTGAGAAATTTCTCAATTTTGTCTGGTAAAATTTTAACCTTACCTTGATAAAATTGCTTCCCGTAGAATCGTAATGCTCCATGTGAGTAAGTCCTCCATCCAACATGAGTATATTTTTCATGTCTTACTCGAGTATATATTCCACCTGGAATCCATTTTTCGAATTTCTTATATAACCATTCGAGATATTCTTTTTGTTGTTCACCATGCTCAACCTTTAGACGATATGTTCGTCCATTATTTTGAGTTTCAAGATGACCATCACCAAGTAATAATCCCACAATTATATCTCTTTGCTCTTTTGTAAGTTTCAAACTCTTTGACGCTTCTTTCAATTTATTTGAATTCATATTTGATTCTCCAATTAACTTGTAATTGAAGCTTCATGTCGCCATGAAGATCGGACTATATCATCATCCAATTCTCATTAGAGTTCTGCGTATAGTCTCTGAGGATTTCCATACTATAATTTTTTCTTCTTTATTAGTGATGGATCTTTCCTGCTGATTGTCCGCACTTTAAGATTTTAACTATCTGCATTATCTAATTCTTAGACAGCAGATGAGTACTTAAAGATACTCGGGTGTTCCAGCATTTGGCAGAATTTTCTATTAAAAAACTTTTTAACATTTAATAATAGCCCCCTAATTTATAATTTGGCGGTACAGTCGGATATAACTGTTACGGAACCGCTATCGGGGCGACTTCAAGGGATTCGCCCCAAACAAACTACCCGGCAGGCACTGTCTCAAAACAATTTTTTCGCCCTGATTAGGACATAGCAAAGACAAGAATGGTATTTCACTGTTGAGTATTACAGAACCGAAACCCTGCACTTGACCTCTCCCATCTATGCTACGCATGCATTCACTATGCCCAATACCAACCTGTAGTAAAGCTTCTAGGGTCTTTTCGTCTAACTGCACTTAACCGGCATCTTCACCGGTATTGTATTTTCACCGAGCAAATCCCCGAGACAGTTTTCCAGTCATTACGCCATTCGTGCGCGTCGGAACTTCATGTTGTTTACATCGCTGAACCATGGACATACTTTATGTACAGGGCGAAACCCACTATTACTAGTGGCACAGACTATATCTTCATCTCAACGCTTTAAGCATATGCTTTTGTATATTGCGTTCTACTTTGAGAGCCGGCATGTTATAGATTTTATCAAAAATCTATCCAGGTCACCACTATACCGTGGTGACCTAAGTCGTTACGGGGTCAATTCGTTGCTTTCGCTTCGAACGACTTCCCACGGGATTACCCTTTGCGCGCTATTTTGCAAAGGGCTTCCCCGTTATAGCCAGATTTAATCCCGAAATCGCTCTCGGGATGGGCAGTTTCCTACCCGACAAGGTACTTCGCTCTTCTGTACCTCTAAGAAGGACTCTATCTTCGCCCACTCTTGCGAGTTTGGGCGCTTGACGTTGGTCTCTCGTTAATCAAGTTTGGACTGCCATCGCATTTCGGCGGTGGCAGGTAGCTTCTAATGTGTAATGAATTGTTTGTTTAACATAACTATTTATCTTTTTCTATAGCAGTCCTAGTCCGTTTTGCACTCGACCGAAGTCAAATGCAAAACCTTAGGACCGTTATAGTTACGGCCGACATTCACCAGGGCTTACAACAACCAGCTTGATATAATCGCACCATCGTTGGTTAACCTTCTGGCATTGGTCAGGCGTCACCCCCTATACATCCACTTACGTGTTCGCAGGGAGCTGTGTTTTTGATAAACAGTTGCCAGAAATACTTTCGCTGCGGCCGCTTGAGTTAACAAGCGGCAAGCCTTATTCCAAAGTTACGGCTGCTTTTTTGCCGAGTTCCTTGGGGATCTCTCACTCGTTCGCCTTGGTCTACTCGACCTGACTACCTGTGTCGGTTTACGGTACGGTTTCTAATGTAATAATCTTAGCGGATTTTCTCGGAAGCGTGCTCCATAATATTTAACCGGGCGAACCCGACCATTTCCGCTGATCTCTCATGTGCCTTACGGCCACTGGGGGATTTACCTCCCAGTCACAATCAACCCACGAACGCAAATCCAATAATGCGCATCATGTACAACCCTTCGTCCCCACATCGAATACACCAGAAGTGATGGAATATTAACCATCTGTCCATCGAGTCCGACTTTCGTCATTCCCTTAGGCCCGACTAACCCTTCGTCGATTATCGTTGCGAAGGAAACCTTAGTCTTTCGGCGGCAAAGGTTCTCACCTTGCTTGCGGTTACTTGTGCCAACATTCTTACTTCCACACGCTCCAGCATGGCTCACGCCTTTGCCTTCATCGCAAGAGTGGAATACTCTCCTACCGCTTAAACATATTAAAATATGTATAAACCCTCAAATTCGGTAACACACTTAGCCCCGATTATCTGCGGTGCGAGGTCTCTAGATGAGTGAGCTGTTACGCTTTCTTTAAATGATGGCTGCTTCTAAGCCAACATCCTCATTGTCCGAGAAACCTCACCTCCTTAAGATGCACTTAGTGTATATTTAGGGACCTTATTTAGAGATCTGGGCTGTTCCCCTTTTCACCTGTGGAGCTTAGCCCCCACGGTGTAACTGCTATGTTTTTAACCTCTGGTATTCGGAGTTTGATTGATTTCGCGAGATTGCTCCCTGTCGAAATCATCCAGTGCTCTACCCCCAGAGGGAACACATAACGCTAGCCCAAAAGCTATTTCGGAGAGAACCAGCTATTACCAGGTTCGATTAGCTTTTCACTCCAACCCACAAGTCATCCGAGAGTATTGTACGGCTCACCGGTTCGGACCTCCCTTTCAACTTCTTGAAAGTTCATCCTGCTCATGGGTAGCTCACCTGGCTTCGGGTCTTTAGCATATGACAATTGCGCTATTCACACTTGGTTTCCCTACGGCTCCGAGGCTTTATCCTCTTAGCCAAGCCACATGCTAAAACTCGTTGGCTCATTCTTCAATAGGCACGCCGTGACGGTATACGATAAATCGTATCCGCTCCGACTCCTTGTAGGCACACGGTTTCAGGTCTATTTCACCGTCCTTCCGGACTGCTTTTCACCTTTCCCTCACGGTACTAGTTCACTATCGGTCTCTTGATATATTTAGCCTTACCGGTTAGTTCCGGCAAATTCCTCCAAGCTATTCATGTCTTGGAGTACTCAAGAATGGCAAAAAAAGTTGTTTTGATTTCGCTTACAGGATTTTCACCTTCTCCGATGTTCCTTCCCAGAAACTTCAGCTATCAAAACAATTTGTAACTTTTTGTATTTTACATACTACTGCCATCTTATAACCCCGATTCACATCGCACTGCATACAATGCTTGCGCATAATCTGCAATGCGATGAAATTGGTTTGGGCTTCTCCCTTTTCGCTCGCCGCTACTTAGGGAATTCTGTTTGGTTTCTGTTCCTCCAGGTACTGAGATGTTTCACTTCCCTGGGTCTGCTTCTTACAACAAGTGTAAGATTACTGAGGTTTGCTCAGTAGGGTTTCCCCATTCGGAAATTTCCGGATCAAAGGTTTTTGGGCACCTCCCCGAAACGTATCGCCGCCATATTGCGTCCTTCTTCGCTATCAAGAGCCTAGGCATCCGCCGTGCGCCCTTACTTTCCTATTAGGAAATGTATTAATCACGATAATAATTTTTTCTCCAAAATCTTTTTAGATTTTGCTACCCTGCGTATTGCTCTGCGTAGTATTCTTGTTCATTGTTCGATACCGCTACCGAGATGAAGAAGTACGCGTAGATACGCAGTTTTCCGACCTCACACTAGACGAAAAGACCATAATGATAACAGTCATTGTAAATTTTTTTACATTTTCAGAATGTGGATCGGATTTAAGTTTTCAAAAAACACTTCGTAAGGTCTAATTTAGAGTAATAAAAAACCGCCTTTTCGGCGGGTAGACACCAAAATGAATTCGGTTGCTACCGCCTTTTTGGGTTTGATATGTTTCTCTTGTATTCCATACGACAGAGCGAGTATATACTAGGCGCAAATGGATGTCAAATATTTTGGCAATGGGGAAATCTGGGGTGCTGTCTGGTGCGTTTTCGACAAAACAGCCATATGACTAAAGGACTATATTTTGCTTGACAGAAGTAGTTTTTAGGTATATAATAGTAGAGAAATTGAACGAAAAATAGGTTTGGTTCTGGGAGCCGGCATCCTGCTAAAATGTGCCGGTTTCCAAAACCAAATCTAACCTTCATGAACCTTATATTTTCAATATTAACTATATTTTTAGTATTTACCAAAATACTAATCATATACTGTATAATCATTAGTCTTCGGAAACGAACACAGATGATAAACAGACAGTAGAAAAAAACCGCCCAAACTTTTAAAAGTCTGGGGCGGTTTTTCTTTTTGGTCGAAGTTGAAATTACATTTGCTTCTTCATTGAAGTATTCTCACGAATGTTTTCGATTGAGCGAGCGGCTGCATCGCGACCACCGAGGCCGAATGCTAGACCACCTGCAATCGCAAGCATAGCGATGATACCTGTGAAGAGGATCTGCATGAACTGAGCAGCAACACCGAGCTCAGAAAGAGCAATGATGAATGCGAAAATCCAAATAGCATAATGTGCGATCGAACCAAGGAGATTGGCTGAACGAATATTTGCCATACGAGCAGAACCACGGATAAGTTTGCGCATAAAGTCTGAAATGACTGTTGCCATAACGAGAACAAGTGCTGCAACGATAACTCGTGGCAAGTACTGGACTACGACATCACGAAGGAATTGGGTAACTTCGGTAAGCTGAAGAACATTGAGTGCAGTCATTAGGAAAACTGCAACGACGAACCACTTTACCAAATCACCAATAAATTTACCTACGTTAAGACGCATACCAGCCTTTGACATAACTTCGCTTGCACCTGCGCTTTCAAAAATCTTGTCGATTTTAAGAGCAGTGAAAAGCTGCATTATTGCCTTGCCTACTACTGAACCAATTATCCAACCAATAACAAAAATAATTATTGCAAGAACTAGTCCAGGAACAAAAGAAATGAATCCAAACCACAAGCTTTGCAGAGAAGTGGCGAAAGTTTCGCCCCATGTTGAAAGTACCATACTGTTTTTTTTATCTATTTTTAATGTTTATAACAATACAACTTTAAAATTCGACCTTTAAAGTACCAACAAATTATAGCACTTTTTAGGCAGTCTTTGGAGTGGGTGTGGATAAGGCCAAAAGAGCAGGGCTTGACACAAGTTTTTCATGTGGGAAATCTAAAATATCACGAATGAGCTTGTCGTACATTTCTATGCGATAAATATATTCTTGAGTGTCAAAAATAGCGTAAGAAAGTTCTTTGCCGACTTCGGCTTCGAGTTTTCGAACAGTGTCTTCGATCCATGGTTTACGCAAGTTATCGCCGACGATGAGCATATCTACTCGGCCTTCCCGCTCTTGGTCTTTTATAAAAATACCAGAAACAACAAAAAGTTTTATTTTGCCTGCGCGACGAAAACGACGGACGAGTTCTTTTTTATTTAGAAATTCTTCTTCTACTAGCAGTCCACGAAGTGAATCATTGTAAGCAAATTCCGGATTGAGACTCCAGCCTTCTGTTTTTTTCTTAGCTTTTTTACCTTTTCGGACAACATCTTTAAAATATGAACGTTTTTTTAAAAAAGAAATACTGGCAAGTTGTTTACATTCTCTGGCTGCTTTTGTGCGAGAAATACGGAGTCTTTTTCCAAGGTCTTCACTGTCGACTGGTTCGTCTGAATTTAATAAAAAAAGGCGGAGGATTTTTACCCTGGCTTCTGACCCGAAAATTTTGGCTAGTTCTTTCATGTGTCCAGTATACTCTCTTGCTCGAATGAGGGCAAAAGAGGGAGCGCACCCGAAAGGAGTGCTCTGTGGAGTGCTTACACACTACAATGCGTCTAGTGTTCTAGTTTAACTCCTATCTCTTTGGCTATTTGATGGTGCCAGCGTTCGTGTCGAGCTAGTTGAATATTTATCATTTTCATTTCCTGTTTCATCTCGGCAATCTGTTTTGACATTCCGTCTAAAATAGCAATGAGCGCCGCAAAATTGGCACGCATTTCATCTTTGAATTCTTGGAACTCGACCCTGGTAACAAACTCTGAGCGACACGCAACAATTATTCGATTAATATCATTGTTTGAAAGCATATTCGGATTGTATCATAGGCCACATGAAGCAAATCTCAAGAAAATATAAAAGGTTAATAAGAAAGTGGAAAACGAAAATTCCCTCATGTTTATGAGGGAATTTTCGTTTAATTTCTGTGGAAACTACTGGCAAGAAAAACTACTTGAGTTCAACCTTACCTCCTGCTTCTTCGATTTTCTTTTTCATTTCTTCTGCTTCTGCTTTCTTAACACCATCCTTAAGTGTTGCAGGAGCGCCGTCTACGAGATCCTTAGCTTCTTTTAGTCCGAGACCAAGAACTTCTTTGACTACTTTCATAACTGCGATTTTGGACTCACCAGCAGCGGCTAGGACAACTGTAAAGCTATCCTTTTCTTCTACAGCTTCACCGGCAGCTGGGCCAGCAACAGCAACTGCTGCAGCTGAAACACCAAACTTTGCTTCAAGAGTCTTTACGAGCTCGTGAAGATCGATGACTGTCATTGTGTCTATTTTCTCAACAAGGTCCTTGAACTTTGCTGGGATTTCAATTTTTGTATCTTCCATAAAATATTTTTAATTAAAACTAATAAATTTTTAATGTCAGCAGTTTATGCTGTTTTTACTTTTGCTATTTCAGAGATAACAACGGCAAAGCGCTGTATCGGTGAATTGATAAGATTGACGAACTGGGCGATAAGAGTGTAGCGTGAAGGAATAGTTGCGATCGAAAGCATTTCTACTTTTGATTTGTACACTCCATCAAAAACACCTCCGACAATTTCAATCTTTTCTTTGTGTGTCTTAGAAAATTCGTAGACAGCGCGTGCTGGTGCGAGCAAGTCATCGCTCCATGCGATAGCTATTTCTCCCGGCATTTCTGGCATTTCACCTTGGTAACCGCCTTCTCCAAGAGCTTTTTTGAGAAGCGTCTTTTTAATAACACGGTATTTTGAACCTTCGGCGCGAAGTCCTCGACGAAGTCCAATACTGTCAGAGACAGTGAGTTTGTCAAATTTGACGAAGACAATAGTCTTTGCCTCTTTTGTAATCCCGGCTGCGCCTTCTAATAGTTCTGATTTCTTTGCTTTTGTAAGAGCCATATAATAATTGTGTTTGTTTTGTTTTCGACCGCCGGTTTTATTTAATCTTTTATAAATAATTTATAAAATAAAAAACCGGCCATTTAAAGGCCGACATGAGTCGTTTGAAATAAAGCGTCACTTTGTCGCTTTATAGTGTCCTCGGCAGGGCTTCTTTGGTATGGACTTGCAAAGTTGCAATACCCACACAATGCCTGCTGTCTTTGGCCTATGGAGCTATATTACCCCAAATCCAGATTTCGTCAAATTTACGACGGAAGCTCGTTACCTGCCTTGTATGGCCTGTATTCTTTCGGAAAGTGTCATACCAGCTTGTGCTTTGTCGTTGTAGGCAATAGTAATAAGGAGAAGGATGCCTCCGACAAAAAAAAGTGATACCACAAAAGAAAATTTTAAAAAGTGTTTTTTGTTCATTTTTTTGCTTATGTTTTATTAACTTTACTTCACCTTACATAGGTATATCCACAAATTCAACGCTACTACCACCCTTTTTTATTACAATAGCATTTCGGTAATTTGGCGCAACCAGAGCTTTAGATTGCCATAAGTCTTTAAGTACACGCTCTGTGCCATCTGAGAGATTGAATAAACTCGAGTCAAAACTCGCTCCTTTTTCCCTAATTAGAAAAATCGAAGGCGGTGGAAGAAGAAAAAAGTTGGCGACTTTGCTTTTTTCTGACCGCTTGGTTTCGCTCACCTTTTCTGCATTCACATCGTAAAGCGAAATTTTATTGCCTTTTAGTGTTGCTAGTTGCCGATATGCCACAGAAGTAAAGGCTATGCCTTCTGATGTTTCAGCAATCAATTTGAGTGAGTTGTTTGAAAAATCAAAAGCATAATCAAAAGAACCAGCATCATATCCAAGTGTTAAAAGAACGAGTTTGTCTTTCTCTATCCAATTGGCTTTTTGAGCAGATTGTGGCAAGTCAGCCAAGAGTTTAATTTCTTTTTTACCAATATTTATTTCCATCAAAGACTGCTTCTTTTTCAACACATCGTCTGTTCTAAAAAAAACAAGAGTTTTGTCGTCCGTTTTCCAAACAGCAGGCATATCCCCAATATTATTAGTTATGCGAATTGATTTTTCAGTTTTCAAACTATAAAGGACAATTCCATTTTCTTGGTAGGCAACATACGAACCGTCATCAGAGAAAACAGGCTGTCCGCCATTTACTAAACTACCGAAAGTTTGACCGGTATTTTTTTCAATATCAAAAATACCATAACCAGTGTCCGCGGGGTAAGTGAGTGTGTTTTCATTCCAAGAAACCTGATCTATCCTAGTTGCATTTGGCAATGGAATATAAGTCTTGGAAGGCATATCTAAGACATATGGTTTTGTGCGAAATGTAGTTTTATTGTTCTGGTCTTTTTCTGAAAAAATTAAGTTTGCCAATATGTATTTGCTGTTCGGTGACCAGGAGATGATAGAGTCTACCGATGCACCAGCTATTTTTTCTTTAATTGAAGTTTCAAAATATTTTTTCGCGTCTTTAAATTCGAGAGCGAGCGCTGACTTTGTTGTTATTGTCGGAAATTGGTCAGGCACAGGAACCTGGAGGGATTCTGGTGTTGAGATAAAAATAAGAGTAATGAGGCCGGAGAGAATGACTCCAACAAACATAAGAACCCTTTTAAGGAACGCCTCCGTTATCATAGTAAAATTATAACACTTAATACTGATTTAATATATTAACAATCGAATCTGAAAGATGTCCAAATTCTTCTTTTGATTTTTCAATATTGTTTTTTGTGCCTTCTTGATAGTCGGATATGTATTTGGGATCCAGATCAAATATCGCAACTCCCAAATCCTGACACACTGCTGGTATTCGTCCGTAATCTTGTATTTCTGCGAGCGGTTCTTTCCAGCTTTTTTCTACCAAGCCATTTCTTCCGTGTTTTTCAGATAAAAATTCTTTAACTTTCCGAGGTAATTCCACAATCCAATGCCTGTGATCTTTTATAGGCTGTTTTCCGTAAACATTATATGAATTTATAACATAGCCAATAAAAAGACTGTCGCCTTGTAAAACAAATTTACTCTCCGTGTTGCCAGACAGGGCTTTACCTGTGATTTTCCAGTTATTTTTCCACTTTTCAAAAATAGAGCCAAGGTTTTCTATTCCTTGAACACTAAAAGCATCAGGCATAGTTGGCACAACAAAATAGTCTGAACCAAGAAAAATTATTTGATTTAACAAAGAAAGGCTAGGTGATGTATCGATTATGAAAATATCTATTTCATTACTGAGTCCAATTTCTCGGAGGAAACGATCAACCGCACTTATTTGAAAATATCCCAGTTGTTGCCCTGAGGCAGCTTGTCCGTAAGCAGAGACCAATATATTTTCATACAGTGAAAGTTTTACACTTCCTTTAAGTAAAAATAAATTATTATCGCTGTTTGATACTGGAATAAGTGGGACAGAAGTGTCTAAATCAGAACCGCCTTCGACTATACCTTTTAAGACATCGTAAATGTCTTTGTATGTATTGGAAAAAAGGGTGTTCGTATAGTTTTGGTCACCCAAAGAAAGTCTGGAAAGATTGCACTGGGGATCAAGATCAACAAGTGTGACTTTGTACCCTTTTTTCGACAAAGACATTCCACTATTAAAAGCCAGGGTTGTCTTGCCGACTCCACCCTTGTTGTTAGTAAAAAGTAGTTTTTTTGACCTTGGGAACTTCATATTGAAATAATAGCAAAAAAAACCCGTCACATAAAGTGGCGGGGTTTGTCTATTTAATTATTGTACGATAAACCGCAAAACTTCTTTTTTTTCTGGTAAGACTGCACAGTAAACTCCGGGCAAATATTCTGAGACAAATATTGGTGGACGATTTTTTTCTATCAGTTGTCCGTTTGATGAATAAATGGAAATTTCTCCCGCCAAACTACCACAAACTATTGTTTTACTTCCCGAAAGATATTCTAAACTGTGAGAAGACGGGGCCGAAAGCGCGCTATACCAAATACCGGACAATGCTCCATCCCAATCAAATTGTTCAAGACGAAAATAATATAGACAATTCTTTTTTTCAGCCAAATTTTCCGGCAAGTTTTTTTCTGAAAAAAATCTTTCATAAATATTAATTTGTGAGGTCGTGCCGTGAGCGGAGATGTTGCCGATATTTTCGAAAGGAAGCGAGTCAATACTCACACCCGCACCAAATCCTGCAGAAACGAGAGTGCCATCAACCGAACAAACAGATAGCGCAAAATAATCAGCATTGGTTTCGCTCATAGTCTGCCATTCTAGTTTTATGTTTTTTTCAAGTCCAGAATTGTTCCACACCGTACCGGCATTTTTCACAAACTCACTTCTAAAATATGTCAGCTCAACTGGTAAACTTATTTCACCTTTGTAGGCAATAAAGTCTGTCGTGTCACCTCTCCATATCGCAAAATCACCACCCGCATACATAACATCTTTGGTATCATCAGTGTACAAAGTCATTATCGTTCCACCTTTTATCCCCTGATTGTCGCGCACCCAGTTTGCCCCATTCCAATAACCACAATTGCCGATATAATCACCGCCTGCCTGTGCACCACTGCCTGCGACATAGGCTTTGCCCATATAAGTTGCCGCAGTGAAAGCCAACAACTGGATACCGTTTCCAGCATTCACCCATCCATTTGGGCCTTCCTTGGCGACACGGATAGAAGTCGATGAGCCAGCCGTCGGGAAAATACCACAAACATAGACACTGTTGTTTGTATGGACAAAGGCAGAGGCATAAGTATTCCAACCGATGTTTAGTTGCGTCCAGTTTGTGCCATTCCATTTTACAGCACAGGAAGAATACATTCCGCCGATCTGGTCGAAGGCACCACAGATATACAACGAACCATTAGCTATATGAATGTCATTGATTCTTGCCGGCCAAATCCAAAAACAACTTATTGGACCAGCAAAAGGCGACCAAGTTGTTCCGTTGTATCGAATAATACTTTCTGAAACAACGCCGTTCACCGTGTAGAAAAATCCGCCCAGAAAAAGCTCCCCGCCAAAAACCGCAGAGGTTTTTATTCTGCCCCATTGTTCTATCTGTGCCATTGGTTGCCAATACGCACCCATCCATTTCATCATGCCAAAGTTTTGCCCTCCGATATCGAAACCGCCGAGCGCATAGAGAATATTGTTGTACACTGCAAATCCATATGGTGAGCTAGGCAGTGTCGGCGTAGCAATCCAACTAAAGCCATCGTGTCTGACAACATAACCAGCTGAAATAGGTCCAGCTGTCGTGAAGTCTCCGCCAACCCAAAGATATCCGCCGAAAGAAGTAATGGCTGTTACTCTTTCGTTCAGCAGTCCTCCTGGTAGTGGTCGCCAGGGTTGAGTAC
>CAYHBR010000014.1:0-18640 GCA_964354985.1 uncultured Candidatus Saccharibacteria bacterium | reverse complement strand
CAGACTTTCGTCCATTGTGGAAGATTCTCGACTGCAGCCACCCGTAGGTGTATGGACCGTGTCTCAGTTCCATCGGTGGGGGTCAGGCTCTCACCTCCCCTAAGCGTCATAGCCTTGGTAGTCTTTTACACTGCCAACTAGCTGATACTCCGCAGGCCGTTCCTAAAGCGTTAAAACTTTACCCATCTAAATTAATAGAGGGGACCATCGTGTATTAGCTCCGCTTTCGCGGAGTTGTTCACGACTTTAGGGGACGTACCCACGTGTTACTACCTCGTTCGCCACTAACCACAAACGACCTTTGAACTTGATGTAATCTCATTCTCGGGAAAAATGTGGTCCGTTCGACTTGCATGCCTTATCCACGCCGCCAGCGTTCATCCTGAGCTAGGATCAAACTCTACTATAAATTGAACGGAACAAAACAACATATCTTATGTAGCTCATACATAAAAAGTCACCTTGCTCCTTTTTTTGTTTTTCCATCAGACTACTTGTATAGTCTGCGGACTTGCGTAAAACATTTAATTATTTCACCATATGATGTTTTCAATGAAAATAAAAACGCACAAATGCGTTGATT
This sequence comes from uncultured Candidatus Saccharibacteria bacterium, assembly GCA_964354985.1. Lineage (GTDB taxonomy): Bacteria > Patescibacteriota > Minisyncoccia > Phycocordibacterales > UBA9973 > JAGOSA01. Next base: position 18,057 of record CAYHBR010000014.1, on the reverse strand, counting down.
GGCTCTATTATAGCTTTTTGCAAACCCCTGTCAAGCATATGTACATTTGACCACAGAGCAGCAAAAAAGCCCTTAAATAGGGGCTTTTTTGTGGGTTTGATTAATAATTATCTAAATTATTGGCAAAGATATTTATACCCTGACATAACACCGTTTTTGTCATTCCAGTATGCATGTACAGCAAACCGATTAAAGGCCTGTTTGTTTGAAACAGTCATTAGAGAGTAGGTATTATTTAATGATGAACCCAAACTAGTACATTGAGTTGCCAGATTTGTATTGTTTACAAGAGTAGGCCAAAAACTGGTTACACTATTTCCACCACCGTAAGAAGTAAGGTCAATCGTCTCAACACCAATAGTTACTTTTTTCCCAAGAGTGAGGCCGTAATTCATTTCGCCCAACGCATCGGAATATATAGAAGAAGCATTTGTGGTGTAATCCATTATTCCAAGTTCATCTACCCGATCGAAAACGTGTTGCATTAAATTTTTTGTTACACCACCATAATTAATTGAGACAAGTCCTAAATCAGAATCAAACCAACGCGTAACATCTACCGCAATTGGCGTGCCTAACCCAGAAGCTTGATCTTTAACTGCTTGTAGCATTTTTATATAAGCTTTAGAAACATTTAATTTGTCATTAGACCAATATAGTGTGTAACCAGGGTAATCACCAGAAACAAAACCATGTGGTTCTACGTCCATATGAATACCCGCAATTTTTACATTAGAGCCAGTTATAGAGCTATTAATTGAGAGAGCAGAAGCTACCCAATTATGAGCACTCGCATTAATTGGTCCACCTATATATGTATTATCTGTAACAATCCAATTTGGAGCACCATCAAGGACTTCGACTTTTAAGCAATGACTATTCCATGCTGTATTTAGGAATACTTTTAGATTTGAAACAAAAGAGCTGTCTGAAAGGTTGCTATTGTTAGCATAAAGGTATATTCGTTGAATTTTTTGAGCGTCAACAAAGGTAAATAAATTATTTTGTTCAACACTACCTGCTGTAATAACTGAACTATTATTTTTCCATACCCACATTGCTTTTTCATAACCAGTTAACGGTGTATTACCGCAAGCTACAGGCCCAGCCATTGCCACAAAACTTGCGTCAGGAGACACAGCCAAGTTTCCAGAACCATCTGTCGACTTCACTCGGTAGTGATATGTTGTACCACTTGTAAGTGGTGACAGCAACCCAAGATGGTTGATCGATAATGTAGTATTTGTAACACTCTGTCCATACGAAGTTGTTTGACCATATTCAACAACACTTGTAGCTGGTTCGTTTGTAGTCCAAGTTGCAGTTGCGTTTGTTGTGGTTGCAGAAATTGAGACATTAGAAATTATTGGAGAAGTATTGTCTATTCCTGGCAATGTTGTTATCGCAAAAACATTTGAACCAATAGAATAATGAAGGCTGTTATCGTATGCTTGAACAATAAATCCGGCATTTGCACCAGATGCAGTATTGTATGTTGTATTTGAAGCAAGACCACTTATCACCATCGAGGTTACACCTGTAACAGCCCCGCAGTAACCTGCTATCGCAATTACATTGCAAGCACCTGTTGGTCCATAAACATCATAGTGGATCTGTGATTGAGAGAGAGTATCGTCTGTCGAAGGACTCCAACTAAGAATAAAACCTGTACTTGTTATGTTTGAAGAAGTGAGCCCTGTTGGTTTTGTTGGAGCCGAAACATCTCCGAGGCCATTGGTTGTGACAGAAAGACTTGGAGTAAGAGTTGAAACATTTCCTGTTCCATCTTGCGCTCTAACAGTAAAAGTATATGCAGTCGAAGCACTAAGACCCGAAACTGTGTAGCTAGTTGAAGTATTTAATGTGCTGTTGTTTGGAGTAGTTGATCCATTTACATATATTTTATAGCCAGCGACTGCCCCGCTGTTGTCAGTTGAAGCTGTCCAAGCAAGAGAAACTGAGTTTGCAGTTTTTGAAGGTGAAGTTAAGTTTGTTGGAGTTGTTGGAGAAATATTGTCTGTTGTTGTTCCCGTGCCAGCAGTAAAGGAAAGTCTTGCTGTACCGGCGCTATGATTGTTGGCATTGTCGTATGCAATTACAGTAAACCCGGCTGTTGCCCCGACTGATCCACTATAAGTTGTGCCTGAAACTAAGCCATTTATAGGTAAACTGTATGTTGTTGCACTTGTTTGAATAACATTACCGCAAAAACCGGCTGAGCCATTTACATTGCAAGCACCTGTTGGACCATAGACTTCATAATTTTTTATTCCTGAAGTTACTGCACCGGAAACTATTGGGTCGATTGCAGAATTCCAAGAAAGAGTGGCAGATGTGCCTGTTATATTTGTCGCAGTAAAATTTGAAACAAGAGAAGGAGCGGTAACATCGGCAGTGCCAGTTGTAGAGCCGAGAGTGGTGAACGAATAGGTTGAACTTGTTTTCTGACAAGTACCATTTGAAGACTTTACTCGATAATAGTACTTCTTGGCTGGTAACAAACCAACGAGGTTGTACGAATGAGAAAGGACACCGAGAGTGGAGGCAGGTGAATTTATTTCTGTTAGCCAATTCATTCCTCCAGATGTAACACCGAGTTTAACAACCGAAGTTGATTGTTGATTTGTTGTCCATAAAACATTTGCGCCTGTTGTGCTGATGTTTTGAATCTGAATATTAGAAAGAGTGGGAGCAGTACAGCCTGCTTGCGCCTGAAGTACGTCTTGTTCAAAATCAGCATCTTTTATGTTGCTTCGGATTTGCCCGACAATTGCACTTCTGATAACAAGGAAAGCTCCGACTAGAATAATAACGACCAGAACCATATGTATATGTTTTTTTTGTTTCATAAATTCCCCAATAAATTATTAATAAAAAATAAAAGATAACAACTCGACGTAGTCTTATATATTGTAACCTCTTTGGATATGTAAAGCTGAAAATACTGTGGAATACAAAACATACTACTCGCAGACATAAAAAAAAACGCCCTCCGGTAAAGAAGGGCGATATGCATCCACGCAGTGGACACATCTGCAAAACTACGCAGTACTTTTACGGAAAAAATAATTTTTCCGTTTTTGAAGAGCCAAGATAATCGACTCTTACAAAATAGATTCCAGGGCTAAAGGTAGAAGACGATAAAAAGTCATATCTTTCAGCGGAAATTTCATTCCCATTATTCCCTTCCGCAGCCAATGTTCCATTTAAATTATAAATTGAAACTTTGATTGGCAGAGCTAGTGGGTTAATAACAGTAAATCCATTTGTTAGATTTGTAATTTTTACAAAATCTAACAAATTTTCAGCTTCTGTGTCGGGATTTTCCGACACAAATTCTAAACCACTGAGATCTATTATCCCGTCGGCATTTTTAAAAGCATCAGGGTTTAAGATGACAGTCGGATTGATCCCTATTTCTTTACGAGAAAAAACTTGGGAATTGAAAAGATGCTTTTTAAATTTACCTTTTCTATAATTCAGAATTGGAGTCCAAAATGTATCTGGACATTCCACTAGATAGCCTTGGAACTGATGAAGTTCTCGGTCTGTCATCAAACTTGTGTCTACTTGTGACCCGGCTATAAAACCCGTACAAGCATTTGCGATTGTTGCTGAGCCCGCCAATGTCCAGGCATTCATTGACTCGCCTGGTATAAATTGTCTGTACCTTATGGCTATAATTGCCCCGGGTATAGAATTTTGACCTCCCATAGCCGGCGTATAATATCCAGCTTGGATGTTAGATTGGGCTATAAACACAATCGGAGTACAAGTTTGAGAAAAACTTGTAGTTGCAGAAAGACACAACACAAGTGCCAGTCCTAAAGTTATGATTTTTTTCATTTCGTATTTTTTAGGTTTTTTCAGAGAACTATCTCTCTTCTTTCTAATATTATAGCATATTTATATCGATTTTGTCAATGGCTAGCAAGCAGGAAAAAACCCTTGAGAACCAAGGGTTTTTCATACTATTTATTACAATAATCCACTAATAGCAATTTGCAGTTCCACTATCCTGGACTGAACCATCGGACGTTTTTATAAATGCCCAATCATAACTAGAAGCATGTAGTGTTAACTTTAATACTCCATAGGTACTATTAAGTCGTGCATCCTGATATAGAGTATTTGCATTTACTACATAAAAGTCAGCAGTACCACCAGTACCAACTACAAACTGTCTTACTCCGTTAACAACTACTGTTCCTGCGGAATTTCTTGGTTTAAATCTTTCATAATCATGCGCATGTCCTGATAAAAGAATTTCAACACTATTATCAGCCAAAGCATCCCATAATGGATCTACGTAAGAATTATCTCCATGAGTAGTGTCAGTTGAAAATCTTGGTGCATGGGCCATTGCAATTGTACACAAACTTGGATTTGCAGATAAGTCTGACCTTAGCCATGTCTCCTGAGCACTACCCACAGCACAAGATAGTGAGCCTGTTGGGCATCCACTACTAGTATTAAGCGCAATAATATGCCAAGCATTTACATTAAAACTGTACCAACCTTGACCACGAGTACCGGCAATACCAGTCTGAACACCAACTCCATTAAAATAGTCAAAATAACCAGATGCTGCAGTCGTGTAATATTCATGATTTCCTGGTATTGGTTTTGTCTTTGCCTTTATAGCTGCCCTGCCCCAGGTTGGGGCATAATAATTATTGTAGTCAGATAACGCTCCATTTGCATAAGCACCGTCTCCTAGCATTAATACATTAGTTATTGATCCGATGTTTGTCATAATCCAATTTGAAACTTGCATGGTCTGTGTACAATAACTACAAGCGATATCTCCAGCCGCAATAATAACTGGATCAGCCCCCCCGCCACCAGGAACTACAAATGTATTTATTGTTTGAGTTAGATTACCTTGTTGATCTTTTGAATTTACTCGGTATTGGTATGTGGCGCCAGGGGTGAGTGTAGTCAATAATGCAAGATGTGACGCTGTCTTGAGAGTAGTATTATTGGACAATATTGAGTAATTCCCTATTCCATATTCAACTTTTGTGTCCGCGTATTCATTTGTATCCCAAGTGATAGTAGCGGTTGTTCCTGAAACAGAACTCACCAAATTACTTACAGTTGGGCCTGTTACATCGACACAAGGTTGTGGATAGTTTGTGTATTTGTACATCAAATGAGGACCAGCGCTTCCTGCGTCATAACCAATGATAGTTGCAGTATTTGTAGCTGAACAAGTTGGAATTGTGGTTATTCCCTCTTCTCCATAACTAGGATTTACAACTGCCGGCAACGCATATTCTGATAGGAACAAACCGTTTGTTCTAAGTTCTTGCATAACATTTAGGGTATCGAACAAAACAAACAACTTATTTGTGGCAACAGCATAGTAAAGATCTGAAATATCTGTTGCAATACCCGGAGTAAGTAGTGTTGGAGTAAACGAACCCATTAGCACGGGAGTAGAGCCTGATGTTGCTAGATTGATATCTAATGCATAGATAGTTCCGTTTAGTTGAGATGAAACATAGAACAAACCTCCTGATGTACTTGTTCCGAACGGAGAGACCGAGTTTGGAACAAAAGTAATTCCTTCTATACCCGCATTTCCTGGAATATCAACAGGGACCATCGATGATGGCACTGTCCACGACTTTCCTGTCATAGTGCCAGTTGTAGGATTAAATTCTAAGATTTTTGAAGTAGCTTCGTCAACAACATAGACATAGTTTACAGTTGCAAGCAAAGATGGGTTTGCGCCAGTTCCAGCGATACCTTCTAGGTTTCCAAACGAACCTGTTGTTGGCCAAGTTGTAGAATTGCCACCATTCTGATCCATTCGTGTGATTTTTCCGCCATCTGAAACTGTATAAACCATCTGGTCAGCAGGATTCCAGAATGCACCAGAAATTTCGTAGCCAGTAGAGAGACTAGTGCCAATATCTGTTCCAGTTGGAGAAGCCGGCCAAGCCAAAGCCGAAGTGCTTGTGGTATATGTGACCGCAATTGTGTCTGTTCCTGTCGCAAGTGAAGAATCGTGAGCGGCCACTATTATAGAATTTGTACCTGCTAATAGTGGTATTGTTGCTGACCAAGAATTAGTGCCAGTAGCCTGTCCACTTCCACCACCGTTTGTATTCATCCAAGTAACCGAAGTAACAGCGTTATCGTCTGCCGCTGTTCCGCTCAAAGTTATACTTGGTGAATTTGTGTTGTAAGTCGCGGCACTAGTTGGGCTAGTAATAACTATTGTTGGTGAAAGATTTGTTGTTGTACAAGGTGGTGTTGTGACAGAAAGTCTTGTTGCAGGTGCTGAATAAGTTCCGGCAGAATTGTAGGCAAGGACAGTAAATCCGGCAGTTGCGCCTGTTGCACCTGAATATGTAGTAGAAGCAAGTAGGCCTGTTATCGCTTTTGTATTTGTTGTTGCGAGTCCGCAATAATTTGAAGTACTGCCATTGCATCCAGTTGGTCCATAAACTTCGTAGCCAGTAGCACCTGATACCGCTCCCCAATTTAGATTGAAAGCACTACAGGTAAGTCCAGTTGCATTTAGTCCTGTTGGAGTTGCGACGGTTGTTCCTGCATTTGAAACTGTAAATGAAACTGCTGTGCTTGTTGTTGTATTTCCAGCGACATCAGTAACAGTTATAGATGCAGTATGTGCACCATTTGCGACACCTGTAGAATTCCAAGCAAAAGTATAGGGCGAAAGAGTGTCGGAGCCAACTACTGCTCCATCTATTTTAAACGAAACACTAGCAAGCCCAGAAAGTGCATCTGTAGCGTTGGCTGACATTGTTACTGTTCCCGAAACTGTTTGTCCTGCTGTTGGAGCAGTGAGAGATCCTGTTGGTGCAGTCGAGTCAAGTTTGTATGATTCTTGGAATTTTACAGGACTTTCGATGTTTGGGATTGGAGCACTATCAACCGAATAATAACAAAGACGGAATGTGCCTTGTATTGTCGTCGAGGCGGAAGTTCCAGTTGAAAAACCGGTTGGTCCTGTTCCACAAGCAGTACCAGTAGGAACAAACTTCCAATATGTAGAAGCACAACCAGATCCGCCTATGTCAGTACAAGTAAGTGTTCGAGAAATATTTGTTGTTGACCAACTAGCCGAAGGGGCTGCTGTCGTCGTCGTAGGAGCAATCGTGTCTGTTGGGGTTGGATTGTAAGAAACAACGAGAGTAGCGGGCGATGAAGCAAGGCTTGAAGAATTGTATGATGTTACTACTATTGTATTTGTGCCTGTTACCAAAGGTACATTTGAAACTGACCAAGGAGCGGTACCGGATGCCGTTTGCTGTGCCCCACCATTGACTGACCATTTTACTGAGACTGCATTGGTAGAAGTTCCACCTAGTCCAGAAAGTGACGCTGTTGTTGAAGTATATGTTCCGCCTGTTGTAGGAGTTGTGATAGAAACGGTAGGAGTCGTTGAACCGCCACAAGGTGGAGTCACAACAGTGAGACGAGGAGAAGGTGCCGAATATGTGCTATTTCGGAAAGCTAAAACTGTAAATCCTTCCATAGTAGGCACGAAAGCGGAATAAGTAGAATTTTCCACAAGGGCAGAAATCGTTTTATTCGTATTATTTACACCTGATGTTTTTCCACAGTATCCAGCTGAGCCATTTGTGTGACAAACACTAGAAGGTCCGTAGACTTCGTAGCCCTTTGCATTTGTGACTGGACTCCAGGTTAGTTTTACAGAACTACAAGTTAAATTTGTATAAGTAACTATTGGTGTGGACAAAGAACCAGCCTGTGCTGGAAGTGATTGACCTGTTGAAAAATCAGACTGCGATAATGATTGTTCAATATCTTTTTTTATCGAGCCACTAGCAAATATATACGCACCGACCACAATAACCGCAACAATAATAACAGACTTTAAACTCACCATCTTTTTGTTTTTCATGAAAAAAATTTTAACTATGTTAATAACAATAGCTATTTTAATAGACTTAATAAAATTATACATAAGATAATAACAATCCCCTACCTAAACTGGGGATTTCTATTATGAATTTTTGCTGAAGTGAAAATATGTGGGCAAATACACAGACTTGTCAAAATTGATCATTTTGTGTTAGTATCTATCCATACCGAATATGCAAACGTATCTACCAATCATTCAGATCGTACTCTCTATTCTCCTAATCGCGGGAATTCTCCTTCAGGTATCAGGTGCCGGTGTTGGTGCTTCTTTGGGTGGTGGCGACAGTGCTACCAACTATCATACTAGAAGGGGTTTTGAGAAATTTCTGTTTTATTTTACAATCGTTATTGCGATCCTTTTTGCTGCGGCTGCCGTACTCTCTATCGTACTTCGGTAAAACACAAAACTTAATTATAATATTATGCCAAACAAACAAGCGCGTCCTCCGCGGAGTTTTTCTTTCCCTGAGCTAGGACGAAAAGGTAAAAATTCAATAAGATCATTTTCGCGAAAAGAATTGGCAACATTTTTATCGCTTTTTTTTGTATCTATTGTCACATTTATTTGGATGATCAGTATCTTGAATTCGAACGGAAGTGTTGATGTTCCTACTAGAGGCGGAACACTTCGCGAAGGGATTATTGGTACACCTAGATTTGTAAATCCAGTGCTTGCCGTTTCTGATGCAGACAAAGATATAAGTGCCTTGGTCTACTCTGGTTTAATGAGACTGGGTGATAACGGCACAACAGAAACAGACCTAGCAGAGTCATACAGTATTAGCCCGGACAAAAAAACTTATACTTTTATTCTTAAGAAAGACATATTTTTCCATGATGGCGATAGGGTGACCGCAAATGATGTTGTTTACACAATCAACCAAATAGAAAACCCACTGATAGACAGCCCCAAAAAATCTATCTGGCAAGGAATAGTTGTAAATAAAATTGACGACACAACCGTTTCGTTCACATTGAAACAACCATTCTCGCCTTTTCTTGAACTTGCTACTATTGGAATAATTCCCGAGCACCTTTTTTCAGAACTTTCACCGGAAGAATTTATTTTCAGCACACTAAACATAAACGCTGTCGGATCTGGTCCATATAAAATAAGTGGAGTAAATAGAAATGCTTCTGGTATTGCTGATGAATTTATTTTAAATTCCTTCCGTAAGTTCAATTTTAATAAACCATTTATTACAAAAATTTCCATCTCTTCTTATTCCAACGAAAAAGAACTCGGCAATGCTCTTACTTCAGGGAAAATTGATATCGCTTCTGGCCTTTCACCAGAAAGAGCTCGCCTACTTGCCGATAAAGGATTGGAAATAAGCGAACAGAAACTTCCTCGTGTTTTTGGACTTTTCATGAACAAAAACCTAAATCCGATTTTTAATGACAGTACCGTTGTCAGTGTTGTAAAAAATACCATTCATAAACAAGAAATAATAGACAAAGTATTGTTTGGATATGGAACTACAATAAATGGACCAATTCCTTCGGTTTCAACACAAAACGAAACCACCCCAAACTTTGATACTCAGGCGGGTATTCTTGAGAAAGCTGGCTGGAAAATAAACGGTGATGGAATCAGAGTGAAAACTGATACAAAAAATAAGACAACACAGTCGCTCACTTTCTCGATAACAACAGCTGATACTTCTGAACTTGTCGCAACAGCTGATATAATAAAAGAGAACCTGGAAGCTATCGGTTTTAGTGTTCAGATAAAGATATATAGTCTTGGCGATCTGAACCAAGACATAATCCGCCCGCGTGACTATGAAGCACTTTTGTTTGGTCAATTTGTGACTGGAAACGGAAGTTTGTATTCATTTTGGCACTCAAGTCAAACTGAAAACCCCGGACTAAATGTAGCAATGTATAAAAGCAATATTGTAGACAAATCACTCAACGAACTTTTTATATCAACAGAAGTTGCTGAAAAAAATATTGCTCTTGGAAAAATTTCAAGCGACATAGAGAGGAACGCACCAGTCGCATTTATTTATTCCCCGCTATATCTTGAGGCAAAAGAAAAAGGATTTATGGAACGAAATAATAACAACAATATCATCTTGCCGTCAGATAGATTTAGAGGTGTATATACTTGGTATTTAGAAACAGAAAAAGTTTGGAAAATATTTATAAAAAATTAATTAATAATTTAACAGCAAAAAATATAATAAAATAATATGGAAACAAATTACCCAAAGAAAAGTATAGGCGGAGGCGGAGAACGCAGGCCTTTTAGAACAATTAGTTCAAGCGCGCCACAGCGTAATACAAACAGTACTAGTTCAAGTAGTACAGACAACACAAGGAACGCGCACACCAGAAGCACAGGAGCGATGGGAACAGGAGCTGGAGGCGCCGGTGTTGGAGGAATGAGTCGAAACCATTCCGCAAAGAAGATGGTGCGTACTAAAACCTTCCAGTATGGAGGTAAGTTTGGTAAATCACGTCGACCAAGACAACCAGAACAAACTTCTGTTGCTCCTTCGAGAAATGAAAAATTAAAAACTTCCCTGATACCGCCTGTTGCACCAGGTGTCATTCGTATTATTCCACTCGGTGGTGTCGAAGAAATCGGCAAGAACATGACTGTTATCGAAACTGCTGACGACATCATCATTATCGATGCCGGTATGGAGTTTGCCAAAGAAGACACGCCAGGTATCGACTACACAATCCCAAACACTCGCTACCTCGAAGAACACAAAGACAAAATCCGCGCACTCATCATTACGCATGGTCACCTCGACCACATCGGAGGTGTGCCGATTGTTCTTTCGCGTATCGGCAATCCGCCAGTATATTCTCGAAACCTAACAGTATTGATGATGAAAAAGCGTCAAGCAGAATTCCCTCACCTACCGCCACTCAACGCCATCGTCGTTGAAAAAGACGAGACCATAACTCTTGGCAATTTAAAAGTAAAATTCTGGGGTGTGACTCACACTATTCCTGACTCAATGGGCGTTATCATCGATACACCACACGGCTGGATCATCAACCCTGGTGACTACAAGCTCGACCAGATCGACGGTATTGTTTCTGCAAGTGAAGAAAAAGAATATTCTATTTTCGATAAAGCCAAAGTGCTTATGCTCATGACCGACTCGACCAACATCGAAAATGAAGGTTTTGCATTGCCTGAAATAAAAGTTCACCAAGGTCTCGAGCGTCTTATTACTGAAAACAAAAACGGCCGTATCATCATCGCGGCTTTTGCTTCGCACATTACTCGCCTGATTAAGATTATTCAGATTGCCGAAAGTCTCGGTAAAAAAATCGTGCTCGAAGGTCGCTCAATGAAAAACAACATCGGTATCGTTATCGAAGCCGGACTCATTGCTCCTAAAAAAGATACGATTATTACGCTCGAAGAAATGCCAAACTTTCCGCCAGACAAACTTATCTTGCTTGTTACTGGTGCACAAGGCGAAGAATTTGCCGCACTCAACCGCGCTGCCAACAAAACTCATGCCAAGTTTAAATTGCAAAAGGGCGACACGATCATTCTCTCGGCTTCAATCGTTCCAGGCAACGAAAATGCTGTTCAACGCCTCAAAGACGGCCTTGCTCGACAAGGTGTCAAGATCGTTACTTTCCGAACATCAGGTGAAGATTATGTTCACGCAACTGGTCACGGTAATAAAGAAGACATTCGTTGGCTCCACAATAAAGTTCATGAAAAATTCTTCCTGCCTATTCACGGACACCACTCAATGCTCCAGTCTCACAAGCGACTTGCTATGGAAACTGGTATTCCCGAAGAAAATATCATTGTGCCAGACAACGGCTCAATAATAGAAATCAGTGCCGACGGCACAAAGATGACACTGCGTCCCGAAAAAGCCCCAGCCGGACCGATGATGGTTGATGGTTTCTCTATTGGAGATGTGCAAGAGGTCGTTATCCGTGACCGCCAAATGCTTGCCCAAGACGGAATGTTTGTGGTTATTGCGACTGTTGATTCTGCCACAGGCAAACTCAAGAAATCCCCTGACCTCATTTCTCGTGGATTTATTTACCTAAAGGAAAACCAAGAACTCTTGCGTGCCGCGCGACACATCATCAAAAAAACTGTCGAAGACGGCATGGCTGGACAAAATCCTGTCGACTTCGACTATGTCAAATCACAGCTCGGCGACAATATCTCAAAATTCTTATTTCAGAAGACTGCAAAGCGACCGCTTGTTATTCCGGTTGTGTTGAGTGTGTAAAAAAATACAAAGAAAAAACACTAACGCAAGTTAGTGTTTTTTCTTTCCCACACTTTTTTATGTTTTTTCTTGATAAATATTTTATAATGTCTCTGTATGCGCATTGTAAAAGTGCGGGCGCTTAAGTATGCCCTCGTAACTGGTTTTCTATTCTCGCTTCATTTAGCGCTTGTTAGTTATGCCAACTCAACATTTGCTTCAAATCTTTTTGGACCAGATTCTGTTGGTCCACTTTTTAGTATTGCTGCCTTTATTTCCCTACTGGCTTTACTTTTTTGGGCACCGCAAAAAATAGCGCGCAACGGCAGTTTGCTTTTTGTGGCAATGCTCTTACTTGTTTCGATTTTCGCACTTACTGGCCTATCTAACGCTACTTACAGCATTCTTTCGGCTGGACTTTTCATACTATATCTTTCTCACAATTCAATAATCCTATATGGTCTCGATATGATGGTTGAACATTCTACTGAAAACAAGGATACAGGAAAGATTCGGGGAATTTATTTGACTGTACTAAATACTGCATGGATGATAGCTCTCATTGGGACTGGGGCAATTCTAAACAAAGGTGGATTTAAATTATTATATTTAGTCGCCGCTTTTCTTGTTTTATTATCGTTGTATACACTTTATAAAGGTGGACTAATGCTCAACACAAGCAAAACTGAGCCAGTTAGGTTACTGGCGAGTTTAAAAAAAGTTTTTAAAAACAAGAACTATGCTTCCATATATTTAGTAAACTTTGTTTTACAAACTTTTTACGCAGTCATGGTTATTTTTACCCCACTTTATCTAACAAGTGTTATGGGTTTTGGTTGGCAAGAGATCGGGGTAATATTTTTTGTTATGCTTTCACCTTTTGTTTTACTTCAATACCCACTTGGGAAAATTGCTGATATGCGTTTTGGGGAAAAAGAAATTTTAATATTTGGATTGCTTGTAATGGGACTTGCAACCTTAATGATAGTAACTATCGAAACTCCCTCTATTTGGCTGTGGGCTGTTACCCTCCTTGCTACTCGAATTGGGGCCGCTACAACAGAGGTAATGTCTGACAGTTATTTTTTCAAGCATGTCGGCGAAAAAGACACTGGTTTAGTTGGCCTCTATCGTGCGGTCGTGCCACTTGCCTATTTCATCATTCCAATCCTGTCTGCCTGGATAATAAGTTGTTTTGGCTACTCAGCTCTATTTTCTTCACTTGGAATTCTTTGCCTAATCGCAATCATTCCTGCGACCAGAATAAAGGACACTCGCTAAAAAGACTGTTTTAGCGTAGGATGCTTGTATGCAGTTTAAAAAACAAGCTAAATCAAATTCAAGTAGACCAGGCGGAAAGAGCGCCTATATCGCTTCGCCCAAAAATAAGTCAGTCATGTCTCCTCGTAAAATAAATACCACCAGGTCTCAGGAAATCTTGCCGAATACACAGCCAAAAATAAATGACGGCAAAGAGCGAATAAATGTTTACTTGCGAAACACTGGTAAAGTAACTCGTCGAGAAGCGGACGAGCTCATAGAAGCCGGGAAAGTCTCGGTAAATGGCATTAAAGCCACCCTGGGAATGAGAATAGGCGGAACAGATAAAGTAGAAATAAAAGGGAAAGGAAAGGATTATCGATATTTCATATATAACAAACCAACTGGAATAGTAACCACTCAACCACAAGCTGGAGAGAAAGATATTTCGACTACGGCCAAATTCCCAATTAAAGTATTTCCTATTGGCAGACTCGACAAGGATTCTTCTGGTTTAATAATAATGACCAACGACGGACGCATCACCGACGAACTGCTTTCTCCTAATAGAGATCACGAAAAGGAATACGTTGTCACTGTCGACAAAATGCTAACTCGCACTTTTAAAGAAAAAATGGAAAACGGTGTTGTTATCGGCGGAGATTTGAAAATGGAAAAATACAAGACTAAGACTTGTAAGGTTAACCTTATGGGTGACAAAACTTTTTCGATAGTTCTCACGGAGGGTAAAAACAGGCAGATTCGCAGAATGTGCGAGGCGAATAGTTGTAAAGTTTTAAAACTTGAACGTATTCGTATAGGTAAATTTATGATTGGAAAACTAAAACCAAATGAGTGGAGAGAGGTAAAGATGTAGAAAAAAATCCGCTATTGCGGATTTTTTTCTACATTATCAAAATTACAAAGGCAATGTAAAAGCTTGACTACTATAAGCGAGAGACGAAAGTGCAATAAATACAAATACGCCTATTAAAATATGTGTTGGGTGTTGGCGTCTTATCTCAATAAAAACAAACAAGATTAGTCCGAGCAACATCATTACCGAGAGGGCTGTTAGTGCGTAATTTGAAATAGATGGAATCCTAACGAGCGCTTTGTCTAAAAGAGAAGCTTTTTGTGGACCAACCACTGTGTCAGGTAGCTTGCCGGTGATTTCTTGAGGTGTAACTGCATCCGCTCTTGTTTGTAATGCGACTTCATTTATACCTAAAATAGTTGAGGGTGTTTCTGAAAGTATAGTTACTTTTGGAGTTAAATCAGTGTTAGTATCGGTATCAGTATTTGGAATAGGTGTTTCAGTAGCGATTGTTTCTATAGAAGGATTTGACGCAGAAGCAATCGCTGGTGTTCCAAAAAGTTGAACAACAAAAGTTGTTTCTCTCCCCTGCCAAATCGCAGTTTTGGTAGCAATACCTATTTCTGTAAAACGTGGATCAACAATATTTTCTTTGTGTTTTGGTGATGCAAGCCAAGCATTCTCAATATCAGAAGACTCAGTAAAATCTACGGCTAGGTTTTCACCGGCAAAAACAAAATCGTATTTTGCTTTAGAAAACCAAAACCAAGGAGTAGTTCCGTCTGGACTTGTGTGAGCAAAATATTGTTTTTCAGCCATATCACTGGCCTTCATTTCTGCGGCAGTAGTTAGCACAGGAGAAATAGTTAGAATACCCAAATTATTTGAAATACGGGCTTGATTTGTAAGGTCAACTAAAACAGACGAGTAAACAGCCGCACCTTGGTCTGTCCGAACAATAAAATGATTTACAGCAAGCGACGAAACAAAAAAAATAATTCCAACAACCAAAACAACTGACATACCGACAAATTCAAAAAGAGATGGCCTGTAGTCATTTCCCTCGTGTGGAATGAAAGTTTGCTTTAGTTTCTTTCTCATATTTGTCCTATAACTATAACACAAATCGGTTAAAAAAATAGCTGTCAATAACAGCTATTTCCTGATAAAAAAGTGCCTATTTTACTTTTTTCTCTTTGTAAAAACTCTCTTTAAATGATGTGAGCCTGTCGCAGAAGTAATTATTATAAAAAACATAGTTATTACCCAGCCTCCGAAAATCAAGCTTCCGAGCTTTGCGATTCTGTTTTCGGTTTCCTTCAAAAGCCTTGCTGAGACGACAAAACCACTTGCGCTCTCAGTTTTATAAGGAACGATCACTGTTGCAAAACGCAAATTTTCTTCTGGTTGCCATGTGACTCTGTGTTCTCCGTGTTTTTTTACATATGCAAAAACACCAACTGGAATTTTTGGCAGTGCACCATTGTAAAGTGCTGAGCCGGCTATTGGGTTGCCGTCTTGATCGTAAACCAAAACAAAAGGTAGCGTCGCTTTGTTGATGGTCTTTCCTGGACCTGCTGTAATAGCACTTGCTGGATAACCGGCCACAAGTCCACTCACAGTATCATTGGCTATTTGAATCTGTGGATCATCAGCGCCAGAGCGAAGAACAAATTGCCCAGTTGCAAATATCAGTAATGAGAAAAAAGTTACTACATAAACAATGAGAACTCTGGTTTTTTTTATATATGTCATAAATTTTTTATTTATAATTAATTAAATATTAAAACAAATCTTTGTCTAATCACTACCCCGAATACTCTTCCCGATAAATTGAAACTAATGTCAGGAAAAGACTAAGTGAAAGTGGCCCGACAACAAGACCAGCAACTCCAAATATCGCAACACCACCAAGAACTGAAAACAAAACTGCAATCGGATGCAGATCAATATTTTTCCCTACAATTATTGGTTGCAACAAATTGTCGATTGTCCCAACTAAAGCCAGCGACCAGATCGAGAGACCTATAGCCGAGACTGGCTCACCAAATACAATAGCGTATATTATGGCCGGAACAGCTACCACTGCGGTTCCAATAGACGGAACCATGGAAGCGATACCAGCAATTACACCCCAGAGAGCTGGGTTTGGAACTCCGAAAATATACAAACCCAAACCGAGTAAAAATCCTTGAACAAGAGCGATGAAAATATATCCGCGCATGACTCCGTTTACAGCACTACTGAGTTTGGCTAAAATTCGCTCGTCATTTTTATCTGAAAGAGGAGAAAGCTCAATTATATATTTCCGAAATTTTTCACCGTCTTTAAGAAAATAAAACATCGATAGCAGAATTAGCAGGAACGAGAACATAGTATTTAGGGTTGAAGTAAAAATCGAACGGAGCGTTGAGGTTAGAAATGTTGCACTTCCTCCTATTTGCGATCTTATACCTTCTGTTGTTGATCCTGGTAGATAAGACTGGATCCAGTAAATAATATTGTCTATATATTGTTGACCATTTCCGCCATCTGAAAGAGATGAGTAAAGAGAACCTGTTTCTTTTACTACTTTTGATCCTACAAAATATAGTGGTACAGCTAGAACGACCAAATAAATAAGAACAGTGAGGAGCGAAGCAACCCAAGGGACTCCTCCGACTCTGCGCTTGATCCAAGAAAAAACCGGATACAATCCAACGGAAAGTCCCGCTGACACAGTGATGACAATCAGAAACGGTCTGAAAACTATTGCTACAAGGACAGCAACTAGTGCTAGGAGTATAAAGAAAAAATATCCACCTTTTCTATTTTCCATGGTTTTCCTCTTTAGTATTACTTGGTTCGTTTTTTTCTACGTGTTCATGTTTTACAGATGGTGAATTTGGCACTATAAGGCTTCCGATAAAATACGCAATAATCCCCGGAAAAACTCCAGAGAAGCAGGTTAGAAAAATAAAACCGACTCGTAGAATAACTGGGTCGATATTCCAATAATCCCCCAAACCACCAAGCAACCCTGATAAAACTTTATTTGTTTGGCTTTTATATAATCTTTTCATTACCTTACTATTATAGCGAAAAATGCCAAGCGGCACTAGCGCACCCGTTTCTTGAATTCTCGTATATCAGCGAGTGGAATTTTCTCTCTGACTAATGCCCAAAACTCACGGCTGTGGTTGAAAACTTTGAGGTGACAAAGTTCGTGGACTATGAGGTAATCTTGTAAATGTTCCGGTAGAAAAATGATGCGGTAGCTGAAGTTGAGATTTTTAGTTTTCGAGCAGCTTCCCCACCGTGTCGTTTGATTTTTAATACTAACTTTCGAAAAAGTTAAATTGTAATGAGTGCTGAAAATTCTGATTTTTTCCAAAACCAAAAGTTTGGCTTCGCGTTTGTATTTTTCAAAATCGCGCTTTGACGGTTTAGGTATTGGCAATATGTCGGCTTTTTGATGTTTCAAAAGTGCCGATTCTATCCAGTCAGTTTTAGTCTTGGCAAATTTTAGGGCGTGTTCGGTCGAGAGAAAACTCGGTTGCGTCAGAACAACCCTGCCGTCGTGTTCAACCGCAATTCGAAGCCTTTTCGCTCGCTGGCTTTTTTTTATAATGAAGTTGGCTGGGTCGAACATGGCTTCAATTATATACTGCCTGCCAAGGATTGTTATAAATAGTACATATTACCAAATTGCTAGATTACCAAATTGCCTTGAAAAAAGCTGAATTTCTGGTACTCTGACATGGTTGGAGCACTATTTTGTGGTGCGGTCCACATTGCGGGATCGTCTAATGGTAGGACAACTGCCTCTGAAGCAGTTTATCTTGGTTCGAATCCAGGTCCCGCAGC
>CAYHBR010000013.1:0-24379 GCA_964354985.1 uncultured Candidatus Saccharibacteria bacterium | reverse complement strand
TTGCCTCATTGGGATTGGGAGTCCAAAGAGTCTAGTATGTTTGTGAACTTATGCATTATTTATTATCTCGTTATGACTACAGTAGGCTCACTTTTTAATAAAATCTTAATCTGGTTTTCTGTGGAGTTTTTAGTTGGGGCATTAATTATATTATAATATTCTTCTAATGAAGTTATATTTGGTCGCATCATAAAATTTAACGAGTGAGCAAGACCAAATTCTACAATATTACTTAATTTTGTCAATTCATTAAAGTTACGACTCATAATAATTTTTTTGTAATCTAATTCACTAATTCCATTTATTGCCAAGAATTTGACAACCTCCTTAAAGGCCTCGATCGCAGCTTCCTCATTCTTTTGATCGGTTTCAAATGCAAAACTTAACATACCTTCAGTTCTCTGAGAACTAATGCTATATGTTAAACCTAGCTCCTGTCGAAGCCTACGGTATCCAGGCCCCTTTGTCGCGGAAAGTAGGCCTGCAATAATTCCACATTCTTCATACCCGGGCACGCCAATACTTGGGATAGGATAAGAAATTGTTATATATGAATTTTTTCGATTTGAATCATTAAAAATTACAAGTTCTCCAGAGATATTCGGGAGTGGTATTTCAGATACTTCGTGAGATTTATCTACCATTTTGAAATCAAAATCTATTAATATGTCCTCTAATTCTTCGGGTAGAATATCTCCACAGACAAATAGATTTGAATTTTCTAAACTATAGTATTTAGAGTAAAAATTAATAATATCTTCATATTGAATCTTTTCAATACTTTCAGGCGAACCTAATATCATCTCTTCAGATCGTTTAACTTTATAAGTTGTCATTAATTTATTTTGTTCCGCGATTTTTTTAGCATCAGTATGTGCACGCTTACTTTCTTCGATTATTATCTTTTTCTCATTGTCAAATAACTCTTTAGGAATAACCGGACTGTATAATATCTCACTAACTATTCGTAAACTATTTTGCATGTTCTCTTTTAAAACTGCAAAGTAGTAGCGGCTATAATTATAGTGTGTATGAGCATTCCGGGCACAACCAAGTGATTCAATTTTTTCATAAATATCCACATCACTTGGAAATGATTTTGTTCCTTTAAAAAGCATGTGTTCTAGAAAGTGAGCAGTTCCATAAGGGAAATTGTTATTTTCTGCAAATGCACCTACTTTTACATTCATCGATGAAAAAACGACTCCCGTGTTTGGCAAATGAACATGAATTACTTTTAAATTATTTATATTTAATATTGTGGTTTTGGGATATTTCATAAAATATTTTTACACCCCCTCTCCCCTCAGTTCCTCGACAATTTTGCGGGCTTTGCTGGAAAGTTTTTTGGGGAGTTCGATTTCGAGTTTGACCATAAAGTCACCGCGACTGCTTTTGCCGGTCGGGACGCCTTTGCCTTTGACTCGCAAAATTTCACCAAATGTCGCGCCGGCTGGGATTGAGATTTCTACCAAGCCGTCGAGAGTTTCTATCTTGTATTCAGCACCAAGCAATGCGTCGGAAAGACGAACAGAAAGTGAGCTGACTAGGTTGTGACCTTCGCGCGCAATAGTCTTGTGTTTTTCCACACGAACTTTTATATACAGATCTCCCGTCGTGCCATGTGGCACCGCTTCGCCCATACCCGAGAGCCTGATCATCTGACCATTTTCTATTCCGGCTGGAATAATAACTTCCATTCGCTCTTCTTTTCTATGGACACCAACACCGCGACATGTTCCGCAAGCTTCTTTGGGGACTTTTCCGGCGCCGTGGCATTTGGAACATTCGACAACTGCATCAAAAGAACCGAGGATCGAACGTTTGGTTTCGCGCACTTGGCCTTTGCCGTTGCAACGATCACAGGTAACAGTTTCGGTACCAGGTTTTGCGCCATTGCCATGGCAAGTTTCGCATTGGCTAGTTTTGGTCATAACAATATTTCTTTTTGAACCAAAAATAGATTCAGCAAAAGGAATGGCGATTTCAGTTGAAATATCACTGCCACGAGGTTTACCACGAGAACCCATACCTCCACCCATTCCTCCTCCAAAAAATTCTGAGAAAATATCGCCGAGGTCGCCAAAATCGAATTGCTGCTCGAAGCCACCTTGGCTGAAACCACCGAAACCTTGGCCGCCAAAACCCTGACCACTAAAGCCGCCGAAACCTGCACCGCCAGGACCACCTGCTCCGTCAAAAGTCTGACCATAGGCATCATACTGGGCGCGTTTTTTGTCGTCGGAAAGTGTTTGGTAGGCCTCGTTCACTTCTTTAAACTTATCAGAATTACCATCTTTTTTATCAGGATGGTATTTATGCGCCATCTTGTGGAAGGCTTTTTTTATTTCGTCTTTTGAGGCGCCCTTTGCGACACCAAGTGTTTCGTAGAAGTCTTTTTTCATATATTTATTCAGGTTAGGACTCTTTTATACCATTTTTTGATGGTATAATCTAGCCATGAATATTCACCCACTTTTAGTTCATTTTCCGATCGCGATTTTTTTACTCTACGCTGGCATCGAAATACTTTGTCTAGATATAAAGTTCCCCAGTCTCAAAACGACTAAACAGTTTTTGGCTATCTTCAGTTTTTTTGCAGCCTACGCAACTTTCGCCTCTGGTGACACTGCCAAACACTTGCTCGGCAAAAATATCGAGGCCAACTTGCGAACCATCGTCAATATGCACGAAAACCTGGCTGGTCTTTTTACCTTTATTTCTGGTGCGATTGCACTCATTACTGTTATTGGCTGGGTAATCGAGAAATATCCGATGTTTACCGTTACCTACCCCAAGCTTTCTCATAATCTTTCTTTTTTTACTAAACGCTGGTTGCTCATTGCGCTGGCTATTGTCGGCGTAGGATTAATCTCTGTTGTCGGTGGACTCGGCGGAATCATTGTCTATGGACCAAACATCGACCCAATGACCAAGTGGTTGTATTCGGTGGTGATTAAATAAATTATGCTTGACTTCCAAAGTAGTCCTGATAAAATGAGTATCTAAATGGCCATTAGGCCAACTGAGAAGCCCCCCTTCCGGGGGCTTCGTCCGTCATACGTCTCTTATAATCATACCTATGATTCTATTTTGAATTTTTTCAAACTGGTTTGGGCTTATTTTTCTAATATATCTACGGAATCTTTTTACACTTACCAATCTTAGCTGAGAAAGTATTATCGAGAATGTTTTTTCTTCGTACACTGTTTGAAAATAATATATGCCTTCTTTGTTTTTAGTTGTCATTGGTAAAATCCAACAAACTTTATTATTAAATTTTTTTAAAACAAGCACTGGTCTTTCAAAAAGTTCATTTTTCCCATCTTGCTCGTAGCCGAGGTTATAACCAATAGAACACCACCAGATTTCGCGCTCGTGGAATATTGGTACACCTGCTTTATCTTCTTCTAATGCTTTTTTCTCAATGTTCCAAGAATCATAATTTTTCATATAATTTACACTAGCAATTAGATATGAATTTTTCCTTTAGAAAATCTTTTACCCAGCTCACAAATAAGCTATAATTCCCCTATGACAATACTTTGGATCATCATCGGACTCCTCGTCGGAATTATCATCGCTTTTCTCGTTTTGCGAGGGCAACAAAAACCACAGGCAGATATGGGTGGATTGCCTTTGCTTTTTGAGCAAATAAACGAACTTCGCCGAACTATGGATAGCCGTCTTGGTGACAACGAACGCTCTGTTCGCGAAAGCATGATGCACCAGAGCAAAGAATCCCGCTCAATAATTACCGACATCACCGAACGCCTCACTCGCCTCGACGAAACCAACAAGCAAGTCGTGTCTTTTGCCGACCAGCTCGACGAACTGCAAAATATTTTGAAAAACCCAAAACAGCGCGGAATCCTCGGAGAATACTATTTGGAAACATTACTAAAAAATATCTTGCCACCTGGTTCGTATAAAATGCAACATGTTTTTGCTGACGGGCTGATCGTCGACTGCGCAATCTATGTCAAAGATAAAATAATTCCGGTCGACTCCAAGTTTTCGCTCGAAAACTACAACCGCGTCGTCGAAGCCCGCGACCCAGCCGAACGCGACCGTCTCGAAAAACTATTTCTAAACGATCTTAAAAATCGTATCAAGGAAACTTCAAAATATATTAAACCTGACGAACACACCATGGATTTTGCTTTTATGTTTATCCCACACGAAGCTATTTACTACGATCTCATTATCAATAAAATCGGTGGCAATTCGGAAGAAGACAACAACCAAAGTCTGATAGAAGTCGCTGCCTCGAAGTATAAAGTTATCATTGTTTCGCCGACTTCTTTCTTGGCATATTTGCAAACTGTGATGCAGGGCTTGCGTGCAATGCAGATTGAAGAAACTGCCAAGGACATCATCAAGCGAGTCGAGGAGCTCGGCCGTCATCTCAAGGGCTACGAGGACTACCACAACAAACTTGGCAATGCGCTCGGCACCGTTGTGAACCACTACAACAGCTCGGGCAAGGAGCTTAAAAAAGTCGACAAAGATGTCATGCGCATCACAAGTGAAGCACCCGGGCTTGTACCAGAGTTTATCGAGAAAGCGTTACTTGAAGATTAGCCTAAATATTAAGAAAATATAAAATCCCCGATTGCTCGGGGATATACTAAAAAATTAGACTGTATCAGATACCATGTGTGTGATAGGAAAGTGGAGCAAAATACTCACTTGCCAATTTCTCGTGCTCGTTTTTTGAACGGGCAATGAGCTGCATTACATGGTTAATAGTTTCATGGGTAATCGAATGAAAACCCAGCATTGGTGCAAGTTTCCTCTTCTGAGTTTCGAAGTTTGGAGCATTTACATAGTCGGCTTGCATGTGTATGACCAATTTGCTTTTTGTAATCAAATTTTGGTCAATGCTGTGCTGAACTTCTCTCACAATCTCACTTTGTATTAGAAAGTTTTGTTTATAGTCTTTTGGACTATTCTCAACAATGAACAAGATGGTGCAGTTGTGATTGTTTATACTTGCAATATCTTGAAATTCTTTTCGCAGAACACTAATCAGATTTCTATCTTTCGGTTTCGTACGATTTTCAGTATGAACCAAAATAATTCTTCCAATGTCGGGTTGCTTGTTAAAGTAATCAATAAATTTTTTCGTATTATTTCCCACATTTGGAGTAGACATTACGATTATCAGATTCTGAACCTCAGGATCAATCCGAGCATCCTTGTCGGAGATTTTCATTATTTTTGCCATAGCTTTTGTTTTTTGGTGGTTTAGATGAACTAACGAATTTCCTGAAACTATAGCATTATCGGGTTTATTTTCAAACATTTAGCCTAGATTGCACCTCAGGATAGATTTTGCCTGATGCTATTGGAAAAAACCCAATTTCGGGTTATGATTTTGACACTGTTTTGCCATAGGTCGGCACACTGGCCCCATCGTCTAACGGTTAGGACAGCGGGTTCTCAATCCGCTAATCGGAGTTCGATTCTCCGTGGGGTCACAGCTAAATTTAACCTTACTTATTAAGGTTATTTTCTGTTTTCTATATACTTGACTTTTACATAATAATATGTTATCATTAAATCAAACTTAAAAACTCATTAAGATGAATAACTTCAATATTCCACTGAAAAATGCTTTAGCTATCATCGCTAAAAATATGTTACCAGAATTTTCTGGCCAAAATAAACTTCTTGAAATCATAATTCATATGAGTTATGACAGAGGTGGATTCCAGCATATAAAAGTTATATTTTGGAGACCAAACAAAGCTATGTTGGTCGGGTATAACTTTGAAACACATCTGGAAGATATTTCTCAGGAGTTTACTGTTACAGCAAATCATGATTCAACATGGAAACATGATGGCCTTAATTTCTTCAGTCAGATTGTAAAAACCCCGCAAAGTATCGAAATCCTATCCACTAAAGTAGTGACGATTGAGAGTCATTTCTTTAATGAGCATGGTGATT
Source organism: uncultured Candidatus Saccharibacteria bacterium (assembly GCA_964354985.1). Taxonomy (GTDB): domain Bacteria; phylum Patescibacteriota; class Minisyncoccia; order Phycocordibacterales; family UBA9973; genus JAGOSA01. The sequence goes on along the minus strand of CAYHBR010000013.1, from coordinate 18,424 downwards.
TTTCTTACGTTCTCGGTAAACTACAATCAGTTTAAAGTTTGGATTTAAGAACTTGTCTTTACGGCAAGTTCTTTTTTTATTTCCTGTTTCTAATCCCTAAAGGTAGTAACTCAGACGGGAGGGAGGTCTATAAATACTCACTATTTACACCACTGAAACTTCCTGCGCAAACCGTTGCCACGAAATTAGTTCAGTAACTAGTTGATTCCAATTCGCTCCCACTTGGCTCACCATCTTAAAATAGTATTTACCTATGAGCAAGGTTAGTTATAAAACGGTATTAATTTGACATTATATTAAGATATTTGTATTGTAGTTAAAACTAATTACAATGAAAACAAATGAACTATTAGAACACATAAGTGAACATTTACAGGAAGTAAATAGCGATACAACTGAGCGCCTAAAAAGAATAGACAAAATGTTGTTTTTCCTTAATTACAATCGTAGGCTCACTGAACTTTTTGAAGTGGAAAAGCTTGATTTTGCCAACTGTCATGAAGGTTATCCTTGGACAGAAAATATGGGAAAAACATACGATAATGCTCCTGATCAAAAAACTAAGGATGATTATATTGATATGTGGGCTCGATCAAACTATTTTCGTCTGTGTGCATGGGATAACTACTTGTCAGGTCATACAAATGACAAACCGACTATTTAAATGACTGAAGACCAGGTAGCGTAACAGCGTAAATGTATCACTTACAAATCTCTTGCCCATAAAAAAGTAAGGGATTTTTTTCTGAAATTTCCTATATTCTAAAATACATGGTTACAATACTACAGGGATGTTACTTTTCAGGTTAAGATTCGCGTACATATGCTTGACTTATTTTTTTAAATCATCTAGACTTAATGTATTAGTGGCTTCGGCCTCCGAGAAAGCTCCCGCAAGGGGGCTTTCGATTTTCAGGAGATTTTGTATCTTAGAAATAACTTTCCTAAAGTCTAATTGTGAATATTTATTGTTTATTCATACCTCGGCCTCCCTTCCACAAACCCCTCTTTGAAGTTCGCAAAACGAGCGAGGGCGTACAAAACGCTCGAAAGTCGATTGAGGTAGGCGATGCTTTCGTCGCTGACTTTTCGCTCACCTCCATCGCGAAGTTTTATCACTTCTCTTTCAGTGCGACGCGTTACTGTCCGAACAACATCGAGATACGCGCTGGTCTGTCCTCCGCCCGGCACGATGAACGAAGTTATCGGCGGAATATTTTTCTCAACACTATCTATGATGCTATTTAAATACAAAATGTGGTCTTGCGTAACATGAATATCAGAACCACCTATTTCTGCCTGAATGCAAAAAATGTTTTGTTGCAGAGTTTCTATTATTTGGTCTAGTGGAATTTCTGGCTTATTACTATTTTCCAGAGGAAGCGCAATCTTTGATTTTAGAGATAGCGCCTTTGCAAAACCGAGACAGGAATTGAGCTCATCGAGCGAGCCGAGCACTTCGAACACAAAGGCGGATTTTGCTAGCCGTGTGCCTTGTGGGCAATCGAAAAGTTTGGTTGTACCTTTGTCGCCTTTGCCTGTGTATAACATATTTATCTAGAAAACATCACAAACTCCAGAAACACAAGCCAATTCTTTCTTGAGTTCGGTTTCGTCTTCTCGTTCGTAAGTGACAATCTTGGAGAAATCCAAATCGCCGAGGCGCTTTTTCATTTCCAAATATTTTTCTTTAGTTATTTCTTCGTATGGCGCAAGCTGGTAGACATGGTTTGACCTTGGCAAGAAAGAAAGTCCGCCGACAAGTTCCCAGTTTTCGTAAACCCAATTTGCCACTGCTAGCCATTCGTCGTCACCGACTGAAATAGTCACTGAAGGATTGTGTTCTGTATAATGCTCTTTGACTATTTTCCAATGTTCAAGCTGAGCTAGTGCATTGACATCGTCTTTGCAAATAGCGCCGTCTGGTGATTTGACTGGAAATTCTAAAACAAAAGTTGAAGCATTTTCCATAGACTGACCGACTTCAGGGAAATATGGCACACCTTGGTCTTTGAGCATTTTAAACAATGTGTCAGTTGCTGAAATACGAACACGGCGGATGTAGTATGGTGCATGTCTTGGATGCATTCCTGAAGCGCAGTCAACGGTCTGAGAAGCCGTACCGGAAGGTTTGACACAAGTAACGCAAGTCGACTGGCTGACTTCAAAACGCTTGGCGTATTTTTTATTGACTTCAACTGCGTATTTTCGCAACTTTTCTAAAACAACAGGGTCTCGCACTACAGCAGAATCCCACTGACCGGTTATCGAAACACCGAGCAAGCGTTCTTTTTCACAATTCTTCTTCCATTCTTTCGAGAGGTACGGGAAATATGTGAGAGTGGACTGGTATGTACCGAGAATAGTCGCGATGCGGATTTTCTTCATCAAAGTTTCTTCGGTATCTTCGGCACGAGCGACAACTTCTGATAGGTTACAAAACTGTTTTGACTGCAAAATAATTTCTCCGCAAGGATTAGTACCCCAAGCTGGGTACGCGCCTTCTTTGAACTGAGCCAGTCTGCGTTTGGGCAAAGTCTGTGCTAGTCCGCCACGATTGAAAATACCGCGTTCGCCACTACCAGATTTTACCAGCGCAATCCATTCATCCATAAATTCTGTAGTCTGAGGTTTTGTTGTATAAACAGCGGAATTGTTGGCAAGCATACGCTGACCTTCGGTATTGTAGAATTGACCTTTTTTGGAATCGCGAATGGCTTCATCATCGAGATCTGAAAGCGAAATCATCGCCGAGCGACGAACACCGCCAGCCACAACACAGTCACCTATTTTACACATAATATCGTGTGCATCGAGGTTGGACAGACGGCGACCCTGACGACGCAAGATACGCTCACGAGTAAAATCGAGCAATGCGCGAAGTGGATCTGGGCCAGAGCTTTTACCACCCATTGTCTTGAGGCGCGCACCCGCTGGACGGAGTAAAGAATAGTCAAAAATAACATCTTCACCTTCAAACCAAGTTTTGAGACCGAGGGAAAGCGCATCTGCCCAACCTTCTTTGTTATCTGGGATGACATGAGTTTTGGCTGGCTTGCCTTTTTGTTTCTGAATCTGCGGAAGCGCCTGAATGTTTTCACTTTCAGCTGACCAACCGACACCAGTACCACACATCGATATGTACATTATTTCGGCAAAATCTTGGAAACAACGAGGCGCGATGAATGAACAGTTGTAAGCACAAATATTTGTTTTTCTGGTAGCTTTGCCGGAAAACTGAAGTAAACGCATTGAAGGCAAAGCTTCTTGGCGTAAAATATGTTCGCGGATTTCTGCAAATTCACTTTCGGTAAGTTTCTTGCCGAGATTTTCGCGCATAAAGTCGACATAACGGTCGATAGTTTCAATCCATGTTTCGCGACGGTCTTGCTCGGGAATCCACTTTGCGTAAGTACGATAATAAACTAGCTCAGCTAGAGAATTCCTAAAATACTGTTTACTTTCTCTGACGAGTTCTTTGACTTTTTCTGGCACAAAACCGACTTTTTGTCTGGCAACGAGACGTTCTTGACGATATAAAATATAGGCTTTGGCTGTGGCTAGGAAACCTGAGGCGATGAGTTCGTTTTCAACAATATCTTGGATAACTTCAACTTGTGGAATAAAAACCTTAAGTTTCTTTTCATTTTTCAAAACCAAAAGTGCGTCCAAAACTTTTATCATCATTTCATCGGCTTGCACTTCGCCGCCCTCTTTGACGGATTCCATGGCGCGACTGATAGCACGGGTAATGCGTTTCTCATCAAATGGCACAATCATGCCGTCTCGTTTTTGGATTTTTTGTAAGGTTGAATATTTTTTTGTTTTTAAAGGATTTTTCATGCTTTTATTGGATTAAAAATTTTGATAATAGATTGGCTTTCAAGTTTTTTATTTTCAACTACATACTTATAAATAATTGGTGAAAGAATGATTGCAAAACTTATATTTCCGAGAAGATGCAGTCCCGTGAAAGGAATCTGACTGATAAATGCTTCCCAAAATGGTTGGTGGAAAAAAAGTGGACCGATAGATAGGCCGGTAACAATATCGAAGGCCAGTGTACCCATAATAGCAAATTTTGCGTAAGTCCACGCATTATTCTTTTTGTTTTTGAAATAGAAAACTGCCCATAGTCCTAGAAGTCCATAAGCTAATGCAGTAATAAATGTCCACATTCCGACTTTGGACATAATTAGGTCAAATAAAACGATACTTAAAAATGCAAACGAGAAACCGGCAACTTTTCCATAAGCTTTTGAAAAAGGCATTTGGGTTGCGAGTATTGGCTCTATGTTTGGTGGACGAAAAGGAATAAGACGAACCAAAAGGCAGACAAGAAAACCGACAATGTATTTGAACCAATTTTTTTTATAATCTGTCATGGGCACCCAAATTAAGTAATATAATTTAGTATACCTTTGTCTGCTTTTTAAAAACTGTGGAAAAACTATTTACAATCTTTTTACTTCTTGCGCAACCACTCATTTTCTTGTCTAACTAGAAGTCTATGGGCAAGTTCGGGATGAGCCATGATTTTTTTAACAACTCGTTCCATTCTCATGCTTTGAGATCCCTTAACAAGCACGATATCGCCTTTTTCTAGCTTTTCCTTTAAATAGTCCCCAGCGTCACTGGCACTGACACTATGGCGCATTGCAGTTTTCTTCATTCCACACTCAGTCGCTTCTGCGCTTATGTATTTGGCACGAATACCAACAGTTAGCAGGATATCGGCAGCTACCGCAACTTTTTTTCCAGCCATTCGGTGAGAATTTTCGGTAAATTTACCAAGTTCAAGCATGTCTCCGAGTACGGCTATTTTTCGGCCGATTGTTTTCATCTGACCCAAAGTTTCAATTGCAGTTTCCATCGCTTGAGGAGATGCATTGTATGAGTCATCTATAATAAATGAGCCATTTATTCCACTTATAAGGCGCATTCGTCCATTTGGAACTTCGTATGCTTCCAAGGCTTTTACAGCCTTAATGAGATCTAGATTTTGAGACTGTGCAACAGTAATAGCGGCAAGCGCTGCATACATATGATTGATTCCAAAAACCCAATGCATATTTACCGGAATAAAAGCATTGCCTATTTTAACTTTAAAAGATATGCCGTCAGGCACACCCGTGTCTTTGTTGTAGTGAGTAGCTAAATGTGACGATTGGATATTTGCTCCTGCACTATCTCCAAACGAAATAATATTTCTGTCAGTTCGAGTATGAATATCGTAAGCCAAAGGATCATCTGCGTTGACTATAAAAGTTCCATCTTTTCTTAGGTCTTTCAAAAGAGTGGCTTTTTCGTCCACCAAACTTTGGAGTGAGTCATAAAATTCTATATGCGGAGGAGTGCTACCAATGGCTGTCATGACGACAACATCTGCTTTGACCCAGCCAGCAGCGGATTGGATGTCATTTGGTTTTCTGGCCCCAACCTCAAGAACGAGCCATTCTGGATATTGCTTTTCTTTAAATAAAACGAGTTTTAGTCCAACGAAAAGATTGGTAATCCAAAGAAGTGGATTTCTCCAACCACTTTCGAGTCCAAGGATTGAAAGAGGAATACCAAAATCACTGTTATAACTTTTTTCACTTTTTCTAACATGCGCAAACTGAGACAAGACAGCGAAAACAGCATCTTTAGTTGAAGTTTTGCCTATACTGCCTGTTATCAAAATAACTTTTGGTTTGTATTTTTTCAATACAAAAACAGCTTCTTTCCTGAGCAACCAAAGTATTGAGTTTTTAAATATTGAATTCATTATCGGTCAGGTGGAATATTGTAATAATTGAGCAAAAACTTGGCAGTAGCAAAGAAAGGTTCAATGAGAGTCTGAGAGGCAAAATCGACGCCTTTCGGATCCCTCAAAAATAGGAAGACCAAGAATTTGGGGTTTGTTGCTGGGAAGTATCCAAAGAAGGAATGGAGGTACTTATTATCATAGTAGCCTCCCCCGCTCTCTTTGGCAATTTGTGCGGTACCTGTTTTGCCTGCAATTGTGTAGTGTTCCATTTTGTGAATTCCGCCACCCATCGCAAAATCAACGACATGAGTGAGCATATTTGAGATAGTGACAGTACTCTCTGGTGACAAAACAGTTACTGGTTCTGATATTGAAATGGCTTCTGTTCTGCCTGAGGCAAGAGTGATACCTGAAGCAAGGTGAGGTACTACCATCTTTCCATTGTTGGCTAGTGCAGAAAAAGCTCGTACTGCTTCTACCGGAGTAAGGGCAATACCTTGTCCGAAAGCCGCATTAGCAAATTCAACATCACTGCCTGTTAAAATATTGCTTGCCAGTCCTTGTGTTTCGTTTGGTAGATCTATTCCCGTTCTTTGGTTGATCTGATAACTGAGCATATATTTTTTAAATAAATCTTTGCCCATTTTTTGTTCAACAAAAACCATTCCGGTATTTAACGACTGGTTCAACACATCTTGCATACTGGCTGTGCCTCGGCCTTTTCGGTCGAAATTGTTTATTGTTCGGTCTTTGACCTCAACATAACCTTTGTCAAAATAAGTAGTATTAGGAGTAACGACATTTGCATCAATAGCAGCTGCCATAACCAGTGGTTTTATAACAGAACCAAATTCGTAAATATTTTCCACAAATGGATTACTAAAATCACGTGGATTTTCAACCTGACTAAAGTCATTTAAGTTGAAGCTCGGCGATTTACCCATTGCATATATTTCACCGGTTTTTGGATCCATAATTATTCCACCGGCCATCTCGGCTCCCCATTTCTTTACAGCAGTTGTTAGTTGGATTTCAAGCTCAGCTTGAACAGCAGGTTCTATAGTCGTCACAACATCACCCTCGCGAGCATTGTTTTCAAAGTTGTCACCAATATTTGAAAATATTTCTGCAAAGAAATTGACATATTGGCCATTTGCAATGCGACTCAATGTTTTGTTGTAATATCGTTCAAGACCGTAGCGACCGGAAAGGTCGTCACCTTTGTAAGCCACAAAACCAATTGTCTGAGCAGCTAAAGTATTGGCAGGATACACTCGCCATTTATCAGAAAAAAGTTTTACCCCGCTCAATTTGAGGGCTTCAATCTTGTCATACATTTCGCGAGACAAATGAATATTTATTTCTTCGTATGGGTCACCTTTTTTGGTTGCCTTTTGCATAAACTCGGCTTTATCAATAGCTAAAATATTTGAAATAGCAGTATAGGCTTCCTCTGGGTTAATAATATTATCTGGTGTAAGCGCAATTTTATAGCCACTCATTTGGGCAGCAGCAGAAATGAGTTGACCATTTTTCTTTTTAAAAAATATTGTGCCACGGTCTACACTATCGCTACTCGATGTAATATATTGATCATCCGCATCTTCCTTGAATGATTTACCGTGAATAATTTGAATATAAAAAAGCCTTACCATAATCACGCCAGCAATAATGCTAACGAGGATGGAAAGGATGACGATGCGTGATTTTGGATTGTATGGGACTTTAGCGGACATTATATGCAACGTTCGGAGCAGTCGCGAAAGTAGTTTTGGCTACATCACGAAAACCGAGTGTTTCAGCATATATCATATCAAGAGCTTCGGACTGTTCCAAATATGAAAGTTCAAGATTATTGATTTCTGACACGAGTTGTTTTGTTTTTGTTTCAAAAGAGATTCTACGCACGACTGAAAAAGTGGCCATTGCTATAAAAATCGAATATAGAGCGACAAAAAAACCAATTGAAAAAATTATAATTTTGGCAATTCTTTTTTCGGCGTGAATATTGTTTATTGCGATTGTTTGATTTGTCATATTTTTTCAATAATTCTTAATTTGGCACTTCTACTTCGACGATTCCTTGCAACTTCTTCGGCGCTTGGAATAATAGGTTTCTTAACTATCAATTTGCCTTCTTTCTCTGTAGATTTTTCTTTAAAAAATTGTTTTACGATTCTGTCTTCTAGACTATGAAAAGAGATTATTGCGAATCGGCCTTTTGGAGCTAAGATTTTCCATCCTTCTGTTAAAGCTTTCTTTAACTCTCCGAGCTCGTCATTTACATAAATACGTAATGCTTGAAAAGTTCTGGTGGCTGGGTGTATTTTTTCTCGCTTATACCATCCGCCAACTGCATTTTCGATAATGTGAACCAATCTTCCAGTTGTAGTAATAACATCGAGCTTTCTTTCGGCGACAATAGCCTTGGCGATGAGTCCGGCGTGTTTTTCCTCGCCATACTCTTTGATAATGTATTCAAGGTCTTCGGCTGAAAGTCTGTTTACTACATCCATCGCATTTTCTTCGGGTGATTTTTCTCCTGTTCCAAGGAACATCAGAAGTGGTTCATCTTTTTGGAAACTAAGACCTCTTCCGTCTTCGAGTTGATCACTTGAAAAACCAAGATCGAGTAAAATTCCGTTAACTTCTGGGATATCCAATGTTTTTATGGCATCGGACATGTTGGCAAATGTTTCGTGTAAAAAAATAATTTTGCCTTCGCCACTTTCTCCAATATCTTTCTTTCCTCTTCCTATTGCAGTTTCATCTTTATCAAAAGCAATCAGGAGAATTTCTGGAGCTGACCCTAGTATTGCCTTACTATGCCCACCGCGACCAAATGTTCCATCTACATAAATACCGCCATCTTTTACACTTAGTGCTGTGACTGATTCTTCAAGTAGTACTGTTTCGTGTGTCATATTTATTTACACACTTTTTAGAGAACACCGACTTCTCCTAACTTTTCAGCAAGTTTATCGGCCTCTTTCTCAAATACTCGCTTGATCGATTTCCACGCACTTTCGTTCCAGATTTCGACACGACTTGAAACACCAACGAGCACAACTTTTTCAGAAAGTTTCGCGCGATCCTTCAAAAAATCTGGGATCAATATGCGACCTGCTGAATCGACTAATGTATCTGTTGCACCGCCAAACATATAACGGTTGAAACTTCTTTTGTCTGCAGTAAGGAGTGATTCCTCACTGAGTTTGCCGGAAATTTTTCTCCATTCACTTTCGGTGAACAAAAACAGACAACCGTCGAGGCCAGGAGTTACCACAACCTTGGCACCCATTACCTTCCGAAACTTTGAAGGAAGTGAGATTCGGTTTTTATCATCAAATGTGTGTGTATATTCACCGATTAACATAATATTTTTCCTACCCACTCTGTCCCACTTGATTACATTTTACTCCACTTTGTGCTACTTCACATAATTATTACTGTGGATAAGGCCACTAGACACACAGCCGATAAAGTGTTATTTTACAAGAAACCTCATATAACAAAAAAACAATGGAAAAAAATACTGTTCCCCAAAACAACAGCAATAACAGGAATAGCGATATTCCTGAATCAATTAAAGCCCTAGCCCGATTTTTTGATATCAATCAGGCCGAAGAAAAAGACGGAGTTACTGTTTTTAAATCTACGCTTCCTACAAATGTAGACCCGACAAACAAACCGGTAGTAACTCCGGAATACGATGAAAATACAATTTGGCTTATTGATTAAAATGCCAAACTGCAAAAGACAAAAAAGCTCGCAATTCCATGCGAGCTTTTTTATTTGCTGTATGTCTTTTCTTAGTTCGCAAAATATTCTTAATCGAGACATTTGCGGAGGCCGACGGGCCGAGCAGAAGGCGCTTTTTCAGCAGAAAAAGACGCCGGTGGCGAGAGGAAGAATATTTTGCGAACTAAGAAATTGAAACTATTTTATATTCTGTCTTACCACTAGGCGTCTCAAACTCCACTTTTTCCCCCATCTTTGCGCCCATTAATGCTGCTCCGAGCGGAGACTTAAAAGAAAGCTTTCCTTCTGCCATATCTGATTCGGCTTCACCAACAATAATAAATGTTCTTTCACTTTTATCAGAAATTTTTAAGATTACAACAGTTGCACCGATGTCTACCAAATTTCCAGCCTTGCGTTCTACAATAGTAGAATTTTTTAAAATAATCTGAATTTCCTCAATACGAGTTTGGAGCTTACCTTGGGCTTCGCGAGCAGAATGGTATTCGGCATTTTCAGAAAGATCACCAAGAGACTTGGCATATTCAAGTGCCTCTATAACCTCTTTGCGTTTGACGGTTTCAAGTTCGTGAAGCTCGGCTTCGAGCGCTATTTTCTTTTCTTTACTAATATAATCTGGCATAAAGTGTTTATAATAATGTGATAAAAGGCCTGTGTCAATTATTTAAGGTATTCGGGTGTATTGATGTGCATCCAATCTATTGTATCCCGAAGGGCGTATACGGCACCAGGAGCACTGTTGTTGGGGGCAGACTCAGCGAGCACAACAAAAGCATATTTAGGGTTTTCATATGGGAAAAAACCCATTATCCAGGAGTTTACTCGATCTTTGTTGGCACCAAGTTGAGCAGTACCAGATTTTGCGGCAATTTTCAAATACGGGAAATTTACTTGCTGAGTCGTACCTCCGGTAACTACCTGGCGCATGCCTTCTTGAACAACTTTAAAATTCTCCGGCGAAATAGGTGTTTCGATAGGCACAGGGACCAACTTGCCGTTGTCAGTTGATAGAAAATGCGGAGTAACAAGCTTTCCGTTGTTTGCAATAGCTGCAACCGCTCTTGCCATCTGAAGTGGTGTAACCTGAAAACCATATTGACCGATAGCCGTATGGTAAGTATCACCTACTCGCCAAGCATCGCCCTTAAAAACTTTTGCCTTCCATTCTGGTGTTGGAATATTTCCTTCCACTTCGCCAGGCAAATCAATTCCGGTTTTTACACCAACTCCAAAAAGTTTATTATATTTGTCTATTCCCGCTATCCCAATTCCTTTTTGATCATGATAACCACCGCCAATTTCATAAAAATATACATCGGAAGAAACCGCAATTGCTGTACGCATATCAACATAACCGTGAGCCTTCCAGTCTTTAAAAACACTTGAAAGTTTTGGGTTATATGGATTTGGCAATGTTATCGAACCAGTAGAGAGAATTTGCTTAAACGGAGTAATAACACCCTCAGTAAGAGCACCTATTGCCACAAAAGGTTTAACGATAGAACCCGGAGCATACAAACCGGATATGGCTCTGTTTAAAAAAACTCTGCGTGGATCTGTCATATAGCTTTTTATTACCGAACTATTGCTTCCGTCTGAAAGAACAGCAGAGTCATATTCGGGGGCATTTGTAAGTGCAATTATTTCACCATTATTTATATCTAAAATAACTCCAGATCCACCAGTATATCCACCAGTGCTAACTAAACTTGAAAGAGAGCGATTGAGTGCCGCCTGAACATCCGCATCTATTGTTGTGTATAAGTTTTCACCAGGAGTAGGTTGTTTTGAAATATTTTTTGAGTGAACTTCGCCTTTGACATCTATTTCAATAAGCTCAGTGCCGTTAACACCCTTTAGTCTTTCGTTGTATTGTTTTTCGAGGCCATCTTTGCCGATAAATTCTGTCGACCAGAAAATACCTGAAGAATCTTTCGATGGATAATTTACATAACCCAGTAGATGAGAAAATCCTGGGTCCTTGATATAAGCTCGGTGTGAGAAAGTTTCGTCTTCACCAGCTGGCGCTGGCACATTCCAGACCAATTCCTTTTTATTTCGATCATAAATAACTCCCCGATCTGCAAAAACTGGTGTTGTGTCAAAACTAATATTTTCACTACGTTCTTTGTAGTACGAACCTTGCATTATTTGAAGTGCCCAAAGTTTTGAAACTATTAGACTGACGACGACAACTCCAGCAATGCCCAGAAAAATAATTGAGCGTTTTGCAATCGGTTTTTCTATTCGGCCTTCAAACTGTTGAGCATTGAAATTGGGCGAGTTTCGGGAATCAAGCAGAACTTCATCTGGATTGATTTCATGGACAAAGCCTTTTTTTCTTTTACGGTTAAATATCATACATTGATAAATCTTTCTTTTATAAAATACATAATTCCGATAGAGACGATAACAAACAAAGTATATGCGAGTTGGAATCCTGAAAAATAAGCCCTACTTATACTGAAAACTAAGTCAAAGAAAATAGCAATTCCGATAGCCTCTATCCAAGGCGAATAACGATAGCAACCAACTACGATAACAGGCAAAAAAAGCCACCAAGGGACGAGTAGTCCCCAGATTACCGTTATTATGCTAAAAATTATTCGGCCTTTCATGCGGTGAATTATACAGAAAAGGAAGGTTATTGGCGATGCGAACACATTAGCGCGGAGCCCGAATCAAGTAGCGCACAAAAAGAATTATAATTAGAATAATAAGTCCGTAAAAAGTCCACGTTTGTGCAAAAATAAAATGAGCGAATTTAAAGAAATATTGTTTAAGAATAGCCAGTGGTGTTTTCAAAAAAGACTCTTTCTTTGCGGAAGCACCAGCGACCTTGCCGTCTACTTTTTCCTTATTTATTACTTCGATTTCTTTTTCTGAAACTATAACACTTTTTTCTAGAGTAACAGATGTGTCATCTCTGAAGTTGTCGATTGCTTCAAAGGTATTTTGGGCGAGCTCTTTTGCGCCAGAAATAGCACCTCCAACACTACTTTTAATTGGATCACTAGCTAATGTAGTTATACTTTTAGCATCATCTGTTTTTAAAGTTGCCTCCTCTTTTGTAAGAACAGTAAAACGATAAGCAGAAGTTTGTTCATTTGTAATTTTTGTTGCAACACCCTTATCACTTACACTTTTTGTATTTTCAAATTTTACAACTATAGAATGCGAACCAGCCGAAACTTTCCAAGAAATAGTGATGACTTTTGAAGCGCTTGCAGATACTGTTGTCGTTTTTTCACCAATTTGACTGCCGTTGTCATAAAAACCAACAACACCATAAATTGCTTTGGAGTCTTGATTGTTAATGAGTGTTGAAATATTTGTTGTTTCGCCAACTGTATCTGGCTCATTTGAAAACCAAATTGGTTTATCAACAAATCCTGCAACTACCTGCGCAAAAACAAAAGTTGGAAAAATAATTGAGAGAAAAAGAATTAGAACTAAATTTATTTTTATATTTCTATTCATACCAAAACAGTATATACTTTTTTAGTCTTTTTTGGGACGGAGGAGTGGGAAAAGTTGAGCTTCGCGAATACTTTTATTTTCGAGAAATGAGAAGAGTCGCTCTGATACTCCAAAGCCAAATGCTGGAGGCATGCCGTATTCAAGTGCGTGAACATAATCTTCGTCCATTCGCTGTGCCTCGTCGTCGCCTGCATCGCGCATTGCTTGTTGGCCCGCAAATCGGTCGGATTGGTCAAGAGGTTCATTGAGTTCACTGAAACCTTTGCCTATCTCAGACCCTGCCAGAATAACTTGAAATCTTTCTACAACTTCCCTATTTGTCGCGCTTCTTTTAGCTAGTGGCTCAAGGTATGCCGGCACACCAATTAAAAATGCTGGACCTGAAAGTGTTTTGCGAATTGCTTTCCATAGTGTATCTACGATGCGAGCTTTATTTGGGGCAGTTTTATTTGGACCTGTTTCTATTTCTACTCCGGCTCGTTTTGCAGAGTCAAAAGCTTCCTCGTCCGTTGCTGTTAGAGGATTTATACCGTATGTTTTTTCAATTATTTTACAATAATCAATAGTTTCCCATTCATCAGCGAGATCTATCTCGAAACCGCGGATCGAAAATTTTGTCGTACCGTAGACGTCTGTCGCAATTTTTCGATAAAGAGACTGGATCATTTTCATGCCTTCTGTATAGTCAGAAAATGCTTGATAGAATTCAAGCTGTGTATAATCCTGCGCGTGCTCGGCCGACATACCTTCGTTGCGAAAGATACGGCCAATTTCAAAAACTTTTGGAAAACCAGCCACCAGCAAACGCTTCTGCCAAAGTTCACCAGTTGAAATACGAAGAAAGATATCGATGTCGAGTGCATTGTGGTGCGTCATAAACGGACGAGCATCGGCGCCGCCTGGTTCAGATTCTAGAACTGGAGTTTCAACTTCGATAAAATCTTGATTGAGCAAAAAAATACGAATAGTATTCCAAAACTTTGAACGACGGATGAAGGTTTCGCGAAGTTCAGGATTTAAAAGAATGTCGACATAGCGTTCGCGGTAACGAGCTTCTTCGTCTTTGAGACCGTACCATTCGCTTGGCAAAGCGTTCAGTGACTTTGACGCCATTGTCCAAGATGAAGCCTGAAGTGACTGTGCGCCGCGCTGTGTTGTAAAGGCAGATCCGCAAGCCGAAATAAAATCACCCTGATCAACAGCGTTAGTAAATAATTCAAAAAGTTCGTCTGGCATTTCGCCTTTTTGAATGAGTACTTGTACGCGCCCTGTACCGTCAAAAATGTCAGCAAAAATAATAGCACCGTGGCCACGCATGGACATTATTCGGCCAGCGAGCGAGATTTCTTTTTTTATCAAGCTGCCATTTTTGCCGTCAGTATTATTTGAACCAGATTCCAGTGCAGTAAAATCCGCGAGAAATTCCGCGACTGTCATGTCACGGTCTACGCGTGTTGGGTACGGATCCATGCCCGCACTTTTAATTAGGTCAAGTTTCTTTAGTCGGTCTGCGCGAACGCTTTCATTGGTGCTCATATATAGCAGAATAATAGCAAATTGGCGCGTTTTTTAAAAGGAATAACACCTTAGGTTATTAGAGTGATGCACTAACTGGTTGAATGTGCCCCACTATTACTTGACTTACTTAGTTAAATATGCTATTATAATGATAACTTTAAAAGCACCTTAAAATGAAAAAATATCCGAAGTACTACTCAATCTTACAAGCATTAATTGTTGTCATCCTCTTTTTTGTTGGAATATACAAAGAGAAAACTGTACAAATGCCAGAACTCGATAGCCCTTCAGATCTATATTTGGGTTACCCAGACCTAGGAATGGTGCTCGGCTTAGCAATTATATTAATCTTCTTGATTTTTCCTGTAATCCTGTATTCACCTAAGGTGGGCGATGACATGACGGCAGCAGCCATTATTGCCAGCTGGCTATTTCTAGGAGGATTCTATTCAATTGCAATCTGGCTGATAACTCTCTTATTTATTCCTTCGATAACCGTTGCCTTGGGTATCTCAATTGGCATCATCTTGCTAGTATCGCAGCGATTATCTTCAGCATCATTTCGAAATTGAGAAACAAATTAAAAGTGTTCCATTGTATACAATGGAACACTTTTTTATTTTAAAATAAATATAACCCGCACACTACTCAGTTGTTTTGCCGTCAAAATGTTCCTCGGTTTCTTCGGCTTTAGTTTTGTGAACTGTGCCGTCCTTGTGGTTGGCTGGAGAATATATTGTATAAAGTTTTAAAACTTCTGGACCAACACTCAGCACATTGTGTTTGGCACCAGCTGGCACAATGAACACATCACCGTCTTCGGCTGTATATTCTGTTTCGTCTACAAACACCTCGGCGACACCTTGCTCAATGCGGAAAAACTGGTCAACTGTATGTACTTCTTCGCCAATATCTTCGCCGGGTAAAATACTCATCAAGACAAGCTGGCTATGCTCGGCTGTGTAGAGTACTCGACGGTAGTCGCTATTTTCAAGCGTCTCCTTTTCTATGTGATTAAAGTATCCTTTTTTCATACACTAATTATGCCACAATTTTTAATTAGAATCCAAGCTTTTCGTTAACGAAAATAACATGTACTTTTCGATTCATAAAAGCTGGCTCTTGTTCAATGATAAGTATCTTGGCGAGCATCGTACCGCCCATATTAACGCTCTTCATACGAGCATCTTCAAGTGGAACAACATGGTTGCGGAGACGATCAAGCGCTGTTTCGAGAGTCGGAGTGATTTTCATTGTACTGACGACAAGAATAAGGTTGGCTGAAGTGTAAACTAGATGTGGCAACTGACTTCCCGAGGCTGATGCAACAACGATTTCGCCTCCCTCAGTGAGGGCATGAACACTGCCGAGATAGTATTCGGCAAAAAGTGCGACATTGCGAAGTTCGTTTTGCTTGGCAGGATCAGTCTCGGCAACAACAGCAGCGTGTAGGTTTCTCCAACCATGTTCTGTACCCTTGAGGTAATCAGTAAGACCAATTTCATTGAGTGTAGTTGACGAACCATTATTTACTGACGCTCCTACCGGAATGAGTTCTTTTACCTTGGCAAGCGCAGATTCTTTATTTTCAACAAAAAATGCGTCGATATTGCGAGCCTTCAGAGCCTCAATTGTCTTATTAACTATATCTGTACTTGGAAGTTGGGTGTAGTCCATTTTTATAATTCTATTATTTTATAAATCATTTTTTATTTTTGATTGATTCGATATTCAACCAGTTCCAATTTTTTAGAGCGCGACAGTTTTTTTATCCCCGCTTCCCTCCGACGGGCCAAACCAAGTGTATCGGAAACCTCAGTATACACTAGTGTTACCGGTCTGCGGATTTTTGTATAATGTGCGCCAGCCTTGGCATTGTTGTGTTGATATAAACGCTTGTCAATGTCGTTTGTGCTACCTACATAAAGTGTGTCGTCAGAGCAACGGAGGATGTATGTTACGAAATGTTTTTTAGATTGAGAAAGTTTTGTAATTTTAGCAGATTTAATAATTCGCATACTTTAGAAAGTGTACATTGTTAATTTAATAATGAATAGGCAAAAAATCCCCGAATACACTGTCATCGCAAATATCCTTATAGCATGCGATACTGTAGGCATGATTACAGACAATATAGATGAAAATGAGGATAATGACGAAATCACTAAAGACGCTCACGGCAACACGCTCGCCGACGGCGACAGTGTCATCGTCATCAAAGACCTCAAAGTCAAAGGTACTTCGATGGTACTCAAGCAAGGCACGAAGATAAAAAATATTCGCCTGAACAGCAACCCCGAACAAATAGAATGCAATGCCGAAGGTATGAAAGGGCTTGTTTTAAAAACAGAGTTTTTGAAGAAGGGGTAATTTATTCAGCATTTTCAAAAATATCAACAAGCGGCATCTCCCAACCAAAACAAGTTTTTTTACCAACAAGATTTTTGAAAACTTTTATACAGGAAGTGTCCAATATGGCATATTTTTTAAGCACTTCCACAACCCCCTCTATAAATCCACCAACTCTGCCATTGGAATCATCCACTCCACCACTAGAAAGTTTTTTGTCTATACGAAGCATCATATCGATAAGTAATTTTGTCGTTTGTTTGCTCGTAGGTAAATCTGAAACTATCATAGATAACATATTGCACCCCTCGTCCAAAGAATTTTGATAAGCAAACCAAGTACGAGAAGGGCCATCATAAGCTTTTATAAATCTCATTGCTAGGGTCATTGATTTTTTAACTAAGGATAAATTAGTTTTTGATAATTCACCCAAATGACCACTACATACTGGTTCAGTTATGACTTCTTTTTCCTTTGGACTTAATTTTTTACCATCCATCACAACATAGATAGTCAATGCTACTAGATGCTTGCAGAGTTTATCATTTTGACCAAGATAACAATCACAACTTCCATAATCAAACCTCCTGGATTCACTTGAAACATTATACGGTCTGGAACCGATAACGACAGCTGAATAACTTCCGATATCTTTCGTAAATTTCGTAACCTTTCCACTCTCATATAAATCTACAGCTCTTTCAAAAGTCTGCGGGTCAGTTGCAAATTTGATTTTATCTAGGGTATAGGATGATGACATAGACTTATGTTTTAACAATAAAGCCAACCAATACCGTTAAAATGTCTTAAAAAATGTCGATTTTAACGGTATTGGACTATGTTTCGCCAGTAAAATTCTTAATAACCCACCAAATATAAAATTAGAATAATAAATTGATAATATATAAATAAGTGTCTGACAAATGGAGTACCTTGTCGGAAAATATGAGAATCGTATCCTTACTTATCATTCAGCAAAGCATACTCCTGAAGAATTTCTCTTTCATTTGGGTGAAGTGACGCATTTAGGATTTCTATACCAATAACTTTTCCATTTTGAGTGCAATCAAAGAGTAGCCAATTTTTTTCGGCTTTTGTGTGATCGACTACACCTTCACCAAGGCGCACATACTTTATGTCATTTTGCGTATCGTAGGTAGTATTCATAATAGTTAATATAATATTTAATTATCGTAATAAGCGGTAATAATGACAATTCTTTGACCCTTTCGTCTTGTGGCCACATTCAGCATTTTCTGATTTATTAATCTCCCTGATTTAATAATAATCCCCAATTGTGTATTTTGTCTAGCTATTCCGTGGATACCAATGTACTTTGCATCTCGAATTGTAATTCCCCGTTGAATTAATCTTTCCGCAGCGTGAATGGTTAAAATAATTTTGGGCATTACCCAAATATCCTAACAAAGTTAGATAAAGAAAATCATAAGTAAAATTAAAATCTGTAATATACTTATGATACAAGTCTTGTGGAAAATACCCTATTCATTAGTAGCTACTTTATCGTCACACTTTTTATGATAACTGGATCTATTGGTTTATCTG
>CAYHBR010000012.1:0-27826 GCA_964354985.1 uncultured Candidatus Saccharibacteria bacterium | reverse complement strand
ATGTGCAGCTGCTCGGTAGTATTGTGCTTCACTCTGGTGACATCGCTGAAATGCGAACAGGTGAAGGTAAAACTCTCGTTGCGACACTTTCGGCATATTTGAATGCACTAGAGGGCAAGGGTGTGCATGTCGTCACCGTCAACGACTACCTTGCTCGTCGCGACGGGGCATGGATGGGACAGATTTATGATTTCCTCGGTCTTACTCTCGGTGTCGTCAACTCACAAAATATTTCATATATATACGATCCGACGCACACCGAAAAAGACAAAGAGCGTGACGAGCTTGGTCTTTTCAAAGTTGAATATGAATTCCTCAAACCAGTTTCTAGAAAAGAAGCGTACGCCGCTGACATTACTTATGGAACAAACAATGAATATGGTTTTGACTATTTGCGAGATAATCTGGCTGGCAACAAAGAAAACCTCGTCCAGCGTGGTCATCACTACGCTATTGTTGACGAAATAGACTCGATCCTGATCGATGAATCTCGTACACCGCTCATTATTGCTGGACAAATAGGGGACAGCGAGTCACTCTACGGTACATTTGCCAAGATCGCCAAACAGCTCGACCTAGAGGCTGACTATACTGTTGACGAAAAGCATCACGCTATCCAGCTCACCGATGCTGGTATTACTCGCGCTGAGAAACTTCTTGGTATAGACAATATATATACAGAGAAGGGAATTAAGTATGTTCACCATCTTGAAACCGCCGTTCGTGCTGAAGCCCTCTATCATAAAGACAAAGAATATGTAGTTAAAGACAACGCCATAATTATTGTCGATACTTTTACCGGACGGCTACAACCAGGACGAAGATGGAATGAAGGACTTCACCAAGCAATAGAAGCTAAAGAAAATGTAAAAATAGAACAAGAAACCCGCGCTGTTGCTTCTATTACCTACCAAAATTATTTCCGTTTTTATAAAAAACTCTCTGGTATGACTGGTACCGCGAAAACTTCTGAAGAGGAATTTCTCAAAGTTTACGGACTGAGTGTTATCCAAATCCCGACGCACCGCGACCCAAAGCGTACCGACCATACTGATCTAATTTTCCAAACAGAAAAAGGCAAAATTACTGCAATGGTTCGTAAGATAAAAGAATTACACGAAAAAGGCCAACCAGTACTTATCGGTACTGCATCTATTGAGAAAAATGAACTTCTCCATGAATTTTTAACCGCCTCAGGTATTCCTCACGAAGTTTTGAATGCCAAAAACCACGAAAGAGAAGGAGAGATAGTGGCGCAAGCAGGAAGAAAGTCGGCGGTCACTATTGCTACCAACATGGCTGGTCGCGGTGTTGATATTATTCTTGGTGGTGTACCTTACAACGAGTCACTTCATAGTGCAGTAACGGCGCTCGGTGGACTATATGTTATCGGCACCGAGCGCCACGAAGCTCGCCGTATCGACAACCAGCTTCGTGGTCGCTCAGGACGACAAGGAGATCCGGGTGCGACACAATTTTATCTTTCTTTTGAAGACGACCTCATGCGCGTATTCGCAACCGACAGCCTAAAAAATATGATGGGTCGTTTTGGTATTCCCGAAGACGAACCAGTTATCAATCGCTTCGTTTCAAAAGCTATTGAAAATGCTCAGGCGAAAATCGAAGGTATAAATTTTGATTCGAGAAAACACACTCTCGACTATGATATGGTTTTAAACACACAGCGTGAAGCTATATATTCGCGTCGCCGCAAAATGCTCCTTGCTGGCGATGAAGAAATAATGGCTTATGCTCGTGAGACTTTTGGCACGAATAACTCTTATGATAATTACGGAAATGTAGATGAAAAAGGAAATACAGACAGTGAAGTTTGGCAGAAATTCCAAGAAAAAATAGATAAAGTCGGTGAGCCGGCTTTTGCCGAGGTTTTCAAGCGCATTGTTTTATATACAACAGATACTCTTTGGACTGACCACATTGAAACGATGGACTATATGCGTTCTTCGGTGAACTTGCGTGCCTATGGCCAGCGCGAACCTATTGTCGAATATAAAAAAGAAGGACTTCGTTTATTTAAAGAAATGGAAGCACAGTTTTTAAACAGCGTAATAACTCTAGTCGGTACTATTGAAAATAATACTAATGCAAATTCCGGCACAAACTCAGGAGGTCAAAACAATCCATCGGAAATAAAAGTCTCAAACACAAATAGTCAAAAAGACAGCTTTACTGAAAGTAAAACAACTGGAAATCCCTATAAAAATCAAAAAATTGGGCGTAACGACCCTTGCCCTTGCGGAAGTGGAAAGAAGTATAAGAAATGCCACGGTGTTGAGTAGTTGAGGTGCTAAGTAATTAATAAGTTTTTCGTGATATAATTTTAAATATGCGTTTTTTCTTTTGGAAGAAAAATTCGACAGACGAAATCCAGTCAGTAGACGGCATTTTCCGCACAGGGAAAAATGCTATTTTATCTCTGCGTGAAAAAGTTTGGAAATTTGAAATTTATCCCTCCGCAATTATTTCATATATTAAGAGTCATCCACACGGAGTTTTTGTCAGCATATGTCTCGTCATAATTGCGGTAGCCGGACTTATTCGTATGTCTACAAGTGCGGCGGAAAGTTATTTTTACCCGACTTCTTGTTTGGGTGGTTGGAGTAATCCAGAACTAGCTACCGGTGAGCCAGATGTAAAAAATGGCAACGACTCATCTTTTTCTGAAAACAATTCAGCAGTGCTAGATAAAAGTATTTCAGATCTATACTGTGGTGGTTTTAGTGGAGAAGTTCCCTCAGATATAACTGCGGGTGTTTTTACGGTACATTTTTCATGGCTAGTTTCAGACCATGTCCTTCCCGCAAAGGAAATAAATATTGATTCGACACTGGAAGGAGTAAATACCACAACAAAAGATGAAATATTAAATACAGATGAATCGCTAAATGCAGATGAATTACTAAACAATGCTCCATTACTCGAAGAAGTAAAACCTGAAGAAGTAAAACCCGAAGAGCCAAAACTTGAAGAAAATATTCCTTTAGACCTACAACCAATAATTATTATTCCAGACCAAACTCCTACAAACACGCCAGAACTTGTACCAGTCAGCTCACTTTTTATATCAGTTGCACGCGCACAAGAGACTCCAATAGCAGAGGAGTCACCAATTTTAATCAATGAGACAGAAGAAATTTCAAAATCAGGAGATTTTCTTGAAGCACTATATTCGCTCGACGGCACAGAATGGAAACATCTTGGCTATGTGAGCACTCAAAATTGGCGCGGAGCTTCTTTTGTAATAGATGAACCAAAAATTGATTGGGAAGCAGCAACAAAAATACAGATCGAGTTAAAAAGTCTACCTTCTATAGATGAACCAGTAGTTATTTATCTCGATAGCGTCTATGTTACTGTTTCCCATAAAGAAGAAGATGTTGTTTTAAATCCACCCAAAATTCTTATTAAAGATCCGTCCATAAATATATTAAGTGGAAAGGAAAATTTCCAATCCGGCGAAAGCCCTTCTTTTTCGGTTAAAGAAGACGGTTTTAGTACAAACGATCTCACTAACTATGTAGATGAGAAAAAAATGGAAATAATTGAAGACCCAGCAGGAACAATAGGCGAGCCAATTCGGGCAAATCCAATAATTACGACCGAACCGATCACTATTCTTGATCCGATAAAAGAAATAATAAATCCAGTTATTCCAGACATGCCGGTTATTACCAACACTCCAGTTATCCCCGATACACCAATTGCGCCTGAGCAAACCATAATCCTAATCCCGACAGATGACGCACCATCACCTGTCTCTTTTTTTAGGGAGAGCAAATTATTTAAAAATAAATTTTTAAATAATTTGCTCTCAAGAGCAGGACAATTTTTTTCTACTAAAAAAGCCTTGGCTTTTGTGGGAGAAATAACCGCAACAGTCTTAGATTCAAACGGAAACTTAACAGATATTGGAACAGAAGTCGTCACAGTTTCAGTAAACGGCAGTACTCATAGGGAAGTCAGAGTCAATCAGTCTAGAGACTTTAGACCAGGACATTACACGCTTCGAGTTTCACTTCATACTCCCAATGCGGTTATTGTTTCTGAGCAAAATTTTACTTGGGGAGTGCTCGCACTCAACTTTGATAAAACTGTATATCAGTCGGGTGATAATGCCTATATTCAGATAGGTGTACTCAATGATGTTGGTCACACATTGTGTTTTGCAGATGTTGAAATGTCCATCACTTCGCCATCGGGAAACATAGACCATTTTTCAACTGCAAATAACACAGCGACTGCAAATAGTACGACAAGTTTATTTGCTATTGTCCGTGACGCGCAATGTGGACCTGACAATGTTATTTCAGTGCCTGACTATTTTGCACACTATATTGTTCCAAGTGAGATTGGTACTTATTCAGTTTCTCTTACTGCTGTTACGGACAATGGCACAAAAACCATAAGCGATTCTTTCCTTGTATCTAGTTCTGCCCCAATAAATGTTATTAGAGAAGCACCTACCCGTATTTATCCTTGGGCAGTTTACCCGGTAAGATTGAAAGTAACATCACCAACAAATTGGCAAGGCACCATAACAGAAAAAGTACCGGCTAGTTTTTTAATATCACAACCTACAAATGGCATTCATTACGATGACACAACAATGCATCTCACTGACCAAGATATTACTTGGAATGTTTCGCTCGTAGCGGGTGAAGAAATTACTCTCGGTTACGATTTTGATGCACCAAATATCAGCCCAGAATTTTTCCTGATCGGTCCCGCAGTTTTTACTCCAAACTCAGGCCCAATAACTTTTCAAGAAAATCGAAGTTGGCAAATAGCGTCCGATGCGGCTTGTAATGCGACAGTCACTGGAACATGGAGTGCGACTGCGAGCTTTACAAGCTGCACCGGGGCAGCTTCAGGTGGTGCTGGTACCGGCAATAGACCCGGTGCAGCAGACTCACTCACTATAAACTCTGGTGTTGTAATTACTGCTGACACAACAGTGACAATCACTGCTCTAACATTTGCAGCATCGACAGTAGCAGCTTCGCTAAACGTTGCCAATGGAGTCGCTTTTACCGTCACTGGTGCTACAAGTATCCCAGCCGTCGGAGCAGCCAATGTCGCTAATACAATTACTGCCGGAGGAGGGGCTTCGGGGTCTTTTTCTACAAACGGAATAACTATTACAGGCAATGCAACAACTGCAAGAAATAGTATTTTGGCGCTTCCACTTGGCTCAACATTTACATCCACTAACGGAATTACTTTTGCTGGTACAGCTGCTGAAGCTCAAATAACCAACGCTGGTGCGGCGACAATAAATCTGACCGGAACGATGAGTACCGGTGGAACAGTCACTATTAACGCCGGTACAACACTCAATACCTCTGGAACCGTAACACTAAGTCGCGCGACAACTTTCGGGATATTGTCTGTAAATAGCGGAACAACAACAATGGGAGCAGTGGCCATCTCTTTTGCCGGAACAACAACTGTCGCATCTGGCGCAACACTGACTGTCTCAAGCGCGACTGGCGCGAAAGTTTTTACAGGCGCAGTGACCGTCAATAGTACTGGTGTATTTGATTTAAAAACAGGAACTAACTTTGCGACAGCTTCGACTTTCGGTGGAAATATTACAATGAACGGTACAACTTTTAACTCCGGCACTGGAGCTGTAACACTTACTGGAACCGGTGCGAGGTCATGGAGTGGTGGAAGCGCGATGTCTCTAGGTGGAACGATGACCATACCAACAAATATTCAGCTTACAAACAATATTACAGCGACCGTAACTATTGGAGTGGTTGCAGTTGCGAGCCCAACAGCTTCAAACTCTTTTACTCTTGCGACGGGTACTACAACCGCTATTACTGGATTACTTTCCTTCTCCGCAAACGCTGCTGCTGGACAGTCTCAGCTGTTGACATTACAGGGAACAGCGGCACTTTCTGCTGGGTCTATTACAATGGCAGCAAACACAAGTACTGGTACCAAAAAAATTACAGCGACTGGAAGTGGAGGTAGTTTAACCGTTTCTGGTACTACATTGATAACTGGTTCTGCGACAGCGAGTGGTGGACTTTCTAGTATTGATTTTTCGACATTAGATACAAATTTTACGACTAATACTCTGACGGTTACCGCGGGCACAACTGGTGCTGCTTCAGTGATAATGGGGACTGGAACATTTATGGCAAACGGCCTAGTAACACTCACGGGGGCTGCAAGTGGAATACAACTTGCTACTTTAACAACAGTGACCGGTACTCTTGATTTTAATGCTGGACTTACTCAAAGCGGTACGGTAATTGCCAACGCAACGCTTACCACAACTGGTGCAGCAACAGTAACTTTCACTGGAACAATGACAGGCGCTGGGACAAAAACTTTAAACTCTACAACTACATTCAATACGACAGGTACGGTGGCACTCAACGCCGCTATAACTTTACCAACACTAAATGTCCTCGCCGGCACGACGACACTTGGTGCGGTCGCCATCACCGTAACTGGTGCAACAAATATTACCGGTGCACTTGCCAATGCATCGAGTGCCACACTCAAAACATTTACTGGACTTGTTACCATAAATTCTGGCGGTTCTGTTGCTCTGACTACAGCGACGGTTCCAGCCGTAACATTTGGTGGCGGTATCACTACGGTTGCTGGAGCTGGAACAGTAAACTTTGGAACAGGTGCAACTATTTTCAATACAAGTCAAAGTATTAGTGGCCCTGTCAGTATTACAGTAGGTGCCTCGACAATTAACAGCGGTGTAACTCTCACAAATAGTAATACTGGAACATTTACGATGGGGAGTTTGGTTATACCTATTGCCACAGTAGCAAATACTCTTTCTCTATCAGATGGTTCAGTAACATCGGTTACAGGTCTAACTTCATTTACTGCCAACACTCAGGCAAATGCTCAGAGTATACTGATGAACGGAACAGCCAATTTTACATCAGGAACCCTGACGATAAATGCTCCAACTGGAGCCGGTGGATCCTTGGTTACTTGTCTGACAGGAGCAACTGGCACTTTTACGGTGACTGGAGCGATGACTGTTACTGGAAATTCAACTTCAACTGGTCCAGTTACTTTAGCTTTCTTAACTTGTACTTTAATGGCAAATGGTCTGGTAACAGTAAATGGCGGAACAAACACAACCGGTGCCGCAACTATTTCATCTAGTACAGGTATTCTCGATTTTAATGCCGGTCTGACATTTGCCAATACATTGGCGCAAGCAAGAATGACCACAACCGGAGCCGGTTCAATAAATTTAACTGGCACAATGTCGGGGCTCGGGACGCTCAGTCTAAATTCTGCTACTGTATTTACCACAACAGGAGTTGTTGCTATAAATTCGGCATATACTTTACCTGACTTAAATGTTGCAAGTGGTACAACTACTACAAGTGCAGCAATAATACTCTCAGACAACCTTGATGTAGCTGGTGGCTCGGTTTTTAAATTCGGACCATCTGCCTACACCATTACTGGGGTGACAACGGTATCAGGCTCAATCACTTGTCAGGCAGCTGTTTCTTGTACGGGTATTAAAACTTTCACAGGAGCAGTAACTGTAAATTCTGGTGGAGTTTTTGATATTACAAATGGATCAGTTGTTCCAACTACGACTTTTGCAGGTGGAATAACGATGGATGGTACGACATTTAATACCAGTACTGGTGCGACTACTTTCGCAACGAATAATCAAAACCTTAGTGGTTCATCTGCTATTACAATCGGTGGAGCTGTAACTATAAATAGTGGTGTGACTTTGACAAATGACAATACTTCAACAGTAACGATGGCTTCTATAAGTATTCCAAACCCAACCACTGGCGGAAATGGAATGTCACTTTCGACGGGCTCGACCACAACTGTATCTGGCGCAATAACTTATGCCGCAAACTCCACCGCAAACAATATAACAATGACCATGAACGGAACTGCAAATCTGTCCGCAGGTAGTCTGAGTTTACTTACCCCAAGTAGTACCGGTTCCAATCTTTTTACTTGTGCTGGTGGTAGTGGTACTTTTGCAGTTTCTGGTGTTGTGACATATGCAGGTAATGCTGTTACAACTGGCGCTTCCACAATAGACATGGATACTTGCACGATGACAATCGGTGGACTACTTAGTATCGGCGGAGGCGCAAATGCAGCCGCAACGCTATCTTCTTCAAGTGGGGTGATATCAATCGGTGCCGGCCTCACTTTTTCCGGTACAGGCGCAAATGCCAGATTGACCACTACTGGTGCCAGCACGATAAATCTAACAGGCACAGTTTCTGCAGGTGGAGTAATTAGTTTAAATTCTGGGACGACTGTCTACACTACTGGCACTACTGTAATAAATAACTCATCTACAATGGGTGGTAACCTAACCATTTCTAGTGGGGCAACAACTCTCGGAGCTGTCGCACTTACTATTAGTGGTGCAACAACAATTGACGGCGGGACCCTTGCTGTTTCGAGCGCTACTGGAACAAAAACATTTACTGGTGCAGTAGTTGTCAATTCGGGAAGTTTTGATTTCTCTGCATTTGCCGCGGTGACTAGTTTTGCTGGCGGTATTACTATGAATGGTACTACTTTCAATAGTGGAACAAGTGCTGGTACGACAACTTTTTCAGCAACTCAAGAACTCGCTGGATCTTCGGCAATGGTTTTTGGCGGTGCAGCCACTATTGGTAATTCATTTACTCTCACAAATAATAATACAAGTACGGTTGATTTTAATAGCAATCTTATTGGCTCGAATGCATCTTCAACTTTGGCAACCGGATTAAATTCGACAACAAGATTTGCTGGCACGGTATTATCGACCGGTATTCTTATTCCTTGGGCAGGCGTAAACACAATTGAATATGACGGGGGCACTCAAACTATTAAAACCGCGACAACAAATCTGTACTATAATCTAACTATCAGCGCGGCTGGAACGAAAAGTCTGGCTGCCACAACCGCTATTTCCAATTTACTGACCATTAGTGCGGGTTCGCTCGATACGGTAAGTGGTCAAGACTATTCAATAAATTCAAATTCAATAAATATAGGTGCCTCAGGAACTCTATTGGGACAAGGTTCCACTATTACTCTCACCGGCAACTGGACAAATTCTGGTGCATTTACGGCAGGCACTTCAACTGTTGTTCTAAGTGGGGGAGCTACAGCAACAGTTGACGGTACGACTACTTTTAATAATCTAACAATAACCCATTCGTCTGCTAAAGAAGTAGATTTTGCAACTGCAGGCACACCTATTTTTAATGTTACCGGACTGTTTACTGTTACAGGCCACGCAGCAGCTCTGATAAAATTATATTCATCAAACTCTCCTACAAAATGGCAATTTAATCCAACAGGCACAGCAAGTGTTGATTACGCAGATGTCAAAGACGGTGGATGTGAAATAGGTGCATCCCTGATTTCCCCCACAAATTCGACTGACTCAGGCAACAATGATAGTTGTTGGAGTTTTACTCAAACTCTTTCTTTTTCACTATCTTCAAACGCTCTTGATTTCGGAACTTTTTCTTCTACAGCGACGAGGTACGCTAGCTCGGGAGTAGCCTCTGGTGGTTCAGCGAGTGAAGTAGAGGCTCACACAATATCCGCGATAACAAATGCACCATCTGGATATAGTATCCAAGTTATTGGTTCGTCTATTAAAAATCTTGCGCATACTATTACTGCAATTGGTGGAACAAATGTCGCATCTTCGGTGGGTACAGAGCAATTTGGTTTGAGGGCCGTAGCGACAGGTGGAAACGGAGCAGTTAGTGTTCCGTATTCTGGTGGCGGATTTGCATATGCAGCGGACGCATCGACTATGAGCGAGGTCGCGTCTTCGGTTTCGGGAAACAGTATCGAAACTGTATATTCTGTTAGATATATTGGTAACATAAGCAATGTAACGAGCGCGGGGAGTTATAGCACTGGACTAACTTATATTTTTACAGCCAATTATTAGACATTGTTTGCGTTTTTTTACATGTGGATAACCAGATAACTATAAATTTTTAGTTATGTTAGAATGTTAAATGTAAATTCTCGTCAAATTTTATTAATAAATTTAAATTACATGATTAACAAAAAATTCTTTACACCAATTCTCGTGCTTGCTGTCGTTTTAGGAACGGTCTCTCCGGCTTTTTCAAACAGAGCGATGGCGGCGTCTCTAACTGCGCTTTCTGATACGCAATCGACCATCAAAGCAGCAACAGTTTCGAACCACGACATTTTGATGACTACTCCTACTGGTGTCGCTTCTGGTGGAACTATTATTTTGACGTGGGACAACTCTACTTCAGTAGCGGGAGCACTCGACTACACAGATATCGACGTACTTGATGATGGCGGACAAGTTACTCTTGCGGCAGCTCCTTCCGGTGCTACTGCTGGTATAGTTCGAACATCTGCTACTGTTATTACTTTTACAAACGGAACCACTCCAATAGCTGCCGGAAGTATCATACGGATTAAAATCGGCACAAATGCCACAAACCAGTCTACTGGAGTCAGACAAATAACAAATGGTTCAGCTGGTACTTCTACTCTCGTTATTACTGGTTCATTTACAGATACAGGAACCATTTCAACTCCAATAATTGCTGACGATGTGGTCAATATTACCGCGACAGTCAACCAGACTATTTCTTTTGTAATAAATGATGTTGCGATAGGATTTGGTACTCTTGCAACTGCAAATGCTCGCTATGCGACAGCCGATGCAGCTGGCTCGACATCTGATTCTGTTGCTCATACTATCGCAGTCGGAACAAACGCAGCCAATGGATATACAATAAGTCTACAGGGTGCAACTCTTACTTCTGGTATAAACTCAATAGATGCTGTCGGTGCGACAAACTCAGCATCAGCAATTGGTACAGAACAATTTGGTGTTTACGCTACGAAAGCTGGCGGTTCAGGCGCCACCATAACTACACGCTACGCAGACGGAGCTACTCCAAAATTTGCTTTCAATGCTACTGCTTCTACATCAGACAATCTTTCAACAGGAACAACAGCTACTGCCACTGAAACTTACTCAATGCACTATATTGCCAACATTGCAGCCCTTACCGAGGCTGGATCGTACACCACAAACATTACTTATGTTGGTACTGGTAACTTCTAAATCAATTATTCATGAAAAAAAATTCAATTAAAATTCTGATTGCTTTTGTTTTTCTAACGATTCCATTCCTTGGTGCAAAGGCTTTGACCGTTGCCCCAGCCCGACTTGAAATAAGTGGAAATCCTGGCACACAGCTCAGGGTTGATATGATTCTTATGAATGATAAGGATGAGAATCAGGTTTTCTATTCTTCTTATGCAAATTTTGAGGCACAAGGTGAAACTGGCACACCAAGTTTTATTGATCCTAAAGATGATCTTGGTACTTGGATGAAAGTTCCAGAAACAGTTTCGCTCGTACCATTTGAGACAAAAACAATTCCAGTTATCGTAACTATCCCTACCTCTGCTGATCCGGGAGGACATTTCGCAGCTGTTTTCTGGAGTACTGTTCCACCGGGTGGTACACAGCCAGGGCAAGTGGCTATAGGTGCCAAGCTCGGTATTTTAGTATTACTCCGAGTCAATGGCGAGATTACTGAAGACGGTTCTATTTTAAGTTTTAATACAAAAGATAATGTAAAAAAGTTTTCGGCTTTGCCTGTCAATTTTATTTACCGATTTAATAATGCCGGTGATGACAGAGCAAAACCAACTGGTACTCTTACCATAAGAAACATTCTTGGAATGAAGAGCAAGGTGCTCGATGGCAACCCAAGTCAAGGTAATATTTTACCTCACAGTACAAGACGCTTTGATCTGGCTTGGTCAAAAAAGGATACTGCTTCAGAGCAGATAGAAACCCCCGTTAGTTTTTGGGACAATGTAAATTACCAGTGGCACAACTTTGCTTTTGGTAGATATACCGCAACGCTTTCCCTTGTTTATACAAGTAAAAATATCGCAGATACGGCCGGCACATCTTTTTATGTATTCCCTTGGCAGTTGCTGATTGTTATTATTTTAGTCTTAGTAATAGGATACTTTATACTACGCAAACTCCTTCGATCGTACAATAAAATGCTCATCGCTCAGGTTCGTGAAAAGATAGAAGAGGAAGTCGAAGAAAAGATGGAAGAAAAAATGGAACAAAAAGAGAAGGAAAATGAAGACGAAAAAAATAAAAAACACCACGTCCGTCATAGAGTCTAGAAATGAAAAAAAGATTTGTATTTTCAAGGATAATTTCAATTGTTGTTCTGGGACTATTTTTATTCCAGTTTTCTTGTAATGCGGTTTTTGCAGATGATGTTGTTTCTATCTCAGCAACTGTCCCTAGTGCTGGCGGAGGAGGCGGCGGAGGAGGCGGAGGAGGTGGAGGCGGTAACGGGGGATTATCTGCTCCAACTGCAATAACATTTAGTGGACGAGCTTATCCGCTTTCCAAAGTCACTATTTTGCGTGACGGAGTTGTTGCTATCACAACAATAGCTGGCCCTGATGCGCGATTTGAAGTAACACTCGACGGACTGTCAGGAGGAAATTACAATTTCTCTGTATTTTCTGAAGATAGTAGTGCTCGTCGTTCAACTGTTTTTACTTTTCCGTTATACATAACAGACGGAGCAACAACAACAGTTTCCGGTATTTTTATAGCACCGACAATTGATGTTGATAAACTTGAAGTAAAACAAGGAGATAATATAAATATTTTTGGAGTTTCAGCGCCCTCTTCAACCATTACTATTTCGGTTCATTCACCCGTAGAACATTTTATTGAAACAAAATCAGACTCAAATGGTGTGTATCTATACACATTTGATACCTCGATACTAGATATTGGTAGTCATAATACTAAATCAAAAGTTAGGATTGCAGAGTCAATCAGTGAATTTAGTAAAACCGCATCATTTAGTGTTGGAGATAAGAATGTTGTAAAAGATCAGAAATGTAATAGTCGGGGAGATTTGAACATAGATTGCCGTGTAAGTATTGTTGATTTCTCAATTTTAGCTTATTGGTATAAGAGACCAAATGCACCGATTGTGGTGGACTTAAATGCTGACGGTGTAGTTTCCATAGTTGATTTTTCAATTCTTGCTTATTATTGGACCGGCTAGTAAATATGAAGAAAATGTCAAAATACAATTTATTATTTGCGCTTGCATTTTTTTCTATATTTGCAACTTTTCATTCAGCCAAAAATGTATCAGCAAATAATTTATCTGCCAATAATGTGTCAGTTCAACAAGGTGGTATTTCGCAAATCAGTACTCCAATAACCAATGCTGTTTATGAGCAGGGTGAATTCTTCACTATTCCTATTTTAATATCTAGCCCAGTTTCGTCTATAAACGCTTTTTCAATTGTTGCCGATTACCCAGAGAATATTGAATTTATTGGTACAGATGAAGGTGGAGCAATATCTGTACTGTGGATTGAAAAGCCACACATAGAAAAAAAGAGAATTATTTTTTCAGGTACAATGCCGACAGGTTTTACTGAAGTTCTCAATCCGCTTAATAAAGAAAAAAGCCCTGGACTCATTACAAAACTCATTTTTCGTGCCATTAAAACTGGTGACGGTGAAATTAAAGCAATTCCTGATATTTATTTAAATGATGGTTTAGGTACAAAAACTACTTCTTCTGGATTTACATTGCTTATTTCGATCGGTGAAAATTTTGCAAACGGAGAAAATACTAAATATCAGTGGAATGATAAAATATTGCCTGAATTATTTACTCCAACAATTGAGCAAAACCCAGCATTGTATGGCGGAAAATTTGTCTTAATTTTTAATACTACAGACAAAGATTCTGGAATTGCTCGATATGAAGTTAAAGAAGGAAGCGGTGACTGGAAAGAAGCTATCAGCCCTTATCTGATAATCGACCAAACATTGTCATCAGCTATCTCAGTCAAGGCAGTCGACAAGGCTGGAAATGTTCGCTTGGTCGCGGTAGGTAATACACAAAATAAAGTAAATTCTATTAGTCTTGCTGTTCAAAAAATTCTTGGATACTTTACTTTACTTATTTTGATCTTGATAATTATTTTAAGAAAACGTAATTATAAGTTAAAATAATAATATAGGTTTATTAAATGAGTAAAAATATTATTTTAAAAACTATTAAATCTTTATTTTCACTATGCTTACTGTCTGCGCTTATTTTTAGTGGATCTGTAAAAGCTAGTGCTGTAAATATCTCTATCACTCCGGCTACTGCCAGTGTTGCTGTCGGTCAAAATATTACAATAAGTGTAGATGTTTCTAGTGAGGCACAGTCCATCAATGTAGTGTCTGGCAAATTGTCATATGATAAAAATCTTCTGAAAATAAAAAGTATTAGCAAATCAGAATCAATAATAAAATTTTGGGTTCAAGAACCTGTCGCTACTGTCACCGGGAACACTGGCTCGATAGTTTTCGAAGGTCTTATTATGAATCCCGGATTTAAGGGCAAAAAAGGGAGAGTCGTGACTCTTTCATTTGAGGCTATCAAAGAAGGTGTTGCCAATCTTGGTGTTAGCAACCAAAATATTTTAGCTAATGATGGCGTTGGAACAAGTTTGCCTGTGGCCACCCAGCCTTCCATGGTTACTATTTTACCTATAAACATACCACAGAAAATCGAAACAAAAATCGAGTCCTTGCCTGATACTGGCACAGTTCAACCAACAGAAACCATAGAAGTTTCAGACAATCTCGTTGAAATACCATTCGAAAAACTAGAAATCGTAGACTATCCGATCGAATCCAAAGAGGGTAAAATCATCTCTATTTTCGGTAAAGGTGGCATAAATCCAGTAAAAATATATTCTGTGAATATAAGTCATGGTAAATTATCTAGTAGCACTGTTGTTTACTATAGAAATATTACTAAAATAGTACCAATAGAAAGTAAGGAGGTTTTCTACTTAGAAGACGGTACCTTCCGGTCTGATTTTAAAATAACCGAGGAAGGAAAACATGCCTTTTATGCAAAGGATCTTCAGGGAAACATTTCAAATATTGTTTTTATCGATATTGGTAACACTTTTTGGTTTGACGTTTGGTATTATATAGAAAAATGGTGGTGGGCTATAGCAATAGTCATTCTGCTCCCATGCGTCCTATTTTTGTTTTGGAAAATGGGGGAGAGGAATGCTATAAAGCAAATGAAGGGGTATTAAATAGCCACACAAAATAGCATTTTAGTCAAGACTTTACCAGAATAAAACCCTTATGAAATAAGGGTTTTATTCGTTTGACACTAGGCAGAAATATGGCATAACTATTGACTTTTATTTACCAATATGCTATTATATTGGAGTACCTTTGTATTCGCTGTAATGGCTTGATATATAAGGGTTTTTTCTTTCTTACACGAGTTTTGCGGAGCTAAACCGCTACTATGAATAAAAATATTACGAAGCTCGTTCATTCATTTATCGCCATTCCTATTTTGGCTTTCTCCCTCCCTTCGGCTTCATTGCCAAGCGGGATAATGATGAACTTTGCTTCCCAATTTAATACTGGTACGGCTATCGTAGAGGACAATACTTCTATCGATGCCGAGTACCGCGCCGAACTAATAGACACTTATTTTGAGTCTAAAAAACTCCCAATTGCCGGTTTCGGTAAAGAGTTTGTCGAAGCAGCAGATAAGTATGAGATCGACTGGCGACTTCTCCCAGCTCTCGCAATGCGAGAATCTACTGGTGGAAAGTTTGCTTGTGGAGGCAAGCTCTCAGCAGAATGGAACCCTTGGGGTTGGAACTCATGTAAAGGTAAGGGATTTGAATCAATGGAGAAATCCATAGACACCCTTGCTCAACACTTGAGTGGTAACCACGAGAGGACATCTCGCTATTATAAGGATAAAGATACAAAAGCTATCTTGCAGACTTATAACCCACCTTCAGTTGTACCGACTTATGCCAAAGAAGTGATGCACATAATGAGTGACATTTCGCAGGTACAAGACACCACAATTGAAATTGCCTCAGCAATATAAAAAACACCCTGACCAAATAGGCAGGGTGTTTTTGTGCCCGCGCGAATATTTCGCGCGGGCACATCTTAAAGATCCAAACTCAGTTGTATCCCTACACTGCTTCGGAGGTTTGGAAAAAGTGGCAATTGCTCTTTTTTCCTTTGGTGAAAGTATATTCCTAAGTCACTTTTTAGTTTGCCAAGACTTCGATATGCGTAACTAATAGCGGTGACATGGAAATATAAGTAACAAGCTGTGCGTTCAAATGGAATACCTTTATTTAATGCTTTGTATTCCTGATACTTGGCATCAATCAAGATGGCAAAATTCATAAGAGTATTTCTCCCAATTTTGCTTAGACTTTTATGCTTTTTTTTCATGGAAAGAATTGTTTATTGGATTCTACTAGATTTCTTTCACTTTTTCAAGCACGATACTTTTTTCACCATTGCGAACAGTGATTTTACCTTCAAAGGCGATGGTTTTGTCTTGAATAATTGTGTCAAAAGATTCTTTATAAAGCTTTGGAAAAACAACTGCTTCAATAGAACCCGACAAGTCGGAAATTTTTATAAATGCCATTCGGTCATTCTTTTTTGTAAAGACAGGGCGAACAGTGTCTATTATTCCAGCCAGAACCACAGTCATTCCGTTCATAAGTTCTTCGTGAACTTTTTTAATATTTATCGAACGCCCAATCAGTTTGTCTTTAATCCTGTCGAGTGGGTGCCCTGAAACATATAAACCAAGAAGTTCTTTTTCCCAAGCTAAAATCTCCTCTTTTTTTATCGGTGGCATATCCCGGAGGATAAACTTTGGACCAGCCTCAGGCATTTCGCCAAAGAGGGAAACCATCCCGACATTTTTCTTGGCTTCACGATTGTGTTCGAGCATATTTTCGATGTTTCCAAATAGCGTCTCTCTTTTTCCACAAAAATCCATAGCACCAGTTTTTATCAGGGCTTCGAGTGATTTCTTGTTGAGGTTTTTGTGATGAATACGGTCAAGGAAGTCGTCTATAGATTTAAAAATTCCTTTTGCTTTACACTCAGCGATAATAGCGTCTGAAATGTCAGTGCCGAGGTTTTTAATAGTATAAAGACCAAAACGTATTACTCCGCCTGTGCCATTGTTGTCACCAGAGTTGATAACAGTAAAGCCACCGAAGCTTTCATTAATATCTGGCGGAAGAACTGTGATGTTCATTTTTTTACACTCAGCAATTATGTCGGCGACTTTTTCAACATCACCAGATTCCGCGGTCATTATGGCTGTCATATACTCGACAGGGAAGTTGGCTTTCATATATGCAGTCTGGTACGAAACGCGTCCATAACTCGCCGCGTGGGCCTTGTTGAACCCGTAGGCAGCGAATGGTTCGATGAGTAACCAGAGTACGTTGGCTTTTTCAGCTGAAAGTCCGTGTTCGACAAAGCCTTTGAGTAATTTGTCTTTTTGGGCTTCCATTTCGGCTGGGATTTTTTTACCCATAGCTTTACGGAGTTTGTCGGCTTCGATCCAAGTATACCCAGCGAGTTTGATAGCAATCATCATAACGTCATCTTGGTAAGTTATAACGCCATATGAAGTATCTAGAATGTCGCGCATACGAGGGTCGAGATATTTAACCAGGGCAGGGTTGTGTTTGCGTTTGATGTATTCAGGGATGGCTTCCATTGGGCCAGGTCGATAGAGCGCAACCATTGCATTTATATCGTGGATAGTTGATGGCTTGAGTTCTTTGAGATAGCGAGTCATACCCGAGCCGTTGAGTTGGAAAAGGCCTTCGGTTTGTCCGCGAGCAAGGAGTTCAAAAGTTCGTTTGTCTTGCAGGTCAATATTTTCGAGATCGACAGTTATCCCGTGTCGTTGTTCAACAAGTGCTACTGCCTCGGCAAGGATAGAAAGGTTTCTGATACCAAGGAAGTCAAATTTAGTTAGCCCGACACCGTCTTCACCAACTGTATACATGTCGTATTGGGTGATAAGTTTTCCACCTTTGGGGTCGAACTGAAGTGGCACGTATTCATTGAGTGGTTTGGGAGAAATAACAACACCAGCTGCGTGTACAGAAATGTGGCGGACGCAACCTTCCATTTTTTTTGCAAGGTCGATTATTTTTTTTGTGTCACTTTCGCTATCGTAAGCTTTTTTCAATTCTGGTTCGAGTTGCATTGCGTGGTCGATGGTCATCGGCATTCCCTGTGAACCCATAGGAATCATTTTGGAAAGTCGGTCACCGATGTCGTATGGATAGCCGAGGGCGCGCGCGACGTCGCGGACGGCGCCGCGCGCCATCATCGTACCGAAGGTTCCAATTTGCGCGACTTTGTCCTTACCGTATTTTCTTTTGGCATATTCGATAACCTCGTCACGACGATCGTCAGCAAAGTCCATGTCGATATCGGGAGCTGAAGGTCGGTCTGGATTAAGGAAACGTTCAAAGGGAAGTTTGTATTCGAGAGGGTTAACCGAGGTGATGCCAAGAGCATAGGTTGTCATTGAGCCCGCGACTGAACCTCGAATGTTAGTCAGGATTTTATTTTCATGTGCAAATCGGATAAGGTCTTCTACTACGAGGAAATAAGCAGCGTAACCTTTCATAGCAATGACGCCAAGCTCGTATTCCAAACGCTCTATTGATTTTGCGTCGCGTGCGATGCCGCGACGCTCCATCCCCACGAGAGCAAGTTCTTTGAGCGCAACATCAGTCGTCACTCCTTCGGGTAATGCGAATTCTGGAAAGACAAATTTACCAAGCACAAGGTCGAGCTCACACATTTCGGCAACCATAGAAGTATTTTCTACTGCGCCAGGAATATTTTTGAAAAGTTCGATGGCTTCTTCTGTGTTTATCAAATGATAGTCGCCATCCTTCATCGACATTCCACCGACACCATTTGCGTCTACTCCGGTATTTATACGGAGAAGCGCTTCGTGTGCGTCTTGGTCATCGTGCATAAGATAGTGAGAGTCGTGCGTACCAACTATTGGAATATCAAATTCTTCGTGAAGTTTTATTATTCCGTCTTTCCAATTCTCCCAACCAGGAACTTCTTTGTGCGCCATAATTTCCAGAAAATAATTTTCCTTGCCGAAAATTTCTTGGTATTCGATGACGAGTTCGCGAGCGCGTTCGATATTGTTTTCGCGCAAAGCCTGTCCCATTTCTGAAGCAGGACAGCCCGAAAGGCAGATAATACCTTCACTGTGGGAGCGTAGTATTTCTTTGTCCATTCGCGGTTTGTAATAAAAACCTTCGAGGTGAGCGAGGGTTGTGAGTTTGATCAGATTTTTATAACCCGCTTCATTTTTTGCAAAAAGAGTAATGTGAAAGCGTTTATTGTCGACGCCACTTTCTTTATCGGCTCGTCCGCGTGTGGCAAGGTAGCCTTCGACTCCAACAATAGGCTTGATGCCAGCTTTTTTACATTCCACATAAAAATCGATTGCGCCATACATAGCGCCATGATCAGTGAGCGCGATTGCCGGCATGCCGTATTTTTTAGCCGTCTTTACTAGATCGGTAACTTTAGAGAGCCCATCGAGGAGTGAATAATGGGAATGAGTGTGCAAGTGCACATATTTGATATCAGTTTTGGTAGCCATTGATGCTTTAGTATACCAGTGCCGACTGTGTTTTGACAAAAGTTTGAAATAGTCTTTTATTTGATATGATAAGTGCATGATTGTCGGTATAGATGAAGTAGGACGAGGGCCAATTGCTGGACCAGTTTGTGTGGCAGTTTTTGCTATAAAATCACAGGCCTACATAACTCGCGAAATATTTAAAATTGAGCAAAAAACTGGCTTAAAATTACGCGACTCAAAGAAGCAATCAAAAAAAGATCGCGAAGCTTGGGTTTTGATTGTAGAAAAATGGAAACAGGCAGGGAAGTGTGATTTTGCAATCACAATGGTTTCGGCGCTGATTATCGATAATATTGGGATTGTGCCATCTATTAGGCGGGCGCTTTCTGCTTCTCTTCGCAAACTGAATCCATCATTAAATAGTGAAATATTACTCGATGGTGGCCTCCGTGCTCCTGCCGAATTTAAAAATCAAAAAACAATTATCAAAGGTGATGAAAAAGAGTTTTCAATAGCATTTGCTTCTATTATGGCAAAGGTTCATCGTGATAAACATATGTGTAAAATCGCTTTGAAGCATCCGTTGTATAGTTTTGAAAAACATGTCGGGTACGGCACAAAAGCGCATTATTTAGCGATAAAAAAATACGGACGGCTACCTGTTCACCGTAATAGTTTTTTAAACAATTTGAATTAAAATTTGAGCCGAAAGTTTGACTAAAGTGTCATTTATGTGTTATGCTCTTTTTCCAATTGAATAGTCAATTGGACGATAGTTCATTAAAAATAATAAAGAGTTATGGCAAAAAACAGTAACCCCCCAATGCACAATGGTGTATTGGTTTGTAACACTAGCGGTGTCTACAATCCAAACATTTATGAAAAAAAGGAAATGAGTCCTGAAGATTTACTCATTAAACAAAGTGTCCGAGCTATTTGCTTTGCACCGGCAGTTGATTATTCAATTGCTGAAACAAAGAGAATTTTGAAGTCATTTAAATTACCAAATGGACATGACTTTGATCCACATTTTTTTAAAAATGAGCACATAAACAGTTTGTGTCACGATTTTCTCAATAAGTGTGCAAAGGAAAAGAAGCCAGCGACACTAATTGCTATGAAGGTTCCAGTTTCTGGAAAAGTTTTGAGTATTTACAAAGACAGTTTTGTTCCACTAGACGCACTAAGTTTACTGGATCACTCTAGAAAGATCATTAAACCTTTTTCGTTTAAGCGGAAAATGGTCCTTGCTTCAGAGGGCGCTATCTTGAAAAAACAGGATGGCCACGGACCATATGAAATGAACCTTTTTATCTCAAGAACCTCACTTGGTCGCAGTCTGTCGATAGAAATGTATCACAAGACAGCAGTCGAACTCCCTCATCTGTTTAAGAAGAAGGAAATGTTCGTACTTGGTTACGTGAACAATATTTATTTAAAATTTTGACAAATACCACAAAGGCCCCGTATCCTCGGGGCTTTTTTTATACCCCAAACATGCTCCAAAAATGAGCTTGACTATATCCTATATTTTGGTATAATATAGCCAAACTCTAAAAAACTTAAAAATGAGAAAAAGAAATCTACTGCTAATTGGCACCATTTTGTTGCTTTTTAGTGCTTGTACTACAAGCAAACTCGGCAGTAATTCTGCCGATAAACCGAGTGGTGACGAAAAACCGCAAGGTAAAAAAGTACCATTTTTGCGGACCTATTATATAGGAAACGCAAAATACAACCCATCGATTTTTGAGCCTCAGCTCAATCTCGATGAGGCACTGCAAGTACAGTATTACTTGCACGGAGACATTGGCGTAGTGGGGACACTCATTACACCAAGCCAAGTTGTTGAAGTTGGAGTTGTAAAGATTGGTCGCACGACTGACCATATTACAAATATCTTCAAAAACGGGGGCAAGCTCGTGCTTGTTAAAATAGAAGGAAGTATTTTTATTTTAAAAGGTAGCGTAGAGGGAGCTGATATTCAACTCCGTTTTGCTCCTGGGAATGGGAATATGATGGTTTTTTCCCCTCGAAATGGGAAAATACCATATGGGAAATTTAATTTTCCCGTTACACCCAATAGTTTCGAATCGTATCTCGAAATTGTCGTGAGTAGATCACGACAAGATAAAAGTACGAATACCACAGCTGAAGGAATCTCGATTGAACAGGGAGCGCCCGACAATGGAGACTATTCCGGTGGAAGTAATAGTGATTCGGGGAAGGATAATGGTGTAAATTATGATATGCCATCATCTTCAGAGCCAAGTTCGCCGGCGACAGAAACGCCAGCTCCTCAAAAGAATGGGATGAGAAAAATCCCTAAATAGTGTTTTTTCTGGTTTTTTAAGGTTAGGGCCTCAGCAATGAGGCTCTTTTTATGCATAAAAAGTTCGCCCTATTGGTGCGCACATTATCGAAAATGCTTGACTTTATTTGCAATAAGGTTTATAATACAAACAAGTTACGAAACTAAACATGGAAACCTGTGCATGCTTTTGCCATAAGTTATTTACAGGAAAAAAATTTCGTAGCTATTATGTTTCTTTTTTTCTCATCGGTCCCGTCTCATCATAAAAAAGATGAACGGGGCCTTTTTATTTGTTTGATTTTAGAAAATTTGTATTTACAGATTTGAAGAACGTACCTCTATCTCGTCCGCATCCCTAAGATTCCTTATATTTTTTTCAGGAGCAATTTTTTCGTGCAAGGCGTCATCTAGGTCGGCTCCGATTTCATACAATTCTTCATTTCCAAAAAGCCAATAATAGGGAATTTCACCAGCCGAATTTTTATTGTAATTTAGAAGAGAAAACGGTTTTTTCGAAAATGCGCGTAAAGTCTTTTTGCCAGAGTTGAGAAAATACTCATTGAAATATGACAAAGCAAGTTCCCTTAAATTTTTATAAATGGGATCACGATACCTAAGAACAGAATGTTGAGTAGATGAGATTGCGCCCCACAACCCGTCTTTTTTATATAGAGCGACTACATGGTCGTCATCGTCTTTGGTTGTTTGAAGGTCCAGCAAAAGTGGTTCGTATCCGTGATACCAAAGTACGGCGGAGGCAAATATTGCACCTTCAAGGCAGTGAGTTTCTCTGGATTCAATAAATCTGCGAACAGATCTCACTGTGTCTTTTTTATTGTAAGGAAGTGAGTTTAAAAAGTCCTGTATTTGAGACGGAGTTTTTAGTTTTGTAAAAAGTGATTTTTCAGTTTTCGTCAGTAGGTTTTTGGGAAAGGATTTCACTGCTTTATTATAGAATAGATACTTGTTTAAAGTAAGATAAGTAATATGTTGAAATTTATCCATTTATATAAATTATATTTATAAATTATTTTTAAATATGTAGATAATATGGTATTCTTTTTCGTATGCAGAAATTCAAAGTTAAAAAAGGAGTAAATGGTCTTGGGCTGTTTGCTAATACAGAGTGGAAGAAAGGCGACAAGATAATAGAATATATTGGAGAGAAAATTACTCCCGAAGAAGCCGATCGTCGTGGCGGTAAGTACCTTTTTGAAGTAAATAAAAAACTAACACTA
The DNA here is from genome assembly GCA_964354985.1 of uncultured Candidatus Saccharibacteria bacterium. GTDB lineage: Bacteria > Patescibacteriota > Minisyncoccia > Phycocordibacterales > UBA9973 > JAGOSA01. The sequence continues at coordinate 4,694 of CAYHBR010000012.1, read as the reverse complement.
GACGGAAAGGCTCGTACAAACTTGGCGCGCTATATTAATCACTCTTGTGCTCCAAATTGCGAAGCTGAAATAGATGGCAAGAAAGTTTTTATTTATGGATATAAAAAAATACTCCCGGGGGATGAATTGACCTATGATTATGGCAAGGAATATTTCAATGAATATATAAAACCAAAGGGTTGTGGTTGTAAAAAGTGCATATTGCCTAAATAAATATTTATGATATAGTGTGGAAGAATAAATACTTTCACAGTTTAATTAAATACTATGGCAAAAGAAGTTAGTGCTAAAAAAATTGAATTTTACAAAAAAATTCACAGTGACGAAAAGTCACCATCGTATGCAGAAATCGTAGCTCACGCTACCGATTATGTAAAAGAATTCAATGTTCCAGAGGTTGGAAGATTGATTGAAAAAAGTTTTTCGAAAATAGATTCGGAAAGGATGAATGAAACAGCTTGCCCTTATGCGCTAGCAGGGATAAAAGATACCTGTTGCTATCACATAAGAAAAAAACATCAAAAACTCGGTATCAACAGAGTCTTTGCGAATGAACTAGTAACTTTCTTTTTTCATACTTTTTCCGAAAAAATAAAAAACCGGAAAAGTTAAAATATTTCGTTTTACAATTAGGAAATGCCCGTATCTTTGCGGGTATTTTTTTATGACCAGTTTGTCTCTATTTATTTTTCAGAGATCCGTAAAGTTTAGAATATATGACAGTAAATGAAGCACCGAAGAAGAATATTTGAGCGGAAAAATAGACCCAGAGCATTATTGAAATTAGAGAAATAGCGGCTCCAAAAACCGAACTATTTATATAGTGCCCGAGATAACTTCCAATGACTAGTTCTCCGATAAGAAAAATAATAGCTGTCACGGATGCTCCAAAAGCAATTTCTGAAAAAGGTAGTTTGATTTTTGGTACGACACGATAGATGGTACCAAAAAACAAAGCAACAAAAATGAAAGAAACTATGGGCTCAGAATAACTGACTAGACGGTAAATGGTGGGTGAAATTGCATTTAAATAATTTCCAATTATTTGGAAACTAACACCGGCTAGGATTGAAGCTAGGAATAAAAAAGCCAGGATAATTATCAATAAAAACAAAGGAATTTGGTTTTTTAAGATAGTGAATATTTGCTTATATTTTTTTGTTCTGCGGGGTTTGTTTTCTTCGGTGGTAGACCAGATTTTATCTATAGAGAAACTGAGTTCTCGAAAAACACCCAGAGCGCCGTAACTAAGAGTAATGAAGCTTATTATGCCCGTCATTATTGTTGTTTCGTAACCGATATTTTTACTACTTATAATGTCGCTGATAAAGTTTGTAACATCACTGCCGACAACACTAGATATTTGATATAACAAATTGCCTTCAACAATATTTGCATTTACAAAGAGACTGACTAAGGTAATTAGTAAAACAAAAAGAGGGGCCATTGAAAGAATCGCAAAGTATGAAAGAGAGGCGCTCATTCGCGATGGATTTTGGGCGCGCCAATGCGAAAATGTTTCTTTAACGATAAGCTTTAAAGATTGCATTTAAGTATTATGACATAAAACAAAAAAATCCCCAGCAGGGGATTTTTTTGTTTTGTAGTTCTAAATTTATAACCTGTAAATCTAGGCTTATAAACTTAAGTTTTTGATAGATGGCGAGTCGATAGAAAGATCGGCGTTTACTGTTCCAAAGACTTGAACATTTTGTCCGATTACAAAACTAGTAAGCGTTGTCGCAACATTACTATTTGTGAAAAGAGTTGTTGTGGCAGAAACTTTTGCAGTGTAGTCTATTCCACCAGAAGTAAAGACAAATGTTGTTGGAGCAGTTGTGCCGGCAATTGTTTTTATTACCCCGACAACTTGTGGAGCAGGTATAACAGCAACTTGGTTTTTGATTACAACTTTGTTTGCATCAAGAATATTTGTGAGATTATTTAATACTCCAGAAGTTTGTATCTTTGAACCTACAGTTATGTCTGCAAATACACCAGCTATCTCCGGGTTATGATCACCAATTTTTTTAATAATACTAGTTGTAGCAGTTGTGTTTACAGTAACATTGCCACTTTTTTTTGTAGCTAGTAAGAAACTTGTTCCAGTTACACTAGAAACTGTGCCTTCAAAATTTGCATTCTTTTTTTGGTTTGACCAATCCTTAATTATTGTGGCATCAACCGTAAGAGGGGAAGCAGTTGCTGTGACGAGTACACCTTGGAAGCTAAGAAAATCGCCGATTGCTATTTCTGAAATAGTTGAACTACCTCCGAAACGGCGGACATGCTTTGTTTTTGCTGTGTCGGAATTTATTACCCAAACCATATTTGCTGAACCCCAAAGTGTATTTGCTGTAATAACATTTCCCGAAATAGCAGTCACTTTTGCACCACGAACAAGAACTTTCCCGTTGTTTGTGATGTGGACTTCAAGAGTAGATCCGACAGCCTTGGCCTCTTCTTCGTGCTTTTTGGCGTCACCACCCTCGTTTCCTCTTGCAAATAAGTGGCTATCATTTTGATTGCCATTGTTTCCATTCCCACCATTATTACCGTTGTTGTCGGCAAGAGAGATGGTTGCACCACCGAGAGCTAGAACAGATAACGACAGAATACCCAATATGACTTTTTTGTATGACATTTTTATATTGCTTATAAATAATAAATACAGACGACCTGTATTACTAATGATGACGGACAACACCACTCGTACTGACAATTTTCTCACAGCATTTACTATTTGACAAATCGTCAACAAACATTGTTTGGTGTGAATACCGACCTCACCCAATAAGTGAAAACACCCTTCTTTGGAAAGGGTGTTTTCGTGTATGTTCGTTTCTTTGCTTTTTATAGGTTACGCAGAAACTTCTTCAGCAGAAACTTCTTCTACGGGAGCAGATTCTTCAGTTGAAACAACTTCTGCAACAACTTCTTCGCCTTCTACCTTTACTTCGTTTTCATCATTCATGTGTTTTTTCGATATTAGCTGTTAGGACACATACTCTAGCACAACGCAAGATATATAGCTATGTTTTGATTTTTTCGCTGTTTTTTGGTAGGATAGCTCAGTCGGCAATAAATACTTTCGGGTCTTGTGCCTGACCATTTTTGCCGGCGAAAAAAGAATACACTCGGGAGTAGCTCAGCGGTAGAGCGGTCGCCTGTCAGTAGGCAGCGCCTCACTGAAAAGTGGGATGTAAAATGAGGTGAATTCGGGGAAACCCTAGCTTGTGAGAAATTTTTATAAAATTATCATAAGTGGGTAATCCCGAGCCAAGCTTTAAAATTTCTTGAAATTTTATTGAAGGTGTAGAGACTATCTCGTAAGAGAGTAGTGTTCTGAAAAATGGCAACATTATCAGAATCCGAAGCGCCCCACTTCTAAGTTTTGCAAGATTTTTTAGTTGCAAAATACGAAGATGATATAGTCCGTACCATTGGTAACAATGGAGAAAACGTAAGCGATTGGTCGTAGGTTCGATCCCTACCTCCCGAGCCCGATAGGGTTATCAGCTAGTTCTAGGACTAGATTGAATGGAGAAGCTATTGTAAAACATAGCTTTTTTTCATTTACGGTAGGGTTCTGAAGTAGGTAACTTAAAAATTGTCTTTTTCCTGCTATGTCAGAACTTTTTTCAAAAATATCTTTTGCTCTTCTTGCTACAGAAACAACAACTGCAACGGTTGTTTGATAATCATAATCTGCTTTTGTATGTTCAGACATCTCAATTTCAAGGACCTGTATTTGGTCCTGATACTCTTGATGCTTTTTGTCATAGATGTCCTTAGTAATACACCAGTAAAGGGAATAAACCTAAAATACCAATAAGCTGTAATTCTCTCTTAAACTTATCCAATAAAATAGATATTGACAGATAGTATATAATATGCTATACTATGAGAGTAGTATAGTTCTTTGATATGTTTGATTTGGTTCTATGTTTGGTGGATTTTCCTAGCTCTTATTTGAGGGTTGAGATAATTCACTAAATATAAACAACTAAATAATCAGACAAATGAAAAAATTAGCAATCATTATCGCAGTATGCCTTTATACTTTAACATCATACGCTCAACTTGAAATGTATGGTCGCTACACAGTTAATGGCAAAGTTGAACCGAGCTTTAACCTTTATGGAGAAAAGAAAATATCCGAAAAAGTTAATTTGACCTACTTCGCTCTTGTAGAAGAAAAATGGTCAGAAGCACTGATTGGACTTTCATACTCTCCTGCAAAGTGGGTAAGCTTAGGTTTAAGCACTGGTATTGAACACAATCCTGCTATCATTCGCTTCAGTGGAAGTATCTGGCTTGGTAAAGGTAAAACATCTTTACTAATGTTAGGTGAAAAAGGAGACGGACAAGATAACTACTGGTATAAAACAGTTTTATCTTATAAAGCTTCTGAACAATTCACTGTTTGTGCAATGGCTTGGAGATTTCACGGAATTGGACCCGTTGTCAGATACACTCCTAAAAAAAGTGATTTAACAATATGGTTTATGCCCGCTTATGACCCCGAGTTTAAGGCAAAAAGGATGATGCTAGGACTTAGTGTAAAAATATAAGTCCAACTAAATTATCTTAAGGAACTGTCATTCGTGATGGTTCCTTTTTTTATATAAAATGTAGTAATTAGTTCTGAAGTGTGAGTGTAGGGAATAGTCCTAAAATACCACTAAACTCCA
>CAYHBR010000011.1:0-27928 GCA_964354985.1 uncultured Candidatus Saccharibacteria bacterium | reverse complement strand
TGGGTGTTTTTTTGTTTTGCATTAAAGTGATTTAACTCTCAAATTCGTCTGTTTCTGTTTATCAATCTTAGGAAGCTTCACAATAAGCAATCCATGTTTTTCTATCGCTTCTGCACCTTCGATATCGACTTCTTCCGGAAGAAGTATGGTCCGAGCAAATGTTCCCCAGTACAGTTCGCGAATAAAATAGTTTTCTTCGTTTATCGACTTGGTTTCTTCTCTGCGACCTCGGATAGTAAGTATATCGCGGGTGATAGAAAGAGTAAGATCTTCTGGGCGAACACCAGCAACCATTGTTTGTACAACGATGTCGGTTGGAGTTTGGTAGACATCAACAGTAAGCTGACCTTCGGACTCTTCTTCGTCTTCTTCATCTTCGTGCCAATCTTTTGACTTGCTGGCAGGAACACCAAATGCTTTTTTCGCAGTAGCTCCTTTTTTACCACCTATGCTGAGCGAGCGGGCTTTAACTTCGTTCCCACCCCCATCTTCTTCAAGTGAATCATCGTCATCATCGTCGTAATCTTTGTCACGAAGTTTGATGCCACCTGTTAATTTTTCCATGAATGAACGTTTTTTGAACATAGTTTTTATAGTGACTGATCGCCCAAGCGACGCAGTTTTTCAAATAGTAATACGCTAATAATAGAAATAACCCAAAGGAAACCAAAGACTGCAAAAAAATTCTCTCCGTTATCACTTATTATAAAAAAATTAAATGCACTATGCAATACTATTGCTGTTAAAAGCCCGAAAAACAAAAAATATATTTTACGGGCTCTCCCTGAAAAAAATGAAAGTCCAAGAAATATACCAATAAATCCACTCGCTATAGCATGAAGAAGTGTGGCTCCTAGAAAACGAAGATTTCCCGTGAGAAGACTGACTGTTGTTTCGTTAAGTGATATTGGGTTCATTAGAAACAATGCATTTTCAAGTGCTGCAAAACCAAGTGCGCCAGTTATCATATAAATAGCAAAATCAACAGGCTCGTCTACGTAGCGAGTCCGAAGTGCAATGATAGCAATAGCTAAAAATTTTACTAATTCTTCAATTGTTGCCCAAGTGATAGTTAAAGCAGGTCCATCACTGATATATTTACGCGCAAATTCCTCAAGAGGGAGGACAATAATGACAGAGGCCATTCCTATTAAAAAAGTCACAATAATAAGCCCACGTGGCTCCGGCCTTTCTTTATCTTCTTTCAACCAAAACCATAGCCATAAAAGTGAAGGGACTAGGCCTCCAGCTAAAGCTATTATTATTGTTTTAATGTTTCCGTCGAAAACCATTTTGTTGTTATTAGTAGCGAATTAGAATTTTTTGGAATTAGTGACCAGAGCTCTTCTGTGACATGTGGCATAAAAGGATGAAGTCCGATAATAGAGCGTCTCAACATTTCTTGGAGTAACCAGATACGACTATTTCGGTCAGCATCATTTGTAGCGTCGCTGTTTGCGAGTATTGGCTTACTCTCTTCGATTATTATATCAGCAAAAGTGTGCCAGACATATTGATAAAGTTTCTCGGCGACAATATGAAAGTGATATTCTTCTATCTCTTTTGTAATTTCAGTAAAGAATAGGTTCGATTCAGTAAATATCTCGAGGTCTTGCGGTGAAAGTACTTCTGGTTTAACAGCAACATTTGTTCCGGTTTGTTCCATTACAAAACGAGTAATGTTCCAGATTTTATTGGCAAAATTTTTATAGCCTTTTATTTTCTCATAAGAGATTTTGGTATCGAGTCCAGGAGAAGATCCAACTAAAAGTGCCATGCGCCCAGCGTCGGCGCCATAGTCACGTGCAACATCGAGTGGGTCAATACCGTTGCCGAGAGATTTTGACATTTTTCGTCCATCGGCAGCGCGAACAGTGCCGTGCAAGTAAATAGTGTGGAAGGGAATTGTTTCAAGAGCGTAACCGGTCATCATTATCATCCGGGCGACCCAAAAGAAAAGAATTTCGTATCCAGTTTCGAGGACATCTGTTGGATGGAAAATTTTTAAGTCATCAGTTTTGTTTGGCCAACCTAGAGTAGAAAAACTCCAAAGACCAGAAGAAAACCAAGTGTCGAGAGTGTCTTCGTCTTGGGTCCAATCTTCACCTTCAGGTGCCTCAACTCCAGTAAAAATTTCCTCACCTTTATACCAAACAGGAATCCTATGTCCATACCAAATTTGGCGAGAAATACACCAGTCACGCAGATTTTTAATCCAGTGAAAATATGTCTTGTCAAAATATTCGGGAATAATTTTTATTTTTCCGCCAGAAAGTGGCTCTCGCATTATATCTTTGAGTGTTTTACCTTTGCCAGGGATTTCTTTGTTTACATTTATAAACCACTGGAGTTTTGGTAATGGCTCAACTATTCCGCCAGTGCGTTCAGCTGTGCCGATATTTTGTTTGACGTCCTCTTCTTTCTCGAGCAGGTTTTCTTCTCGAAGCCATTTTACTATTTCTTCACGAGCAATCGTTGTCTTTTTGTTTAAAATTCTTTCATCACCAACACTCATTTTAGCGTATTCGTTTATAACTTGTTTTTTAGGCAAGTTGTGACGCTCCGCTATTTCCCAGTCGATCATCGAGTGAGCAGGTGTGACACCAAGCGCACCTGTGCCAAAATCTTTTTCAACACTTTCATCAGCGACAATTATAATGTGAATTGGTACTCCACAAAAAACCATATCGTATTCTTTGCCAATATATTCTAAATATCTTTCGTCTGTCGGATGAACAGCCACAGCTGTATCACCAACTTTGGTTTCTGGGCGAGTCGTCGAAATAGAAATAGGGAAGTCTTTACTGTATTTAAAAGTATACATTTTAGACGTTCGCTCTTCATAAACTATCTCATCGTCAGCGATAGTGGTTTGTCCTTTTGGATCCCAATTCACAATACGTGTCCCGCGGTAGATAAGACCGTCGTCATACATTTTCTTAAACATTGTACGAACAGCAAGTGAGCGATTTTCGTCTAGCGTAAATGCTTCGCGTGACCAATCGCAAGAAGAACCCATAACTCGGATCTGAGAAACGATTGTGTCATGACTTTCTTTGGCAAAAGCATGGACGCGAGAGAGGAATGCTTCGCGACCTAGGTCGTGGCGCGATTTATCTTCCTTCTTTAAAATTTCTTTTTCGACTTTGGACTGTGTCGCAATAGCGGCGTGGTCTGTCCCTGGAAGCCAAAGAGTTTTGTCACCCTTCATTCGGTGGTAGCGGATCATTACATCTTCGAGAGTCAGCATTGCGGCGTGTCCCATATGAAGAACACCGGTAACATTTGGCGGTGGCATTATTATTGTAAAAGGTTTTGCGTCAGAGGAGGTGAATCCTTTTTCAACACAAACGTCTGGGTTGAAAAGTCCGCTGTCTTCCCAGATTTTATAAATACGCGGTTCCGTTTCTGTTGGGTTGTATGGGCTTTTAAGTTTTTCTGGAATATTTACTTCATTTAGCATAGAGCGAGTATAGCATTTTCCCCGATTTTTTTCATATTACGCCCTGTTTTTCAGGGCGTTTTTTATTGTCTCAGGATCGGAGTATTCGAGTTCGGTGCCAGTAGAAAGACCACGGCCAAGGCTAACAAGGAGAAAAGTGTCGCCGGCACCTCTGTTTGCGAGAATCTTGTCTTCGATATCCTTTCGAACATATTGATCAGTAAAATCACCAGACGGGTTCATTGGGAAACCAAGCACAAGTTCCTTTAGAATTCCTCTTTTTTTATTCAAATAATTATCAAGTTCACGAATGCGAGTATGATTAATAATTTTTTCATCAGCAATCGGAATAAGTCCACCAAAAACAAAATATTTTCCAAGAAAACCACTTCGTTCGACTGCAATAATATCTGCATCTTTTTCGACAACCATTACCAAACTTTCATCTCGGTTACCAGATGCACATATTTCACAAAGCTCATTGCCGTCTGTTTGAAAAAAACGAAAACACTCACGGCATTGTGTGACTTGTTTGCCAAGTGCAATTATTTTTTCGGATAAATTTTTGCGAAAATCATCACTGCGTTCTATTAAATAATAAACAAAACGTCGAGATTGCCTTTCGCCAATTCCGGGGAAGCGTTTAAATAATTCTGCTAATTCGTCAATTGAGTCTCGCATGGTTTTAGAAATCTTCTAGGGAATCGCCACCTGGTCCAACCGAAGCAAAGTCGGCCATATTGCTTTTTTCAATATCAAGGAATGTTGTCTTGGCTGTATCGAAATAAAGTTCCACTTTCCCGACGGGGCCATTTCTGTGTTTTTCAACAAGGATTTCTGTAATGTTAGTTTTCTCTTCTTTGTCTTTATAACGGTCTTCGCTGTGAATAAACATAACCAAATCCGCGTCCTGCTCGATAGATCCAGAGTCTCGAAGGTCAGATAGGCGAGGGCGACCTCCGCGTTGCTCAACGGCACGAGAGAGCTGTGAGAGGGCAATAACAGGTACATCGAGCTCGCGTGCGAGACCCTTGAGCGAGCGAGAAATTTCCGTGACTTGGTTGACCATAGAATCAAAATTTTTATTGGTTGTCATAAGTTGAAGGTAGTCGACGATAATAAGTCCGAGGCCGTATTCGGCTTTGAGTCGGCGGGCAGCAGCACGCATTTTTGTAATGTTATTTCCAGCTTGGTCGTCGATGTAAATAGGTGCCTTGGAAAGCACATCAAGTGATTGGGAAATCATTTGAAAATCGTGGTCCTTGAGTCCTTTACCAGTGCGGATGTTCCAGGCATTAACATTTGACTGAGCAGAAAGCATTCGCTGTACCAATTGTTGAGAACTCATTTCGAGTGAAAAAATACCAACTGGAATTTTGCTATCAACTGCAGCTTTGCGAGCAATATCAAGCGCTAATGTGGTTTTTCCCATCGAAGGGCGCGCAGCAATAATAATGAGATCTGATTTTTGAAAACCAGCAGTAAGGTTATCGAGGTCTCTGTATCCAGTCGGTACTCCACGAAGTTCGTCTTTGGATGCATGAAGTCTCTCGAGAGTTTCCCAAGTTTCGGCCAGGGCATTTTTTATGTTTGCAAATTTTAGATTTTTTGGTGCATTTGTAATACTAAATATTTTTTTCTCGGCAGCGTCTAGTATTTCATCAATGTGCATCGAACCTTCTTGAAAACCGAGTTCACAAATATTGTCTGCAGCTTCGATTATCGCTCTTGCTAGATATTTATTTAAAACGATGTCAGCATAATATTTTATATTTGTTGAAGCAGGAACTGTCCCCACCATCTCGCTTAAATAACTTCTACCACCGACTGACTCGAGAAGATTTTTTTGAGCAAGTCTTTCTCCGACAGTAACAATATCAATTGGTTCGTTTTGAGATGAAAGACCCATCATTTCGCGGTAGATGATTTTGTTTTTTTCTGCATAAAACATTTCATGAGAAATAATGTCGGCAATTTCATATACGCTCGAAGGCCGAATCATAATAGATCCTAAAATAGCTTTTTCAGCTTCCAGGCTTTGTGGCAGTACCCTAAGATTGTTTCCTGGTTTTTTAATCATTGTCCTCCGATTGTAACATAAGAGAATTTAGAAAAATTTATGAATAAATTGAGACCATGGTGGATAAGGTGTGGATAGCTAGTTTAAAACCGATATTTGTTGATTATTTGACTAAAAATTTGCTACACTGTAAATATGCAAAAAACTAAAACAGTACTAACTGGAGATCGTCCAACTGGAAAACTCCACCTTGGGCACTTTGTGGGTTCTATTCAAAATCGGCTCAAACTACAAGACGAGGCTGACACTTGTTTCTATATGATCGCAGATGTTCAAGCTCTAACTGATAATGCGGACAACCCAGAGAAGGTGCGTTTGAATGTGCTTGAAGTAGCTATGGACAACCTCGCGGCCGGAGTTGACCCTGAAAAAACAATAATGTTTATTCAGTCACAAGTTCCTGAGATTGCCGAACTCACTATCTTTTTAATGAATTTGGTAACTCTTGCTAGGTTGAAAAGAAACCCTACTGTAAAAAGTGAAATGAAGGACAAAGGTTACGAAGAGGATGTCCCAGCTGGTTTCTTGATGTACCCAATTTCTCAAGCTGCTGATATTTTAGTTTTCAAAGCTAATACCGTTCCTGTTGGAGATGATCAATTGCCCGTTTTAGAGCAAGCCAATGAAATTGTTGACAAATTTAATCGTTTTTATGGTGAAGTCTTTTCCCGTATTTTGCCTGTGGTAAGTGATACCTCAAGGCTCGTTGGCATAGATGGTGGTGCCAAAATGAGTAAGTCTTTAAATAATGGGATTGATCTTTCTGATAACGAAGATGCAATCCGCGCAAAAGTTAAGCAAATGTTTACTGATCCAGGACATATTCATAAAAATGATCCAGGTAAAGTCGAAGGAAATGTAGTCTTCACTTACCTTGATATTTTTGATACAGATAAAAATGCTGTAGCTGGTTTGAAAAAACAGTACGAAGCTGGTGGTCTCGGTGATGTTGAAATAAAAGACCGGCTCGCGAACATTTTGATCGAAGAATTTGCTGACTTCCGCGCTCGCCGGGCAGTCCTCGAAAAAAACCCCGAAAGTGTTTTGAAAATTTTTGAACTTGGTGCAGAGCGTGCTCGCGCGATTGCAGTCGAAACCATGAAAGAAGTCCGCAAAGCAATGAAGATTGACTACTAGTCAGCTTCAGGCTAAAGTATCTCAAACATCTAAAATACATATAAAATGAAAACAATCAGAAATATCTGCTTGTCTGGTGCAGTAGTTTGTTTCGGGTTGTTGATATATAGCCCGAGCTTTATACTAGAAAATTGGTTTGTGATTTTTTTTAACATAGCAACATTAGGTAGTTTGCTATCTGTTGGTGCGGTCTGGCTCAAAAAAACAGACTTCTATGAATCGAGGGGATTTAAGCAAAGTATGAGAGATATGTTGATTTGGTTTTACAATCTCTTTTTTTGTGGGTATATTCTTGCTTATATACTTCTCGATGAGCTAGATATTTTGCCAAAAGATTTTTTCGATTGGAAAATATTATGCCTCAGTTTTGTTCTTGGTTCCGTTTGGTCTTCATTTATTGTCTGGCCATACATAGGAAGGATTTTTTCCAAAAGGAAAAAAAGCAAAATTTAAAATTGGAAAAAGTTATTGAAAAGGCAGAATCTCAATCTGCCTTTTATTTTTGGGTATTTTTTTGCGGATGATTTAGTCAGAAACTTCTGATGTTTTCTTTTTCGCAAAACCGCGAGCCTTTTTAGGTTCACTGAGAATCTCTATCGCGCGCTGAAGTGTGACTTCAAAAACGTCATCTTTTTTTAGAGATCTAAAATCTCCATCACAGACGACATACGGTCCAAAGCGTCCTTTGTTGGCGAGTATTTCTTTGCCAGTTTCCGGGTGAACTCCAAGAACTCGTGGAAGCGATAAATAGACCAATGCATCCGCGACAGTTACCTCGGTTGGATTTTTTTCTTTTGGAATAGAGGCCATTCTTGGTTTTGCGACTGCAATTTCTGCGCCAGCTTCTATTTTACCTGTTTCCTCATTTAGCTTTGGAATTATTTTTTTAGTTGCGCGACCACCAGCTGTTGTAGTTTTCCTGTTCGCACGTTTTTTGGGACCTTTTACCATTACTCCAAGCTGAACATATGGACCAAATCTTCCGGTTTTTACGAAAATAGGCAAACCTGTTGTCGGATCATTGCCGATAGGTTCATCACCCTTGATCTCGAGTCCTTCGAGTGTAAGTGCACCGTCGCAGTCAGGATATTTATCGCAAGAAAGGAATTTTCCACCACGACCGAGTTTGATAACCATTCCACTTGCACATTTAGGACATTTATATTTTTCATCTGCTTCTCCCAAGTTTGTGGCCTTGGCGAGTTTGTCTTTTTCCTTGAGTTCTTTTTGAAATGGTCCGTAGAAATCTTTAAGTGTTTTTTTGTATTCGCGATCGCCATTTGCAATGTCGTCGAGTTTGCCTTCCATTTCTGCTGTGAAAGTATCAGAAATATATGATCCAAAATTTTCTTCCAGAAAACTTGAAACAACTTCACCTGTGTCTGTTGGTTTCATTGCCCGACCTTCTTTTTCTACATAACCGCGATCTTCAAGAGTAGAAATGATACTGGCATATGTAGATGGTCTGCCGATTCCACGTTCTTCAAGTGCTTTAACAAGAGCAGCTTCGCTATAGCGAGCCGGCGGTTCTGTCTGTTTTTCAAGCGAGCGAATATCAAGCAAATTTAGTGGATCGTTTGCAACAACTTTCGGTAGTTCAACATCTTCACCTCGAGCATCAGGATCAGCAACAAGCCAACCATCAAAAAGAACACGTGAGCCGTTTGCACCAAAGTCAGGAATCGGCTTTGTTTTTTCAGCACCCGCATTTTTTTCAATTTTTATATTAGCGGTGATTTTTGTGCGAAGAATTTTCGCATCTGCCATCTGACTGGCAACAGTTCTGGCCCATATCAAATTGTATAATTTTTTCTGCTCATCATTTGCACCGGCACTTATTTTTTCAAAATGTGTTGGGCGAATGGCTTCGTGAGCTTCTTGTGCGTTTTTTACTTTAGTCTTGAAAGTTCTGACTTCAGAATAATTTTTTCCATACATCTTTTCGATTTGTTTTCCGATTTGGGCAACTGCTTGAACAGAAAGATTTGTTGAGTCAGTACGCATGTATGAAATATGTCCAGCTTCGTAAAGTCGCTGAGCTACTTGCATTGTTCTTTTTGGAGAAAAACCAAGACGAGAACTTGCAGTTTGTTGAAGAGTTGAAGTTGTAAAAGGCGCTTTTGGGGTACGCTTTGCTTCTGTTTCTTTTACATCCACCACATACCAAGAATTTTCTTTTCCGGCACTCAGAATCCGCTCGGCTTCTTTTGCGTTGTCTGGATTTTCTCCGCAAGTGAAAGTCACAATCTCATTTTTCGCACCCTCTTTATTATTAGAAATAGTTTCGTGATCTGCTTCGAGAACAAAATATGTTACTGGAATAAATGCCCGTATCTCACGTTCTCTTTCCATTATTAGTCGCAAAGCAGGGGACTGGACCCGACCGGCCGAAAGTCCATAGCGAACTTTTTTCCAAATTATTCCAGAGAGATCATATCCGACAAGTCGATCGAGCACTCGACGCGCTTCTTGTGCCCTGACGAGCTTGATGTCAATGTCGCGTGGATTTAAGAGAGCTTCTTGCACCGCTTCTTTTGTAATTTCATGAAAAGCCACACGCCTGATAGAGGCTTTGACTTTCTTGTCTTTTTTGAGCAACTCTTGTAGGTGCCAAGAAATAGCCTCTCCTTCGCGGTCAGGGTCAGTCGCCAATATTATTTCTTTTGCTTTTTCAGCAAAGCCACGGAGCTCCTCTACTATATGCTCTTTGCCTTTGGAAATTTCATAGTGAGGAACAAAACCTGCTGGGATATCGATAGCTTGTTTATTTGATTTTGGTAAATCGCGAATATGCCCGACAGATGCGCGGACTTTGTATTCGCCCTCGAGGTATTTCTCGATGGTCTTGGCTTTTGATGGTGATTCAACAATTAATAATTTCATATTTCGTAAGCAAGTATTACACGAAAACAATTTATTTAGCAAATTTACTGTTAATTATTGTGTTTGAAATAAAAAAAAGTCCTCATTGTGTGATGAGAACTTTCAGTAGTTTGGACGTAGAATTAAAATTTCTTCATAAATTTGGCTAAACATACATCGTATGTTTTATTTTTTCTGTGATTTTTTCTCGGAACTCACTGACACATTTCGACTTCTGGCAGTGTCTGTTTTTGCTTAGAGCAAATATAGACTTAATCTTTTTTACTGCATCTTCATACATAGGTTCTCCTGCATCAAGACTCCTGTGGTCATTGATAATATCTATGATTGTAATGCCACTTTGGACGACACCCATTTTTTTGTTTTTGCAAAAAACACAAGTGCCGTTTTTAAAAAGTGTTTCGTTTTCTACAATTTTGAAATAAATTGCAATTTCTTTTGTTTGCCCATTTGGCACATGGAGAGTAATTTTTATTTTCTTATCGCTCATTTTTAATTGTTTTAGTATTGTTTCAACTATTATACATAACAAAATATTTATGTCAAATAAATACTGCCTGCTTCTTCTCTTATGACATTTTTAATTTCAAGCATAGTAAGAGTCATATTGAAGTCAGAAATAGGAACACCGAGCTTCGCAAGAAGTTCGCCCCGCGGTGTTGGTTCTCTTAAAAATGAAACAAACCTTTTTTCTTCCGGAGTGAGATCCTTGCGTTCTTTGTTTGGAATTTTTTTGACATCCTCACTGCGCGGAAAACCAAGTGCTTCATGTAAGTCGTCCGGGCAGGTGATGGGCACTGCACCAAGGCGCAAGAATTGATTGGCACCCTTACTCATTTGGCTGTTTATATTTCCAGGGATAACAAGTAAGTCACGATTGTAGTCGACTGCCATCCGAGCAGTGATAAGTGTGCCAGATTTTTCGCCGGCTTCGGGAATAAGGATTGCATGTGCTATTCCAGCGACTAGTCTGTTTCTTTGGGGAAACATATATTCTGTTGCTTTTTGGTCTGGCTTAAATTCACTAATAAGCATGCCTCCGTGGTCGAGAATTTTTTGAGCGAGTTTTCTATTTTGACTTGGATAAATGACAGATTCATTTAGGCCTGATCCTGGAAAGGCTATTGTAAGTAACCCCGCTTCTATTGCTGACTCGTGTGCGATAGCGTCTATTCCGTAAGCCAAGCCAGAGACAATAACGACAGGCAATCCTTCAAGAGATAATATAAGGTTACGCGTGCAGTCTTTGCCATAACTTGTATGTTTTCTCGGACCGACGACTGTTAGGATTTTTTTCCCCGCGAGGCTCACAAAACCCCTGGCAAAAAGCTCTTTTGGCGGGTGCGGTATTTGAAGGAGTCTCGGCGGGAAATCCTCTTTCGGTATTTCATACATAGGTGGCATCTATATATAGTATGTTTCCTATATTTAAAAAACCTTAAGAAATTATAAAATAATTATTCCGGTGCTTTTAAAAATCCTGAGATTTTGCTAGTATTACAACATATATGTTAGACATCAAATTTATTCGTGAAAATGCAGAAATAGTTAAAGACGCCGCTCGAAAAAAGCACATGGAGGTGGATATTGACTTGCTTCTTAAAAAAGACGACGAGCGCCGTGATTTGATGCAGAAAATCGAGGAGATCAGGGCAGAGCAAAACAAAATGTCAGGCAATATTGTTCGCGAAAAAGACCAAACAGCGCGCGAGCAGATGATAATGGAGATGACAACTGTTAAAAATGATTTAACAAAATTTGAGGAAGATTTGAAGCCAGTTATGATTGAGTGGAAAAAACTTATGCTGACTGTGCCAAATGTGCCCGACATGTCAGTTCCAGAAGGTGATGACGATGCTGACAATCAAGAAATAAAAACTTGGGGAGAAAAACCAACTTTCGATTTTGAACCAAAAACTCATATTGAACTTATGTTGGCACACGATATGGCAGACTTCGAACGTGGTACAAAAGTTTCAGGATTTCGCGGTTATTATTTAAAAAACGGTGGAGCGCTACTCACTTTTGCAATCTGGAGTTATGCTGTTGAATTTTTCACAAACAAAGGTCTTTCGCCAATGCTCGTCCCTTCGCTTGTAAACAGAGAAACTTTATTCGGCTCAGGATATTTACCACAAGGTGAAGATGATTTATATAAAACTCAAGACGGTGATTATCTTGCGGGAACTGCGGAGGTCGCAACAATGGCATATCACAGCGGAGAAATTTTGGAAAAAGAAAAATTGCCCTTAAAGTTTCTTTCCTTCTCTACTTGTTTTAGACGCGAAGCCGGTAGCCATGCCAAAGATGTTAAAGGACTTATTCGGGTTCATGAATTCTACAAATTTGAGCAGGTAGTTATTTGTGAAGCCACGCATGAACAATCTGTTAAATATCACGAAGAACTCGAACGAAACACTGAAGAATTCATTGAAAGTCTCGGAATACCGTACCGTACTGTTGTGAATTGCGGTGGAGATCTAGGCCTCGGACAAGTAAAAAAATACGACATTGAACTTTGGGTTCCGAAAGAAGAAAAATATCGCGAGATTTCTTCGGCTTCATATTTCCATGATTTCCAAGCTCGAAGATTAAATATCCGTTATAAAAATGATGAAGGAAAAACATCTTACGTACATTCTCTAAACTCTACAGCTATTCCAACTCCACGAATATTAGTTTCGCTTATAGAAAATTTCCAACAAGCCGACGGTCGTATCAAATTGCCCGAAGTTTTGAAAAAATATTTCCCAAATAGCGCTAAACAAAGTAACGAGTTTGTTTAGTTTTTATAGATAAAATATGTCGGTTATTAAAAAACCATTCGTGTCAGAAAAACTAGCCAAGCGCCGTAAAGACGTCTCCAAATCGAGACGTATTTTACTTATATTTATTTTAGTTATAACAGTGACAGCTTTGTCGCTGGTAGTATACGCCCACCGTTTTTTTATAAAAGACACGGAAGTTGTCGGAACAAAAATTGTTCCAGCAGAAGAAGTCCGGAGTTATGTAGAAAATGAAATATCCGGTTTAAATTTTATTATTCCAAAAAGAAATATTTTTTTCTATCCTAAAAATAAAATATATAATAAACTGGCAATTGCTTTTCCACGTCTCGGAACAATTAATCTTGAAGTTAAGAATAAAATATTAGTTATTTCTATCATAGAACGGGAGCCGGCTTATCTTTGGTGTGGAGAGCAATTACCAAGCACTAGACTTCAAGCTTTTTCAAATCAATGTTATTTTGTTGATGCCAAGGGTTTTATTTTCTCTGTTGCGCCACAATTTAGTGAATCTGTTTACCCTAAAATTTACACAACTTTGTCTGAGAATTTATCTTCAGCTGACAACGGTCCTATTTCAAAACAGGCCATGAGTGCTGAAGTTTTATCCAATGTTTCAATTCTTGCCAAACAAATTACTTCTAAAATTATTAAACCATCCGCATTTTCTGTAACAGCAGATGGCGACGCCATCGTATTCCTTTTCCGAGACAGTGATATTTTACCTGAAGTTAGATATAACCCAACACACGATCCTCTCACGACTTCAGCCAATTTTAATACCGCGATTTCAAATGAAGTTTTAAAGTCAAAACTTGAATCAGTCTTTTCAACACTCGAATATATAGATGTAAGGTTTTCAAATAAAGTTTTTTACAAATTTAATAATGAAGTCGAAAAAGGGAAATTGATAAGCGATGCCACCCCAAAGCAATAAACAAAATAATTTTTGGAAAAAACTCAAGGCCACCGGTGAGCCTTTTTTTGCTTTGGCTCCAATGGCTGATGTCACTGACCCTGCCTTTAGGCGGATAATCGCAAAATACGGAAAACCAGATGTTCTATGGACAGAATTTGTTTCGGCAGACGGTCTTGTTCTTGGTGGTCGCGAAAAACTACTGCCTGATCTTATTTTTACAGAAGCCGAAAGACCAATAGTGGCTCAACTTTTCGGTTCAAATCCTGAAAATATGCGCTTGGCTGTAAAACTTGTCGCTGGTCTTGGTTTTGATGGTATTGATATAAATATGGGTTGCCCAGATCGATCGATAGAAAAGCAAGGCGCTGGCGCATTAATGATAAAAACACCAGAAATTGCAGTGTCGATTATTCGATCAGCAAAAGCCGGAATAAATGATGCAATAGTTGAAGCAAAAGAAAATGGAAAAGAAATGTCAGATATTCCTCTGTCGGTAAAAACTCGTATCGGGTATTACAAAAATGAGATAGATACTTGGATTCCCATTTTGCTTTCTGAAAATCTTTCGGCCATCACTGTTCATTGTCGAACTCGAAAAGAAATGTCGAGTGTTCCGGCGAGGTGGGAGCACTTGGAAGAGGTTGTTGCTCTGCGTGACAAAATATCACCAAATACGATTATTATCGGCAACGGCGATATTCGCGATGTGTCACACGGTAGGGAATTGGCCAAAGAAAATGGAGCAGACGGAGTGATGATTGGGCGGGCTATTTTCGGAAATCCGTGGTTGTTTTCAGAGCTTGGAAATAGTACTAACAATAGCCTCCAAAATAATCCTCAAAATAGCTCAAATATCGTTCACCCCAAAAATATATATATTAAATTTATAAAAAAATACATATCTATGTTCGCTGAAATATTTGCCAAATTCTTGCAAATATTTGGTTTTAAAAACAGATATTGGCTTCGTGCTCAAAACAAAACAAATATAAATGAAAAGCTAAATGTATTACTTGAACATTGCAAACTCTTCGAACAACTTGTGGGAGAAGAAACAAAAGCAGGGAAAAATTTTGCAGTAATGAAAAAACATTTTAAAGCATATGTTCACGGGTGGCCGGGCTCAAAAGATCTTCGAATGGCACTCATGGAAGCTAGGAATTCTGCTGATGTAGAAGAAATAATAAAAAAAGTTTGACATATCTCAAAATTACGCTATAATTTTAAAAAATGTAATTATGAGAATAGAAAGAAGTGGTGACGAAACACCAGATCAGGATTTTGATGCTCTAGGTCAAAACGAAAAAGAAGGTTTCCTAGAGACCCTGGATGAATTTAAAAAACAAATAAGCGGAAAAGAAGAGATGAAACCATCCACGGTAGATTTTTTATTTACAATTTTTGTTTTTACAAGCAGGCGTGGCTATCAGTCGATTTCAGAATTAGAGTTCCAGAGATTTTTGGCGGCACAGTTCAATCTGCCTGTACTAGGAACATTTGCCTTTGAATATGTAATGGGTGTATTTAAGCATATGGCAGACTGCGTAGTTGAGGGCATAGATGAATTTGTGCTCAAAATATCTAAACCAAATGAAACTGAGATTGATAGAATTACAAGATCAGTCGCTATTTTATTTAGGCTAAATCGTTATCTATCAGAAAAAGAAGGAGAAAGTAATCCGGATTTTATGAAGACCGCACTGGTATTGATTGCCATGATTGAAAAATCAGCCGAGGGAAAATCATTTACAGCTAGTCATTTCGACTAGCTATTTTTTTGCCGAATTTTTGCTATACTTTTGCTATGTCAAACAACTCATCTGATTCCCAAAAGAAAACTGTCGCCGGCGGTGGGCACAAAATCGAAACCCTTTCCTTATATCGCAAATACCGCCCCTCAGACTGGTCAGAAGTTCGCGGGCAGGATCACATCGTCAAAGTCCTCGAAGGCTCGATCGCGAGCGGCAAGGTAGCCAATGCGTATTTATTTGCCGGTTCGCGTGGCACAGGCAAAACATCGGTCGCTCGTATTTTGGCCAAGGCACTCGGAACATCTCCGAGCGATATTTATGAAATGGACGCCGCCAGCAACCGTGGCGTCGACGACATTCGCGAACTGCGCGAAGCGATTTTGACTTTACCTTTTGAATCAAAATACAAAGTCTATATTATCGACGAAGTTCATATGCTCACCAAGGAAGCTTGGGCGGCCTTACTGAAAACCCTCGAAGAACCGCCAGCTCATGCGATTTTTATTCTTGCTACAACAGAGCGCGCTAAAGTTCCGGACACGATCCAGTCTCGCAGTCAGGTTTTCGAATTTAAAAAGCCGACACCTGTTATGCTCGAAGAAATGATTATTGAAGTTGCGGAGAAAGAGGGAAAAACTTTGCCTAGCGAGTCTGCGCATTTGATAGCGCTTCTAGGAGATGGATCTTTTCGCGACTCATATAGCATTTTGCAGAAAGCTATCTCATACAGCAAAGACAAAAAGATAGATCCAGAAGAAGTGATTTTAGTTACTGGTGCGCCGAGCAACATCTTGATGCGACAAATGCTCGAGGGGATTGAAAAACGCGACATCGGAATTCTTTCAACGACGCTTCGCGAAGCCGAGAAAAACGGCGCGGACATTGTGATATTTATGAAAATTTTACTCACCAAACTTCGCACCGCGATGCTTTTGCGGTATGCCGTAAGCGAGCGTAAACACATTGCAACAGAAGTTGGCGAAGAGGAAAGCGACTATTTGGCGAAGTTTGAAAAGTCCGCCGGCAAAACACTCGCGTCATCGCTTCTCATTGCGCTTCTGGAAGCATCGCTCCAGATAAATGAATCACCAATTAAAACATTGCCCATAGAGCTGGCATTTATAAAGGCGTTTGGGGAGGAGAAATAAATTATAACTTTATATGACAAAAGAAAAACTTTCAACAAAACAATTCTTCCTTATCGTTAATGGCCCATCGTGCGGAGGGAAGTCAACAACTTCAAAAATTATTCTTGAAAAGTACGGTGGTATATACAGTGCACAAGCTGATCATGTTAAATGGCTTATTTCTGATTACACCCCAGAGATACATAGAGAAATAGTGCACGACATGATTTTTGAGACAATGAAAGTTGCCCTTAAAAATGGCCTTTCGGTTTTGAAACACGGAGCATTGTTCGAGCCAGAAAAAATCATTGCAATTGCTAAAGATTTTAATGTTCCAGTTTTTATTGCAAATATCACAGCCCCAAAAGAAATACTCGAGAAACGCTTTGATGCCAGAATCGAAGCAAAAAAGAATGGTGCACGAATTGCCAATGTTGACCCGAAACGTTTTGAGCAACTATACAGTATGTATCTTTCAACAAAGATGGACTCGCCGCTGGAGTTTGATTCCTCAGTACAGACTCCAGAAGAAATAGCTGGAGCAATTTGTGTTTTTATTGTAAGCGAGCTTGGGAAATAAATTTATGACAAGGCAAAGCTTGAAAGAAAAACCGAAACAAATCACACTCCGCTTTCGTGCAACTGACCGCAGTGATTTTAATAGAATAAAAGACGGTTCAAAATCGGTTGAGACTCGTGCGGCAACGGCAAAATATAAAGATGTAGAAAAAGGCGATGTACTCGTCATTGTTTGTGGTACAGAAAAGATTATCAAAACCATTAAGCGTGCACAACACTTCAAAACACTGACGGCAATGTTTAAAGTTATTTCGATCAAGAAAATTATGCCACCGTCAGTAAAGACCATTGCTGATGCTCGCAAGATTTACTACGGCTTTGGAGGTTATAAAGAGAAGATTGCAAAGTTTGGTGTTGTGGCGTGGGAGCTTAAGTAAAAAAAGCCTCTCAGATGAGAGACTTTTCGATTAGCTTAAAGAATAATCAAGTTCCGCCAAAGCCTTCTTCATAAAAACATTTTTAGGAACAACGCGTATCCCGTACGAGATAGCTAGATCAATTACTTTGATCATTCCTGCTGAAAGTTTTTTTCCGTACAGCCATATTTCATCCACCATACCGCGTTTGAAGTATTCGTCGTTTACCAAACCCGCCCAATATTTAGTTGTCTCATTTGCGGGTAGGTACTGTCGCCAAGTAAAACTTGGAAATATCGGCAAGATGGAAGGGGAATGAATGAATTTGCACAACGCAATCACTTTTCTAATATTAGCTTCAACATCTCCTGAAATTTGATGAGCAATAAATACAGTTTTTGTCATGAGTTTTATTTTTTTTGTATTTTTGTCAATATTGTCATATTTGTATGAATTGTCAACATTTTGCGACAAATGCTTAAAAAAACGGCTATTTTATGTTAAAGTCCTATTGTCGTGAATATTGTCGATTTTTTTGGGGGATCGTCTAACGGTAGGACAGAAGCCTTTGAAGCTTTTAATCTAGGTCCGATTCCTAGTCCCCCAGCAGTGCTATGCTAAGTCAAATGACCATGATTCCACTAAAATCATGAAATACAAA
The DNA here is from genome assembly GCA_964354985.1 of uncultured Candidatus Saccharibacteria bacterium. Taxonomy (GTDB): domain Bacteria; phylum Patescibacteriota; class Minisyncoccia; order Phycocordibacterales; family UBA9973; genus JAGOSA01. The sequence continues at coordinate 10,207 of CAYHBR010000011.1, read as the reverse complement.
GCAGTAATTGAAATACCGGAAGGGTGTGACAGACGAATCCACATGTCTTACGACAAGAGCGGGTTTATCGACCTTGGACCAATAAAAGATCAAATTTCTGTGAATGACGGCGTAATGCCGATTCATTATGGGTATATTGAGAATGCGATAAACAAAGAAGAAGGTGATGAAGTAGATGTGATTATTTTTTCGGCAAAGCCTTATAAAACTGGAGATATTATTGAAGTAGAGATCATAGGAATGCTTACCAGAAAAGATAATGACCACAAGCTTATCGCCATTGACGGTTCCGAAGAGACAAAAGATTTTGAAGATATTTCATCAGAAGAAAAAGATTTGATATTAAAATATTTTGGGTTTAAATCTGAGATCACCTCGATTGATCCTAAAGAAAAAGCTCTTGAATATTTACGGGGTTGTCTTATACAATCGGTGACCTAGATGCCTCAATTTGGTATACTAAAATAACTCAAAGAACCCTTACTGGGCCTTAAGGTGTGGGGTTCACAACCGAGGCAGTCAGCAGTAAAATAACAGGTTTTGAGACTTTTATTATTAAGATTAATAATATGAAATTAATAGATTTAACAAATAAGGAGACTTTTCCGAATGAAGCATATAGATTTTCAAGGGTTACCCAACCTAGCGCCGATGCTGTTGTCCTGGAAAGAGATTTTATCGGGGAAAATTCACTACACTATTATTTAAATACTTCATCACAAGAAGTAATTGTAGCAAATTCAATTAGAGAAATAAAAAAATATATTGAAAACAGTGGTAGTAAATTTTTATGGGAACACGTAAGAGCTGTTTCAAACAATAAGAGGGTTACCATTTCTCCTAACACTTTTTATAGTGCAAAACCAGAAATTACTGAATTACAACCTACACTACAAGACATGCCTGAACCACCAACTGATGTCACAGATATACAAAAAGCAGGTGAATATATAAAAGAACAATTTATTAAATCAACCAAAGAAAGACTTTTAACTATAAGTGATCCAGTTGTTGGCTTGTTACTTTCTGGGGGGTTAGATAGTATTACGGCTGGCTACTATTTGAAAAATAATTCTGAAGGCAAACAAATTCGTGCTTTTACATTGAAGGTAAATGAGGATGAGTCAGACATAAGCAAAAGTAGAGAGGTGGCAACACAGTTGAGTATGCCCCTAACTGAAGTAAAAATAAGCAGAGAAAATGATGATGTCTCAATAGACATCGAGGTATACAGTCCAGAAAGAAAACTGGAAAAACAGTATCATCTTTCAACAGAAAATATAAATGAAATTGTCACAAAAACTTTGATGATTGCAGAGAATCCCAAAAAAGATAATTTGTTTTGCTCGTTAGCAATGTATCTTATTGGTCAAGCTGTAAAAAAAGAAGGGATAAAAAATGTGTTTTGCGGAGAAGGTCCAAATGAAATGATAAATGACTATGGTTTCCAACCGCCAAAGGAAGGTTATCCAGAAATGGGTATTAGTAGCACTTATTTTAGGCAAGCATTAACATTTGGTCTCAAAGAGTCAGATACACAATTGGGAAGAGGGGGTCTTTCTAAACACGCATTATCAAGAATGGGTAAAATGTTTGCTTATTACAATATTCGTTTGGAAAGCCCGTTTTTTAATGCAGAGATTGCAAATACGCTTACAAGAATACCATACGAAGATAAAGACTACAGTATTATAAAATCAAAAATAGATAGTGCAATCCTTGGGGAAGGAGGACAAAAAATACTCGGTTCTCTCGAAGGGATTTCTAAAGAAAAATTTCAAGATGGTTCTGGAATTAGTAAGATATTCAAAAATTATACACAAGAGCAATTGATAGATATGTTTGAAAAAATTTATGGTGTAAACAAATCATCCTATTTAAAAAACTAAACCCATGCCCACAATCCCCAAAAACACAATCTGCCTCTGGTTCGACAAAGACGCCGAAAGCGCTGCGAACTTTTATGCTGCAACATTTCCAGACAGCAAGGTCACGAGCGTCTCTCGTGCGCCAAGCGATTATCCGAGCGGCAAAAAGGGAGATGTCCTCACAGTAGAGTTTACCGTTTGCGGTATTCCTTGCGTGGGCCTCAACGGCGGTGCTTTCTTTAAACAAAGCGAAGCCTTTTCATTTCAGATCGCAACCGATGACCAAGAAGAAACAGACCGCTACTGGAACGCAATTGTTGGTAATGGCGGACAAGAGAGCGAGTGCGGATGGTGCAAAGACCGATGGGGAGTATCTTGGCAGATCACACCGCGCACACTGACCGAAGCAATGGCCGCTGGTGGCGACGAAGCAAAGCGTGCCTTTGACGCAATGATGACGATGCAAAAAATCGATGTTGCGGCTATTGATGCAGCGCGGAAAGAGTAATACTATTATGACTACTAAACCTCGTGTTAGAACAAAAGAAGATATTGCAGCCTTGAAAGAAGTACTGAAGTCTTTTCGTGTTGAGCGAGAAAATCTACTAAAGCGATACAAGGCCGAGCTTGAAGCTGAATCAATTTTGGAAATTAAAAAAAAGTTGAACCAAGTTGGGTAACTTGAGAAAATATGAGCAATAAACAAGAACAATTTATTCAGAAGGAAGATGTTACTGAATCAGCTGAAAATGCAGAGTATTCGCCTGAAAGCGAACTTGAAACGGTAACTGAAGAAATACTGGGTTTTGAAAGCGAGTTTGATGAACAACTTGCGTCTATTCCACATGCTTACCAGAATATCAGTCCAGAAAAATTAGATGAAATTGCTGGCAAGTATAATGCTGAAGCAGAAAGTCTCAATGCAAGCTTCAGAGAAACAATTGCCGAGAATATTAAGAAGTATTTATCTGGGCCGGTGAAAAGAGCACTAGCTATTTTTGAAGGCACTATTGACGGCTATTTTGTAGAAAGATCGTGGCGCGCTAAGGATGCAAAAGAAAAGAAAAAGGAAACAGCATTTGCTGAAACGGGCTCGGGATTTTCAAAAAAACTGACAGACGAAGAAATTAGTGATATTTCTGAAACTATTTTAAATGTACATAAATTGCCCCGGGAAGATAAAAAAGCGAAGCTCGATGACATCAGGGAGACGCTCGGTTGGTATAGGTATGAGATTGCACAGCGCGAGGAAGAGCTTATTGGTGTTATTTTTAAGTCGCAAGATGCGGACATCAGTGAATTAACAATAATGGCGCGGAATGCTTTTGCGGATATTCCAATATCAGAATATGTGCGTGAGCAAATTGACGATATTATTTATCGGTACTATGAGAGAAACCGAAAAATTAAAGTACTCCGCAAGAATAATCCAGATGATCGCGTGCTCTATCGAGAATTATTTGGAGTAGAGCCTATTGGACCTATTGAAATAATAACAACACCGATTAGCTTCTATGTACGAGCGCACGATATTTTTGATTATGCTCATATCCATTCAACAGGAGGGATTGACTCTGAAGACAAGAGTATTTCCAAGGACAGTCTTGAAAGAGCAAGACAGTCGGGCGGATCAAAGCTCAATAATGCTCGCATCCCTGAACTTAAAGGAGGAATCATTGCGGAGAATGCCGGGCATCATCCACTCTCCGGTTCTGCCCGAAGAACCTTTCAACATGAACAGCAACATGCTCTCAAGGATTTTTTCAATGAACAATTTTATAAAATATATGCTGACTTAAAAGCTCAAGCAGAGTCGCTTGCCATGGAAAAAAAAGACGAACTTAGGCCTTTACTATTAAGATATTTTAGGGAGCGAAGGTTCGAAATTGAGGAAAGCGCGAAGGATGAAATTTTTGCATATTTTCTCAACGATGTTTCTTTCGCAAAAATTAAAGAAGTCCTTTTTGATGAAGAAGGACTCTACACTTACTATAAAAACAATAAAGGTCACTATGACAGTACTCCAGAATTAGAAGCAACAGATAGTGTTGCAGAGGCAATTAAAAACGAAAAACCAACATTCGACGAAATAGTCGGTGAAATTACACAAAAGGTATATGTCGAAGAATATAAAAAAAATGTCAGTGAAGCTTTGGAATGCATAAAAAAACTTCGTGATGGCGGTGTGCCAAGGAATCTGATTATCCGCATGTTTACCCATGAACCGCTTACAGGCTGGAAAAAACTGACAAATAGAATATTGATGCCTTAATCATCGGTCAGCTCATGCTCAACTTTGGCGGAATCAATGCCGACCATACGCCGACGGCAAAAGTTCGATTAGCTCACACTATCGTCATCATGTATATTCTCGCGTTCATTGTCGGCTTCGCAACCCGCGCAATTTTGAAAAAGTTTGCCAAAGGCTCTCCGCGTGGAGTTACTAAAAACATCGGCAAATCGGACCGCTTGCTTCGCGCGATAATCGGCGTAGGATTACTCTTGTGGGCGATCACCACTACCTGGAGTCCGATCCTTGTCTTTTTCTCCGGTTTTGCATTCTTCGAGGCAATATTTAGCTGGTGTGGGTTTTATGCTGCGATGGGTAAGAATATGTGTGAGGTGGGGTAGTGGAATAAATGTTAAAATCATTTTATGAAGATAGAAATTATTAAATCACTTATAAGTAATTTCGAATCCTACGCAAATAAATCTAGCGAAGGAATCGAATTTTGGCTTGCCCGCGACTTGCAACAATTATTGGGCTACACAAAATGGGATAATTTCACTTCTGTTATCTCAAAGGCAAAAACTGCTTGTGAAATAACAGGCCATAGTGTAAACGATCATTTTGCCGACGTCGGGAAAACGATCCAAATGCCAAAAGGAGCTCAAAAAGAGGTTCCAGATATAATGCTAACTCGCTATGCTTGCTATCTTATTGCACAAAATGGAGATCCTCGAAAAGAAGAAATTGCATTTGCTCAAAATTACTTTGCAGTGCAAACAAGAAAGTTTGAGATTATAGAGAAACGAATACAAGAATTTGAAAGATTGACCGCACGTCAAAAATTAACTGAAACAGAAAAAGAATTATCAGGTGTAATCTTCCAACAAACTGGTAGTGACAAAAACTTTGCTCTTAAGGCGTTAGAACAGTTCGACAAGCGAGCGCATATTACTGCCGAAGGTTTCGTTACCCCAAAGGAGGCACTCAATACCGACCAATGGGTGCCGTACAACATGAAAGGTATTTTTACGATAACGAAAATGTTAGAATAGATTTATGAACAACACCTCCACCTGGTACTCACAACTTATCAAACCTTCGTGGGCTCCGCCGAGCTGGCTATTTGGGCCGGTGTGGACGGTGCTATATACTATTATCGCCGTCTCATTCGGCACGGTATTTTACAAAGCATTCACCAAGCAAATTCCGTGGATGGTGGCTCTGCCTTTTGCGTTGAATTTACTTTTCAACTTCGCTTTCCCGCCAATACAATTCCGTTTGGTAAATAATTTTCTTGCATCAATCGACATCTTGCTCGTCGTCGGCACGCTAGTGTGGGCACTCTATGCGGTTTGGCACAATGTGCCTGAGCTCCGCTGGGTTGTGTATGCCAACATCCCATACTTACTCTGGGGAACATTTGCAACTTGTGTGCAAATTTCGATTACGCTGATGAACAGATAATTGACCGTGATATAATGTTCGGGTAATGGAACCGACAAAAATTGCCATTTTTAACAAAAAAGAGATCAGAAAAACGCTTTATAAAAATGAGTGGTGGTTTTCGGTTGTAGATGTAGTTGAAGCTCTAACAGACAGTCCTGATGCTGGGGCATATTGGCGAAAACTGAAACAAAGACTCACAGAGGAGGGAAGTGAAGTCGTGACATTTTGTCACGGGTTGAAATTACTGGCTCCAGATGGCAAAATGCGCGAAACCGACTGCTCCGACACCGAAGGCATCTTCCGTATCATCCAATCAATTCCGTCACCCAAGGCCGAACCGTTTAAGCGCTGGCTTGCCAAAGTTGGTTTTGAGCGCGTGAAAGAAATTGAAGACCCGGAACTCTCGACCAAACGCACGCGCATATTGTATAAACTCAAGGGTTATCCTGACAGTTGGATTGAAAAACGCCTGCGGGGTATTGCGATTCGTGAAGAACTGACCGACGAATGGCAAAGGCGGGGAGCGAAAGAGCAAAAAGAATATGAAATTTTGACCGCTGAAATATCCAAAGCAACTTTTGGACTAACTCCGAACGAATATAAGAAACTCAAAGGATTGAAGCGCGAAAATTTGCGAGACCACATGGACGATTTTGAACTTATCTTTAGTATGCTCGGCGAACGAAGCACGACAGAAATTCACCGCACCGAAGACTCTCGTGGTGTTCCGAAATTGAAACAAGACGCCAGGCGTGGCGGCAACATTGCCAAACTAGCACGCACTGAACTGGAAAAAGAAATTGGCCGCAAAGTTGTGTCTGGTAAAAACTATTTATCAGACGGAAAAAGCAAAAAATTATTAAAAAAGAAAATAAAGTATTGATATCACAAGCAATACCAAAGAGTGAATATCATTTCAAAACACAGTAAGGTATAATACTGAAATGAACAATGAAGCATTCGAAAAAGTATTAAAACTTTCGGAAGAGTTTTTCGGCTCTACTGTTGATCCAGACCAAATGCCAATAAATCTGGAATCTTCCAATAAACTAAATTCAATTGACCCAAATACTGTTATCTATAAATTTGATGGCGAAAATAATCCCGTGGCATGGATTGTTACTGTTCCAACCAGTATTAAAACTATGAATAAATTTCTCCACAAAGATATTACCGAGCGAGAACTTCTTGATATAGCCGTCGCAGAAAAAAGCTTTGAATCATTGTATCTGTGTGGAGTGTTTGTACTCCCTGAATATCGTCGCAGGGGGTATGGCAAAGAATTGGCCAAAGAATCATTTGAAAAGTTGTCTAGAGGGGAGAATGTTGCGCTCTATTCGTGGGCATATTCAGAGGAAGGAAAAAAGTTAATAGAAAATCTGGAACATGATTTTGGACAAAAGATTATGCTTCGGGAAGATTAAAAAGTATCTTAGATTAATATTTATGCCATTACCAATTTCTAAAACTTACAAACCAGAAAACTCCTACTTTCTGTTGCCTGTCGAAAATCCAGAAATTCCGGAGCGTATCCGTGTATTTGCCAAACAAGAAGGTCTATTTGAAAAAGCCAAATGCCATGTCAGTGTCGTTGTCGAGAAAAGCGCTGTGAGTATGCGTAGTGTGATAAGTGAAGTAATAAAGAATGAGATCATTGATCTTTTTAATAAGCTCAGTTTCGAATATACACTTACCGACACTTTCTCGCTGCAAGAAAAAAAATACAATCGAGCAGAGCTTGATGGACGTGGTTTACAAGAAGAACCCGAGCAAATTCGTCGTTCTATTATACAAGTTGTTGATATGCCCGATATTGCCGTATTTTATGAAAAAGTTTCAGAACTTGTTGGTAAAAAGATTGAAGCCCCTATTCCGCATATTACGCTTTTTGCTTGGTCAGACTACGAAGCCAAGAAAGATCGGGGCATTGGTATTTCATCAAAAGCGGATTTTGAAAACTATAATCAAAAGTATTTGATGAGTTAAAATGCTAAAATAATTGCATGTGGGAATAGAATCAAAACAACTTGTTTGATATAATACCTTTATGGAAAATCAAAATTTAAAACAGTTGACAGCATTAATTTTAGAGCAAGCAGGCGGTAAGGGTTTTGGAACTAAACCAGAAGAAATAATCGTGGGAGAAAAGATTGCACTAATACACTCGGAAGTGTCCGAAGCTTATGAAGCCTATAGACACAAAAACATGGATGGTAAAGATGGATTTAAAGAAGAGCTTGCAGATGTTATGTTAAGAGTAATTCATTTATGTGGAATATTTGGTATAGATATTGAGTCAGAAATGTTGAAGAAAATTGAGTTTAATAAAACTAGAATCTGGGATTTTGAAAAAATGAACGAAAAACATAGTTGATATTTTAATTAAGAATATAGCCGAAATACTCTATAATTTTACTTGTCAATTTTATCCACAGTGAACTTGTACATTATATTGACATAGTTCCCAATATGCCTATAATGTAGGTATGATCAAGCATACATTTTTGTTAGAAATGAGGAATAGCCAAGGTATTTCTCAGGCTTTTGTCGCTGAAAAGATAGGTGTTTCAAGAGCAAGCTATATTGAGATAGAAAAAGGAGCGAAAGAACTAACACTTTCGCAGGCCAATACTATTGCTGAAATTTTCGATATTACTCTTTCCGAACTTATATCTGGAGACAAAATTTCTGATATTAAAGTTTCCATTGTTGATGCGCCTGAGAAGAAAGAAAAACAAGAAATTCGTGTTGATGTGCCACAAAAAAATCTAAAGAAATTTAAAGAAGTGTTACTGTATGTTTTAGAAAAAGTAGGTAGTAAATCTAATGTAGGAATGACGGTTTTGTACAAACTCCTATATTTTATTGATTTTGATTATTACGAAAAATTCGAAGAGCAACTTATCGGAGCGACATACATAAAAAATCATTTTGGACCAACTCCGGTAGAGTTTAAAAAAATTGTGGAATTAATGGAATTAAAAGGAGAACTCGAGACAGTTAAGAGTAAATATTTTCTACATGAACAGACAAAATATTTACCACACAGAGAACCAGACATATCTGTACTGAGCGCAATGGAAATAAAGCATATTGATGAAGTACTCTCTCGTCTTTCTGATAAATCAGCAATCGAACTAAGTGATTATTCCCACAAGGATGTTCCTTGGATTACTGCAGAGGATGGTCGGCCTTTATCTTATGAATCTGTGTTCTACCGCACGAAGGACACTTCTGTTAGAGAATATGAACCTGATAACTTATAAAAATACATCGGGTTTTGATAAAGATCTAAAACGATTACTTAAGAAATTTAGAACTCTTGAGGATGATATTGATATTGTAAAAAAGAATGCAATTGAACTGTATCATTTGGGAAAAGTAGATAATAATGCTGTTGAACCAATTCCTAATTTCCGTACTGATGAATTAATGATTTGTAAAATAAAGAAGTTTGCCTGTAAATCTCTCAAAGGTCGTGGTGTGCAAAGTGGCATTCGTATTATTTATGCGTATCATGTTTTAACTAACACAGTGAATTTTATCGAGATATATTTCAAAGGTGAATCTGAAAACGAAGATAAAGAAAGAATAAAACAATATTTACAATCAATAAATCGATCAAAAAATTAAAAAATAATTTATGTCTAATAAATACGAACAAATTCCTGATGAAGAAATAGATCTGCATGGGTATACAACATCCGAAACAAAAGATGTTCTCGATACTTTGCTCCGCGAAAGGCAATATAAAATAGTACGACTCATTGTTGGCAAAGGCAACAATAGCGCAAACGGCCCAGTGCTTCCAGATTTTGTGCGTTCGTATCTTGTGTCGCACGGCATTCGCTACAATCAAGCCAAACTTCAACACGGCGGGGCAGGGGCGATTGATGTTTTTCTAAAATAAAAAATAATGCTATGCTGGAAACTGTAAAAGTAATAATAAAAAACAAATTATGAAACAAAGTATAATCATTCTTTTAGTTGCTATAGTCGCTGGTGTTGGCATTTGGCAGTACATCAAAAATCATTCTGAACCAAAAACAGAGAACGCTTCAGAAACAGAGAACAGTAACAATGCTACCGACCAGTCTAATGCCGACCAATCTAATACTGACAAACAAATTGCCGACCAGTCAAAAAACGAACCTGTTATTAACAATAATCCAAATTTAAAACCCATGACCGCAATACTTCACACAAACAAAGGAGACATCACTATCGAACTTTCTACAAATACACCAAAGACAGTTGAGAATTTTGTGACCCTCAGCAAGAGCGGTTTTTATGACAATACAAAGTTCCACCGAGTTATCAAAGGATTTATGAGCCAAGGCGGAGATCCACTTTCAAAAGACGATTCAAAAAAGTCATTTTGGGGAACAGGTGGCCCTGGCTACAAGTTTAACGACGAGCTTACTCCTGAAAATAGAAATGATACTTATACTATCGCCATGGCAAATTCTGGACCAAATACAAATGGCAGTCAGTTTTTCATAAATGCTGCACCAAATAATTTCCTCGATACAAAGCATGTCGTTTTCGGAAAGGTGACCGAGGGTAAAGAAATAGCAGATGCCATTAACGCAGTGCCGACAGATGGATCAGATAAACCAATAGATCCAGTTATCATAAAAAGTGTGACGATAAAGTAGCTACT
>CAYHBR010000010.1:0-31737 GCA_964354985.1 uncultured Candidatus Saccharibacteria bacterium | reverse complement strand
GGTCCACCAAACGAAACATTGTCGGAATTAAGAATAAGACCCTTGATATTTAGCACAATTTAGCATATACTCTCAATGTACCTCCTGTCGCTTCGGTGGCAGGACGCGAAACAGCAACGCAAGTTGCGGTTTCTGCATTCTAGTATAGGCATGTATGCATGAGAATTCATGTGTGTATCGCCGGCTTTAACCTATATTACGGCTCCCTAAAAGGAACACCATGCAAATGGTTTAACATTGAGAAGCTTTCGCAATTACTTTTCCCAAACGATACAATCGAAAAATAAAGTACTTTATAGTTATACACTTATATATGGTCATTTAATTTAAAATGCTATAATTCGTGCAGACTATTGTGTGAAAATACACATACATGTTAGGTCGATCGATCTATCTATCTCATTATTTAATAAAAAAATAAATTAATTATTATGAATGGAAAACATTTTTTAATTTTTTCTGTAATGATGCTCTCTCTCTTTATGATATCTCTACCGCTCAGGAATCAAAATTAATATTTACAAGTACTTTGCAAAGAGGAATGGAAAATCATCAAGTGGAATTATTACAAGGATTCCTTAAACAATATACTGATATTTACCCATTAGGATTAGTTACAGGTTATTTTGGTATAGCAACTGAAAATGCCGTCATGCGCTTTCAAGCAAAAAATGGAATAGTGCCAGTGGGAATTGTCGGACCAGTTACTAGGGCAAAATTGAATGAATTTATAAAAAATGAAGTTACAAGTACTGTCATGTTTCCAGATACAGGAAGTACAAATGTAGGTGCTACTGGAGCTACCGGAGCTACTGGACTTAGGGGTGAAAATGGAGAAAGTGGTATTCAAGGAATACAGGGTTTATCTGGTAATACTGGCGCTACTGGGCTAAGAGGTGGAGCTGGAGAAAGTGGAATTCAAGGAATTCAGGGTGTAATTGGAACCACGGGTACGACAGGCGCAACGGGTACGACAGGGGCTACTGGTGCTACTGGTGCAGCAGCAACATTTCCCGCTGGAATTGAACTCGGAACACTAGATGCTTTTTCTCGACATCAAATTTTAAATAATATGTCGAGCCCAATATTGACACTCGGAGGATGGCAAACGGACGGCGGTCCAATAAATAATATTTCCGAAGGAATTGTTGCGTACGGAAACAGTCTTACGGGCCAAGCATTAAGTGCCGGTAATGGTAGTTATGCACGTATTAAAAATAATCGTTTCGGTTTATTCACAATTGATAGTGCGGCCCCTGGATTTACAGGAAACGGAGGTTACTATTATCGTGTTGATGATTCCGCATTGTTTTATAAAAACAATGCAGCGAGCGATGTATTTCGAGTAACTCGGTCAACAGGTGACACGACAATCAAAGGGACTGTCACCCTTAATAGCTTTACAACACCAGGAATTATTGGAAATAACTCCTTAGGGCTATTGGCAAGTATTGCAGGAACGTTAGGTCAAGTTCCTATTTGGGACAATTCTGCTAACGGTTTTAGTTGGGGTGATATTTCTGGAGGTAGTTCAAATGCATCTGCCCAATATGTTCAGTTAGGTTCAGAGCCGGGAACAATTGCGCCGGGCCAAGCATTTACATTTTCAACAACAATTTTATCGGGATCAGGCATTAGTGAAAATACCACAGCTCCTCCTGGAGGAACAATTTTTACTTTGGCTAGTGTTGGCAGATATGAAGTAAATTATCAAATGACATATGCAGAAGATGGTGGTGTTGTATTATTTTTCGGTGCAACAGCTGGTTCTATGTCGTCATTACCATACACAATGATTGGTAAAAGCCCAAACGGTGCAGTGAGTGGAAGCGTGATTATTGAAACGACCACTCCAAATTCAGTTTTTAGTGTAAATGCTGCTTCTGGAAATTCGGTATCAATTACCGTGCCGGGTAATTCTAGTACTACAAATCAATCAGCAACAACTGTATCTATTAAACAAATTTAAACATTTTATTCTTGACTAAATATTGAAATATTATATTATATAAGAGATAAATCGAACCTAAAAAACTGAATTATGGAAAAGAGTACTATTCACTTAAACCCTGAAATGGGCAGATTCCTTGTGTCCAATCCATTTATATTGCCTGATATTACGTTGAATCGAGCTGTTGTTCTGATTGGGGAACACAACCAAGTAGATGGAACTGTAGGGTTTATTATAAACAAACCGACCGACTTACTTGTTAGTGACGCTCTTCCCGATTTTCCGATTCTAGAAAATGCCTGCCTGTACTTTGGCGGAACAGTAGATCCACATATTGTGCATTTTATTCATACCCTAGGTAGTGAAATATTTGGAAGTAAAGAAATTTTGCCGGGAGTATTTTGGGGAGGTGACCTTGAAGTTCTCACAGAACTAATTGATTTAGGACAGATTTCTACAGACCAGGTCAGATTTATAGCTGGTTACTCCACATGGGAACCGCGCCAGTTGAGCCTAGAACTGAAAAAGAAGACATGGCATCTCGCATATGGAAAAAAAGAAGATGTTTTCTACTCATTACCAGATGATGAATTGTGGGGTAAGGTTTTAAAAAATATGGGAAGCAAGTATTCAGTGATGGCAAATTTCCCCACTGACCCTTCCTTAAACTAAAAAGTCACAAAAAATATAGAACCAAATTTTTAATTGGAAATCCCCGAACTGGGGATTTTTTTATTTTCCAATATGTTATAATCGTAGTGTTACTTATATGCCATCAAACACAAAAAAAATTTTAATAGTCGAAGATGAGCGTCCTCTCGCAAAAGCGTTAGAGTTGAAGCTCGGGAAAGAGGGCTACTTCACGACAACTGCCATAAATGGCAATGAGGCCGTGGCTTTTCTTGAAAAAGAAAAATTCGATCTTATTGTTCTTGACCTAGTTATGCCCCAATACGATGGGTTCCATGTTTTAGAATATATTCACGAAAAGAAAATCCCAGTTAGAACTATAGTTCTTTCAAATTTGAGTCAAAATGAAGATATAAAGAAGGCCAAAGACTTTGGGGCACTTGAATATTATGTCAAATCAAATACACCAATAGTAGAGTTGGTAGAAAATATTAAGTTAGCATTAGTATAAAAATATAAATTTATGCTCATTGAAAACAATACATTAAAAAAAATCCTGGTTGAACAAAATTATCTTGAAAAAGCCGATATTTCTGAGGCCGAAGCAAAGATGACCGAGACTAGGTATACCGATTTCTTCAGTTTCCTAGTTTCCGAGAATATAATGACCCGCGATCTTATTGGTCAAGCTATTGCTGAGCATTATAGTGTCCCATACGCCGACCTAAACAGCCAAATACCAGATAAAGCACTTTTTGAAAAAATTCCTGAAGAGTTGGCTCGTAAATATCGAGTGGTTGCATTTAAAGATACGAAAACTATTTTAGCTGTGACAAGTGACGACCCCTCAGCAAAAGATCTTCAAAAAGATATAGAAACGGTTCTAAAAAGAAAAATTACGCTTATGTATTCTTTGCCTGAAGATATTTCAGCAATGTTTATTCGTTTTCAGCGACCACTCGAAACTCGTTTTTCTAAAATTCTTGAAAACAAAACTCGCATTGCGCCAGAAGTTATCGATGAAATCATTTCAGATGCCCTTGGCTTTAAAGCCTCTGACATCCACCTCGAACCATCCGAAGAAACAGTGCTTATCCGTTTTCGTGTCGACGGCGTTCTCAAAGAGGCTGGAGTATTGCCCCGTATTTATTACGATAACATTGTAAACCGCATAAAGGTTCAAGCTAAGCTCCGCACTGACGAACACAATATTTCTCAAGACGGCTCTATCCGTTTTAAAACAAAAGATGCTCACCAGATAGATCTGCGTGTTTCTGTTATGCCGACTGTGGACGGTGAAAAAATAGCTATTCGTATTTTAGGAGAATATGTTCGCGACTTTACACTTGGCGACCTAGGTCTTTCTGTAAAAAATGAAGAAATGATTCAGGAAACCTCAGAACTGCCTTTCGGTATGATTTTAGTGACCGGACCAACTGGAAGCGGTAAATCTACGACGCTTTATGCTTTACTCAAAATTTTAAATAGTCCCCAAGTGAATATCACTACTATCGAAGACCCAGTAGAATACAAAATGCCTGGCATAAACCAGATTCAGGTAAATGAAGGTGCCAACCTGACTTTCGCCCGTGGTCTTCGTTCTATTGTTCGCCAAGATCCTGATATCATTTTGGTGGGAGAAATCCGTGACACTGAAACCGCCGAGATTGCCGTCAATGCTGCTCTTACTGGACACCTACTTTTGTCTACTTTCCACGCCAATGACGCCTCAACTGCTATCCCGCGCTTGCTTGATATGGGTATTGAGCCTTTTTTACTCGCTTCAACACTCGAACTCATAGTCGCTCAGCGCCTTGTTCGAACAATATGCGACCAATGCAGGTATAGTGTTACTGTAAAAAGAGAAGATATTGTTTCTAAAAATAAATCACTCCAAAATATTTTCGTAAAAGACAGCTATACTCTTTACGAAGGAAAAGGTTGCGTCGCTTGCGCTGGCAGTGGTTTTTCAGGCAGAACAGCACTGTTTGAATTTGTGCGAATGACTCCAGAAATGGAAGAACTCACACTCGAACATCCTTCCGGTGGTCAAGTTGAAAAACTTGCTAGATCGCAGGGAACACTTTCGATGTTTGAAGATGGTATCGACAAAGTTATTGCTGGAGTCACAACTATAAACGAAATGCTTCGTGTTGTTCAGCCACCAAAAGATTTAGTTATAAAAATTTAGGTGTAAATTTTATAAATTATAGTTATAAATTTAGATTAGTAACAAGGGATTTCAAAGAAAAATGATAATCGGTATTGGAAAAGAAAAAACTTACTTTCTCGAAAACTTGAGCCTCCTCGTGGCTTCTGGTATGAATTTAGCGCAATCGGTAAGTAGTATTAGTGAAGATGTCCGTTCATCTGCTTTTAAAAAGGTACTTGGAAAAGTTCAGCAAGATGTAACTGATGGCGTCCAACTTTGGCAGGCACTAGATAAAACACATTTGTTCAACGACAATGCTATTTCGCTCATCCGTGTCGGAGAAGAGTCTGGTAAACTTTCCGACAACCTAAATGTTATTGCTGTTCAAGAAAACAAAAACCGAATTTTCCGTTCAAAAATCCGTTCTGCTTTGCTTTACCCAGTTTTCGTTATTGGGATGTCACTGATCGTTGGAGTTGGAATCGCCTGGTTTATTTTGCCAAAACTAGCAGTTGTTTTTGATCAACTCCGTGTTCCGCTTCCTGCAATTACCAAAATCCTCGTTTCTTTTGGTTCATTTATGAATGCTTACGGCGTAAATGCCATTATTGGAACAGTTGTATTTATTGTTCTCTTTATTTATATTCTTTTCATAAACAGACATACCAAAAAAATGGGACAGAAAATAGTCATGGCACTTCCCGGTGTTCATGGGCTAACCCAAGAGCTTGAACTTGCCCGTTTTGGTTATTTGCTCGGAACGCTGCTTGAGGCTGGTTTGCCAATAGTTCAGTCGCTCAATGCGCTTGCCAATGCTTCGCCGTTTGAATCTTACAAAAAATTTTACAAAGAGTTGCTGGTTTTTATTGAAGAAGGGAATTCGTTCGAGCGCTCATTTATCCTTGTGAAAAAATCGCGCAGTTTTATCCCGATGCCTCTTCAACAAATGATAATAGCGGGCGAGCAGTCAGGCAATCTTTCAAAAGTACTTATAACCATCGGACAAAACTACGAAGCCAAAAGCGAAGTCACGAGCAAAAATCTTTCTGTTATTCTTGAGCCACTTCTGCTCGTCATTGTTTGGCTGGGTGTCGTCTTTGTGGCGCTCGCCGTTATTTTGCCAATCTATAGTCTTATTGGAGGTATTACACCTTAGTGCTCTGTTTAAATTTTATGAATTCCGCGCTTTCAATTTTCAAAAAAAAACAGAGTGGTGTTTTTCAACAGCATGGTGTCTCCCTCATTGAAATGCTCCTCGT
Organism: uncultured Candidatus Saccharibacteria bacterium; assembly: GCA_964354985.1. Classification (GTDB taxonomy): domain Bacteria; phylum Patescibacteriota; class Minisyncoccia; order Phycocordibacterales; family UBA9973; genus JAGOSA01. The sequence continues at coordinate 25,745 of CAYHBR010000010.1, read as the reverse complement.
TGTCGCCATCATTGTCATTCTTTCTGCAATTACAATTCCAATAGAAAGTGGAGTTTTGACTCGGCAATCACTTTCAGACGGCACAAGCAACATACAGATGGCGCTTCGTTCTGCAAACTTGCAAGCAAGGCTCGGTTCAAATGGCTTGGGTGCTGGTGTGTGGTTTGGTGATCCTGTAGACGGCAAACCAAATGTTGTTTCTTATCGTGGTCCAAGCTACGCAGAAAGAAATGTAGACCTTGATATGCCAGTAGAAGTTCCTGGCGGACTCGTTATTACAGTTACACCGAACAAAGATATTAGTTTTCAAATATTATCTTCAACAGTTCCATATGATACTATTATAAGGATAGAAAACAGTACTGGCGCTCGGATTTTGCAAGTAAATACTACCGGAACTGTTTTGGAAAATAAAATCGACGATAAGAATAAAATCGAAGCGAATGTTTTAAAGTAATTATGCAAAATAAAAAAGGCTTTTCAATAATCGAAGTAATTTTGGCAGGTTCTATCCTGGCTATTATTGTTTTCGGTATTGTCGCCGCCTGGCTTTATGGCGAACATGCGCTCATCAAGTCCGGTGACACCGGTCGCGGTGTGGCTATTGCAAGTGAGGGAATAGAGATCACCCGCAACCTCCGCGACTTCGACTTCGGTGCGCTCTCGGACGGAACATATTCTCTGACAAACATCGGCTCCGGTTGGACACTCACACCAAATGAAAAAGAAAAAATCGGCCCGTACGAAAGATACATCACTATTGCCTCTGATGGCATTTCCAAAAAAAATATTACCTCGACTGTCGAATGGACCAATGTCGACGGTACGCCTGGAATCATCAGTTCCAGCACAATCCTCACAAACTGGACGCAGATAAAAAAAGTTCCACCGAGAGATACGGCGCTTACTATTACCGAAGTAGTCGCTAGCCCGAGCCTCAACTCAGTTGTTATAACTTGGACAACCAACAAAATAGCCTCTTCTCGCGTTGAATACGGTACAACTGCTTCGTACGGTACACTTACAGCCGAAACGAATACCTCTCCAAGACTGCTTAGTCACTCTGTTCAGATAAATAGTCTTTCTTTAAACACAACTTATCATTTTCGAGTAAAGTCTATAGATGCAACAGGAGCGATTGCGTATTCTATCGACAGTACTTTTATAACAGATTCTGATACAACTGCTCCTATTATTTCAAATATTGTAGTTTCCCCAGGGTCTTCAAATGTAACTATAACTTGGGATACAAACGAGGCATCAAATACATACATGACATACGGCATTACAGGGCAGTCGATGTCGGATACTTCAATCCAACAAATCGGATTTACTCATCACACTCTAACTATTCCAAGTGGGTTAGCTGCACTTACGGAATATACTTTCGTACTACATTCAGCAGATACATCTGGCAATATCGGCTCAAGCACGTCAGCAACATTTACAACGACAGGCAATCCACCAGTTATTAGTAATATCGTAGTTGAGACAATTTCTGCCACATATGTAACTATTTCATGGGATACAGATGTAATTACAAATGCACGGATAACTAACCAGTTTGCTCCTTTTGAATCTAGTCCACTTGTCGATACGAGCCCTATGACACTTACCCACACTGTAACTATCTCAGGACTTGTGCCTTGTAGTGCAGAATATTTCGGATTGTTATTAACTTCAACAAATGCAAATGGACTATCGGGCAATGGCGATCCGGGTGGCATAACCACAAAAGGTTGCCCACCCACTGTTATATCAACCGCAACATCTTCAATGATAGATATCTCAGACATTGCTGTTGAGCCGTTTGATGTGCAAGATGATGCTTCATATATTTATGCGATAAATAAGATTACACCAGAGTTGAGTACAATAGTTGTTCGGAATTCTGTTATTGAGGCCGAAATTTTTTATGATGGCTCTGCACTTTCATCATGGGAAATTTCAGCCCCAGTAGATATTTTTTCACTTAGAGATTATTTATATGTAGTTAATGCAGATAGTCATAATTCTATTAAAATATTTAGCATCGACAATACTCACAACGGAGACATTGCTTTGATTGATACTTTTGCACCTGAGCTGGGTATTGCCTCAGCTGTCTTTATAAAAGAAATGACAGTTGGAGCAAGTACCGACTATCTTTTATTTTTGAGTTTTCCAGGGAAAGTCTATGTTTACAACATGAAAACTGTTAATGGTATGACCAACTTGGGTGCATCTAGTAATTGGGCACAAATCGGATACATTACACTTACAAACGAGATTGTTGCTACTGACTTATATGTCACCCAACTTTCAGGTGGAAAACAGACTTTATATGCTATTTCAGATGCTGGGATATATCTGACAGATGTCGCAGGCGGTGCCTTGGCCGGCAGTTTTACAGAAGGTTCTTTTAGTCTGTCACCATACAGCACTCAAATAACAGGAAGTGATACTCACGAGCTATCGCTCGTAACAGGTTATAATTATATGAAGGAAATGCCTATTGGTGGTGGCACTGTTTCAGATACCGTATACAATAAAGTTAAAGCTCTCTCGAAATCAATAACAACTGACGGGATGATGTTTTTTAATTCTGATCTCCCACAAGAAGAATTTGGCATGTTTCCAGTTTCAGGTACAACTATTGGTGCGTATACTTCGCTTGACTTGGGCTCTTATATAGACAGCAATACTGATTACGGGGCTAGTGTCGGTGCATCTGTTGGATACTTAGAACTCAACCATCTGGTCTTCTTTTCAAAATTAAATAAAATGTTACTCATTGACCCAAGCATATGATGTCCCGAACCCAAAATCCAACTCAAAACCAGCAAGGCATGACACTTCTCGAAATTTTACTCTATGTGTCTATCAGTGGTGCGGTTATTTTTGCGGCGTCTGGTCTTTTGTCTATTATTTACGAAGTAAAGCAAAAAGGCATGACAATCCAAGCTGTCGAAGAAGAGGGAACACTTCTCTCGTATTCGCTTGAGCGCTATATGCAAAATGCCTCCCATGTTTTTACTCCCGAACTTTATAAAATATCAGACACTCTTGGGACTACTGTTGTTACAAACAACAAAGAATCAAATGTATATCTTACTCTCGACAAAGGAGTCATTTATTCGGCAACTGACAATGGTGAAAAAATAGCTTTGACCTCGAGTAGTGTTGTCGTTAGTGATTTAGCTTTTAAATATTTCGGCTCTTCCGCCAAAGGTTTCCTAAATTATTCATTCACACTGACAAGCGGGGATCTTTCTGGTCGGAATTCGTATTCAAAAACATTTTACGGCGGAGCATCGCTTCGGTAGCGTTCAAAGAAATAAAAATAATGAAAAATTTTTACCAAAACCCAAACCAAAACCCTAAAAATGCAAGCCAGTCTCAAGGCGGCTTCGTTACTCTTATGGCAGTGCTCATCGTTGGAGCTATTGGCACTGCTGTCGCCATCAGTTTTTTGAGCCGGGGGATAGAAGCTAGTAAAAACACAGCTTCTCTCGAATTTTCTTACCAAGCTCGCCTTGTGGCTGACCAGTGTGTAGAACTCGCTTTGCAGAATATTCGCAACAATACTGACTATCTTGGGACGGGTTCTTCGTCGAGTGCCACTGGGACTTGTACTTACGAAGTAACTGATTTTGGTGGAAGGCGAAGGAATATCTCGGCGATAGGGAAGTCCGGTTCTTTAACGAAAAAATTGCTGGTAGAGATAGATGGTATAAACCCCCAAATTATCATAATATCCTGGCGTGAAGTATTGTAATTAAAATTTGATAGAGTATAATAATAAGTAATACTATGGAGTTAATAAGGCGTTTAAAAACTATGAAAAAAAGTATGAAAAATAACAAGGGTTTTACCTTGCTTGAAATTTTGCTCGTCGTTGCGGCTATCGCTATTTTGGCAGGCATCATTATCATCGCGATAAATCCAGGCAAGCAACTTTCTGAAACCAAAAACGCACAACGCCGTATCGATACCAATACTATAATCAATGCTGTTTATCAATACTCTATCGACAACAATGGCGCTATTCCAGCAGGAATAACAACCACTCCAACAGATATTTGCAAAACCGGTTCTACTTCCTGTGTCGGTCTTGTTGATCTTGGTGTACTTACTTTGTATGAAAAATACCTAGTCGCTTTGCCAAGTGACCCAACAGGTTCTACTGCAAAGAGCACTGGTTACCAAATCTCAAAAGATATTTACGGTCGCATAACTGTTTCTGCACCGAAGGCCGAAGCCGGAGCCACTATCAAAATTAAAAGGTAGCCAAAAATATGGCTACACAGATTGGTTCTTTTTTTAAAAAAACATATAAAAAGGCCAACAAGGCTCCTGTGGCTTTTGCCTTTCTTTTTATTGCTTTAGTTGGAACATTCGTAGCATTTTCCTTAGCAAAAAATGTTATTTTTAGAGATGGATCTGAAAGATTTGATGTAATAAGCAAGGAGCTCCGTGCAGTTGTGGTGAGTCGAGTAAATAGAACAATTGACCTTCCTCTGGCTATTTCAAAAAATATAAATTTGGAGGCAACAAAAGGAGAGCTTGACGTCTATTTAAATTCACTAGATCTTGATTCTCGTTATCCGGGAGTAAGGGAAGCCGGGATTTACGCAACAAGTGGAGGAAATTTGAAACGATTGTATCATTATGCGGTCTCAGGCGAGCAAAGATCAATAAAGGAAGTCGATTTAAAATTTTCTGTTTCTTCTTTACCTAACGAGGAAGTAGGTGTTCCACTTTTGCTTAAACTTAACCAAAAAGATGTTAGGTATGTTATTTTAGTACCAGTAAAGAAAGACAATTATTTTTATATGGTTTTTGATGCGACGGCATTACTCGGGAACCTTTTTGTTGAAAATAGTATTTTTAATAATATCGATTATAAAATTTACGACACTACGGATTCCGAATTCCCAATATTTGAATCAAACAGCATTCCCTTTTCTCCAGATAAATATAGTTTTAAGCAAGATCAATTGATCAAGATCGGTTTATATCCTTGGAATATAACTACCTCTGGCAACTTGGGTCAAATGCTCTCTATTACTGCCCAAAAGATGCCGGTTGTGATTTTGCTGTCAGGTCTTACTATTGCTTTTCTTATGTTCGGCATACTTCTGTCTCTTAGTTGGTCCAGAAAAAATGCAATACTAATAGCAGAAGAAATGACTAAAAGTCTTAGGTTGAGTGAGGAAAAATATCGCAGCATTTTCGAATCTTTACAAGATGTTTATTATAGAACAGACAAAGGCGGTCTCATTACAACTATTAGTCCTTCGATAGAGAATTATATTGGGATTAAACCGGAAATCTTAATCGGAAAAAGCGCGTCATCGTTTTATAAAAATCCGAAAGAAAGAGATACAATGTTGGTAGAACTTTCTTTGAAGGGCACAGTAAAGGATTATCCGCTCACACTGATTGGTAAAAACGGTTCAATTATTTACTGCTCATTGAATGCTCGAATATTGAGAAGCTCAAGTGGTGAAACAGAAGGAGTAGAAGGCTTGCTTCGTGATATTAGTGAAAGAAAACTAGCCAACGATTCTTTACAGACAAAAACAAAGGATCTAGAGCGACTCAATAATCTTATGATTGGCAGAGAATTGCGGATGATTGAGTTGAAAGATGAATTAAAAAAATATGGAAAAAGTTAAGACAACCAAAAATAAATCAGCGACACTCGCACTTTTGTTCGATGCTATTCCGGACCAGGTTTTGGTAGTGGATAATTCCTGTAAGCTTTTATTTATAAATCGAAGCTTTAATATAAATGGAACTGAACGTTTTGGGACAATTTTTGTTGTCGGAGAAGAGATTTGTAATGACAACAAAAAAAGCGCAATCGTTAATAGGTCTGTTTGGGAAAAGGCTCTTTCTGGACATGAATTTTCCATGACAGAAGATTTTGGTGATTCTGTAAAAACTAAAAAATACTTTGAAATCAGATTTGTACCAATACTAGACAGTAAAAATACAATCATAGGAGCAGTTGGATTGATTAAAGATGTCTCACTCCTAAGACGGGCAGAAATTGACCTTATTGAAAACAGAATTACACTTCAAGAAACGCAAACACTTGCCGGGATAAGTCGTTGGAGTTTTGGAATCAACACAGAAGATGCAGACTGGGATGAATTATTCCTAAATAACTTTGGTATAAGTATTGATCAAAAAAATAAACAAAGTCTGCTGTCGGTTTTTAACAAAGAAGATAAAGAAAAATTGCTATTACAAGTAGAAGAAGCCGTTAGGTTAAAATTGCCAGAAATAATATTTTATAGTTCATTCAATCATCCTAAATTAGGAAAAAGGTATCTTTATACTCTAGGCAAGATAGTAGATGGAACATTTGTTGGTGTATCTCACGATATTACTGATATTAAACTAGCTGAAGTTGCCCTGTCGAACCAAAATAAAGAGTTACAAAATACAAAAAAAGCAATGCTAAATGTCTTGGAAGATGCTCAGTTGCTCGAGAAAAAAACACAAGAAAAAGTCTATCAGCTCAATGCAATACTTTCATCAATGAGAGAAGGCCTTGTCGCAGTAGATAGCAAAATGCGTATTGTGATGATAAACCAGGCTGCCGCAGCGCTTTTTCGAATTGCGCCAGATGACGCTATTGGTAAACCAGTAGATAAAATTTGCACATTTATTCAAAGAGGGGTAAAGCTTTCACCGAAAGATTCACCCTTAAAAAGAGCAATATCAGACAATACTATTGTGGGCTACAGTATAAACGATGACTTTACTTTGGTAGACCAATCAAATATGAAAATTCCAGTCGCCTGCACTGCTAGTGCTCTTGTAGGCAATCTGCCGGTTAGAGGAATTCTTTTGATTCGAGACATAACGAAAGAAAAGGAAATTGATTCTGCAAAAAATGAATTGATATCGCTAGCTTCACATCAACTCCGAACTCCGCTTTCGTCGGTAAATTGGTATTCAGAAATGTTACTTTCAGGAGACGCAGGCGTATTAAATGATGACCAAAAAAATTATATAACCGAAATTCATAAAGGCAATCATCGAATGATAGATTTGGTAAATGCTCTACTCAATGTATCAAGAATAGACATGGGTACACTGAGTGTGTTAACAGAGGATGTTTCTCTTTTGGAAATATGCAATGATACTATTTCTGACTTAGCTTCACTTGTTGGTGAAAAGAAAATAAAAGTTGAAACAGACATCACTGAAAATATTTCAGAATATATTGGTGATAAAAAGATGCTTTCGATAATTTTTCAAAATTTAATTTCTAATTCTGTAAAATACACACCGGAAAATGGGATAGTTAAAATAAAAGTACAAATGCGTAATAAGGGTGAAAATATTAGTGGACACGATCTAAAGCAAGATTCTCTGATCCTGTCTGTTGAAGATAATGGCTACGGTATCCCCGATAAAGAAAAGTCTAAAATTTTTACAAAACTTTACAGAGCAAACAATGTGAAGGAGATTGAGTCAAATGGAAACGGACTCGGGCTATATTTGGTCAAGTCGATGATAGATGGTATTGGCGGTTCTATTTGGTTTATTTCAAAGCAAAATGCCGGAACTACTTTCTTTGTCGCCCTACCTGCTAAAGGAATGAAGAAAAAGATTGGTACAACCATATTCACATAAATGTTATAATATTTTTAAATGGACGAACAAAATAGAATTACATATTTTGCCCAGACTGACTTTCGAAACAAGAAGGCCAATTTTGGTATAAAAGCCAAAGACCGCACAAGGCACGTCTATGTCATAGGTAAAACAGGTATGGGAAAATCCACCTTACTTGAAAATATGGCCGCCCAGGATATTATGAACGGCGAAGGCCTGGCATTTATGGATCCACACGGCGCCACAGCAGAAAGGTTGCTCGAGTACGTACCAGAGCATCGCATCAATGACGTTGTCTATTTTGCGCCATTTGATACTGACTTCCCGATATCTTTCAATGTCCTCGAAGATGTGGGAGCAGATAAAAGGCACCTGGTTGCTTCCGGACTTATGTCTTCCTTCAAGAAAATCTGGCTCGATGCTTGGAGTGCTCGAATGGAATATATTTTGAATAATATTTTATTAGCCCTGCTTGAGTATCCGGATTCGACATTGCTCGGAGTGAACAGAATGCTAGCTGACAAAGATTATCGCAAACTTGTTGTCGACAACATCAAAGACCCATCAGTAAAGTCTTTTTGGGTGGATGAATTTGCAAAATACGGTGACCGATATATGCAAGAAGCCGGAGCCGCTATTCAAAATAAAATTGGTCAGTTTACTTCAAATCCAGTTATTCGAAATATTATTGGTCAACCAAAGTCTTCTTTTGATATCCGCAAAATGATGGATGAAAAGAAAATTTTGATTGTAAATTTGTCAAAAGGCCGGATAGGGGAACAAAATGCCAACTTGCTCGGTGGTATGCTTATCACCAAAATATACCTGGGTGCGATGTCTCGGGCTGATGTATCCAACGAGGCGATGAAGCGTTTACCAAACTTTTATTTTTATGTTGATGAATTCCAATCATTTGCTTCAGATTCTTTTGCCGACATTCTTTCCGAAGCCCGAAAATACAACTTAAATTTAACTATTGCACACCAATATGTAGAGCAAATGTCAGAAGCTGTGCGGGCTGCGGTCTTTGGAAACGTCGGAACGATGATTGTTTTTAGAGTTGGCGCATTTGACGCTGACATATTTGAAAAAGAATTTGCGCCACAATTTACCGCTGAAGATATAGTGAACCTGGGAATTTTCCAAGCCTATATGCGCCTAATGATAGACGGTGTTGGCTCGAAACCTTTTTCGGCCGTCACGATGCCACCAATACCTATCCCTCACAGTTCATTTAGGGATGATATTTTAGATGCCTCGCGCAAAAACAATGCGCATTTGCGTGGCGGAGTAGAAGTTGATATTTTGAAATGGCACGAAGCTATTAAGGTGGAAAAAAAGGAACGGATTATGCCTGCCGTAGCAAATATTGTAAAACCAACTTCTCCGTACCCTTCCCAAGTTGTAAAACCAATGGCGAAACATTTTGAAAAGACACCAGCAAAACCTTTTGAAAAACCTTTTGTAAAAGCGTTTGAAAAACCAAATCTTGTTACAAAAGTCGCCGAAGATAAAGTTGAAATAAAGAAGATTGAAAAAGAATATGTAGAGCCTATTCGCCCAAAGGAGAGTTTGAGTAGTTTGCTTGAGAAGCTTTCCATAGAACCAGAAAAGCCTAAGCAAACAATAGAAGTAGTGGCCGACAAAACCGAAATCACTAAACATCTCCCACTTTCTTCGTTGGTAAAATCCAAGACTCCAGATGCTCAAAAAATCGCGGATTTGAGAGCCCTTCTTCAAAAAGTAGTTCCTGCGGGACACCAAAATGGGCAAAATTCAAAACCAAACCCAGCTCCAAATACTTTTAATGACTTGAAAAATAACGCTAATTCTCAAAAATCAGATGATACTTTGTCTAAAGAAGTTCCTGAGGAAGTCTTAAGAAGTATTTTAAGTAGTTAGTGTAGTATTTTGGTTGCCGCTAATGGCAACCATTATGAAAAATATATACAAACTCTTTTTCGTTTCGATTTTTGTTTTTGCCGTAGTCTCGATTTTTCCAAATATTTGTTTTGCAGGAGTACAAATAAATGAAATAATGTACGATCCGTCTGGAACAGATACAAACCACGAGTGGATTGAGATTGTAAATAACAGTGATAGTGAAGTGGACATTGCTGACTGGAAATTCTTTGAGAATAATTCAAACCACGCTATCGTTTCTGTTACAGGAGGTACTGTTGTTCCACCACAAGGTTTTGCTATCATTGCTGACAATGCCGTAACGTTTGGAGCGGACTATCCTCAGTTTGGCGGGGTACTTTTTGATTCAGTTTTTTCACTTTCAAATACAGGTGAGACAATTGCGATAAAGGACAGTCCGGGCACAGTGTTGGATGAAGCCACATATTCCTCTGAAACTGGGGCGAGTGGCGACGGCAATAGCCTAGGTGGAGGACAAAGCACTTGGCTTGTGACCTCAGCGACCCCAGGCGCTTTAAACCAGGCAGTAGGCGACACAAATAATACAGACAATAACACTTCAAATAATATTCAAACAAATAATACGAATTCGACAAACAATACAAATTCCACCTCAAACAACTCGTCCGTAAATAATAATGTTGTCGAAAAAAAAGAAAAGAAAACAACGGCCAAGATAATCACTACGACAAATACTATTTTATCTGATGCCGATATTTCTTTTTCTGCAAAAGTGATTGACACCGAAGGTATGACTCTTCTACGTGGCAATTTATTCTGGAATTTTGGCGACGGAGAAAGTGTCTACCTTAGGAATTTGGAACCCATAATTCACTCATTTTCATATCCCGGTAGGTATGTGGTAACACTTTCATATTTTGAAAATTATTATGATAGGGAACCCAAAGCAATCGATAGGCTTATAGTTACAGCTCGGGCAACCGCTCTTGAGTTTACAGACGATGGAGTCGCGCTTTTTGTAAAAAATACCGGAACTAGTGAAATAGATATTTCAAGTTGGGTGGCAAGCAACAGTGACAGCACCTTTTCTTTTCCCAAAGATACTTTTCTTCTAAGTGGTGGATTTATCATATTGGAAAAGAAAAAAGCAAACTTAAGCGCCACGGAGCCGTACTATCTGCGTTTCCCAAATACAAAGTTTATTGCTTCAACTGAAATACTTACAACTGAAATTTATATTCCAGTTGTAAAAGAATCAGTTTCCATTGTGAGTGAACCAGAGCCAATAATAGTGGGGGAAGTCCTTGGTGAAAAAACAATAAATAATGAAGTTATTTCTCAAGCTACTCAAGAAAAAACTAAAATAAATAAGCGCACCATAATTTTACTTGGTGTACTTATTTTTCTGGCAATAATTATTAGTGTTATAATTTCTCGTCGAACTGTTTAGTCTCAGTTTTTATTTCTTGAACACCTTTTACCTCACCTTCTGTTTTAGGGATTTCTATTTGAGGAATTTCTACTTTAGGTGTATCAGTTTTTGGGTTGTGTAGGGATTTTTTCTCAGTGATCTTGGCTTGGAGCTTTAGGGCAACCATATCTTTGTAGGCTTCTTGAGCAAGAGTAAGAGCTTCTCTGTATTGGCCTTTGTCTCGAAGTATTTTGGCTTGGGCTAGTTTAGCTTTTGCTTTTAATAATATTTCCTTTGGATCTATTACAGGAACTGGAATTGATATTATTTTTTCAACCAAAAGTGTTTCAGTTGTCTGAGTCTCTGTGTTGGCTTTTCCCTCAATAATCTTTTTATCAGTATTATCTTCAGTTGCTTCTATTTTTTGTTCACTAGCTTTATCCTCACTTTTTATTTCGGTATTTTTTGAAGTATTAATATCAGTAGCAGTTACTTCGCCTTGTTTGTTTGTTTGCAAATCAATTTCCGATTTTAGTTCAGAAGTGCTTTCAATGGAATTATCCAACGAGCTATCTATTGCAAGAGAAGCATTGTCTATTTTAGAGTTAGTAAGGTTTGCGAAAGTATCAGGCTCGTTTGCAACCGCAGAGCTAATTGCAACATTTTCTTGTTCAGTTGTTGCGGTGATGCCGAGCGCGACAGTCGATAGGATAGAGTCTGTTTCGCCTGTTTGTATCTCAGCTGTCGCAGCAATGTCTGCTATTACTTCCTGGTGAACCTTGAGAGCGGGTTCTAGTTCTGCAGTAGCAGCTATAACAGCATTAGGATCTATAATACTAGTCTCAGCGGCCGCTGTTGCGAATGTTTTCATCTGTGTGATGAGAGCAGTTTCAGCTTGAAGCTTGCGCTTTGTGGTAAATTTCTTTGTTTTAATAAGAGTTTCTGTTTCCTCCACTCTTCGGACAACTCGTTCTTTTTCCCAGTTCATCTTTGCGGTATTGGATGTCGTAAGAGCTCCGCGAACTTCTTCGTTCACATTTACTTTTACAGGATAAAGTAAATCGCCAGGGAGTGTCCCTTCAGCAGCAAAACTAACTCCAGTAGAAGCAAGGATTAAAATAAGAGCAGCTGCTCCAACATTTCGGAAATTTGTGACTAGATTGAAGTTTGAAAAACTAAAAGCTGAAAATGGACTTTTTATGCTCTTGCGATAATTTAAAATATTTGGTTTAGAAAGGGAGACCAGAAAAACACGAATACGAGATTTTTCATCTCGGGTCATACTTATCTTTTTTAATTTTTTGAAATATGTTTTCATTGTAGTTGGCTTCGTATTTTCTCAAGTCCTCGGTGTATTCTGACAGAAATTGTGTTTTCGGCTTCTCCTAGAATTTCGGCGATTTCTCTGACTGACATGTCTTCGATATATCTCAGCATAATCGGCTCTCGGTACTTTGGGTTTAAGTTGTCGATAACTCCCATCGCTTCTCTTATCTCAAAATCATCCACAGGCTCTTTTTCTTCGTTTGAAGGGTCAAAACCTGATTCCGACAGGGAATCGAGCGAGCTGGTGGTTTTTTTTCTGTAATGATCTATGACTAGATTTCGGGCAATTTGGTATAGAAAACCACGCATATGACCAATCTCTTTGTCGCTCTCCATGTATTCCCAGACCTTAGTAAATGTTTCCTGGGTAATATCCAAAGCCATTTCTCGGTTTTTGGTCTTTAGGAACGCAAATCGAAAAATGTCATCACTAAACTCATCATAAGCCTTTATAAATTCAGTATTATTGTTGCTTTTAGTGTTCATGAATGTAGACGAATCTGCGGTCAAAATCTGACACATTTCCTCGTCTAATTGAGTATACAATATAATACCCTTAATGTGCCTATTTATATGTGTTTTCTCCGAGATTTACACAGGTGAATATATTATAAAATGATACACTTGGTATATGTCTGTAAAAAGTCGCAAAATAGTACCCAGCGTGATAATTGTTGGGGGTGGTTTTGCTGGCACCGAAATAGCCAGAAAATTGGCAGAAGAAGGAGGTGTTAATGTTACGATTATTTCAAATAAATCGTATTTCGAATATTACCCTGCATTTTACAGAGTTGTGACTGGGGCGGCGCCAATAGATGTTTGTGTTCCATTGTCTGACTTAGTCCCAGCAGGGGTTGATATTGTAATCGACCGCATAGAATATGTAGACCTTGAAAAAAAAGAAATTACAAGCGAGAAAGGTCAAATTTTTACAGCTGATTATATTATTTTAGCTGTCGGTAGTCAGACTAGTTATTTCAATCTGCCAGGCTTGTCAGAATTTTCATTTGGCTTTAAATCAATTTCTGAAGCCGTAAGACTCAAAGAGCATATTAAAAATTTATTTGTCAGAAAAACAAATCAGACTGAAAATCAAAATGATAAAGTCACCAATTTCCAAATAGTGATAGTCGGCGGAGGCGCATCGGGTGTTGAGGTGGCGGGCGATCTCACTAGGCATATGCAAAAACTTGCCAGCAAATTTAAAGTCGATCCTTCTTTTATTACTATAGATATTATTGAAAGAGGAAACAGGCTTATTTCTGCAACAAAGGAAAAGGCATCTGAGCTAGCAATGTGCCGACTTTGTAAGCTTGGGGTGAATGTTTTTTTGAATAGGGCAGTGCAGTCAGAAGAAATTGAGAAGATTTTTATGGGTGATATTTCACTGAAAACAAAAACTGTCATCTGGACAGCCGGCACTTCGATAAATGAACTTTATCTTAAAACGAAAGGTTTTCAATTTGATCAAAAAAAGAAAGTCGTTGTCGATGATTTTCTATGCGTTCCAGAATTTAACGATATTTATATTGCAGGAGATGGCGCTGGTACAAAATATTCTGGTCTTGCCCAGACTGCAATATATGACGGCAAATTTATTGCTAAAGATATAATTCGCAGAATTAAAAACAATGAGCGAAAAATATACAACCCAAAAGTTACAAACTACATCATTCCCATTGGACACAATTGGGCCATTATGTCATTTGGAAAAATACATATCAGTGGATATTTTGCCTATTTGTTCCGCCAAGCCGTGGATTTTTGGTATTTTGCGAGTATTTTATCGCTCCGCAAAACTCGCGAATTGTTTTGGAAAGGCAGAAAATATAAATTGTAGAAAAAATAATATATACCTATCGAGGTATTTGCGGAGCGCGACGGCGCGAGCAGAAGGCGCCAATTATGATAGTCAGCAGAAAAAGACGCCGGTGTTGAGAGAGGTATATATTATTTTTCTACAAATAAATATTAAATTCCTTTTAAAATAATTGGAATCTTTTTGAAGTCAGCAATTAGGATTTCGCGCATAGAGCCATTGTAGAGAGCGGCGGCTGGATGATACATAGAAAAGAATAAAATATTTTTGTTTAAAAACTTTACGATTGGCTGACCAAAAAGTAATTCTCCGTGAGTTTCTGATATTTTGGCTTCAGGAAAAAAGTGATTCATCGAATGTCTGCCTAAAAAAACTACTATTTTAGGTGATATATATTCAAGCTCATCGTGAAGCCATTCACTGCAACTTTCTATTTCTTTTGGGAGCGGGTCACGGTTGTTGGGTGGACGATATTTTACAATATTTGTTATATAAATATCTTCGCGCTTCATTTTTATAGACGAAAGCATTTCATCTAAAAATTTACCAGAAGATCCAACAAAAGGCACACCCTCTAAGTCCTCTTTTTTCCCAGGAGCTTCTCCAATAAAAACAATTTCAGCCCGCGGGTTTCCTTTGCCAAAAACTGCCTGAGTTGCGGTTTTTTTAAGCCCGCAAGTGTTTCGCACCGCCCAATCTTGGTTGATTTTTAGAAGGCTAGGTTCTGTATTTAGTTTTACTTTACTTTTAGCCACCATATTTCCCAAATATACCATATTTACAAGGCAAAAACATGGTTTTTTACACTAAAATAGCTTGGTTTTAATCATAGAAAATGCTATAATATAAGCATGATTATTACATATTTCGGCAAGCGGTTTGTCAAACTTCAATACGGAGATACTGTTATCGGAATAAATCCTCCCAAAAAAGAAAGTCCTTGGTCAAAAAAGGTTTCTACATTTGGTGCTGATATTGCTATCTCAACATCTAGCGATCCTGACACTGCTGGCGCAGACACTCTTTCTTTTGGTGAACGAGAACCATTTGTTGTTGATGGACCAGGTAGTTATGAGTCAAAAGGTGTATTTATTTCCGGTGGTTTTATGGCTGAAGTAAAAGGCCGACGCGAAAATGCCTTTTGTCTTACACTTGAAGGAATGACTATCGCTATTCTCGGTCAAACCGACACCCTTTCTTTGCCAAGTGATACAAAAGAAATCTTAATGCATCCAGATATACTTATTTTACCACTCGACGGTACAATGCTTGCCAAAGATTCATACAAACTCGCCATGAGTCTTGAGCCAATGATTATTGTACCCGTAGACTACACAGACGAAGTTTTAAATCAGTTTATAAAAGAGTCAGGTTCTACAAAACCTGAATTTCTAGACAAATTGACACTTAAACGCAAGGATTTGGAAGGAAAAGATGGTACAATTATGCTTATAGAACCACAAGCAAAGTAAAAATAATTCACAAAATTAACATGAGAAAAATTATCCACAAACTAAGACAAAAACCACCACATGTTCGCGACCAGATTGCGGTATTCGGTGCGCTGACTTTTGCCGGCATCGTATCGTTTTTTTGGATGTTTGGACTAGCAAGTGATTATGGTTCACAAGAAACAAAAAAATCTTTTTCACAATCGATAACTTCTCCGTTTAAGATTTTAAGTGTAAATTTTAAAAGCGCACTCGATAGATCTAAAGCCGAACTTTCTTCGATAGACCCAAGTAATTTGGGCAAGTCAGATAAATCAATTAACAATTCAGAAGTAACAGTTGACCAGCAAGGAGTAGTAAATCTCGGCGTTCAGCAATAAATCATGAAAAAAGAAAACGAAAGTACTGAGATAATTCCACATCAAAACGTCGTTCCGGTTTCAATTGTAAAAGAAATGAGGGACTCATTTATCGACTATGCGATGTCGGTTATTACTGATCGCGCATTGCCTGATGTTCGAGACGGACTAAAACCTGTTCACAGGCGTATTCTTTACGCTATGCACGAGATGGGACTCACTTCTTCATCTCGTTTTCGCAAATCAGCCGCGGTTGTTGGAGATGTGCTTGGAAAATACCACCCTCACGGAGATGCTTCTGTTTATGATGCAATGGTTAATATGACTCAGCCTTTTTCTTTGCGGTATCCGTTGGTGATGGGCCAGGGAAACTTCGGTTCGATCGACGGAGACAATGCCGCTGCTATGCGTTATACCGAAGCGAAAATGTCAAAGATTTCTTCCGAACTTTTGCGTGACTTAGAAAAAGATACTGTAAATTGGAAGCAAAACTATGATGCTACAAAAAAAGAACCAACAGTTTTACCAACTGCAGTGCCCGCTCTTTTACTAAACGGTATCCTTGGTATTGCTGTCGGTATGGCGACAAATATTCCGCCGCACAACCTCGGTGAAATTGTCGATGCAACACTTCACCTTATCGAAAACGGAGATGCTACAACCGAAGAGCTTATGACCTATGTCAAAGGCCCAGACTTTCCGACTGGTGGAGTTATATATGGCCAAGCTGACCTTGTTCACGCATATTCTACTGGCCGTGGCGGTATCGTTACTCGTGGAGAAGCCGAAATCGTCGAAACAAAAAGTGGAATGTTCCAGATTATTATTACCTCTATCCCTTATCGCGTAAACAAATCCGACCTTATCACTGCTATCGCTGGTCTTGTGCAGGAGAAAAAACTTGAAGGTATAAAAGGTTTACGCGACGAATCTGCCAAAGACATTCGTGTCGCTATCGACCTAAAAGCCGGCATTCACCCACAGAAAGTTTTAAACTATATTTACAAACATACTCAACTCGAGCTCAATTTCAATTTCAATATGGTTGCGCTCGTCGATGGAATACCTCAAACACTTTCTCTTAAAACAATTCTTGAAGAATTTATTGATCACCGCGTTGTAATAGTTCGCAGACGAACTGCTTTTGATTTACAAAAAGCAAAAGACCGCGAGCATATTTTGCTTGGTCTTAAAAAGGCGCTCGACCATATAGACAAAGTTATTACAACTATTCGTGAATCAAAAGATGCCGCAACCGCGAAAATAAATCTTATCAAGGCATTCAAGTTTAGCGACCTCCAAGCCGATGCTATTTTGGAAATGCGCCTACAGAAGCTTGCTGGACTTGAGCGAAAATCTGTTGAAACAGAACTTAAAGAAAAACAAAACTTTATTGCCGAATGCGAAGCACTTCTTAAGAGTGAGAAAAAAATATTTGGTGTTATTGCTGATGAACTCAAAGAAATCCGCGTCAAATATGCCGACGACCGCAGGACTCGGGTTATCAAAGGCGGAGTCAAGGCAATAAATGAAGAAGACCTGATCCCTGAAAAGGAATCATTACTTGTTTATACTGCCGGCGGATATGTAAAGCGTACTGACCCAAGCGAATATCGAGCTCAAAAACGTGGTGGTGTCGGCGTTATTGATATTGAAACCAAAGAAGAAGATTTTGTGACAATGCTCCTTTCTGCCAATACTCATAATGACCTGCTTTTCTTTACAAATACCGGTAAAGCCTACCAGATCAAAATGTACGATATACCCGAAGGCAAGCGTGCTACAAAAGGTAAGTCGATAATGAATTTCCTTTCGCTAACTGATGGCGAATCAGTGCAGTCTATTTTGCCTGTTCCAAAAGGTGACAAAGATAAGACACTTTCGCTTATGCTGATGACTGAAAACGGCACTGCTAAAAAAATGTCTTCAGATAGCTTCAAAGATGTTCGCCGAAGTGGAATTATTTCCATTCGTCTCGACAAAGGTGATGCCTTAAAGTCTGCGGTGATGGTTGAAAAAGGTGATGATGTCATCCTTGGTACAGCTTCCGGTCAGTCTATTCGTTTCAAAGAGTCAGATGTTCGCGAAATGGGACGAACGGCTGGCGGTGTTCGCGCCATAAAAGTCAGTAAAGGCGACAATGTGATCGGCGTTGGTGTTATTAAAAAAGGTGAGACCGAGGCCGCATTTTTGACTATGACTGAAAATGGGCTCGGCAAGAAAACTAAAATAAAAGAATACAAGACTCAAAAAAGAGGTGGTTCGGGAATAAAAACCGCAAAAGTCACAGCTAAAACCGGAAAAATAATTATCGGGCGAATTGTGCGCGATGAAGGCGAGCTTATAGCCGTCTCTAAAAATGGTCAAATAATCCGTACTTCACTCGAATCCATTCCATCTTTAGGTAGACAGACACAAGGAGTTTCTATTATGAAACTTAGAGCAGGGGATCAGATCGCATCTTTGGCATGTATGTAATTTTAGTATTTCGTGAATAATATATGCATCGAGGGGTTTCTGCAGGCCGACGGGCCGAAGCCTAGGAAAAAATCACCAGATTTTTTCCGACCCCGAGAGGCATATATTATTCACGAAATACAGGAAACCCTGCTATAATAAAAACACTATATGTTCTCAGATCCTTCCAAAAATATTGAAGAGCTAGAAATTACGACAAATTTCTCGATTGCTGACCTTGGTGCTGGCACAGGTTTTTATACTATTGCATCAGCAAAAAAAATAAAAGGCGGAACAGGGCGCGTGTATTGCGTTGAAGTCCAGCGTGAGCTTCTTAAACATGTCGAGGAAATGGCAAAAAAAGACGGTCTGCATAATATTGATTATATTTGGGGAAATATTGAGAAAAAAGGAGGCACAAAGATCCGCGACCACATTATAGACTGCGCTATCGTTTCAAATGTACTTTTTCAAGTGGAAGATCGAAATGGATTCTTCGAAGAAGTAAAAAGAATTTTAAAACCAGGCGGGAAGTTGCTTTTTGTAGAATGGAGCGAGTCTTTCAGCGGAATGGGTCCGACAGCAGAAAGTGTCATTACGAGTGTCACAGCAGAAGGGCTTTTCGAGAAGGCTGGTTTTAAAAGACTCAAGTCTATTACTGCTGGAGCGCATCATTATGGTATAATTTTCGAAGTCTAATATCTATGAAATTTAGCTTTCAAACAATAATACTCGTCGTCTTTGGTTTTTTTATACTTTTCGGCGTTGCTGTTTTTGCGGGATACATCAACATCGGCGGTTCTTCAAAAAGCACAGCTGTCACTGGTAGTCTAACCATTTGGGGTACAACAAAAAAAAGTGCAATGGAGAGCCTCCTCGCCATGACAGGCCTTGATGCAAATAGTATTAAAATTAATTATGTTGAAAAAAACCCAACCACTTACGAAAGTGACTTGGTGAACGCTTTCGCCTCCGGAACTGGCCCAGATATTTTTATGACAACACCGGAGATTTTCTGGAAACAGCGCGACAAGAT
Organism: uncultured Candidatus Saccharibacteria bacterium; assembly: GCA_964354985.1. Taxonomy (GTDB): domain Bacteria; phylum Patescibacteriota; class Minisyncoccia; order Phycocordibacterales; family UBA9973; genus JAGOSA01. Next base: position 6,385 of record CAYHBR010000010.1, on the reverse strand, counting down.
ATACGAAATTCCTTTCACAAGTTACCCTCTTCTAAATTACACTTCAACTTATATGGATATTGGAAAGTCTTATCTAACCGCAACCGGAATAAGGGCATTTCCGCTTTACATAGACCCGCTCGTTGGCTATTGGAATAAAGATATTTTCGCAAGTGTCGGTATTGCCACTGCACCACTTGAATGGAAAGAATTCCCAGATCTTTCAAAAAAAATTTCAATCGTTGATAATAATTATACTGTTACCCGAAGTTTTGCAGCGCTCGGCGAATTTGGTAATATCCGCAATGCGAAAGATACTCTTTCACTTTTGTTCATACAAGCAGGCGACCCTATTACATACATCGGAGCCGATGGCAATTTGGCACTCAGTCTCGGTCAAAATGTAAAAAATAATGTAAGTTCATCGTCTGTTGCGCTCGATTTTTATACACAATTTGCAAACCCTACAAAACAAAATACTTACTCTTGGAATAAATCTTTCAGAAGTGATACAGAAAGATTTCTATCTGGTGATTTGGCGTATTATGTCGGCTACAGTAGCGAAGTTTCAAATTTGCGACGAACAAATCCAAACTTAAACTTTGATATGGCTTTTGTTCCACAACCGGACACCAGCAGTACAAAAACTACAATCGGCAAATTGTACGGCCTGGCAATTTCAAAACAATCAAAAATCCCAGGTGTGGCATATTATGCCATCGGTGCAATGTTGTCTTCCGCAAGTAATACAGCTTTAATAAACGGCCTAAAAAACGCTGGCACACTCGTGGCTCCAGCCAGACGAGACATGACACCAAATGATCCTTCAAATCCTTACGCCTCTATCCTTTACAACTCAGCCCTGGTTTCGAGAAATTGGATTGACCCAAATCCTTCGCTCACAAATTCTATCTGGTCAAGTATGATAAGTGATGTTCAGTCAGGCAAATCAAATGCAATGAGCGCTATAAGTACAGCTAATACTAAAATGACAGCTTATTTAAAAACATTTTAATGCACGCAAATTTTTTATGAAAAAATATCTATCATCAATTTTATTATCTACTAGTCTCACTTTTTTTTCTTTGTACAATTTTGCTTTTGGTCAAACGGCAGGCTCACTTTTACCGTGTGACGGCACTCCTGAAAGTCCTTGTGGCTTTCCTGAGCTCATAAAACTCGTTGATAATTCTATTCTCTTTATCTTAAAATTTATGGTTGCGCCACTTTCCGTGGCAGTACTCGTTTACGGCGGATTTCTGTACCTTACAAGTGGAGGAAATGCTGGAAAACGTACAAAAGCCAATGCAATGTTTGTCAGTTTGTTTTGGGGTCTATTCTTTTGTCTGACTGCTTGGGTTATAGTAAAGATTATTCTGACAACTTTCGATTACAATGATGCCACTTTTTCACCTGTTGTTCAGTAGCTTAAGATTCTTTAATTAATTATTATTTGTCATTTATTATTAAATTTGAATTTTTATAAAATATATGAAAAAAACTTTTTTTAAATACCTCGCGTCCGCTTTTTTGGTCCTCTCTTTTTCTTTTCTTTTTTTTCAAAATCAGGCTTTTGCGACAGGGGTGATAGACGTGACATCATCCGGGCATATTGTGGGCAGTGGCTTTTTCCCTCCCTATGGATCATTTTACGATTCTAGTGTTACAGTTCAAATCAACATATCACTGCACTCTGATCCTACTTCAGTTATGTCAAAAGGCCCGGTCTCAGTTGACTGGGTAGCTGGAACTTTTGATTATAATGATCCTGGGACAGATTTATCAGTTGCCCACGATTATAATGTTTATCTTTCTTCGAATACTACTGCTGGCAACGAAATCGCGACTCCTGGTTGTTTTCCCATCATGCTTTGTTCTTTTGGCTCAGGAACCAGCACACAAAGTCCAACAACGGGGACTGATACTGGTACGCCTTCTCCAGGCACAGCATCTTTTGATTTTCATATTAGCAATCCGGTAGGAGCTTTCGATAACATTCCAGATTTGATAGTCGCAATTCTTGAAATAGTGATGCTTATTATTAGCCCTATAGTTGGCATAATGATAATTTACGCCGGTTATCTTTTTGTTACAGCTCAAGGAGATCCGGGTAAATTGAAAACAGCCAAAGACACACTTCTTTATGTTGTAATAGGTGGGGCAATTATTTTGGGAGCGAAAGTCATATCGCTCGCGATTAGTGGCACAGTAAACAGTCTGATGTAATAAATATAACCATAATCATTAACATAATTATATGAAAATAAACTTAAGAAATAATTTAAAGAAAAATAAAATTTTAATAAAAATATCGGCAATGTCACTTTCCTTGTTACCTTTTGTGGCTTTTGCTCAGCCAGTAGCAACGAACGCCGTAAACTGCCCGAAAGATTTTTCTGAAATTGCTGGAATATTAAACTACATTACTTGCACTATCGGTAGTTCGGTTATTCCTTTACTTTTCGCTGTTGCGCTACTGGTATTTTTCTTTGGTGTAGTCAAATATGTCATCGCAGCCGATGGTTCTGACGACAGGGAAGAAGGCAGGTGGTTTATGGTATATGGTGTAGTCGGGCTCTTCGTGATGGTCTCTGTTTGGGGACTTGTGGCAGTGATAAGTAACACTTTCACTATAGGTACAGCTTTTCCACCTCAATTCTAATAGACAAACCTCGTAGAGTGGTATAATAACTTGTCGGCGGTTAACCGCTATATTATTTATAATTATTGGGTCGCATAACACATTATGAAAAAATTAGCAGCATATATAGTTACTTTTTTATTACCAACACTAGCTTTTGCTCAATTACCATCTAGCACTACCCAAACGCTTGGAGGCATAACTACAACTGCCACTGATCTCGTACTGCAATTAACTAAAGGTCTTGTTGCTGCAGCAATTCTGGTGTTTATTTTTGGAGTTGTTAAATATATTATTGCTGGAGACGAAGAAGGAAAGGCTTCTGCACAGAAAATTATTCTTTACGGAGTCATTGGTCTTTTTGCAATAGTAGCAGTTTGGGGGCTAGTCGCTCTTCTTGGTGGAACAATTGGAGTTGGTAGCGATACTGCCCCTGATCTAGCTTGCCCACCTGGATTTCTTTATGTCCCCGGTGCTGGTTGCCAGTAATTTCTTATTTATGCTTGATTTCTGGTTACCACATTTTGCGAGAGCCTCGGCGGACCTATCTCCGCTCAAGGCTTTCATTGGCAAAGTTGAGGTTGCTATCTTAAATCCTGTAATTAAACTTGGTTTCGCCATCGCTCTAGTTGTCTTTCTTTATGGTGTTTTTGAATTTGTTAAAAATGCTGAAAGTAGCGACAAGAGAAAGCTCGGCGGGCAACACATACTCTGGGGTCTTATTGGAATGTTCATAATGATAGCCTCTGGCGGTATTATGAATGTTATCTGCGGAACACTCGGTATTACCACAAATTGCAATCCGTTTACCCAATAATATATTACTTTAACTATTGATCGGTATCCAATAAATAAATAATTTACTTGAGTAAAGGCAATAAAAAAACGCGCTGACAAAAGTCAGCGCGTTTTGGGTTATTGGCTAAGCCAATAACACACAGTTATTCCGGTGGATATTGAATTTTAAGAACTATCAAATTCTCGCCTTTTGCAAATGTTTCTGGCTTAAGCCATAAGCGGTAAAACTTATTACCTCTTAGGTTTATTTTCCCACCATTTAGCCTTACTGCCTCACCATCGTTGTTGTAACCAATTAGGGTACCACCCGAATACTCAAAATCAAATTTTCTCATTTCAATATCGATTTTAATATAATCTTTATCATTAGGAGAAAATTCATACACATCTATCTTCTCGTATTTTGAGCTAGCCACTTGTTCTTTTTGTGGTTGGTTGTTATACGAAAAATTGTTGTACAACCACCATGCTAACCATAGACCAAGTAATGTCAGAGAAATAGTTCTTATAACATTCCAGACTGCATTATCTGGCTTAGACACAACTACAGATGGCACTGCCACAGACTTGTCTTTTGTTTTATCATCAGGACTTTTTGCTTTTTTATAACTGGCCAAAGCAATTTTCCCAATTTTATACAGTACTACAAGTGCTACTATTCCCAAGATACAATACAGGAAGTAGTAACCCCATTCACCGGCAAAAGAGGAAAGATAATCTCCCGCTCCTGCTAAAAGTGATGCAATTGCGTAAACTATTACCAATATAATTATAAATATAATAATTGGAATAGGTCCTATTTTAAACTTTTTTCTCATCCTCTTTTTCTTTAGTACTGTTTTCTTCTTCGAGATTTAACATCGAAGTAAATAGATTGTTTCCGCCATTGCTATTTCCTATAGACAAGGCTTTTAGTCCACTAAATGTAGTCGAAATCTGAGAAATCGCAGCAGCTTTCAAGTTGTTGCCAGTGATTACCATTTTCTCTTTATACATTTCATTCTCGATGGTCATTCGAGCTTTCTGCATTTCGTTTTCAGCAGTTTTCTCTGTAGTAATGGCGTATGCTTTACCATCTGCTTCATTTTTTACAACTTCTTTCTGAACCTCAGACTTGATTAGTTCGAGAATGGCCGTCCGAAGTCTTTCGTCAGATGGGTCAACGTTTCTCAACGTTACTGATGTGTAATGAAAACCATCATCGATTGCATTTAGTGCATCCAAGATTGCTTTGCAAAACAAATCAGTAATTTCGTCCAAACTTGAACGATCAACTGCTAGACCATCTTTTTTGCCTAAGTATTCAGCAGCAAGGCGGTTGAGCATTACAAAAGGTTTTGTTTTAATAAATGCATTTGCAGCACTTAATACTGTTTCCTTTTGTTTCAAATCCCAGCGCTCGTTGTCCACTTTCGCCACATAACCATTTACACATGCCCCGATTGCTGAAAACCAAACATCTACCGGATTACCAGTAGAATCCTCTGCTTTCGGTAAAAAGAAACTGTAAACAGTGTCTCCTGCGAACAGTGATTTAGATAACTCTGGTGTGATTTTCTCAACAAGAAGAATTGTCGTAGGCTTACCGTCTAATCCCAATCCCTGCTTATCAGTAAATTTGTAGAGATCTATTGGTCGGTAGTCTATTTCATTTTGAAACAACCAACCTGCGTACCAATAAACACTAAGCTCACGCACGCACCATCTTTGGAACCAATTGAGCCCAATAAGAGTAGGGTTAAAGTCAGATTTCGCGCATTCAACTTTTTGCCATTTGTCTCTTTCTGAAATCCAATCACGTTCTTTTGCTAGTGCTACTGCAACAAACTTACCTTGATCATTAATCTTCCAGTGAAATTTCTGTTTTAGCAGAGTATTCCCTGGATATTGATGAAGCAAGCAAGCTCCAGCTTTTGTCAGAATAAGGCCAAGAAATTCCTTGTTTTGAGTGACTTCAACCCATCTATTTTCCTTCAGTTCAAAGGAATACTTTTCTTTTTTCGCGAGTTCTCTAATAACTCTAGAAAACCGATAGTATGCCGGGTATATCAATACCAGGGCAACAATAATTGAGATAGTTAGTATCATTTTTTTTAGTTTTTAAGTTTCATTTATCTTTTTAGTATTATATCAGAAAATGATACAAAAGTCAAGCCCAAGAATGCAAAAAAAACTTTATAAAATAAGGCTTAAAATCGTGATATTTTTGCCGATGTCTCTTGTTGTGCCGGAGAGAGGACTTGAACCTCCACGGATTGCTCCACTAGTTCCTAAAACTAGCGCGTATACCATTTCGCCACTCCGGCATCCCGCTATTATATGCTATTTTTCGATTTAACAAAACTTCAGGTAAATTTCATAATATATCGCTAGTCTAAATAGTATGCACAAGAAGGACTATAATACTTGGAATAATGAGAAGAAATACTTAAATAATAAAGATGTAAAATTATATTTTTCAGAAAGAGAAATCTGGTGGTGTTCGTTGGGAATAAACATTGGAGTTGAAATTGATGGGAAAAATGGAAAATTCGAAAGACCAGTTCTTGTCTACAAATACATAAGTAAAGATTCCTTGTTCGTTGTGCCACTAACTTCTAAAATTAGAAACGATGACTATCATGCCGAGATAATTACAAACAAAGTAACTTCTTATGTAAAAATATCTCAGATACGGGTAATTAGCAGTAAAAGATTATTAAGAAAAATCGACACACTTGACACCTCTCAGTTTTTAAAAATAAAAGAAAAATTATTCCATTGTCTTTTTTAAACATCGAAACCCGTCACAAGGACGGGTTTCTCGGAGGCCAAAGCCAACAATATAAGTATTTTAGACCTATGAAAAATAAAGTCAAATATTTATTTTTCACTCGGTGCGCCCAGTAGGATTCGAACCTACGACCATCTCCTTAAGAGGGAGTTGCTCTACCAACTGAGCTATGGGCGCATATTTAATTTATATTA
>CAYHBR010000009.1:0-31928 GCA_964354985.1 uncultured Candidatus Saccharibacteria bacterium | reverse complement strand
TCAGAGAGTTAACTGTCCGAAAGTCTAGTATGTTGTGGACGAATACAAAAGCTTGCCGTTATTATTAGATTACAATAATATGTAATGTTGCAAGGTGCCCCAATCATCGGACACACATTCTATGGTATAATATTCCGCATGATACTTCAGTTTCCGGACTTTAAGCCAATCGAGCTCAGCGATAAAGAAGAAGTCGAAAAAATCACTCTGTCTAAAGTAAAAAGTGTAACATCGTAGCCTTGTCGGACCATTACGATTACAGTAGCCGATGAATCCCTGCCACCTGAAAATTAAACAAGCGCTTTTTTTTGCATATTTCATTTCTGTATTATGCATCTCTAAATGTCAAACTTGCTTTGAAAATAGGCGAAACGGGTATACCATATAGATACAATGAATCGCCAAGAAATAATCAGCATTCTCGAATACGGTGTCATGGCGCCATCAACGCACAATACACAGCCATGGAAATTTTCTATTAGTAATGACGGTGTCGAAATATACCTAGACCAAACACGAATGCTTCCGCAAGCTGACCCTCACATGCGCGATGCATTTATCAGTATCGGTTGCCTGATTGAAAATATCAGTATTGCAGCAACAGCAAAAGGATACAACGCACAAGTTGGTATTTATAATCCTGAACTAAATAGTACAAAACCTGTTACCACAATTAGTTTTTCTAAAAATGGTGACTCTGCCGAAACTCCAAGTCGTGCACTTTTTGACACAATTCCAAAACGCGTAAACTCCCGCGGACTTTTTACTAAAGAGGTGATTCCACTCTCTGCGATTGAATCAGAAATCACATCAATGACTCATGATGGTTATTTTGCTATGCATTCAGTTACTATGGTAACCGAACAGAGTCAGCTCAATAGTATTGCGCAACTTACCGAAGAGGGTATTGTCGAAGCGCACCACAGCGATGCATTTCGAGAAGAAATGTCACACTGGATGCCACCTGCACTTTCGAAAAGAAAAAATGGTTTGCAGTGGTATTCACTCCACATGCCTTTTTCCCTATCATTTTTTATCGCCAAGATAATCAAGAAAAAAGATATGGGTCACGTTCTTGCCAAGAAAAGTGCAGACTGTGTACGCAGTGCGCAAGTAGGCTTGGCATTTACTGCAAATGAAGAAAATCCTGCAACGTGGATGGCGGTTGGACGTTCGGCAGAACACCTCATGCTTTTTATTCAGTCACTCGGTTTTCATACATCTATATATGTTGGCGGTATTGAAATCGGAAATCGTGCCAAAGATTTTGCGCAACTCCTCGGAGGTGAAGGCAAGCCACAATTTTTCTTTGTTGCTGGTAAAATCAGTACACCACATAAAGTTTCACCACGAGAAAGTGTCGCTTCTAAATTACTTAATTAATATTTTGGTATGGATACATATAAAAAAATTTCAGAGTTAGCAGAGCAGTCAAAAGGGTTACGCGCAGAATGGCAGGCCGTCGTTTTTGATGCCAGCAATCCGTCTGACATTGAAAAAATAAATACCTTGATCGACAATCATAAGATTACGAACATTGTCGAAGGCACCGATACACAGCAACAGGAATTGGTAACGATCGCTGACTCAACAAAGATTTCACATGCCATGCTTGCTGGTCATGAAAAAGTGCAACCACTCGATCCACAAGAAGGCCTCTGGGTGTACTATCCTTGGCACTTTGCGCTTGTGCACATTGTGAACGAGTCTGACTATAAAAAAATGCGTCTCTCGCGTAATGAACCGCTCATCACCAAAGACGAACAAGCGAAAGTTCGCAACCTTTCAATTTCTTTTGCCGGTCTCAATGTCGGTAATCCTTGCGCTGTGTGCTGCGCACTTGAAGGCATTGGTGAAGAGGGTATAACAAAACTTGCTGATTTTGATCCATTGTCTGCTACGAACCTCAATCGTTTTCGAGCTGGTCTCGTTGAAACTGAAACAAATAAAGCAATAATCACAGCTCGACAAATTGTCGATGTAAATCCTTTTGCTCATATCGTCATGTACGATGCCGGTCTGAAACCTGACAATTTGGAACAGTTTCTCGATGGTGCAGATATTTTAGTTGAGGAAATCGATAACCTGAAATTGAAAATTGTATTGCGAGATATGGCGAAAGCTAAAAAAATGCCGGTGATTATGGTTACTGGTGATGGTGAAAATGTCATTCTCGATGTTGAACGTTACGATCTGGAAACACCAGAGATTTTAAACGGACACCTTGCTGTGGAAACAATACAGTCAATCCAGTCTATGATGCCAGGACAGGGTACATTCGAAGAGCGCGTCATGTTGGCCCGAGACTTTATGGGTCCACGAGGGGAGCTCAATAACCGCCTCTACGATTCTTTCTCCATGGTTGGTAAAAGCCTCGCAGGCATTCCTCAGTTGGCAGAATCATCATTCTGCCGCGGAGCCGTTATCGCCCATGCCATACGCCGTATGTTTGCCGAGCCAGAAACGCTCAAATCCGGTCGATATCGCCTAAATGTTCGCCAGGCCATTTCTTAAATCACAAATTTATGGTACTATGTTGCCATTCCCATGTCACTAGAACTGTTTAAGAAAACCCTTGCGACAGTAGAAGCATATAGGCATTTCCTCGAAGACCAAGGCTTCGATCCTAAAAACGTTGTTTCAATGGCTGATTTCGTGCGCCTCCCGCTTGTCACCAAAGACAACTACCTCCGCAAATATCAGCTCTCTCAGATTGTGCCGAACGGCAAAATCCCACCGGTTATTTCCTCAAGTTCGGGTTCGTCTGGCAAACCATACTATTGGCCACGCGGTGATGCCCAAGAAGAAATGGGCGCACAGCTTCACGAAGAAATTCTTCGCGATATTTTCAAAATAGGCAAATCAAAAACGCTCATCATTGTTTGTTTTTCGATGGGTAGCTGGGTTGCCGGTACCTTTACACTCGCATCGTGTCGTGCGCTTTGGTCAAAATACAATATCACTGTGGTAACACCGGGTATTGAACGTGAAGACATTTTAGCTGTCATGCAGAACTTCGCGCCTCAGTTTGAGCGTGTTGTGTTGGCTGGTTACCCGCCATTTTTGATGGATGTCATGAACGAAGCAGTAAAACGCAATTTTAATTTCTCACACGGAAAATATACATTTATCACTGCCGGCGAAAACTTTTCAGAAAAATGGCGCGACGTACTCCTCAGTACTGTCGGTTCAACGGACCCACTCCATGATTTGGTAAATATTTACGGCACAGCGGACGCCTGTGCACTTGGTCACGAGACACCACTTTCGATTTTCTTGCGCCGAAAAGCCATGGAAAATATTCAACTTCGAAATGAACTATTTGGTGATCTAACGTTTATCCCAACACTAGTTGCTTACGATCCAAACCGTATCTATTTTGAAACGGTTAATGATGAAATCGTATTTAGCGTTGATTCAGGTATTCCACTCATTCGCTATAACATCAAAGACAACGGCCATGTGTATTCGCGAGACGAAATCACTACGATTCTCGACAGGTGTGGACACACCAAAGAAGCTCAGGCTTTGTTTAAGGGTGACAACTTGCCACTCGTTGGCTTGTTCGGACGTAAAGATGTATCTACTACATTCTACGCGCTTAATATTTACCCAGAAAATATCAAAGCTGGTCTTGAAGATGATTTACTCCGTCCGCTTGTATCGGGCAAATTCGTCATTCGTACTGAAATGTCCAAAGACCAGCAGGATCAGAAATTACTCATTTATGTAGAACTTGCTCCACAAGTAAAATCATCGGTCCATATTCGCACACTTGTCCGTACTAGTATTTTCAATCACTTGATTGAACTAAATGCCGAGTACCGAAAACTCTATAATTCAATCAAAAAGAAGGCCTTGCCCAAGGTAATTGTAGAGGAGAATGGTCACGCAATGTTCGCAATCCGTAAAAATAAGATGAAATGGATAATTAAAACCCAGTAGTTATGCTAAGAAAAGATATAATTAATAAAATAATTAGAGACCTGGAGCAAATTCGTCGAAATTCCCCTGGGGAGTATAGCGATTTTGCAATCAGTCAATTGATTACTTTCTTCAAGTCTTCCAAAACAGTAATTAATTATATTTCATGGTTACTCGTTAAGGCGCCCAAAATTAATCCAAACCTACTGTTAGAGATTAACGATTTCCCCTTCACTCAATATGAGGTCGAAATGCATGAGCAACTCATCAAGGCAGAACGTAAAAGGTTCCCCGGCTTAATAGAGTTGCTTGTTGCAACTGTTAGTAAATATATATTATCTCAAAACAAGGATATATGTATTTTGAGCTTGGGAAGTGGAGGGATGGAAGTCGAACGGCAAATATTAGAACGTGTGATTAAATCCGAATTTAAGCACAAACTAACTTTCATTGGCGATGATTACTCTGAAGGGGCACATCAAGTTGCCCAAATGAACTTATCAACTATGCAAAACGTAGAAGTGCTCAGCGTTGAACATCTCGATAATGTTATTTTGGGTGACATGATAACGAAAAGCAAACAATTCTCTACTATTCTTTGCAGAAATGATATTTTTACACTAGCTGAAACTTTTCCCGCAAAGCGTTTCGATGTAGTTATGCATACACTATTTAGACATCACCTTACTACGACAGCATACGATAGATTGAGTACGGTAATTAGGCACATCACTAGACGAAGCTATGAATACGATGGCTATAGAAGCTGGGTCGCAATGATACCTCAGACAATAATGGGATGGAAAAGCCCTGTATTTCTGAATGCAGAAATATTTTCAAACTTACGCTTCATGAAGAAAAGTGAGGTATTAACAATGAATAATGGGAAATTGACACTAACACCCATTGGATATTACTTACATGAGGTACAATATTAACCATGGATATTATTTCTAATCTCAGTCTTTTGTCTGTTGGCGCTGTTGTTGCGGCAATTGGGATACTAGGCTTTTTGATTTTCTTTAATAATCCTAAAAGTATCACTAATAAAACATTTCTCTACCTCTCATTTTCTGTAATTTGTTGGAGTATTTTTAACTACTTAACGCTATATCAATCTTTTAATTACAATATATCTATTTGGTATTTAAGATTTGTTATGTTTAGTGGAGTATGGTTCGCATTTTTCCTATACCGACTTTCACGAGTATTTCCTGAAGAAAATATTGCTTGGGGCAATTGGTATAAGTATTTTGCTGTACCTGCTGTGTGTATAGTATCTATACTTTCACTTACATCGTCAGTCTTTAAATCCGTAGCAGTGTTATCAGGTAGCGGGGAAATTCTCTCAAATATTCCTGGTCAGGGGATTAAAGCCTTTGGTTTATTGGTTACCGGATTCCTTCTGAGTAGTATTTATAATCTCGTTAAACAAACGCTCAAAACACAAGGAGAAAAAAGAAAACAATTTAAGCTTGTTACTACAGGACTCGTTTTCACTTTCTTATTGCTTATTATCTTTAATTTTATATTCCCAGCATTTTTAGACATCACCGCTTTTGTCGTTTTTGGCCCAGTATTTGTGTTTCCATTTATAGGAATGACCTTCTATGCTATCTATAAACATGGTCTGTTACATATAAAAGTTCTTTCTGTTGGTGTTCTGGCATTTATTCTAAGTTTTGCCTCGCTTGCTCAAATTGTTTTTTCAGTAAAAGGTGATTTGCTTACGTTGTTATTCAGAATAGTCATTTTCGTAGTTACACTCACTGTAAGCGTTTTCCTAATTCGAAGCGTGTTACGGGAAGTAGAACAAAGAGAAAAACTCCAAGTACTGAGTGCTCAATTAAAACGTACTAATTTGAAACTTAATAACGCAAATTCAAAACTCGAAGAAGTTGATAAGCGTAAAACTGAATTCCTCTCTCTCGCTTCGCACCAACTCCGTACCCCGATCACGGCCATCAAGGGCTACACTTCGATGTTTCTCGAAGGTTCGTATGGTGAGGTAACGGACGTCCAACGCGAACCTATTAGTCGCGTCTTCCAGTCGAGTCTCAACTTAGCCAATGTCGTCGAAGACTTGCTCAATGTTGCCAAAATAGAGCAGGGTGGTATGAAATATAATTTTGTTGATACTGATCTCGAAAAAGTCACCGAGGCACTTCTCAAAGAATTTTCACTAACCGCCAAAAGCAAAGGTCTCGAACTCATCTACGAAAATACTGGTGCCGTGCCGTGCATGGTCAGCATCGATGCCTCCAAGTTTCGACAAGTTATTCTCAATCTTGTCGATAACTCTATTAAATACACACAAACTGGTTTCGTGAAGCTTTCGATCTCGAAAAAAGAAGGCGAAGCTGGCAAGCCAGGCACAGCAGTGGTCGCTATCAGTGATTCTGGTATGGGCATGTCGCCCGAAACCAAAGAAAAACTTTTTGGCAAATTTAGTCGTGGCGAAGGCTCCAAAGTCAATGCCGGCGGTTCGGGCATCGGACTTTACCTCGCACGGCAAATCGCCGAAGCTCACGGCGGTTCTGTCACTGCCGATTCTCCCGGCCTTGGCAAGGGTGCGACGTTTACTATCACGGTGCCGTTGAAATAGGCAGGTCGTAGACATTCTTATGATATATGTAGTACATTAGCTGTACTGGAGATAAAAGAGCTATTCTATCCAGTAGAGCTAAATAAATATGCAAAATAATCTCAAAAGCCTAAGAGATTTTCTTACTAAAAATTAGTTTTTTTTACATAAGGGCGGAGAGTCAATGTTTAGTTTGTGGTAAATCACAGCTGGAAGGATTTGCGTAGAAAAATAAAGTTAGAATAAAATAAAAAAGCCTCCTTAGGTAGTACCGTTCGGATGCCCTTTCGTCATTTTGTAATATAAATATACTCTTTTCATAGAAAAAAACAATAAATTGACATTGATTACTCGCGGGATTAGTATATGGTCAAGGTAAGTCCACCTAGCGTTTAAGTGGAAAAACAAAACCCAGAAGGGAGATAAAGCAAAATGGGAGAAAATAATTACGATAAGTCAGATGCAGCTAAAGATACGAGCTCGACTATCAAAGAAGTTTCTGAGGCATGGCACCAAGCCAGAGAAGATGCTCAAGGATCCGGTGAGCTTCCGGAGAGAGAAGCCAATAAGTCAAAAGGAAGTAGTTCTGACGATACTGGCAGTAATAGTAGCGGAAAATAATATTTTGCCTTTTATCCAAAGTGTAGTATAATGTTACTACACTTTTTTTATGGAAAAAAATGGAAAAATTTTAAACCCAGTTTGTACAATTCTTTGGCAGGATGCGGCTTATACAGACGACCTGGGCACCTTAGATGTAATTCCAAGTCCTACCCTAACCTGCGGTTTTATTATTGAAACCAATGATGAATATACAAATATTGCTTCTAGCGTAAGTTATGACAATAAAACAAAAAAAATTGTTGCATTAGATGGATTTATAATACCAGAAAAAGCTATTTTAGAATTTAGGAAAATTGATTTTTATGAAAAAGGCCACTAATAAAATAATAATATTTTGGAATGATATTTTAATGTATCACCCTGACACAAAAATAAAATTACCTTCTCAAATGAAAACTGAGGGTACGATACTTAAAGAAACCGACGGATATTTTATTGTTTTTGATCAAAAAACTATAAAGGTATCTTCTGGAGATGAATACCCTCAAAAAAAACCGAAATATTTTTTCATCCCTAAGTCACTTATTTATAAAATCGAACAATAAATAAAGCTTGATAATCAAGCTTTTTTGCTTCCAAGTTTTTCAAGAAAAAAATCTAATTTACTTAGATTATCTCTATAGAAAGCCATTCTAATTAATTCGCACCTAGTTTCGTTTGGTAGCAAGCGATGTTCCTTAAATTTCCCCTCAATTACATAACCCGCTCTCAGTAATACAGATAATGAATGCTTATTGATTGAATATACATCAGCATATATTTTATGAATATTATGAATTCGGAATAAATATTCAATAAATAAAGCATGAGCCTCAACTCCATAATATGATTTCTCCTCATCTTCTGTTATGTAAGTCGTAACAAAGACATTTCCATCAGCTTTGTTGAAATTATAAGAGAATATAGTACCGACTAATTTGTTGTCGGACTTTTTTCTGATAATAAATTGCAAGTGTCTGTCGTGGTTAAAATCATACTTAAGCTCGGCATCAAATTCTTCAAGTGTAATAATATTCCTACGCGTAGAACAAAAATATCTGTAACATTCTGAATTTCTCAATTTAAGCAATAAGCTGGTTTCATTTTTCAAGAAAGGGGATAATGACACCCATCTTCCTTCGATGTTGTCGTTTCCCATTTTTAGCGTTATTTAGTTTATTTATACTTTACTTATATGAAATAACTTGTCAAATTACTGCACCGCATTCGGCGAAAGCCTAGCAGGTACAACCTGAGAACCATCTTTGTTGTCGCGGACGATGAAGCCTTCTTTTTCAATTTCTTTGCGGAGTTCGTCGGCTTTGGCGAAACTCTTGGAGGTGCGAACTTTGTCGCGTTCAAGCGTCAGTAACTTTACATGCGAGGGAATTTCGATTTTTGGCAAGTCGGCAAAGCCAAGACCAAGCACTCGGTCAAAATAGAGTATCGTCGAACGCTTCACTCCTGCGTCCAGTCCTTCGTCTTTAAAAACTGCAAAAAGTGTCGCGATAGCTTTCGGAGTGTCGAGATCGTTTTCGACTGCCTCAGTAAATGCAGTTTTGTACGAAGCATCAGCGTCGACTTCATTTTGTGGCAGTGCAATGAAGGCTTCGTAAAGTGTCGTTAGAGCGGTGTCCGCAGCGCGCAGTGCGTCGTAGGTAAAGTTTATTGGTGAACGATAATGTGCCATCAGAAGCCAGAGACGGTAGCTTTCTGGGCGGGCGATTTTGACGACATCCGCCAAATAAATATCGTTGGATAGAGATTTAGAAATTTTCTCACCGTCAATATTTACGAATCCGCCGTGCATCCAAACATTGGCGAGTGGCTCTCCGTAGGCGCATTCTGATTGTGCGATTTCATTGTTGTGGTGAACGGCAATGTGGTCGATGCCACCAGTGTGAATGTCAAAAGGTTGACCGAGGAATTTGCGTGCCATCGCCGAACATTCGATGTGCCAACCAGGGAAACCGACACCCCATGGTGACGCGTAGCCAATCTTTTCATTTTCAGAAAATTTCCAAAGTGCAAAATCACGCGGCGAATGTTTTTCGCTGTTGATGCCAATGCGCGACTCTAGTTCGTTATCGCTCATATTGTCGATCCCGTTTTCACTTTCGTCTGTTTTCAGGTTTTCATTTTTACTATCATTATTGCGTGACAAACCAGAAAGCGCGCCATAGTTTTTCATTTTTTTAGTATCAAAATATACGCCATCGCTTATTATGTAGGCAAAACCTTTTTGCTCAAGTTTTTCGATGAGCTCGATGTCTTCGGCAATGTTGTCGCTCGCAAAAGGCATTTCGTGAGGCAAAATAATCCGCAAAGTTTTGAGGTCTGCCACAAAAGCATTTTTGTAAAAATCAGCGACTTCTCGCATCGAAGTCAGCGTCATCGATTTACCTTCGCGTTTAAGCGCTTTGACCATCTTGTCATCACCATCGTCGCCGTCGCCAGTCAAATGACCGATGTCGGTAATGTTGATAACTTGTTTGACCGAGTAACCGGAAAGCTCGAGTGTACGGCGAAGAGTGTCAGCAAAAATATACGCCCGCAAGTTGCCAATGTGAGCATAGTTGTAGACAGTTGGGCCACAATGATAGATGCGGGCAAAACCCGGTTCTGTTGGTACAAAAGTTTCAATTTTTTTAGTGAGAGAATTGTAGAAGGCTAGAGCCATTTCTTTTTGCGGAAGTAAATTATAAGCATAGTACCAGTTACGACGAGTGCGCCGATGACTATAAAGAAGTCCCGGAGAGTACTAATGAGTACAATATCATTATTCATACTCATTCCAAATACCCCGGTGATAAGAGTAAGAGGTAACATAATAAATGAAATAATAGTTAGGACTTTAATGGTTTCGTTTGTTTTTGCAGTAAGCAAAGCATCGTTTGTCGCCTTAAGGTCGTCGAGGATTTCTTTTTGACTTTCCATAATGCTTGCCACCCTGCGGTATTCGCCAGTGATGGACTCGAGGTGATGTTTGAATTTTTCACCAAATAAACTTACACCAGCAGACTCAAAAGAAGTGAGTACGTGCTCGTGAAAACGGATTGCTTGTTTGAAGTCGAGAAGCTTGCGGTTTGTATTTGAGATAACACGAACCATTTTTTCTTCCTTGTTTTCAAAAATATCTTTTTCAATATCTTTCAAATCTTCTTCAAGTTCGAAAAGTTCTGATTCTGAGTATTTGTAAAGCTCACGCATTATATAGAAAAGCAGAAATCCAGCGTGGTCGCCCATTGGTCTTTTGTCGAGAATGGATTTTATTTCAAAAACTCTGGAAAAAGCATGAAGTGGGTCGATCGGTTCATAGTGAACAGTAATTAAAAAATCTTTACCCACAATAAAATCTATTTCTTGCTCGTACCGGCTACCGTCGCGAGAGCGTCCGATGACAGGGAAGTGGAGCACCATATAAATAAAATGAGGATAAAGATCTACTTTTCCGCGGACACTTTTGTCGAGCAATTCCTCGCCAACAAGTTCAGGAAGAGAGTATTCCTCCATAAGATGCATAACTTCATCACGAGTCGGACCCTCCATATCTATCCATGTCAAATCCTTGTGTTTGAATTTTGAAACCATAAGAAAATTATATAATGAAAACCGTAATGTCGATAGTGGAAAGGCTATTAAATAGATATTAGGATTGAGTCTGAGTAAAAACTTGCATTTTTCTGAAAATCCTTTAGAATAGCAACACTATGGCAGTAAAGAAAGCAACAACCAAAAAGGCGGTCAAAAAGGCGGTAGCCAAGGCTGATAACAGCGAATTCGCTGTTATTGCAACTGGTGGCAAACAATACCGTGTTAGTGTTGGGGACACCATCATTATTGAAAAACTCGCAGGCGAACATACTGCCGGTGATATCGTTGTTTTCGATAAAGTACTCCTTGTTGAAAATACAGACGGTTGCTCCATCGGTGACCCATACTTAAAGGGTGCCGAAGTCCACGCAGAATTCAAAGAAAACGGCCGCAGTCAGAAAGTTCGTGTTGTTAAATACAAAGCTAAGGCTCGCTACCTCAAACAAAACGGACACCGACAGCCTTTTGCTAAACTCGTAGTTACTGCGATTAAATAATTGCAAACTACACTAAAATAAATTTAAACCTAAAACAAAAACTCCAAGAAATTGGGGTTTTTGTTTATATAAAAGTTGTTTTATATAGTATTATGTTTAGACATGTCACAAAATATTAGTTTTGCGAAACGCACACTCAGACTCTTTAAACCATTTAGAAAATATATTTTCATTGTATTTTTCTTGTATTTAATAGGTCAGGTCATTGGAGTATTTTCACCATATTTATTTGGCAAAAGTGTCGATGCTGTTTCCAGTCACAATTCCAGTTTGACGATAAAATTGCTACTGCTTGCTTTTGTTTTATCATATTTTCAACAACAAATTTTATCTTGGGTTAGGGAACACGTAATAGTTAAATATTTAGATGACAATATTGTGCTGTCTTTTTCTGTTCTTTCGCTCAATAAAATGTTTAAATTTTCAGTCGGGCAACATATTAATGAACATTCTGGTGTTAAACAAAATGTTGTAAACAAAGGACAAAATGCACTCATAAATCTTATGAATGATTTTATCTACAATATTATTCCGAGTGTTATTCAGGTTATTGTGACACTAATTATCCTTGCATTCTTTGATTGGCGGATAGCATTTACCGCTTCGGTATTTATCGGAATATATGTTTGGCTTTCGTATATGAGAAATATTAAATATTTCCCACTTATTGACCAAATAAGAAAGAAAGATCAGGCATTGTCAAAATTGCAGTCTGAGCTATTTAGAAATTCTACTCTTGTTATAGCCGAAGCAAAGGGAAGCGATACGGTGGAAATGTTTAATAATAAAGGGGATGAAAATCTATTTTTTATTAAAAAAATATGGTTAAAATATTTACAAGTTTTTTATAGTCACGGAAACTTACTGACGATAGGGCACTGGGTGTCGCTCGGGCTGGGTGTGTATTTTATATTTCTTGGTTTTCACTCTGTCGGTATGTTTGTAACGCTCTTTGCGTGGCTAAGTACTATTTTCCAAAATATTATAATGATAATGAATATCCAACGACAGATGCTATTTAAGATTGTCGAAATTAAAAAACTTTATGAATTACTCGATATTGTTCCAGATGTAGATCCAAATATTAATGGAAAAATATCTGAAAATTTCAATGGTGAAATTGAGTTCAAAAATGTTAGTTTCTCCTATCCATATAGAAAATCAGCAAAGCAAGAAGAAGATGAGAGTGAAGATGATTCTAAAAAAGAAGACGATGAGGCGGTTTCAGGTGTAAGTTTCAAAATTCCTGCTGGTGCAAAAATCGGCTTCGTTGGTATTTCAGGCTCGGGTAAATCTACAATAGTAAATTTGATGCGTCGATATTATGATCCAACTAATGGTGAAATATTTATAGACGGAATTAATTTGAGGGAAATGAATCTCATGTGGCTTCGTAGTAAGATAGGAAATGTTGAACAGAAAATCGAACTTTTTGATAGAAGTATAAAAGATAATATTATTTTTGGCTTGCCAGCCGACTATATAGTAAGTGAAAAAGAAATTTTACAGGCAACAGATGACGCCTCTCTTTCAGATTTTATTGAAAAATTAAAAGATAATGGACTTGATACGGTCATTGGTGAAGGAGGCATTAAAGTTTCTGGTGGTGAGCGGCAGCGTATAGGTATTGCTCGTGCTTTGATAAAGAATCCTAAAATTTTGATTTTTGACGAAGCGACTTCGGCGCTCGACTCAATCAATGAGAAACTCATACACGATGCAATAAACCGTGGCGCGAAAGGAAGAACAACAATAATCATCGCACATCGTCTTTCTACTGTAATGGATGCAGATATTATTTTTGTAGTTGCAAATGGAAAGATTGTCGACAGGGGAACACACGCTGAACTATCAGAAAAAAGTGATGAATACAAACGATTAATTCAAAACCAAATACTTTCTGGTTAGTTTGTAGGTCTTATTCAATTAAAATTATTACAAACTAATTGTTTCCCAAATTACGAGTTTTTTGCTAATATCACTTTATATGGAACGAATATATATTGCGAAGCTCAATGAGCACGTCGGTAAAGAAGTAAATATTAAGGGCTGGATACACGTGAGACGCGACCAAGGAAAAATGGTTTTTTTTGACTTTCGCGATATGAGCGGAATAGTCCAAGGTGTCGTATTGCCAGGTTCAGAGGCAATAGAAGCTGCGAAAAATATTCGTGAAGAATTTGTCGTGTCTGTCCGCGGCAAAGTCAATGAACGCCCAGAACGCAATCGGCAAGCCGACAAACAAAACGGCTCGATAGAACTTGAAGTTTTGTTTATAGAAATTTTAAATACTTCAATTCCACTTCCTTATAATGTCCACGACAATACTCTTGGTATTAACGAAGAAATTCGCTTAAAACACCGATATTTAGATTTACGAAACGAGAGGATGCAAAAAAATATTCGCAATCGCGATGCGATTATTCATTTTGTTCGCAATTTTATGCACAAAGAAATGTTTGTCGAAGTCGAAACTCCTATCCTCACCAAATCGACACCAGAGGGTGCTCGTGACTTTGTTGTTCCTTCTCGAAAATGGCCAGGAAATTTTTATGCGCTTCCGCAATCACCACAACAATACAAACAACTTTTAATGACCGGCGGAATTGAAAGATATTTTCAGGTCGCCAAATGTATGCGAGATGAAGACGGCCGCGGTGATCGTCAACCAGAATTTACTCAGCTTGATATGGAGATGAGTTTTGTTGAGCGCGGAGACGTGATGGCACTTAACGAGAAACTTTTAATCGAAATTGTCGAGAAACTTTATCCCGAGAAGAAAATCCAAGAAATCCCTTTTCCCCGTATTTCGTATAAAGATGCAATGTCAAAGTATGGCAATGATCGCCCAGATGTTCGTAATGATAAAAATGACCCGAACACACTAGCGTTTTGTTGGGTAATAGATTTCCCGTTTTTTGAACGCGCTGACAAATCTGACAACCCTGATGCCGAAGGTGAGTGGACTTATACCCACAATCCGTTTTCTCGTCCGTTGCCTGAACACATGGTAAACCTCATCGAGAAGCGCAATATTGGCGACATAATCACAAGTCAATACGACATCGTACTCAATGGTTTTGAAATCGGTGGTGGCAGTATTCGAAACCACGAAGCAGATGCCCTGCATACTGTTTTCCAAATCCTTGGACATGACGGTGATAAAATTGAAAAAGATTTCGGTCACATGCTTTCTGCATTTAAACTCGGCACGCCACCGCACGGTGGTATTGCTTGGGGGCTAGACCGTCTCGTGATGCTTTTGCAAAATGAAATTAACATTCGCGAAGTTATCGCTTTTCCAAAAACAGGGGAAGGTAAAGACCTAATGATGAATGCTCCAAGTGATATTTCAAATGCACAAATAAAAGAGCTTGGTATTGAGATAAAATCTAAATAGTTGAATTGAAAAAAGTAATTATAAAAATAAAAGCGTCGTACTACCTGGTAGTCGACGCTTTTTTGGGTGCCAATCTATTTAATTTTTCTAGATCTTTTTTATTTGGAAGCCAAAACAAGTTATCTTTATGCTTTTCCATATAACGAGAAATTTTACAATCAAATCTCGGACCTATCATTTCGACAATTTCACCATTTTCGATATTTTCTAAAAAATATTTTGTTGGGAAAGTTTCAATTTTGACTGCATAATTTCCTGCAGGCAAGACCGTGTCAATAAAATGAACTACTTTTATTTTAACTGAGTCGTTGAAAGATTTTATTCTTTTCTCAACTCGAGTCTTTTCTTGAATAGGTATTTTACAGACTAGCACCCTGCCGTCATTAAACTGCCTTTTCATGTATGTGTTTTTCTGATAATACATCGCAAATTTGATATTGTCAATCAGTAAAATATGCAGTAAATGTTGTATAATTTTGATGTGGAAAATATCTATAGCATTAAAACCAGCTCCTTCGAGGGTCCCTTTGAAGTCTTACTTGAACTTATTGAAAAAAGAAAACTTTTTATAAACGATATTTCTCTTTCAAAAGTCACTGATGACTTCTTGGGCTACGTACGCCAAATGGAGAAATCTGATCCAAGCACTCTTTCTTCGTTTATTGTTGTGGCGGCAACTTTGATCCTGATAAAATCGCGTTCTTTGTTGCCCAATTTTACTTTAACGAAAGAAGAAGAAAAAGAAGCTAGTGACCTAGGAAGAAGACTTGCTCTTTATAGGATTTTTGTGGATCTTTCAGATGTGCTTAGGAAACAGTTTGGTAAAAATGTGTCATATGAAAAAAAGACAGTCACAGAAAAATCACCGATTTTTATTCCATCACAACTCATTTCGGTTTCTAGTATGCATGACTCTGTCCGAAGTGTTATTTTGAGTATTCCTAAAATAGAAAAACTACCAGAAGTTGAAATTAAAAAAGTAATGAGTATTGAGGAGATGTTGGTGCGCCTGACTGACCGAATGCAAACAGCTATGAATTCGAGCTTCAAGCAATTTATTGGAGTCGGGAAACCAGCAAATAAAGAAGAAAAAGTTTTGGTTATAGTCGGCTTTCTTGCTATGCTAGAGCTCGTAAGGCAGGGGATATTGGATGTTCTCCAAGGCGATATGTTTGGAGATATTGAAATGTCTAAACTTGATGCCGATGTATCTGAAACTATACCAGAATAATGTAAATTTATGTTAACACTTGACTCAAAAATAGAATCCATACTTTTTTATAAAGGCGAACCAGTTTCTTTCAAAGAGCTTGCCAGTATTTTAAAAGAACCAATTTCAAATATTAACGAAGCGGTTATTTTATTAAAGGAAAAACTAGAAAATAGGGGAATAACTCTTATTGAAAATGAGAACGAAATTGGTTTGTATACCTCAGCCGAAGCCGGAAAGATGATCGAAGAATTGCGAAAAGAAGAGCTTTCAAAAGAATTATCAAAAGCTTCGCTTGAAACCATCTCAGTTATTTTGTACGGCAAAAATGTCAGTCGGAGTGATGTCGATTTTATTAGAGGAGTAAATTCTAGTTTCATTATCCGAAATCTGTTGGTTCGTGGGCTTGTAGAAAAAAAAGAACACCCAACGGACGCTCGGAAAAATATTTACTTGCCGACTCTCGAGCTCTTGTCATTTATGGGAGTTGGTGATGTTAAGGACTTACCTGATTTTGAAAAAGTTAGAGAGACATTGTCTGGCAATATTGAAAAAATAAATAATGCAGAAAATGAGTAAGTTTACTGAAATAGAATTTAGACTGATTAGTATTGTTCTAATACTTCTTTTTCTTGGCGGAATTACGCTTTATGGATCACAAAAAAAATCAATCGAGCTTAGGCAACAATTTCAAGACGAACAAAAAGACATCATCGCTCTAAATTATTTTTTTTCTACAACAGACAACGCTAAAGCTGTATATGTATATGACGCAACAAAAGACAAAGTTTTTTATGAAAGAAATGCCGACGAAATATTGCCACTTGCTTCACTCTCCAAACTCGCAACTGCCATCACAGCACTTGATAATATTGGTGCTGAAAGTAAAATTAACATTTCTGCGAAATCACTCGAAAAATCAGGGGACAACGGGCTCAACCTTGCAGAGATTTGGAGACTAGATAAGTTGGTAAGTTTTATGCTCGTTGTTTCATCAAATGACGCCGCCTTTGCAATAAAAGAAAAGTATGAAGAAAGTGGTAAGGATTTTATGCAGGACATCAACAACAAGGCAAAAGAAATTGGGCTTCTTCATTCAAGTTTCTATAATCCTGCCGGATTAGACAGTCTTGGACAGCCGGGCGCAGTGGGTACAGCCAAGGACGTCTCAGCACTCCTTATTTATTTTTTGAAACATATTCCAGAGATAGCAGAGCAGACAACTCTCCCAGAAGGAACATTTAATGACATTGATGGTCGGGCTCATACTGTTTCAAATACAAACGATTTATCAACCAAGATTGATTCACTTTTAATTTCAAAAACTGGCTTTACGAGTTTGGCAGGCGGAAACCTTGCTATTGCATATAGAATGCCCATTTACGGAGACACTATAGTAATAGTTGTTCTTGGCTCTACAAGGGAAGGGCGCTTTGTAGATATTGAGCACTATATGGAAGGAGTAGATAATTATTTTAGAATTTCCAATAAATAAATTATAATATAAATTATGATTGCATTAACCCTTACAAAAGTACTTTTACCCGCAGCCACTGCCTTCCTTGTTGGAATTGCAGTTACCCCATTTCTTTCCGGGATAATGTATAAACACAAACTCTGGAAGAGTGTTTCGAGGCAAACCAACAATCCAGATCCTCTGTCAGCAGGTTTTAAAAATATAAATAATGAAGCCGAAGAAATTCGTACTCCGCGTGTTGGTGGCGCTGTTGTTTGGACTTCAATTATTTTAACTACAATTATTTTTTGGTTGATTGCAAAATCTTCCGGTACGAATGATTCGATCTTTGATTTTGTTTCCAGAAAAGAAACTTGGTTGCCACTTGCTGGAATAATAGTCGGGGCTATTCTTGGTTTGGTTGAAGATTTTATAGAAATTTGGGGAGGTATAGGTAATAAACTTTCTCATGGTTTACCAAGTAGATATATTATCCCGATTATCGCTTTCCTTGGTTTAATAGGCGGGCTTTGGTTTTACTTGAAACTTGATATGCATACAATAAATATTCCTTTCTACGCTACAGTTGATATCGGGTTTTGGTTCGTTCCATTTTTTATTTTAGTCATGCTCGGTACTTTCTCAAGCAGGGTTATTGATGGAGTAGACGGACTTTCGGGCGGAGTGCTGGCAACTATTTTTACAAGCTATGCATTCATTGCTTTTTCCCGGGGGCAGCTAGATATTATGACGCTTTCCCTGGTCATTGTCGGCGCACTTTTGGCTTTTCTTTGGTTCAATGTTCCACCCGCAAGATTCTATATGGGAGAAACAGGAATGTTGCCTTTGACCTTGGCCTTAACCACTATCGCTTTTCTGACACACGAACCATTGCTCCTGCTTGTTATTGGTTTTCCGTTAGTTGCAACTGCATTTTCTTCATTTATCCAAATAATTTCAAAAAGATATTTTCATAAAAAAGTTTTCTTAGTGGCACCACTTCACCATCATTTTGAAGCCCTTGGTTGGTCTCGTCCAAAAATAACTATGAGATATTGGATAGTCAGTCTTGTGTGCGGAATAGTCGGTGTTGTTATCTCACTTTGGAATTAATTAATGAAAGAAACTAATGAAAAAAATGTTGATAAATTATTGTTAAGTATAATTATATTACTTACTGTTATTGGACTTATTTTTTTTATTTCTGCTTCGCTTGGGATTTTAGCAAATAGTGAAACTAAATTTTATAATGTTCTCATAAGTCAACTGGCTTATGGGTTGGTGTCGGGTTTAGTAGCGATGTATTTTGCTAGCCGTATTAATTATAGAAATTGGCGAAGGTACTCATTGTTTTTTTTAATATCAGCACTTGCCCTTTCTCTCCTCGTTTTTATTCCCGGACTGGGGGTTTCTCACGGTGGCGCTACTAGATGGGTCGATATTGGTTTGTTCTCTTTTCAGCCAGCGGAGTTTTTAAAGATCGCTTTCATTATTTATTTAGCATCATGGATGTCTACAATGAAAGATAAAGCTGATTCGTTTAAACATGGAGTCTTGCCGTTTATTATTCTTATCGGAATTGTTGCCGTTATTCTCCTTAAGCAACCTGACACAAAAAGCTTGATCTTGATGGTCATCACGGGCGGGGTAATGTATTTTATGACCGGTGTTAACCTAAAAAAAATATTTATAATAGGCAGTATTGCTTTAGTTGGTTTTACAATATTAGCTTTCACTACTCCATATTTGAAAAGTCGTGTTACAACTTTTTTGAATCCAGACCTCGATCCACGGGGGTCTTCGTATCAAATCAAACAAGCTCTAATAGCTGTAGGTTCGGGCGGTGTTGGAGGAAGAGGTATTGGGCAGAGTGTCCAAAAATTTAAATATCTACCGGAACCACAGGGTGATTCAATTTTCGCTGTCTTGTCAGAAGAAACTGGATTTATCGGAGCTGTTATTATCGTTTTACTCTACACCGCTTTTGCTCTGCGTGGTTTTAGGGTTGCTTCGCGGGCACCAGATGCTTTTGGTCGGCTACTCGCCATAGGTATTGTTATGATTATAACGACTCAATCTTTTTTAAATATTGCCGCTATTACAGGACTTTTTCCTTTGACAGGAGTACCTCTGGTTTTTATGAGCCAGGGCGGAACATCACTCCTGATTTCACTTGCTTGTGTCGGGGTTTTATTAAACATTTCAAAATTTCAAAAAAAGCGAATTTAATCATTTTATGTTAGAATTTAGCCTATGAAGATTGTTTTGGCGGGAGGGGGAACAGGCGGGCATTTTTATCCAATAATTGCTATTGCCGAAGAAATAAATAAAATCGTGGACAAGGAGCACATCGTTGATGCCAATCTCTATTATTTTTCTGATAGTCCATACGACAAAACGATGCTTTATGAGAACGGTATTCGTTATGAATGGATACCCTCCGGCAAATGGCGTCTTTATCCTTCCTTTAGAACTATTTTAGATATATTTAAGGTTCCGTATGGTATTCTAGTGGCCATTTACAAGCTCTATAGCCTCTATCCAGACGTTATTGTTGGAAAAGGAGGTTATGCCTCATTTCCGACGCTTTTTGCTGCTAGATTGCTCAGAATTCCTGTGATTATTCATGAGTCTGATACTGTTCCAGGCAAGGTTACAAAAATTGCAGGTAAGTTTGCCCGCCGTATCGCCATTTCTTACCCAGATGCAGGTGTTTTCTTCCCAAAAGCCAAGACCGCTTGGACTGGGCAACCTATTCGTGCCAGTATTTTAAAACCTTCTACCGAGGGAGCAAGGGAATATTTGCGACTTGAAGAAGGTGTTCCTGTAATCGCAATTTTAGGTGGTTCCCAAGGTGCCACAATTATTAACAATGCAGTTTTAGATGCACTTCCAGAGTTGATAAAAAAATACGAAGTTATTCATCAGACTGGAGTTAAAAATTACAAAGAAGTTTCCGAAACAGCCAAAGTTATTTTGGGAGACAATGAAAACATCAGGAGATACAAACCATTTCCATTTTTAAACGATCTCGCCGCCAAGATGACCGCTGGGGCAGCGGACGTTATTATTTCTCGGGCCGGCTCATCTATTTTTGAAATCGCGAGCTGGGGAATACCATCAATAATTATCCCAATAACTAGTTCAAATGGAGATCATCAGAAAAAAAATGCATACGCATATGCTCGAAGTGGAGCTTGTGAAGTGCTGGAAGAACAAAATCTTACGCCTATTGTTTTAGTGACCGCTGTTAGTGATTTGATTGGTGATAAAGATAAAGTAGAGTCCATGAAAAAAGCCGCACTTTCTTTTTTCAAGCCGGGAGCTGCACATGAGATTGCGCAGGAAGTGATAAAGATTGCCTTGTCGCATGAAGAAAAATAATAATGAACAAATTTAAATCATTGGAAATATTAAATGAATATAAATAATGAGAATAAAAAAATAGTCACACGCTTTGCACCAAGTCCTACTGGCTATATGCACATAGGTGGAGTTCGCACAGCGCTTTTTGCATGGGCACTAGCTAGAAAATACAACGGGACTTTTATTTTAAGAATTGAAGACACTGACAAAGAAAGAGAAGTTGAGGGTTCGATAGACCAGATCGTTGAGTCTTTAAAGTGGCTTGGAATTACTTGGGATGAAGGTATTGGAGTCGGAGGTCCAGCCGGAGAATATTTGCAATCAAAAAGATTGGAACACTATGTTAAGTTTGCCAAAGAGTTGGTTGAGAAAGGTTTGGCTTATGCGGATCCGTACACAGAAGAAGAAGTAGAGTTATTTCGTAAAAAGTCAGAAGCAGAAGGAAAAGCTTTTTTGTATAGAGACTATAGGCCAACAAATACTCCAGTTTGGGATGGGACTCAACCACTTCGTCTAAAAGTTACAGATATAAAATCATATGAATGGGAGGATCTTGTGCGTGGAAAATTGTCAGCAGGTCCAGAGGCGCTCGATGATTTTATTTTAATAAAAAGCGATGGCTATCCAACATATAATTTTGCACATATTATTGATGACCTTGAAATGGGTGTGACGCATATTTTACGTGCGGATGAATTTATTTCCTCAACTCCAAAGTTTCTATCACTGTACTCCGCGCTCGGTATCGAAGCTCCTAAAATGGCAACCTTGCCACCAATAATGGCGCCTGATGGTAAGAAAAAACTCGGCAAAAGAGATGGTGCTAAAGATATTCTTGGATATCGGGATGATGGGTACCTCCCGTCTGCAATGCTGAATTTCCTAGTTTTCATCGGCTGGAACCCCGGTGATGAGAGAGAAATAATTACACCAGAAGAATTTATCCAACTCTTCGATCTTTCTCAAGTTCAGCGTTCAGGCGGGAGATTTAATGAAGAAAAATTGAACTGGATAAACAAAGAGCATTTAAAATTACTTCCAAAAAAAGATCAGTATGATTTTGTTTTAAAATTTCTTTCGTCAGAATTTGTTCAGGAGTGTGGCAGCGAAAAGCTTAACAGGATTTTACTAACTGTTATCGAGCGAATTAGTTTTGGTAAACAAATTACTGAAATGGAAGAAAAAGGCGAAATTGATTTTGTAGTAAAGACTCCAAAGCTTGATAAGAATATTCTCAACTGGAATGGAAAGCAAGACTCAAATACTACCAGCGAGCGACTTTCCGGAATAAATAAAATACTTTCAGATATGAGCGCAGAGGAAGTCACATTTGAAAATGTAAAAGATAAAATTATGGAATACGCAAGTAGTCTTGGCGAAAGAGGCGGTACACTGCACCCACTCCGGTACTGTTTAACCGGTCTATTAAATTCGCCTGATCCATTTTCTGTGATCTATATATTGGGCAAAGATGAAAGTCTAAAGCGTATTCAAATTGCGATTGATGAGCTACTGGGATAAAATTGATTTATGGAGAATAACCGCAATAGGCAATTTTTCTCTTTTTTAAATCTTCTACTCTCAGTGTTATTTTTTTGCTTTTTCCTGGCACCAACTGATGTGTTCGCTGAAACCAGTGAAGTTGATACGATGATTATCAATCAAAATGCCGAGATTGCAAAACTAGAAGCCCAAATTATTGCCTTTAAGGAAGAATTATCAAAGACTCAAAATGCTAGCAATACACTTGCTGGTGTTGTTAAAGATCTCGACCTAAATCAAAAAAAACTCGATACCGACATGAGGTTAATTGAGGAAAAGATTAAGAAAAAAAATTTAGAACTTGGTAAGATTGGCGCCGAGATAGATGATAAGAATGATTCTATTAAAGGACTTAAAACTGCAGTTGCTGATGGAGCAAGAAGGTTGGCAGAAGGGGATAGGACTTCATTGTTGATTTATTTATTACGCAAAGAGTCTATTAGTGATGCATGGAGAGAATTTGATAATATTCAAACAATCGAGAATCATTTCAATCAAAATATTATTAAACTAGCCACCGTAAAAAGTGAACTTGAAACAAAAAAAACAGATACAGAGTTAGAAAAAAAAGAAATTGTTGTTTTAAAAAAAGACTTAGACACACAAAAGAAAATAATTCTAGCAAATAAGAATGAAAAAGAAAGATTGTTGAAGGAAACAAAGAACGAAGAGAGTAATTATAAAAAAATAATTGCTGAAAGTGAAAAGCGAAAAAATCAATTCGAGGCAGACTTAAGAAACTATGAAGAAAAGTTAAAATTCAATTTGAGCTCCGCAAATCTCCCAACAGGTACCCCATTTTCTTGGCCACTTGATAAATTTGTGATTACCCAAAAATTCGGAAAAACAGCTTCTTCTGGTCGTCTATATGCCTCAGGAACCCACAATGGTGCTGATTTCGGTGTTCCTATTGGCACTCCTGTTTTTGCTATGGCAGACGGCACAATAGAGGGCACAGGCGATACTGATATACAGTGCCCGCGTGTGTCTTTCGGCAGATTTATTTTAATAAAATATGACAATGGTCTCGCTAGTACATTTGGTCATTTGTCTGTGGTTTCATCTGTGAAAGGTCAGGTTGTCAAAAGGGGACAGCTTGTCGGTTATACAGGCAATACGGGATACTCAACAGGCCCACATCTCCATGTCTCTGTTTATGCTCGAGATGCGGTAAATCTCCAAACACTGCCGTCAAAGTCCTGTAAAGGTAAAGTTTTAACTCAGCCTATCTCAGCTGTAAATGCGTATTTAGATCCACTAAAATATTTACCTAAAAAATAAAGACCACTTTTCGAGCGGCCTTTTTAAATTTATAATTATTTGAAGTTTTTCCGGTGATTACTCATTTTATGATTGACTATATTTCGGTTTGCTCTTTTAAGAAAGACTCTTTTTGCTTGTCCTTGGCTAATTATTCCATCTGCGATTGCTTCACTTAGCCCACCGCTTATTGATGACGTTGGGCCACCAGCTTTTTCGGCTGCTTTCGCTGTTGCACCAGTACCCGCGAAGACTAAACTTAGTGCCACGATACCCCCCGCAACCATTCTTCTGTTAGAAATAGTTTTCATATTTTAATAAAAAATTATTACTAATTTGAGAACCACCTGACCATTCGTAGTATCTCAATCATATTTTATTAAAGTAATTATGAAGAAAATCTAAAGACAAATGAAACTATAAAAATACAAAATAATCTATGTGTTACTTGGGATGCTAAGAGTAATTTTCGTACCGACTCCAACTTCGCTCTCAATATCTATTGTTCCACAGAGCTTATCAATGGATGATTTTACAATAGAAAGACCTAGTCCGCTCCCACCTGTTTGTCTTGATCGACTTTTGTCT
Source organism: uncultured Candidatus Saccharibacteria bacterium (assembly GCA_964354985.1). Classification (GTDB taxonomy): domain Bacteria; phylum Patescibacteriota; class Minisyncoccia; order Phycocordibacterales; family UBA9973; genus JAGOSA01. The sequence continues at coordinate 7,904 of CAYHBR010000009.1, read as the reverse complement.
ACTCTGTAAAAACGATCGAAAATCTTATCGAGATTGTCTTTTGAAATTCCGATTCCACTATCTTTAATTATTATTTTTACTGTATCGTTATTATCCTTTAGTGCAACAGAAATGTCGCCACCCGGTCTATTGTAGATTATTGAGTTTTTTATACAATTTAATAAAATATTTTCTAAAAGAGTTTTATTACTTTTAATTATAATGGGGTGAGTTGGTAGGGAAGTACTAATCAAAACATTCTGAGTATCTGCTAGTTGTTTTAGTCTTCTGGTAGTACTCTCTATTTCTTCTAAAATATTAATTTTTGAATAAGTCTCGTCGCTTTTAGTCTCGTTCTCCGATAGGCGTGATATGGTTAATAGGTCGTTTACCAAATTACTCATCCGGTTTACTTCCTCTAGATTGCTCTCAATCTTAACTATTTTACGAGGATTTTTCTTTGAATCAATTAACTCATTTTCAAATTCAGCTTTTAAGATACTAAGCGGAGTTCTTAGTTCATGTGAGGCGTCAGCCAAGAAACTACGCTCCCTCTCATATGATTTTTTTAAAGGATTGAGTGTCCATTCTGCCAAGCGGTAACTAAGTGTTCCGGCAATTAGCAAAAGAAATCCATTAACTAAAACTAAAAGGTTTATTAAATCATCACGAACATCATCTGGGTTTGGAATTCCCTGACGATGAATTATTTCTATCTCAACTCCATTCGTTGTCCGAAAACGGCTCTCAAGTTTTGATGAAAAAACAGAATATAAAACACTACTAGAAACAAATAAAATACTAGCCAAAATAATCACATAAATAAATGTGAGTTTCAAAATCGAGTGTTGAAAACGCTTATTAAACGAGTTTGTATCCTTTACCCCAGACGGTTTTAATTCTTTTTGCATATTTATTCGGTAACTTTTTTCGTAAGTTTTTTAAATGGACATCAACCACGTTGCTAAAGAGGTCGTGGAATCGATCCCAAACATGTTCTAGTATATCATCACGGGTTACAACAACATCTTTATTTCGCAAGAAGTATTCTAATATTCCGTATTCGCGAAGAGTAAGGACTAATGGATTTTTATCAACCATTACAGTTTGACTCTTTGTGTCTAGTGTTAATCCATCTAAAGTGAGCACGTCTCCGGTTGTTAGATTTGGTCTTCGGAGTAGAGCTCTTATTCGAGCAATGAGTTCTTCAAAGGCAAATGGTTTAACCAAATAGTCATCTGCTCCGATATCTAGGCCACTGATTTTATCATAGACAGCGTCTTTGGCTGTTAAAAAAATTATTGGGGTTTTGTAGCCTTGAAGTCTGAGGTTTCGACAAACCGCTATGCCGTCTCTTTTGGGCATCATTACATCGAGGATTATCAGATCATAGTTGTTGTATTTAGCGAGCTGTTCACCTTCCTCGCCGTCAAAAGCAAAGTCAGCTGCGTATCCGCGCTTTGCTAGGCCTTCTACAAGGCTCTTATTTAACTTAGGTTCATCTTCTACTACCAATATTTTCATATACTTAATCATAGTACATATTTATGAAGCAAAAATGAAGTAAATTTAAATTGCTCAGCTTCAATATAACACAACGTTATTGTTCCCTGTCAATACCAACAGCAAAAGAATAGGGAAGTGGCTATCCGCTTTAATAATAGTAAAAAGGGCGAGATCTGAGGGAAGGGTTGAGTAAATTATAAGCAGAGTAAAAATGATTTGATCGTATTTAAACAGGGAAGTAATAATGAAAATCAAAAAATCTTTTTTGAAATTTAAAAATCCGCAGAAGCCCTCTCCATGCTTTTTTATAAGGCTAATGTCGCAAAAGATATATTGTGCGACATTATATCTCTTTCTCCCCTATACAAACAAGTCTAATAAAGCAAATAAAGAATTATTGGCAACTTGTCGAAAGGCTGTAACCTTTGGCTTCAGCTTCTATTTCATCCTTAAAATAGATTAAATTTGTCTTAGATAAACTCTTTGATGCTGGGCACCCTACCGGATAGTACTTCTTGCCTTTTTTAGAGGCTACAAAAGGTAGTCCAGAGCTTTGGTTTGTTGTAATTTGATTCTGGTCGGTATCCGGTCTAGTAGCAATAGAATTGGCTGAATTGCCGGAATAATCATCTGGCGTTGTAATTATTAGGTTCGGATCGGTCTTTATAATGACCTTTGAGTCGTCTTTTTGCGACGACAAGGCGCCCAAAGCAAAACTTGATACTGATACTCCTAATATAACCAAAACAATCATCAGGTCGTGCCCAGCCTGGCCATGCAAGAAGCCCTTGATTTTTATCAGTATGTCAGGTATACTCATGGGGCTAAATTATAGCAAAAGGCTATTAAGAATTAAATTAATCAACCAATATGGCACATAGAAAAGCGGGAGGTTCCGCTAAAAACCTAAGAGATTCACAGCCAAAGTACCTCGGTACAAAGCTTTACGATGGCGAAACAGCAAAAGCTGGTTCTGTTATTATTCGTCAGCGTGGTACAAAAATCCTAGCTGGTAAAAATACTCGCCTCGGCAAAGACCACACTGTGTTCTCTATGATCCCTGGAAAAGTAAAATTTGGTTCAACTCGCCGTACTCGTTTCAACGGCAAGACTGTCACCAAGAAAATAGTACACATAGTTGCTTAAGTTTTCATAAAGATTAAATAAAAAATTCCTGAAGAAATTCAGGAATTTTTTATTTACTAGCCTCTACTAAAATATGGAGAATCAACTTTTTGTTTTTATTTTGCAACTGTACTTCGTGCGCACCGATAGACTTGATTGCATGTTCGAGTAGGATTGCTTTTTCTGGAACATCCGCATGACGGTCTTTTTTTAAATGATCTGAAATTATTTTAGCTGTAATGCCAGAGAAAAGATGACCTTCGGAGTTTGCAGGAGCTTTGATAATAAGAGTCTCATCAGCAGCCTGTTTAAAGTTTGATTCAACTCTAGAGTCCTCTGCGGATTTGATGTCGAGGTGGGTTTTGACTTCCCTGTCCCGTTTAGCGATTTCAGCCGGAGTAGCGGTGATAGCATAACCTTTTGGAATTAAAAAGTTGCGCGCATAACCGTCAGGCATATCTTTGAGTTCTAGTCTTTTGCCCATCTTAGGCAAATCTTTAATAAATATTACTTTCATATAATTATTTCAATAAATTTTTTGCTTTTTCCATTTGCGGGTCCTTGTCCCCTGTTTTCCAGTCTTTTGGAAGCTCAACTAAATTTTCTGGAGTAATTCCGTTGTCTTGAATAGAAATTCCTTTTGGAGTTAACCACTTGGCAACTGTAACTTTAAGCAAGGTATCTTTCGTGACTTGGACTATTTCTTGAACTGAGCCTTTCCCATAACTCTTCTCCCCTACTAAAACTGCTCGTCCGTTGTCATGAAGTGCGCCCGCTAGAATTTCTGAGGCCGAAGCACTACCGGCATCAATGAGGATTGCAATCTTGGCTTTTTTGTCGATAAGTTCTATTCCTTGGCTTTTATGAATAGTTGAATCTTGCTTGTTGCCATAGTCTTCTGAAACAACTGTTGTGCCATCAGGAAGGAAATAACTGGCCATAAATATAGCAGAATCAAGATATCCACCAGGATTTCCTCGCAAATCGATTATCATTTTTTTCTTACCAGAATTTTTAAAAGCATTCATCGCTTTTTCAATGTCCTGATTTATATTTGAACCAGTAAATGTCGCCATACTAATAATGAAATAGTCGCCATCAATTTTTGTCTCTATTGAAGGAACTACGATAATAGCTCTTGTGATTTTAATTTCTTTTACAGCGTCGTCGCCTTTGTGAAAAATAGTTAAAGCCACTATTGTTCCAGCTTCACCGCGTATTTTCTGAACTGCCTGATCTACAGAAAGATTATCTGTTGATGCTTTGTCAATTTTAACAATAACGTCACCACTTTTTACTCCAGCAATATCAGCTGGCGAACCTTTAATAGGAGCGATAACTGTTAGAATATTGTTTTTTAATCCGACCTCAAGACCAACTCCCGAAAATTCACCACTAATGGCTTCGTCGAATTGTTTAGTTTCTTTTGGGTTATAAAATTCTGTGTAAGTATCTCCAAACGAAGCAGTAAGGCCTTTTACTGCGCCCCATACTTTTTCTTGGTCAGTCGTGTCTTTTGCTTTGATAGATTTTTCGTTCAATATCTGCCACGCACGCCAAAATGGTTCAAAGTCCGTGCCTACTTTTGAATCTACTTTATTTTCAATTCCAACAATAGAGTCAACAGTTGGTCTATCAGAATAACCAATATAAATCCCGCCAATAAAAAATGCAGCACAGATAAGTACAATTCCGCCAATTGTTTTTATTTTTTCTTTAAAAAATTGAATCATTATGAATTAGTATCTCATGCTAAAAGTTACAGCGCAATATTATTTGGCAGAACCTTTATTTTTTCATCTTCTATTTTTTCTTCTGATATTTTATTTTCGGGAATAGACTCTACAAAAGTTGGCTCAATCTTGTGTTTCGAAAGAGCAATCCTTTTTCGTAAATATAAATATGATGTGATAAAAATAATTATTCCAGTAATTACATAAATAGTGTTACGGACATTTGTTGGAAAGTGAAGAAATGGCATAATTATGACCCAAATACCGAGCCCTTCGAAAAATCTCCTTGTTGATTTCATAGACATATATAATAGCAAAATTGAGCTTTTTCGGCTATTTGACAAAGACTAAAGTAGATTGTTTTTTTATAACTATTTTCCTTCGATAATAATAACGAATTCACCGCGTATTTTATCGGGGTTTGATTCGTAATATAAAATAATTTCTGACAATGTGCCATACTTCCCTTCCTCGTGCATTTTAGTCAGCTCTCTGCCAATAAATATTTTACGTTCTTCATTCTGATTTTTGACTGCGTTTTGAATTTCAGAAAGGGTTTTTATAAAACGATGGGGCGACTCGTAAAGTACTGCGCTATGTTCAAGTTCAGCAATATTCCTAAAAAAAGTCAGTCTGCCTTTTTTGGCTGGCGGAAAACCATAAAAAGTAAAAGGTGTTGCAGGTATTCCTGAGATAGAAACTGCTGTAACTAAAGCCGATGGGCCTGGTATAGCTTCTATTGCAATATCATTCATTAAAGGATCGCTTATGATTGCTTCACGAATATTTTTGACTAACAAATAGCCGGGATCCGATATTCCAGGAGTACCAGCGTCAGTTATTAGTGCCACATTTTTATTATCCCGGAGTGCTTCAATAATTTTTATACTAGCTTTGCTTTCAGTAATAGAATCACTACGTATTAAGATGGCTTTTATCTTTTCTTCAGGTAAAAGTGATCTCAGTGTGCGTGTATCCTCGGCGACAATGATATCAGCTGATATAAGTGTGGCTTTGGCGCGAGGAGAAAAGTCACCAAGGTTACCTATTGGTGTTGCAACTACTGAAAGTTTGCCGTGTTCGTTTTCCATATATGTATGATACTCAATTTTAACGTATTTGACAAAATATATATAAAGCGTATAATTATATAAATCATCACTAAAAAAAAGAAAACGATGGAACTCCAAAAATACGCGATAATTATCGCTACAGCTTGCTACTTCTATTTCATGATCCCATATCTTGAAAAGGTATTGGGTGACGAAAAATTTGGCAATATTAAAACATCTATATTGGGTTTTTTTGTAGTATTTATTACTGCAACTCCAACACTATATTTCGTGTATATGCCAATATACGATCTGTTGGGAGTAAGCCCGTATATATTTAGCAGAAGCATTGATGCCGGTTTGCTGGCAATTATTGCATTAGGCAGCACTTTCATTTTAAAGAAAGCAATGCTCCTGAAAAAAGATTATATAGCAAATTCACAATAAAATTTTTAAAATTGAAAAGATAAATATAAAACCGCAAATATTAGAGTGCGGTTTTTTTTATTTTTATTTATATAAAATAAAAAATCACTGCTTCTAAATTTTAAATGGCGTTTTCCGATATTTCTTGCCTCGCCATTTGTCGGAAACTTTTACGCGGTTGAGTGAACGCTCGAGTTCTGATTCGAAATGTTCAAAGTCGACATCTGATGCATTTTTCATTGCCATTAATTCTGTTGCGCGGGCTTTGGCGCGCTCAACATCGATTTCGGAAACATGTTCGGCGTGGTCTGCAAGGATAATGATTTCACTACCGTCTTTGGTTTGCTTCACTTCGACAAAGCCACCCGAGACTGCCATTGGCACGTCGTCGTGGCCGGTCTCAATGTTACCTTTAGCGAGGATTTCGCCCGGGCCAAGGCTCGAAATAAGTGGTACATGTCCAGGCAGGACTGTAATCTCGCCCTCGGTCGTCGGCAAAGTCACCTGTGCGACATTTTCCTCAAGCACGAGACGTTCTGGTGTGACGATTTTGAGTTTTAGGGTGTTAGTGACCATATATCTACTTAAGTTTATTGTAATTTTTCCATAAATAAATTATGGCAATAATTGGACCAAAAATTATTGCTGGGATAATTATAAGGATTAGTAATTTATTAATAAATGGGAGATGTGGGCTAAATAACATTCCAAAAGTAGAATTAAATAAACCACTTTTACTAAATAAACCACTATTATCTCCATTTGTAGCAAACATGTACAGTAAAAATAGAGAAGTTGGTGTGATTAAGAATAACGACCATTTTCTCCTTGCATATAAACCTAATGATCCTAAAATGAGAGCAGAAGGAATAATAAAAATGAGATTATTACCACCACCCCATGCCATCGCAAATAAAAAAAACACAGCACTGGCTACCCCTGCCAAAAGTGCAATCGTCGCAAATAATCCTACTCCTCGTAATTTCGGCGTAGATTCAGATATTTTTACTTCCAATTCATTAATATTCGGTGGCATTTTAAATAAGATGTTTTACAACGCTCCTTTCATATAAAACTCCTGCTCGCTCTTATCGTCGTGCTTCCCGTCTAGTATCTCACGGAATGAGCGAATTGTATCGGCAAGCGAAACATAAGCACCGGGTGCGCCAGTGAACTGCTCAGCCACATAAAATGGCTGAGACAAGAAGCGCTGGATTTTGCGGGCACGGACGACGAGGTCTTTGTCTTCCTGCGAAAGTTCTTCCATGCCGAGGATCGCAATGATGTCTTGGAGGTCTTTGTACTTTTGCAAAATACGCTGAACTTCACGAGCAACTTCGTAGTGTTCACGGCCGACGATGTTTGGGTCGAGGATTGTTGAAGAAGAATCCAAAGGATCGACAGCTGGGTAAATACCGAGCTCAGACAAAGAGCGGTTCAAAACGACAGTTGAGTCGAGGTGAGCAAATGTCGTCGCTGGCGCTGGGTCGGTGAGGTCGTCAGCTGGCACGTAGACAGCTTGGACAGACGTCACAGAGCCATTGTTGGTTGAAGTGATGCGTTCTTGCATGGCGCCCATTTCTGATGCGAGCGTTGGCTGGTAGCCGACGGCAGAAGGAATACGGCCGAGAAGCGCAGAGACTTCAGAACCAGCTTGGGTAAAGCGGAAAATATTGTCGATAAAGAAAAGCACATCCTTGCCTTCTTGGTCGCGAAAATGTTCAGCCATTGTGAGGCCAGTGAGAGCCACACGCAGACGCGCACCAGGTGGTTCATTCATCTGACCGAAGACCATGGCAACTTTGTCGAGCACGCCGGATTCTTTCATTTCGTGGTACAAGTCATTACCTTCGCGAGTTCGTTCTCCGACACCAGCAAAAACAGAGAAACCGCCGTGGTTACTTGCGATGTTGTGAATGAGTTCCTGAATGACGACTGTTTTGCCGACACCAGCACCGCCGAAGAGTCCGACTTTGCCGCCTTTGAGAACCGGACAAATGAGGTCAATGACCTTGATACCGGTTTCGAGAATTTCAACTTTGGTAGCTTGTTCGGTAAATTCTGGAGCTTTGCGGTGGATAGG
>CAYHBR010000008.1:0-34955 GCA_964354985.1 uncultured Candidatus Saccharibacteria bacterium | reverse complement strand
GTGACCTCACGGAGAATCAAAGCGGATTCCCTAAGGCTTCAGTTAAAAATTGTGACCTCACGGAGAATCGAACTCCGATTAGCGGATTGAAAACCCGCTGTCCTAACCGTTAGACGATGAGGCCAAATGACGACGATATAGTAGCACATTTTCTGTAATTTACAAATATCACAATGGTTCACAATACCAGCCAGCTTATGATAGGATATGGAAGCCCAAAACGGAAGCGTGGCTGAGTGGTTGAAGGCACTGGTTTCGAAAACCAGCGTGCGGGAAACCGTACCGAGAGTTCAAATCTCTCCGCTTCCGCATTTTTTCGAAAAAGGGATTTCTGAATACTAAAAAAAACTGCATTGCTGCAGCTTTTTGTTTTATTTGCGAGTACCCTTACTACTCCCCTTGTCACTTCGCGAGAATCGGCTCGGGCCATTGGTGCGTTGTGGGCGGAAACTCTTGTGTTCACCACTCTGTGTTTCAGTTCCTGCTGGTTTTGAGAAACCGCTAGTTTTTGAAAAACCTGTTTTGGCATAACTTCCAGATTTTGAAAATCCTGGTTTTGAGAATGAACTAGTTTTTGAAAATCCTGGTTTTGAAAAACCTGGCTTAGTAAATGAACCGACACGCGAGAAAGAGCCAACTCGAGCTGGTGGAGTCGTATGTACTCCGCCTGTTGTATGTGTTGAGCCTCCCGCATGCGAAGCATGTGCTGCTGTGCGTGAGTATGAGCTTGATCGTGGAGAAGAAGCAGAGCGTGGTGCGTAATGACCGGGTTTTGAAAATTCACTTCTGACACGGGGACGTGTTCCGTATGATGAACCGGTAAATGTATGTCCACTCCGGCTCGCACCAGGTCGTGAAGAAAATGGTCGAGACGAAGACGAACGAGAACGAGCTGGTGCAAAATCAGGAACACTTGAAACACCAGGCAAGTCAGCCGGTAAAGGAGAAAGTTTAATAGGTTTCCTAATCAAGCGTTCGATGTCTTTGATGTCGCGGCGTTCGTCTGGTGTCGCAAAAGAAATTGCATGACCGGCAGCACCAGCACGGGCTGTTCGGCCAATACGGTGAACATAGTCTTCAGACTGACTCGGCAAATCAAAGTTTATGACGAGTTCAACATTTTTGACATCGATACCACGCGCGACAATGTCAGTAGCGACAAGTACACGATAGCGACCAGTCTTGAAACCTTCAAGCGCAGAACGACGCTGACTGAGAGAACGGTTGCTGTGTATTTCAGATGCAGTATGACCAAGGTGCATTATTTTGTGGGCAACTTTTGTAGCTCCGTGTTTTGTACGAGTGAAAACGAGAGTTGATCCGCGATGATCCGCAAGAACTTTTTCAAGCAAGCGAATTTTGTCATCGCGACGAACAATAAATATTTCCTGAGTAACATTGGCAGAAGTAGTTCCCTGCGGAGCAATTTCTATCTGAAGTGGAAGCTTCATGGCTTTTGTGGCAATGTTCATTATTTCTCCAGAAAGTGTGGCAGAAAAAAGAAGAGTTTGTCTTTCAGTTGGAATAGCGGCCAGAATTTTTTTAATAGAAGGTAAAAATCCCATATCAAGCATACGGTCAGCTTCATCGAGAATGAGGAATTTTACTTTTGAAAGGTTTACGTTTTTATGTTCCATATGATCCATAAGTCGTCCTGGGGTAGCAATAATAACTCGTGGAAAACGTTTGAGTGCAGAAGTTTGAGGTCGCATAGGTGCGCCACCAATGAGTACAACGGAACGAATACCAAGTGGGCCACCAACCTTTATAATAGTTTCTTCTACTTGGAGAGCAAGTTCACGAGTTGGGACAATAACAAGAGCAACAGCATCACGATCTGGAAGCAATCCTTGGATAACAGGAATACCAAAAGCCAGCGTCTTTCCAGTGCCGGTTTGTGCAATACCAACAATATCCTTGCCTTCTAAAGCCGGGACAATTGCTTGTTCCTGGATGGGAGTTGGTGTTGTATATCCAATTTTGTCTAAGATCGTTATGAGGTCTGGCGCTATGCCTAGGTTTCTAAACGAAGGGCCATTAGCGCCCGGTGTAGTTGTATTCATTACTTAGGTCCAAAATATAACATATATTCATTTAAATAGCAAATAATATTGAAAACAAGATGTAGTATAGTTAGATTTATGATTATTGATGGTAAACAAATTTCAGAAGAAATCAAAGCGGGCCTGGCGGAAAAAATCGCAAAACTTGGTTTTCTTCCGATGCTGGATATCGTCTATGTTGGTAACGATCCGGTTATTGAAAATTTTATCAAAATGAAAATTCGTTTCGGTACGGATATTGGCGTAGAAACAATAGTTCATCGATTCCCCGAGTCGATTGCTGAAAATATACTTCTGGATGAAGTTAAGCTGATTGCGAAATTGCAAAATTCTGATGGAATGAATCGTGGCGGAATTAGTTCAACTGGAATCAATCACAGTGGAATGATTATCCAACTGCCGTTACCAAGCGAAATTGATGTGCAAAAAATTCTGAATGCAGTGCCTGCAAAAAAAGATGCTGATGTTTTGTCTGACGCGTCGCTCGCGCTTTATGAAAAAGGACTATCAGGAAATATTTCTCCTGTGGCTGGTGCATTTATGGAAATACTGGAACGAAATAATATTTCAGTAAAAGGAAAAAAAGTTGTTATTCTCGGCAGAGGAAGACTTGTTGGGAAACCATCTATCGTCTGCATGAAAAAAGAAGGGGCTATTGTGACTGAACTCAATAGAACAACCGGCGATCATGTTCCCTATCTTTTGACTGCGGACATTGTTGCCACTGGAATCGGTAGACCACATTTTATTAAACCCGAGATGATCAAAGAAGGTGCCATAATTCTTGACGGCGGAACATCTGAACTGAATGGAAAAATAGTTGGAGATGCCGATCCAGCGTGCGCTCTCAAATGCCAAATATTTACACCCGTACCGAAAGGTATTGGGCCGATTACTGTTGCTATTCTTTTTAGAAATCTGATCAATCTTTGCGGGAAAAAATAAAGGACTATAAATTATCTTTGTAATTTTTTATCAAAAAATCTATTGCTTTGGCGAGTCATGACCAGATGTGCGTCACTTCAAACGAAAATTAATAGAAAATTTATTTTTATTTAATAAAAATTTTAGATAAAAATACTATAATAAATTAATGATATCAAAGTGGGAAATAATAAAAGATGAAGCACTAAGTCTAAGAAAACGAGGTTTTTCAATTACATTAATTGAAAAACAGCTTGGTATTCCCCGTTCTACATTAAGTGGATGGTTTAAAGGTATAATCTTATCAGCTAAATATGCAAAAATACTTCAAGATAACAAGCTAACAAGTCTCACTAAAAATCGCAGTTTAGCTGTTACTTGGCATAATAAACAAAAAGAAAATAGATTACTCGAGGCACAAAATAATGCGAACACAATACTTGATTCTATAGATTTCAATAATAATACTTATATAAAAATATTTCTTGCTGCACTTTACATGGGCGAAGGAAGCAAGAAAAAACCAGAAACTTCGATGGGAAACAGTGATCCTTATATACTAAGGTTTTACATTAAATCACTTATTAAACTTTATATAGTTAAAAGAGAAAATATAAAGTTTGAGCTGCATTTAAGAGCCGACCAAAATGGAGAAGAAATGAAAAAATACTGGGCAAAAGAATTAGATTTACTGGCCAAAAATTGTACAAGTATTTCTTATGACAAAAGAACTTTCGGTCAAAAAACCTACGAAACATACAAAGGTGTCTGCTTAATTCGAAGCGGTGCCCCTGTTGCCATTCAACGAGAATTGGTATATCTTAGTAGAGGATTTATCGAAAAGTTTTTGAAATATGGCTCACAATAATCACATGCGCGGTTAGCTCACTTGGTAGAGCGCGTTCTTGACGTGAATGAGGCAGCAGGTTCGATCCCTGCACCGCGCACAAATATAACAAAATAAAAAAAACTACTTGAGACTCTGTTCCTTCAAATAAGCCACAAGTGAGTCAGAAACTGTTTTTACCTGCTCGTCGTCAAACATTGAAACCGTCAGCACATGTTTGCAGATTTTTTTGAAAGCTTTTACCTCAGCTGCGATCACTTTGGCATCCACCATATCGGTTTTGGTCAAAATAATTACTTCATCTTTTTGCTCGAGTGTCTTGCCATATGTTCCGAGCTCGTGGCGAATAGCCTTGTAAGCTTCCATCATACCAACACTCCCCTTTTCCAAATAATTTTCAAAAGAAACCAAATGCGCAATCATTTTAGTTTTTGTGATATGACGCAAAAACTTGGTGCCGAGTCCCTTGCCTTCAGACGCACCTTCGATGATACCTGGGATGTCAGCGATGATGTATCCGTAAAAATCACCGAGGTTTGGATCGAGCGTAGTAAAAGCGTAGGCGCCGACTTTGGCGCGCGCACTGGTAACAGCATTGAGCAAACTCGACTTGCCAGCATTTGGGAAACCAACCAGGCCAATATCAGCGTAGAGCGAAAGCTCAATTTTGAAAGTTGCTTCTTCTCCTTCCTTTCCGAAAGTTGCGTGATATGGGGATTGGTTTGTAGAGCTTTTAAAATATTCGTTTCCGTGTCCGCCGTTTCCACCAGAAAGAAGTTTGGCTCGGTCACCTTGTTCGAGAAGTTCATAAGAACTTCCTGTTGTCAGATTTGTAATAGTAGAGCCAACTGGGAATTTTAAAATAGTATCAGTACCGTCGGCACCTTTACGACTTGAGCCTTGTCCGTCTTCTCCACGTCCGGCCTTTATTTTTGTTTTAGATTTGTAGTTTGCCAGCACAAAAACATCACGCACAGCTTCCGCGATGATATCTCCGCCTCGTCCGCCGTCGCCACCATTTGGACCACCACGGTCAATAAATTTTTCTTGACGCCAACGAACAACACCGTCGCCTCCGCGACCAGCCAGTGCTTGTATTTCGATTTCATCAATGAGTGCCATAGGTCGTTACTTTACAAGGCTAAAGCCAATTTGGCAAGCTTTATTGCTCCTTCTTCGGTCTTGGCTTTTACAAGAAACCTGCCATTATGGCAGAAAATTGCTTCGGGAACTTCAGTGGCCTTTTCGAGATCTAGATCACTAAGGCCAGCCCAATTTTGTGGAAATGCTTTTCTTTTTTCAAATGAGCCTTCTCCTGCTGGCACGGCCTCTACGCTCCATGTTCCACTATTGTCTGGGTAAACAAAATATATAATTTCTGGTAGGTGTGAGAGTGTCTGAATAAAGTTTATGCGCTCATAATCCTTAGAAAAAATAACTAGCGATTTATTTTCAGTTGAATTGTAGGTATTGATTATTTCTCTTTTTGCTCGCAACTGCGCTCCTTGTGTGACAATATATCTTTTCAAAAATTCCTCGGCCTTCGCTACGGCTCTCATAAAACTTTCATACATAATAGATTCACCACCTCGTTCTTCCCATGTTGGTTTTTCTATCATCAAAGAAAGTGAGAAGCTCGGTGAATAAACACCGTCGATAAGCATTTTTGAAACATCATAACCATTGTCATTGGCGTCTATTGCACACACAAGTTCGCTGTCTATTTTTTGCCAGAGTTCTATGTCGTCTGCGCAAACCTTTGGACCGATATTTTTCCAAACCAAACCAAAGGCTGCGTAAGGTATTCCGTTCTCTCTTTTGCCTGCACCACCTTTTTGGTGGTGGTCGAATTTATTTTGTTCAGGGGAATATATTCCGCCGACATCTACGACGAAATCGCCCCCGGCGATTTCGTCCGGGTGACGAGTCCTAATAACTTTTACTGAAACGTCATTTTCAATTTTTCCATCATTCTTATCATTACCTATTTGCAGTAATATCGTCGCCACCGCAAAAACATCGTCCGCATGGAAAGAAGCATTGTGGGTCGCGATAATTATTTCATCTTTGTTTTCAGTCATATGCTATTTTACTCTTAATTGTTAACATCTGCATTATTATTATAAATATCTACATTATTCCTCCCAAACATCGCTTTCAAGGATTTCTTTTTTAGTCTCAAATAGTTCTATAAAAAACTGCATTATTTTTTGAAGAATTATAAACGAAATCAAGAATGCTAAAAAAAGAAGCATAAACTTTCTTATGTCGTGACTTATTTCAAGTGCCGCGATACTAAATATATAACCAAGTCCAAGGGCAAGGAAACTCCAGACAGAATTTGAGATTATCTCGGCCTTAATATATGTTGATCTCCGAACTTTTATAAAACCTGAGTAGATAAGCACAAAATTATTTAATCCAAATATAAATTTTGAAATAAAAACTGACCAAAATGGTTTTTCATCAAATTTTGGCAGAAGCATTCTGACTTTACGGACTATATATCTAAAGATACGGCTTTTTGAATATTTTTTTCTTAATACTCTTCCTATTTTATAACCGAGTAAAGTTTTTGACATTCCACCAACCAAGGCAACTATGTAAGCTTCCCCAAAAGTGAAAGCACCAATATGCGCCAAAATTCCGGCTATAATTAGAGTGATTTCACCTTCGATTAACACGCCGATGAAAACGACTATATACCCCCAGAGTTGGTGGTTTTGAACAAATTCTGTAATAGTGTGGAAACTTATCATTGTTGATATTTGAAAATATTATTTATCACCAAATGCTTTTCCGACTATCCAGTTTAGAATAGAAACCACAAATGCACCTAAAACTGCCGACCAAAGTGAGTCTACACTAAATCCCGAAACGATAACTGCAACAAACCAAAAGAAAAGACCATTCAATAAAACTGAAAATAGTCCGAGTGTTATTATGTTTATAGGCAAAGTAAGAATAGTCACAACTGGTTTAACTACTGTATTTATAAAACCCAAAACTGCAGCCACTACAATTGCAGTGAGGACTCCACTAATGTGAATACCGGAAACAACATATGGTGTCACCAAAATAGCAATAGTCAGTATGAGCCAATGTATAATAATTTTCATAATTAATTTAATATTATATATTAATTTTTAAAAATAATGATTCGACTACTTCTTTTACCAAACCTCCGTCTGCTTTTCCTTTGAGATCTTTCATCAAAGCTCCTGTAAGTTGTCCGATCTTAGTCTTGTCGTCAATACCAAGCTCAATTTTTTTTGCGATAGAAATAGGTAATATTTCTTCGCGAGACATAAGGTTTGGCAAAAAAACTTTGAGCACAGCGAGCTCAGCTTCTTCTTCTTTCGCAAGGTCTTCTCTGTTTCCAATACGATATTGAGAAATGGAATCTTTGCGTTGTTTGGCGAGACGAGTAATAACCGCGACCACATCCTCGTCCGAAAGAGCATCTTGTGGTGTTTTACCCTTTGCGACCAATTCATTTGTTATAGCACTGGCAATACCCCTAAGTGTTCCTAAACGAACAGAGTCTTTGGTTTTCATCGCCTCTACAATTCCCGTTTTTATTTTATCCTGTAACATGTCCTCATTTTACCATATGTGATAGAATTTTTGCATGTCATACAAATTACTTTTTTTTGATACAGAAACCACAGGCAATCAGGAAAATGATCGCCTTTGCCAAATTGCATACAAATTTGAAGAAGAAAGTGCTTCTGAACTTTTTAAACCACCAATACCTATTGGCATAGAAGCTATGTCTATACATCATATTACCAATAAGATGATTTTTGATAAGCCAATGTTCGAAGGATCTACGACTTATTCTTATTTAAATGAAAAAGCCAAGGATGAAGAGCTAATATTTGTCGCTCATAATTCTGCATTTGATCTTGGAATGCTAAAACGCGAAGGGATTGTTCCACTAAAATCTATCTGCACGCTTAAAGTCGTGAGAGCGATTGATAATGAAAATAAAATTACTTCGTATAAGTTGCAATATTTGAGATATTTACTTGATATTGAAATAGAGGCAACTGCGCACGACGCCATGGGTGATGTGTTGGTTTTAGAAAAAGTTTATACATATCTTGAAAATCAGGTATGTAGTCAAAATAAATGTGAAAGAGAAAAGGCAATAGAAATAATGCTTGAGATTTCCTCCAAACCTTCGCTCCTAAAATTTATAAATTTTGGAAAGCATAAAGGCAAGACTATAGAGGAAGTAGCGCGGACAGACAAAAACTATCTACAATGGCTTTTCGGCGAAAAATCCAAAAATCCTGCTGATGAAGCTGATTGGCTTTATACTCTTGGGTATTATTTGAAGTAACAAAGTTATTAAATAGCACAAAAAAACCTTTATAAATAAAGGTTTTTTTGTTCTTGCTTTTTCCGTAGAATATGATATAATACACTAAACATAAATAAAACAATTATGAGAAACATATGGTTGGCATTTTTCGGCACTCCGACATCTGCCAGAAACACTATTTTAGCAATTCTCATTGTTTGCGGGATTTTATACATTACCGCAAACAGAAGTGAGATAGCATACAATCTCGCTCAGACATTCAATCTTTTACTTCCACCAGTGCTAGGTATTGCAATCGCAATATATGGACTTTGGTGGATGCTAAAAAAAGTGTCTGGGAAAAAGGGAGCGAAGTAGTGCTCTCAGTAGAAACTCAAGGGCCGTTTGCAAATTTTTGCAAACGGCCCTTTTTATTTTTTCTAACAATTATATTTTTTATTCAGCTTTAGTCTCGTCTGCTTTTGGCTCACTTGTACTCTCTGTATGTTTTGCATCTTCTGGGGCACCATTTGTTTCTTCACCAGAACCATTTTGAGTATCACCTGCAGGAGCCGTACCGGCTTTTGCCATTTCCTCACCAATTTTTGTTAGTGAATTTGAAAGATTTTCTGTTGCAGTTTTTATTGCAGACATACCTGTGCCATCTTTCGCTGTTTTGAGTTCAGCAATTTTTTCTTCAACAAACTTCTTGGTTTCATCAGAAACTTTTTCACCATATTCCTTCAAACTTTTTTCGGCAGTAAACAACATTTGTTCAGCCAAATTTTTAGTTTCGACTAATTCCTTCTTTTTACCATCCTCATCAGCATGAAGTTCAGCATCTTTTTTCATTTTTTCAATATCGGCATCTGTAAGACCCGAAGAAGATTCGATTCGAATAGATTGTTCTTTCCCCGAAGAATTATCTTTTGCTTTAACATGCAAAATGCCGTTTGCATCGACATCAAAATTTACTTCGATCTGTGGCATTCCACGACCTGCAGGTGGAATACCGTCAAGGATAAATCGGCCAAGAGATTTGTTGTCACTTGCCATTGGTCGCTCACCTTGAACGATATGGATTTCAACTTGGGTTTGATTGTCGGCAGCTGTAGAAAATACCTGAGATTTTGCTGTCGGAATAGTCATGTTTCTTTCGATA
Source organism: uncultured Candidatus Saccharibacteria bacterium (assembly GCA_964354985.1). Lineage (GTDB taxonomy): Bacteria > Patescibacteriota > Minisyncoccia > Phycocordibacterales > UBA9973 > JAGOSA01. The sequence goes on along the minus strand of CAYHBR010000008.1, from coordinate 25,650 downwards.
AGTTTTGTGGCTACACCGCCGAGAGTTTCGATGCCGAGTGAAAGAGGGATAACATCGAGAAGTAGTACATCTTTAACATCACCTTGCAAAACACCGGCTTGAACAGCAGCACCGAGTGCCACAACTTCATCGGGATTGATTGAACGATTTGGTTCTTTGCCAAAAAACTTTTTTACTTCTTCAATCATCATCGGCATACGAGTCTGACCGCCAACAAGAATTATTTCATTTATATCAGTAATTTTAAACGGCGACGCTTCCATTGCCCGTTTTGTTATTTGCATTGCTCGAACAATAAATTCGTCAGTCAATTCTTCAAGTTTTGCACGAGTCATTTTCATCAGTAAATGTTGAGGGCCTTCGGCATTTGAGGTGATAAATGGAATATTTATTTCAGTTTCATTTGTGGTTGAAAGCTCAATCTTGGCTTTTTCAGCCGCTTCATCTAGTCGCTGAAGCGCGAGTGGATCTTTGGAGACATCGACGCCAGATTCTTTTTTATATTCATCGGCAATATACCGAATTATCTTTCGGTCTATGTCTCGTCCACCAAGGTGGTGATCGCCGTCGGTAGATTTTACTTCAATAACATCATTTCCGACTTCTAAAACTGAAACGTCAAATGTTCCACCACCAAAATCAAAAACAACAATTTTTTCATCCTTTTTTGTCGAAAAACCATAAGCAAGTGCTGCGGCAGTAGGTTCATTGATTATTCTTTTTACATCAAGACCCGCGATAGCACCGGCATCTTTTGTAGCTTTTCTTTGTGCGTCATTAAAATAAGCTGGGACAGTGATAACAGCTTCAGTTATTTTTTCTCCAAGTTTTGCTTCTGCATCAGCCTTGAGTTTAGAAAGTATCATCGCAGAAATTTCTTCTGGGCGATAAGACTGGCCACCGATATTGGCAGTAACACCTCCGTCAGCAGATTTTTCAATTTTATAACTTGCGACTGATTTATCAGAATCAAGTTCTGTATCATCAAAACGATGACCCATAAATCGCTTGATACCATAAATTGTATTTTGAGGATTTGTAACAGCTTGTCTTTTAGCTAATTGCCCAACAAGTCTTTCCCCTGTTTTTGAAACAGCGACAACAGACGGCGTTGTTCGTGCACCTTCTGCGTTTTCAAATATCTTTGGCTGACCGCCTTCGATGATAGCGACAGCTGAGTTTGTAGTTCCCAAATCTATTCCAATTATTTTTCCCATATATTTATATTTAATTTAAAATTTATAATTATTGATAATATTTTTTTGTAATTATTTTTTGGCTACTTTTTTTCTTCGCCTGGCTTAAAATCAGCTGACTTAAATGGGCTCACAATTTCTGGAGTAGTCATGTCTATCGCTCCAAATTGCTTCTCATAATTTTCAATCTGCTGATTAAAAAAAACTGCTATACTTTTTGCAACTTTTGGAGTTGTGGCATATGGGTCGAGATTGTTACCTGAAGTTAAACAAAACATAATCGCCTCTTTGTTGTATGCACCAAGTGCTCCATCACAAAACTTTTTTGGCAACTGGTTAAAATCTACTTTTGTTGGATCTACCATATATATTTTTTCTAAATAACTAATAAACCATATACAACCTTTCTATGTAAGTCGAGTATATACGTTACGTATGTTTTTGACAAGTATTCCGCGAACGCGTAATGCTTGTCAAATTTCAAAATAAGTATTAAAATATAGGAATTATGAAGAAAAATAGCCCACAATCATCGATTTTAAGGCTTCTAAGACGGACTAAAGCTGTTTCTTTAGACAATCTTCAATCTCTAACGGAAGGCACTCTTTCGGGCGAATATAAGGGTAAATCCAAGCCTTCTTATGCCATATCTAGAACAATCAAAGCGATAATAGACAGTGGACTGGCTGAAACAATCTCAGGTGGCCAGAGTGATTTTGTGAGAATTACACCTGAGGGCCGTCAAAAAAGCTATCGGGACGAACTAGCAGGAACTAGTATGCCCATCTCACGGACTTGGGATGGTAAATGGCGAATGATTATTCTTGATTTACCAGAGAGCAGAAAAAGCGAAAGAGAATCACTTCGTTACCTTCTTAAAAAAGCCGGTTTTTCTATTTTAAAAAATTCAGTTTGGATTTCCCCTTTTCCCTTTGAGCAATTTTTCAGCAACATTAAAAAAGACCTCGGGTTAACAACCGAAATGATTATTGTAACGACAGATACGATTGATATAGAAACTGATAAAGAATTACTTAAAATATTTGGTAAATAAACTAGGCTGCTTCCCCAAAATTAGAAGTTTTACCTTTTTCACTTTCCACATTAGTCCAATATTTTTCTTTCAATTCTTCGAAAGTTGAATTACTTATTTCTTCGATAAATTCAATCTCATTTTGACCATCTTTTTGATGATTATACAAATCGAGTATTTTATTAAATAAAATATGTTGGTCTACATCCAATAAACCATTATTATTTTTCGGTTTTTTGTCAATAAAAACTGCCATTAACTGTTGCTTAAAATTCGGTGCCTTTTCTTGGTCAAAATTCATAAATAATCACTCTTGCGGGACGAAATATCTTGTCTCCGCTTTTATAGCCTTTTTGAATAATCTGGGCGACGGTATGATTTTTTTCATTTTCCTCTGTTGGGATAGTACTCATAGCTTCGTGCAAAACCGGGTCGACAGCATCACCAGTCTGGACTAGGATTTCTTCTATTCCATTTTCACTTAATACCTTAATCAATTGCTGATGAATATACTCAACGCCAACCCGCCAGTTTTTATCGACTTTTTCCCATGCTTCTTTGTTGGCAAAAGCCATGTCGTAAGCATCAAGCACAGGTAAAAGTTCTTCGGCAAATCTCTCGCGAGCGATAGCGACTACTCGTTTGTTTTGCTCCGATTCGTTTTTCTTGTAATTGATAAAATCTGCCCGCTCGCGTTGCCAACTGGTTAGATATTCCTGTTTTTCATTTTGAGATTCTTTGAGGTCTTTGCGAAGTTTCTTTAATGTGGCCTTGAGGTCTTCCTCGCCATCAGCATTATAAACAAACTCCAAAATTTCATCTTGGATGGGCTCATCTTTATCAATCATTTCTTTTTCTGTTTCTTCTTCCATACGGCAATTATACTTAAAAACTACATAATTTCAATTATTTGATATTTGACATTTCCAGCCACAAAGCCTATAACAAACAAAACTCCCTCCCATGAAAACAAAATACAAAGTTACCGCCCTCGTTCTAGTGGCATTATTTACTCCTTGTTGGTACTTCTGGTTAAATGAAAAAATCGTTGTTGAAACTGAGTCTGCTTTGTTTTTTTCACAATATAGTGATGATACTCCAATAGACCAAAAAATCTCCAGCTTCTCAAGTTATGCATCTGGAAAATCCAGGGTAGGTGCACCACGTTATGTGCCAGTTTCGATTTTAAATTTTTACCAAACTCATTGGTATAACTATTCGAAATATGCGATTATTCTCAACTCAAAATTATTTACTGAAAAAAACTTGACTGATTATTACAAAAAAAGACTAATCGAATCAAGCTACTATAGAGAGCGATATTTAGTTAATCAAAAAGAGTACGCATCGACGGTAACTGACTGTCAAAACTTTGTTAATAATCCAATGATTAATGCCTCTGATTATTGTTATGAGACATATGTATTTTATTTGTTAGCATTAGCACCTTTTATAATAATATTTGTGTTAATTCTAAAAATAAAGTAATTTAATTCCCTGCCAGTTTGCAGGGAATTTTTATTTAATTATTTAATTTTTTTACGCTATAAATATTACCAAGAATATCGTCAGAAATATAAAGTATGTTTTGTGAATTAAAAACTAGATCAGTTGGATTTAGGTTAGAAATTAAGTCTTCTGTTCTAATATAATTACCAGCTTGATCTAAACTAATTCGAATTATTTTATTACTGCCGTGGTCAGCGACAAGTAGGTCACCGGAATACAGACCGAAACTTTGTGGCACAAAGCTTAAGCCGTGTGGTTTAGAAAGTGGGTCTAAGTCAAGAAAAGAACCTGTTTCAAATGGCTCCATACAGGGATTTCTGAAATAAATCCTTGTGTCGTAGACATCATCATGAATATTTTTTCCGTAACAGATTGGCCAACCATAATTTTTCCCTGGCTCAATAATATTTATTTCTGAAGTAGATATTGATTTATCAAGTCCAGTGCGACCTTGTTCTGTCGCAAAAATTTTACCTTCGCTGTTGATAGCCATAAAAACCGAACTTCGGAGACCACGAGCATATTCGGAAATTTTACTAGTTGTCGTGTCGTATGCCATTATCCTGCCTCGCATCTTGTCGTTTTCTTCACAAGTATTGCACGAAGACCCGACAGAAATAAGGAGAATTTTATTGTCAGGTAAAAATTTTAGAGTTCGTGTAAAATTTAAATCTGTAGCTGTTGAGGGAATATCTAAAAGTTTTTTCATTCCTGATACCACACCAACTGAAGAATCGTAATTGAAACTTGTTAGTTTACTCTGTTCTGCCACATAAAGAACACACGAAGTATCAACGCAATTTATCGCAAGGCCATGTGGTTTTGAAAGACCAGAAACTAGGGTTCTTTTTAATTCTGCAATACCGTCATTATTTTGATCTTCTAAAATACTGATTCTTCCTTCGCTAGTTTGAGAAACCAGCATCCGCCCGTTTTTATCAAAAACAATAACCTTGGCATCTCTTATGCCTTTTGCAAAAGTCTTTACTTCAACACCGTCACTGATTGTCATTTTGTCTATTATCGGGTCGCCAGTAGGGTTTTGATTTATTTTATCTTGATTTAAATTATCGGATCCAGAATTTTGGTTATTTTGATTGGGAGACAAGATTGAGATTATGTTTTGTTTAAATATAAAAATTCCGAGCGCAAAAAGCACTAAAAAAATAAGTGAGATCTGAAGCCTGCGGATTAAAATATTTCTTGAACGATTAATCATAATAATTCTATTATTTTTTAATTATACAATGAAAAATCCTATTTAAGCATTCTTTCCGGCAACGAAACCGGTTGTCCAACAAAGCTGAAGCGAGAAACCACCGGATGGGCGGTTTATATGAAGCAAATCTCCTGTAATAAAAAGATTAGAAAAAAACTTAGAACGCATAGTTTTCATATCTATCTCTTCAAGAGCGACTCCGCCATCGGCAACAACGGCTCTGTCATAACCCATAAGACCAGTAATACTTACAGGAAGTGCTTTTAGAAGATATACAATCTCCCTTCGTTCTTCTTTTGTAATACTATGAACTTTTTTTATTGGATCAAAAGTCAGAAGTGAAAGTATTGCATCTGCTGTACCTTCGGGTGTAATTTCTTTAAAAATATTTTTTAGGTCTTTATTTTTACTTACTTCAAATATTTTTTTTATTTTATCATCGAGTGCCCCGAGGTCAGTATCGGGAAATGCATCAATAGTGGCAGCAACAATAGATGATTGCAAAAGGTCAGCTACTTTTCCTGCCAAATTTAAAATGAGCGGACCGGAAAGTCCAAAGTGGGTGAATAAGATTTTACCAGTCTTGGAAAAAGCTTTCTTAGGCTTTCCGTCTTCGTCGGTATAAAAAGTTATCTTCATAAATGAAAGGGAAACTCCGGCAAGTGATTTTACCCACTCGTCAGAAACAGCAAGCGGAACAACTGTCGGTGTTGGAGATTTTACTGTATGACCAATATCAGTGAGCCACTTAAAACCGTCTCCAGTCGAGCCAGTTTCTGGGTGTGACATTCCGCCTGTGGCTAAAATATATGATTTTGCACGAAATATTCCTTGGTTTGTCTCAAGACCATTAATTGTGCCGATAGTATTTTTTTCACTACCTGTCTTATCAAATATAATTTTTTTGACTGGGCACATTTCTTTAACAAGGACTTTATTAGCCTTAATATATTTTTCTAGAACTTTAAATACATCTGTCGCTTTTTCTGTTTTGGGAAATGCGCGGTTTCGAGCCTGAATAACAAGAGGTAATCCGTGTGATTCAAAAAATTCAAATGTCTCCTTTATTCCAAACTGAGAGAATGGCGAATAAAGAAAGTTGGAGCCTTCGCCGTAATTTTTTAGTAGTTTATGGATATCGTATTCGGCATTTGTAATATTGCATCTACCTCCACCAGTAATCTTAAGTTTTTCACCGAGAGTTTTATTTTTTTCCAAAATCAAAACTTTTTTACCAGCTTCGGCAGCGACTCCGGCAGCCAAAAGGCCGGAGGCTCCGCCTCCGACAACTATTACATCAAATATTTCATCTTGGAGTTTCATATATTTAATAAATTATCCAAATTTTCCTACTTTACATTTTTCGATAAATATTTCTTAAATTATTTTTCCAGGCTTAATATTTCATCTATTCTAATTTGCGAAACAAATTCCGGAACGTGGGAAACAAGAATAAGTGCACCTTGATATTTATCTATTGCTTCTGCAATAATCGGAATATGTCTAAAGTTTATATGGTTTGTCGGTTCGTCGAGAATAAGTAGTCCTGGTCGCTCGAGAACGAGTCTAGCAAAAGCCACAAGACCTTTTTGCCCTTCGGAAAGACTACCTATCTTAGTATTTATTATTTCACCAGTTAATAGGAAACTAGAAGCCGTCGAGCGAAGCAAGTGTTCATTTATTCGGTCACCTGTTCCTAGGATTGCACTTTCGAGCGACTGGTAAACAGTATCTTCAAAGTTCAAGGTTGAAAAATCTTGACGGTAATAACCGACACGAACTCCTTTTGTGATTTCTGCCCCCTTTGCCGTACCTTTTGCAAGACGCTCAAGCAAAGTACTTTTTCCAATACCGTTTGGACCGGCAAGTAGTAGGTGTTGGTTTTTTTTGAGTTTAATATTGGCTTTATGTGTTTTAATTTTTCCGGTTTTTGAATCAAGAGTTTCAAACTGAGTAATATTTATTATTTCTCCAATAAAATCAGGTTGATTTGGGATAGTGAAGGAACGAATAGTTTTATCTTCCTTGCGGACATCAACCAGGTCTTCTTCGAGTTCTTCCGCTTTTTCGCGCATTCTCTTTGCTACGAGACGCATCTGTCCACCTTTGTAAGCAAACTGGTTGGCTTGTTCTTTTTTTGCTTGGATTTGTTTAGCAAGTTGGGCATTCTTCATATTCTCTCTTTCAACGCGAGCAGTGATATCGGCAAGCACATTTTTATAGTTACCGACATATTGCTCGACTTTACGTGTAAAAATATCGAGATATAAAACTCCATCACTAAAAGCATTTAAGAATTCAGCATCGTGAGAAATAACGACAACTGTTTTTTTGTATTTAATTAGAAAATCAGTGAGATGGCTTATTCCAGCGTGATCAAGGTTGTTTGTTGGTTCATCAAGTAAAAGTAAATCTGGATTTAGGATAAGAGCGGAAGCAAGTAAAATACGAGCTTGTTGACCGCCAGAAAAAGTATTTAAAACTCGCTCATGAAGTTTTTCATGACCTCTTAGATTTACAGCCTCGAGAACATCGTCGATTCGAGGATCGATGTCGTATATTTTTTTATCAAAACATTTTTGGAAATATTCGCGAATAGTGAGTTCGAGATCTTCGCGTGGGATAACTTGTTTTGAGGTTGCAATAGTGAGGCCATTTACTGTTGTTATCTTGCCGTCTTCTGGAACTAGTTCTCCTGTAATAAGGTGAAAGAGTGTGCTTTTTCCAGCACCATTTTGTCCCATTATTGTGGTTTTTGAACCGCGACGCAAAGGAAAGCTGACCGAGTCTATTATCGACTTGTTATGTCCATATTCAAATGATACGTTATCAAAACGCAATATTGTTTCATCTTTCGCCATGAACCTCGAGAATACCTTATTTTTGACAAAAATGAAAGCCTTTGGTCTATTAACTACACAACACTTCCTCCAAAAGGAATGGCAAACCTGTTGAAAAAACTACGGGTTTGAATTGGTTTTTTTGTTCCTCTACTGTCAGAAAAAAGAGCCTTAGCGCTAGTACCGAGGTGCACAGTATGTTTTCCAAAAAATTGATCTAGGGTGTCTATTACTATGTGAAGTGTTTCAAATTTTTCGGTATTTTCTGTATGTCCAAATAAATCATTTTGAAGTGGCTTAGACGACAAATCATAAACTGTAAAGCCTGTCGCTCTATAGTCTTCATTTTTTTTGAAAATTTCTGAAAAACGGAGCTTGGCTATGGAGATAAAAACTTCAGGACTGTTAGTTGGGTAAGGGGCTACACACTCTATGGAGTAGTATTTAAAGTCTTGTCGTTTTACAAACATCACTGCCCTGCTTCCTCTCAATCCTTCCTTACGCATCTTGGCGCAAGCATTTTCAATATTTTTTGAAAGCTCAGCAAAAACATAAATAGGGTTTCTAGATGGTGGCGTAAATGTTCCAGTCTTTGAAATAGATTTTTGTTCCTCTTTTTCCTCTTTGGTATAAACACTCATTAGGGAGTTCCCCTTGAGTTCATGCCAAAGCTCCAAAAATGGTTTTGACATGTTTTGTTCTATCCATTTCTCTTTTAGTTCGGTAAAGTCAAAAGCAGTTTTAATTCCTTTTTGTTCTAAATACAAACTGGTCTGTTTTCCTATTCCCCAAACCTTGCCAACCACTATTCTTTTCAAATACTCATCTTTGTTGGCCTGAGTAATAACTGTTAGTCCGTGTGGCTTTTGATAATTGGAAGCGAGTTTGGCTAAAACTTTTGTTGGCCCAATACCCACAGATACACTTATGTTTAAACTATCGTCTATTTCTTTTTGTATTCTTCTGCCAATATCTTCTGCTAATGATCCTGAAAAATATTTTGATGAAGAACCTGATCTAGTAGAAATGAATGCATTTGTAAGATCTGCAAAACATTCGTCTATTGAATACTCTTCTACTATCGGAGCAAAGCGACGAATAATATTTATCATTCTTTTAGAAAAAATAGTGATAGCACTGAAATCAGACTCCACAACTTTAACTTGTGGAAATTCTCTTCTTATCTGACTTATTGGCATAGAGCGAGTGATCCCGAGGGCTTTTGCTTCGTAGCTTACAGCTATCGCAATCCCTCGCTCATAACCAGTGACAACAGGGAGACCAGCAAGCTCGGGGCGCATAGCCACAGTACATGCAACAAAGAACGCGTCACCGTCTATATGTAAAAATGTTCGTTCTTTTTTCATGTTGTTTATATTTTAATTATGAATTATAAATTATTTATTTTTAAACTTGCTTTTTAAACTTACTTTTGTAAAACTTTTTTGCAAAAATTCCAGATACTTTCTCTTACATTTTCACTGATTGTTTTCTTACCCAATCTTGATCTGACCTCTCTTTTGTCTTTTATGTTGCCCACCATGTATATGTAGTACATATATTTATATTTAGTAATTATTAATAATAATTTAAAATTTCTAGTATTTTCTAATCACGACTTTTACAACGGCCTCTACTTCTAAATCTTCTGTCGGTCTAAATGGTTTATATTTCTCGTTGGCAGCTTCGAGGTAGTAACCCTGTCCATCTTTTCTTAAATATTTCATCGTATATCCACCATCGAGTCTCGCGATAACTATTTCTCCAATCTTGGCTTCGCGTCGCCGTTCTACTATTACTACATCACCTTCATTTATCCCTGCATTGATCATCGAGTCGCCTTTCACTGTTAGCATAAAAGTTGATTCTGGTTTTTCTATCAGCCATTCGTCGAGCGAGAGCGCGTCAGCCATATCTTCTTCGGCTTGAGTTGGGAATCCTGCTTCGACTAGTCCGAGCTTCCGTATGCCTTGAAACATTCCTCCGGGTACCAGAGATCCATTTGCGCTTTTTCCGAGAATTCCTAGATCTATGAGCTTGTCGGCGAGCCTGACTGCAGCTTGGCTCGATGCGTAGCCAGCAAGTTTGGCGAGTTCACGATAGCTTGGCATTCGTTTTTCTTTCTTGAAGAAACGTTCGAGTTTAGTTTTTATACCTGTTATATCCATATAATTATTATATGTGAACGATTGTTCACAAGCAAACTTTTAGCTGTGGAAAACTCGGCACAATAAAAAAACCCTTTGTGCACAGCACTCGGGGTTTTATTTTTTTCAAATTTTCATTGAAGTCAGACCACTAAACTAGTGCATCATTCTTCTTTCGTGTTGAGTACCAAGATGCTCCTCCAGTCTTTCGTAAGTCGCATCTGGGTTTCCATTTACTGAATCAAGGATGAGGTCGAAATTATCTATATTTTTCTCAGCAAGTAAGTACTCACGAACAGCTTTATCATTTCTTTTTTTCCTCTCTGATAATGTTTCTGAATTTCGGAAAATGAGTTGCTTACGACGATGGTCTTCGCTCGTTTTAAGATAAATTACAAATGCTTTTTTCCCGTAATTCTCCTTAACTTTCAAAGCTCCGGCAATATCAACATCGAGTAATGCGATCTTACCCATAGCTCTGATACGTCTTATTTCAGATTTTAATGTTCCGTAAAAACAATCTGGATAAACTTCTTCATGCTCAATAAACAAACCATGATCAATCATTTCTTTAATTCTTTTCGTGGAAAAAAATAAATAATCAACACCGTGTTTTTCAGCTGTGCGACCTTCAGTTGCCAGACGTTTTGGTCGACTAGTTGCCGAAATAGAAAAAGTAAAACGCTTGTCTCTTTCCATCATTTTTTTAACCAAGGTAGTTTTGCCCGAGCCAGATGGGGCACAGACGGCAACGATTATTTTGCCGGACAAGATGTCGTTTTTCATATATTTTACAGTTATTTATTTGGAATTTTTTTAACAATATCACACTATTTTTGATTGTCAAAGACGAGGCTTTTTGCTAGGATGATTTTACATGATTAGGATTTTATCTATCGAAACCTCGTGCGACGAAACCGCCCTATCTGTTATAGAAGCAGACGGTGGAACTTTGTCGCCCTCGTTTAATATTCTCGGTAATGCGCTTTCGTCCCAAGCAGAACTCCACGCAGAGTTTGGTGGAGTATTCCCTGCCGTTGCCAAGCGTGAGCACGGCAAAATTATCACTGAACTTTTAGGGAGAGTCTTAACAGAAGCCAATATTTTATCTATGGGCGAAATCGAACCCAACCGACGAAACGAGGCAATAGAATTTCTCGACAGAGAACCGGAAGCTAAAGAAAACCTGTCTTTCTTTTTTGAAAAATATGGCGTGCCAAAAATAGATCTTATCTGTGTCACAGTCGGACCTGGACTTGTTCCGGCTCTGTGGGTGGGAGTAAGTGTTGCCAAAGCACTTTCCGTCGCATGGCAAAAACCAATCGTGCCTGTAAACCATATGGAAGGACATATTATTTCTATTCTTCTGCAAAAAAATTCGTCGGTAGAAAAAAATGGGGTAAATAAATTTGAAAAAGAAACAGAGAAAACTACTGAAATTAAATACAAAATTCCTAATATAAAGTTTCCGGCAATCGCGCTTTTGGTTTCAGGTGGACATACAGAAATCCATTTGGTAAGTGCGTGGAATAAATATAAACTTCTCGGATCAACAAAAGATGATGCTATTGGGGAAGCATTCGACAAGACAGCTAGGCTTCTTGGTTTGCCTTATCCGGGTGGACCTAAAATTTCAGCTTGGGCAAAAGAAGCTCGCGACAACAAAGAGGAGGCGGGGGCAGAAATTGAAGAAATACTGGGCAGGAAAATCGAGTTTCCACGGCCAATGTTGCATTCAAAAGATTTTAACTTTTCTTATTCAGGACTTAAGACCGCTGTGCTATATATGGTGCGCGATATCGGAGAAAAAAACATGACAGATAAAATCAAGCGGATAATAGCGCGCGCATTTGAAAACGCCGCACTTGAAGTGGTAATCAAAAAAACCTTACGTGCAGTCGAAGAAAATATTGCCAATAGTATAATTGTCGGCGGTGGTGTTTCGGCAAACAGACAGCTTCGTGAGGTTTTAGCGAGCGAAGCGAATGTAAAATTTCCAAATGTAAAAGTATTTTTTCCTGAACAAGATCTTTCGACCGACAACTCTGTAATGATCGCAATGGCCGGATATTTTAGTTATTTAAGAAACAATAAACGAGGTGTGGATTTAAAGAAAATTATTGCGGTTGGTAATTTGAAGATAAAGGAATAAAAAAAACGGAGGGAAAATTCCTCCGTTTCAAACCCCATTCCAAATAAATTTTTACTATTTTACTTTTTTTCCGGTACCAGGATGTTTATTCCTAGGCCAAATTTTGGTGATAACAATGTCTTTGCTGGACTATCCGGCAAATCGTAAACGAGGCCGTCAGCACCAACTTCCAGATACAAACCGAAAATATTCGGTTCGCTAAATAAATTATCTAGAATAAACAAATTTACATTCAACCTCAGCACTGTGCCAAAGTGGAATTTCATTTCCTTGTCGTTTGTAATTGGTACACCTGCTGTAAACTTTACAGTTGAACCAGAATACTGGGTCGACAAGGAGTTTTGAATTGCGAAACCAAAGGCAAAATCGCCAGTTGGTGTTGTAACAATTCTCGTGCCAGTACTGTCGGAAAACTTAAACCGGAGCTTGGTATCGTATTCTAGCCCGAAGTAAAAAGTTCCTCCGCGCTCATTTTTTGAGCCAAGAAACCGATTTAAGGACAACTTCCAGTTCAAGGTCTGCTTATCAGTCTTTGGACTGTAAAAGGCCATGTCAGACCCTATAGAGTATCCAAACGAGTTGTTTGGTATTTCCGACACTTGACCATTTACATGTGTAAAGGCAAGCAGGATTTGCGATATAACTAGCATCGCAGTGATCCAAAGATGCTTTTTATTTTTCATTTTTTACGATTTAGATTTGTTTGTATTTTACATAAAATAAGCTTTTTGTCAATACGGCGACCTAAAGTGGAGTGTGCCATAATGTTCGGATGGAAGTTATTGAAAGCCCAGAAGATATAATCAGCCAAATCGAAGCCTATACCCCGACAGAGGAAGACATCGCCCTGATAAACAAGGCCTATGATTTTTCGAGACTCGCGCACGAAGGTCAACTACGAGCTTCCGGTGAGCCGTATTTTATTCACGTTATAGCGACTGCGCAAAACCTAGCCAGATACGGAATGGATGCCACAACTATTTCAGCGGGACTACTTCATGACACTATCGAAGACGGAAAAGCGACCGAAGAAGAAATAAAAAAAGAATTTGGCGACGATATTTTTTCACTTGTCGAAGGTGTTACAAAACTCGGAAAAGTAAAATACCACGAGCGAGAAAGACACGCCGAATCTCTCCGCAAATTCTTTGTTGCAATGGCGGCTGATTTTCGAGTGCTTATGATTAAACTTGCCGATAGGCTTCACAACTTGCAAACTCTTCAATATGTTAAACCCGAAAAACAACGCCGAATCGCGCTCGAGTCTATCGAAATATACGCGCCACTCGCCCATCGTCTCGGTATTGGAAAATTGAAAGGTGAAATAGAAGATGCGGCTTTTCCATTTGCCTTTCCAAAAGAATACACTGAGATAGAAAAATTTATGAATGAGAAAAAGGAAGTCTCGGAGCAAAATATTGCTGGAGTTCAATCTTCCCTTGCTCGAGAATTGGAAAGACAAGGCGTGAAAACTGTAAAATTGAGCCACCGAATCAAGCACCGATATTCACTTTGGAAAAAACTGCAAAAGTATAAAAACGATCCGGATAAAATCTACGACATTATGGCGCTCCGCGTTATTGTTCCAAACATCGAGGATTGTTATCGAACACTCGGTATTGTTCATATGTTTTGGAAGCCATTGCCGGATCGAATAAAAGACTACATCGCTTCACCAAAACTAAATGGATATCAATCCATACACACCACTATTTTTACAGGCGATGGTGGTATTGTTGAAATCCAAATCCGCACACCGGAAATGCACGGTATCGCCGAATACGGTATCGCTTCTCATTTTGCGTATAAAGAAACTAGTGACGACGGAAAAGCTCCGAGGAATTCGGTTAAATATGCTTGGGTGGAAGAATTTCGAGAACTTGCTCGTGCTGTTCACGAATCTGGTGCATTTCTTAAAAATCTTAAAATGGATTTCTTTAAAGATCGGATTTTCGTTTTCACTCCGAAAGGCGATGTTATCGATCTTCCGGAAGAAGCTTGTCCTGTTGATTTTGCATACTCTATTCATTCGGATATCGGCAATCATGTTTCGGGTGCAATGGTAAATGGAAAAATGGTTCCACTTTCGACAAAACTTAAAATAAATGACATCGTAGAAATTATTACAAAGAATGACGCACATCCTAGTTCAAAGTGGCTTGATTTTGCAAAGACAACTCTTGCGAGGAAACATATAAAAACTTATGTGGATGATCATTCGCTTCTCAATAAGTATATTTGGAATAGATTTAAGACGACTAAATAAAAAATGAAATAGCAAAATTCGCTTCTCTCGGGTCGGGGTTTTTCGTTGCTACGAAAACCCCTGCCTCTCGCGCCGTCGCGCTCCGAGACACCCTCGCGAAGCAAATTTTGCTATTTCATTTTTTTTATAGACTATTAAACTAGATTGAGAAATCTTTCAGGCTGTAGAGCTCGGATTCTTTTTCTTCTTCGGCTTGGCGTATTTCGTCTGGGGAGCGGTCGTCCATTGGCTCAAAGAGTTCGTCGGCTGGTGGTGTTTGGCCGACAATAGCAACCGAGTCAGGATTTGCAGAAACAAAACGGTCAAGCATAGCATTTGGATTTTGTTCAAGATTTGAGGGGCGTCCATTTTTTATCATATCTAAAATATTATGCAGATCTTTTGGTGAGAAAAAATCAATCATTATTTTTCCGCCGACTTCTTTTTTTTCTATATGAACGCGAGTGCCGAATGCATCTTGAAGTTGTTCTTCCATTTCCATTATTTCCGGATCAGGCAAAAGTTCTTTTTTGCGAGACTTCTCCACCGCAATACGACGAGCTATTCTTTCAGCTTCACGAACAGAAATACGCTTGATAACTATTTCCTTAAACAAAACAAGTTGCTCCTCTGGGCGATCGTTGAGCATCATAAGCGGCCTAGTGTGACCTTCAGAAATTTTGCCTTCTGAAAGTGCGTTGAGCATTTCTTGGGGCAACATAAGTATGCGCACAGTATTTGAAACATACTCGCGACTCTTGCCGACTTTTTTGCCTATCTGTACAAAATTAAATTTAAATTCATCTGAAAGACGCTGGAAAGCCCGCGCGCGTTCGACAGCATTTAGATCTTCGCGTTGAACATTTTCAATAATAGCGAGCTCGAGTTTGGTCATCGCTGTGTCACCGACGCGGATAAGGCATGGGACTTCCCTGATGCCAGCGAGTTTTGAGGCGCGTAAACGACGTTCTCCGGCGATGAGTTCATAAATGGTTACTAGACCACCATTTTCATTTTCCTTTTCACTACGAGAAACCGTGAGGGGTTGGAGGAGTCCGTATTGGCGGATAGAATCGGCAAGGTCACGAAGTGGCGCTTCCTCGAATTCGCGACGAGGTTGGTATGGATTTGGCAATATTTTATCGACTTCGATAAAGAAAACTGAACTGGACTGATTTGTCATGAGATTATTATATACAATTTTACTGCTGAGCAAAAGTCTTTGAAAAAAACAAAAGCTAGAAAAAAAACCTAAAAACTGGTAGTATGCAAGCAACATCAAAGGTAATGATGGATTGGCCGGAGTGGCGAAATTGGTAACCGCAATCGACTCAAAATCGATCGTCGTAAGACTTGGGAGTTCGAGTCTCCCCTCCGGCACAAAGCAGAAAATAAAAAGAAGAAAAAGACATGCCCAGGTGGCGAAATTGGTAGACGCACTACGTTCAGGTCGTAGAGGGAGCAATCTCATGGAAGTTCGAGTCTTCTCCTGGGCACAAAAAAATACTTAGCACTAAATATTGCATTTTTTTTGCAGATATATATAATACAAATATTGAGAGGTTGCCTCTCTTGCTCGAAAGAGCCGATAGCCCTTATGGGGCTATTATATTTTATAGAGCTTCTTAAAATATTTTCCTACTCTAAAATATTCCTCATCTGCCAAAATATATTTGCGTTTTATCAATCTTTTTTTATCAAAACTTCTTATTTGATAAATTAGTGCTGTATGCAATACTTCATCAGATGTTTTTATAACACAAGAATATTTTTTGTTTTTAATTTTTGAAGTAATTGGAATACCAATAAAATTTTCACTTCCTTCAGCATTTATCACTAATACTGGCCTGGAATAATCTTCGCCTTTTCCATATACTTCACTGCCAATATTAAACCCCACACTACACCACCAAATTTCTTTTTCTCTAGGGTGATTAATGTTATTATTTTTGTCTATTTTAATTTTCTTTTTATTCCAAGCATAGTATGGTTTCATTTTCTAATAGTAGAATTGTGATATGAATTATTCATCAAATAAAATTAAAAAAAAAGGGGCAGAAAGCGAGCCTTTTTGCATAGCGGTCATAGGCCCGACAGCTATTGGTAAAACTGATTTTGCTATTGCGCTTGCCAAGCGTTTTGGTGGCGAGATTATTTCGGCAGATTCGCGTCAGGTGTATTGTGGACTAGACATTGGATCGGGCAAAGTCACCAAGCGCGAAATGCGCGGTGTTCCCCACTACTTAATAGATGTCGCTGATCCAAAGGAAGTATTTTCAGTTTCTGATTTTGTAAAACTTGCGGAAATAAAAATTGAAGAAATAATTGAGCGAGGCAAAATTCCGATCATTTGTGGTGGCACTGGTTTGTATGTCGATACTCTTTTGTCAGGTTTGTCGCTTCCGGAAGTTCCGCCAAATACTGCGCTTCGTAAAAAACTTTTTAAAAAAACTGCGGCAGAACTTTTTTTAATACTCAAAAAGCTAGATACGAAGCGAGCAAAAAATATTGATGCCCAAAATCCCGTGCGCCTTGTTAGAGCTATTGAAATTGCGACCGCTCTCGGTAAAGTACCCAAAATCACATACGCATCAAAATACAAAACTCTATATATTGGTCTCGACACTGACGATGCACAACTCCGTTCAAATATTCATCAAAGATTAATAAAAAGAATTGAGATGGGAATGCTAGGAGAAGTTGCCCACCTACACAAAAAAGGTGTGTCTTGGCAAAGACTCGAGGAACTCGGTCTCGAATATCGTTTTTGTGCAGAGTTTTTGCAAAAGAAATTTTCTGGCTCGACTTTGAAAAAAATTGCCTACAACGAAATGCTCGAAAAACTAGAACTCGCAATCTGGCAATATGCCAAAAGGCAGAGGACTTGGTGGAAGAGAAACAAGGAAATTTTGTGGGTGAAATAAAATTGTAACATGATACAATGTTGAAACATGGATAAGATCAATATATACATTGATGGAAATAATCTGTACCGCTCTGCCAAAGAGTTGGGATTTGAAATTGATTATAAAAAGCTCGGGGGCTGGCTCCGTCAAAAGTATCATGCGACAAATATATATCTCTTTATTGGACTTGTACCAAGTCGATCAGCATTCTATCAATACCTCCAAGAATCAGGTTTCATATTAATCTTCAAGCAAACAGTTTCAGTTGGTGGCACTATTAAAGGTAATTGTGATGCAGAGTTAGTACTAAAAACTGTTTCAGATTTTTATACTAAATCATTTACCTCGTGCATACTGATTACTGGAGATGGTGACTTTGGTTGTTTGGTTGAATTTCTCTTAACCAATAAGGCAATTAGTCTTGTTATTTCCCCAGACGAAAAGAAATGCTCGATTTTACTCAAAAATAAGAATACTGAAATTACTTTTCTAAACGAGCACTATCATAAATTTTCGAGATAGTCCTAAAAGAAAAAGCCCCCGCTGCAGACGTATCTGCAGAAGGGTCTCTTTCGTAGTGATATATAAATATTATTCTAAAACTACCGAAAAGTCAATATTTGGTTCCAAACTTGGGATGATGCTCCCGTTTTCTTGAACGGTATTCCGTTCAAGAAAACGCAGTCCTGTAAGGGTTCGAACGAGCTTAAAAAATAAAAAGAACCGCGTTTTGCGGTCCTAAGGCTACTTGTCACAATTCTTACATAAAACACAGCCAAGTGAAAAACTGCTAAACTCACTGTTTTTAAACCAACATTTACATCCATTGCACTCAGAATGATATTGTAAAAATTCCTTCTTATGTTCTTGTGTGAATTTAATACCATGAAATTTCATATGACGCTCGATATCACCAACACTCGATTGTAAAATCTTATTGAAAGGATTTTAAGAAGGTATTCTACATAAAGCTTCGTACAGCCCATCTTCAAAGGCTTCTGATTCTTCCGCAGACGCGTTTGTAAAATCGATACGATGTTTTTTATCAACAAACAAGAAGGCTGAATAAATAAGACTGGTTCTAGAAACACCTAAATTAACTTCTGTATGCACCGAAATATTATGACATCTCTTTAGCCACTCATGTAACACACCTGGCGTTGAAGCGATTAATAACTCTTCCGGATTTGATACATAAGCTTCGATCTCTTCTTTTTTAGGTTCAGGAGTGTTATTACCTATCCATCCGCCTATTATTTGTTTTTCGTTTAAAAACCTGTGCGGCGTAATACAATAAAAACCTTTTTCTCGCGCCTTATTGGCTGTGCGATATTTCACTAGAATATCTTTAAAGTCTTCTAGGTTTATTTCTTTTGCTTCCATTTTCTCTATATTTAATTGGTTATCACAAAAGCCAGAAGCTTCTCTGAAAACCAATCAAATACGATGTAAAATAACTATATTGTTCGTACAATATCATACCGTGTTTATTTGTCTATTTGACTCCGAACTTGGGATGATGCTCCTGTTTTCTTGAACGGTATTCCTTTCGCAGAGAACGCAGTCCTGTAAGGGTTCGGATGAGTTTGGAGTAATAAAAAAGTTCCTTGCTTTCACAAGAAACTCATTTTTAATGAATTTTACTTTTTTATCTTTGTCTAAGTGACTAAGCCATTATACTATGGGCAACTCTTTCTGCCCAATCATCCTAGTCATCTATATCAACTTTCCTTTCTTGTGGAGGGATATAAAGGTTTTCCTTTTTTGCAAAGACTATTAATTGTTCAGGAAACCATCCTGGTTCGTAAAGCATCTGAAGCCTGTATGACTCTATATAGGTATCATATAAACGTTCCTCATGCTCTTTATTACTTTTCCTTCCCAGGTACATTTCAAGAGGGTTTTTTCTGTGAATCATCCAGTTTTCAATATCTTCTTTCGGAACACTACAACCCACATAAAATGCTGGCTGGATGTTGTTCATAATTGCAAGTGGATCAATTACCATACCCTGTGGCCATTCCTGGTAGCTCATCATTTGTTGGACAACAAAGAAGGTAGAGCGTACTAACTTACCATCAACAATTGCATACCCAAAATGAAGTAGTATATGAGGTATGAGTGGCGGAGCGAGAACATCCATCATATAGCAATAGGTTGAATAACCTGGCCATGTCATATTGGAATCATAATGACGTTCCATGTCTTGAAATCTTTTCGGCCATTTTTCTTTTTCTAATGGAAATAATAATTCCCATGCTTCTTCATCAAGATGATGGTGAGTCATTGAATTGTAATACTGCTTGGATTTCTCGTCTTTCTCCCAGATATGATCTTGAGCTTCTTTCATAAGCTTTTCAAGATTTTGATACATCAGGCTACGGGCACTTTCATTTTCGTACAATTTCATAATATTCGGTTTTAATAGTTAGACAATTTTTCTTCACAATACTTCCAATTACTCGTTAAGTCAATAGGTTCGAACTTCTACTAAGGTAGGAAAAATAACCATTGAAATATATGGTTAGAAATATTACTCTGAACTTGGGATAATGTTCGAAGAAGTATTATGGTGATAAGATAATCACCTACCCTTTAGATGTCGAACGGAATACATTGTGGATTATATTAAATCGGCTAAAACATCCTTGCCAGTCTTGTAAACTTTGCCATATTTTAAGGCATGAGCAGTCTGTTTATCCCAACGGTTTTTAATAACAGTCATATTTTTTGTAGGAGTAAAAGGCAGGCCATTTTCAGTGATAACCTGATTCAAAAACATCTTTACGGCAGTAGACATATCCAAACCAAGTGAAGATAGGGTCTTATTTGCTTTATTCTTTATTTTTTCTTCGATTCTTATATTTAATGTGGTCATAATTCTAGTATATACACTGTGCGTACACTGTCAATATGATTATTTAAAGGTTTGAACTTCTACTAATGGAAATGGTGGCTTTGGTTATTTGACACTTAACATTGAGTGATGCTCCCGTTTTCTTGAAAGGTATTCCGTTCGCAGAAAACGCAGTCCTGTAACTGATTTAGCTTTGTTCTTAAATGAATCTATTAATAAACAATTATTTGGACCTATCTCAAGAACATTGTCATCTTTATTTATTGGAATAAGTTTATTAAGAAGTGAAAGTCGTCTTCGGTTACGAAAACCTGCATAACCAGTAGCCTTAGCTACATTTTGGCTATATTTTTTAGAATATAAATTCATAATACAGTGATGTAATACAAAAAGGGAATCAAGGTGCTTTATACCTGAGATGATGCTCTGATTGCAATCTTGAATCAGAGCTAAGATTTCCCATTCAAGAATCTACCAGCAATACTCAATGCAAATGAAGGCAGAATGACGCAAACAGTTATCAGTAGAAGCTGATGCAACCTCTGGTTCCAAATTGTGGGATTGTTGCCATCTGGTCCTCCGACTAGGATTAACACAATCCCGATAACACCAAAAGCGATTGACGCACATATGAACACTCGTGTAGCTATTTTTTGCATGCTTTTATTATAGCAAAAAAAATACATCAACGTTGTGTTTGTTAATATTATTTTTCTATTTTTGCTTCATTCTTTGCTCTTTCGACCATAAACTTTACTGCTTCATTCATGTTTATATCTTGAATCATAATATTGGGTTTTTTATTTTTGAAAACACGGTAAATTTCATCAGCAAATGCTTGCCCAACAGTAGGAACCTTTTCATAATCCATAACTATAACCTTAAATTTATCTAAACCTGAAAGAACGCGTCTTGCTTGGGACCTCGAAATATGAACACCACCAATTATATATAAACGCACTCGTATTTCAGTCTTATCGAAGCCATAATCACTACCGTCTCCAGTATTCGTATATTTCTTAAAAATATCATTGAGGTGATGCACATCACGAATATTTATACGGAAAGTAACCTTTGTTCCCTGTTTTTGCCCTTTAACCTTTTTTACAAAAATATCTTTAATTATATTATTTGAAATAAATTGGTACCCATAGCTATCAAGAATAAATTCATCACCAATTTTTGATGTGAAAAAAATCCCCTCACCAGAGTGTAATTTTGGAGCTGTAGTTGTTTTCCCTTTTAACAAATCCTGGATAGCTTCAATTTCTGACTTAAGGCTCCTTTCCTTCATTATGTTTCTGAAAACCCCAACACCAAAGTCGTCAATACTAAAAGTAAGATTATCTTTATTTAATGTTACAAATACTCGTATTTTTTTTGAAGTTGAATGCTCTATAGCGTTATTTAACATTTCCGAAAAAGCGTACTCAAAAATACTCTTAATATTTTCTGAGAGACTAGAAAGTGGTAAGAAATTTTGATTCAACGTATTAAATATTTTGTGTTCTTCCAGATTTTTATTTATAAAAGTTTTTGAATATGAAGTCGGAGCAATCTTTGGGTTCTTTTGAATATATATCTCGGTCGTATAGAATGCTGATCTTGTAGATCCTATTTTTATGAGTTTTTTTTCATCAACCAACTTTGAAAGTAATTTAGACACATATTGCCTAGAAACACCAAAATGTCTTATGAAATCAGAAGTCTTCACAGATCCTTTCTTTTCAACTTCTTCTAGGATTTTTTCGGTGGTTATCATATGTAAACACTATTGTAAACTAAGGCTTTTTAATTGTCAACCAATTGTCAACTAGCTACAGCTACGGTAATATAATTATTATGCTCAACAAACCAACGAAGTACGCAAAAATTTTACGGAAAATGCTACAGAAACTTGGAGTGCGAGTATTAACAGAAGTTGATGATGGTCACAAAAGAATTGATTTAACTATTCCAAGCGCAAAACTAAATATTGAAGTTGATGGAGATCAACACCTTACGGATGCTACTCAAATCGCTCAAGATTTAAAACGCTCTCATTACTCTAGCAACAATGGATATGACACTATACATGTTCCAAATAGTGAGATATTTAAGAATCCAGGTGGTGTTGCTAGTGCAATTGCAGAGGCATCTAAGCTTCGGGAAATAGATGGAAAGTAAATATATATAAGGCGGGCGATGGAGGAATCGAACCCCCACCAAAGGTTTTGGAGACCTTCGTTCTACCACTAAACTAATCGCCCAAGACTAGTCACAGCCTTATTTATAGCTTTCTCTGGAGCTTTTGGCAACCAAGTCGCGCGAACTAATAAAAAGCTAGAACTCACTAGAACACACTAAAACCCCGGAAAATAGTCAGTTTTGATATTACTTTTTTTTACTCCCATTGTATGTAGCAGCTTTTTATAGTTTTCCACCATCGCATTTGGACCAGAAAGCATAAAATATCTCTCGTAGAAATCAGGCACGATTTCAACAATAATTTCGGGTGTAATGCGACCAGACAAACCTTGCCATGTTTCGCTCGGTGCTGATGGTATAAAAATAATTTGGAGTCCTATCTTTGTGCGAGCTTCTTCAAATAATTCATGGTAAGAGAAATCGGCGTCGCTGTTGGCGCAATAAAAAAGAGTCACATCTCTTTTCTCTCCAACATCAATAAGGTATTTGATCATACTTCGGAAAGGTGTAATACCTATCCCGCCAGCGATGAAAACCAATTTCTTTGCAGGATTTTTCGGCATCGTGAATTCTCCCGAAAGATGTGAGGCCACCATCTCGTCGCCAACTTCCATTGAAAGCAAAGCCTTTTTGAAACTACTACTATCTTTGGGATCTATTCGCACACCGAGGTGAATCAAATCTTCGGTCGGCGAAGAAGCAACCGTAAAATAGCGTCTGTTTCCGCGACCATCGGGTTCTTTGTGCGCAAGTGTCCATTCGAGATATTGCCCGGGAATAAATTTCAACTTTTGATTGGCTTCAAAAGCAAAGTCGTAATTGTTTTCTGAAATTCTTGTTTCTGTTTTCAAGCGAAGAATTAGTTTTTGTTTTGAACTAACCAAATATGAATATATATTTCCGATAAGTAATGCGAGTTGCGGAGTTGAACTAAGTGGCCCTATGTGAAATCTCGATGCAAAAAACATTCCGACAACAATTGCATAAACTATCTGTGTTGACTTGGTCGGCGGAGTAGTCAGCGGTTCGGTAAACATTATTGTCGCAAAGAAAACAATAGGCCACGACAAAAAAAGTTCATTTAAAAAAGTCAGAGGATTTACATCGTACGGAATAACATAAGTGATAGTCAGCGCAAAAATACTTGTCAAAATAAAAGCTAAAAACATCGGGAACCTGCGGATTTTCCTGACTATCAAAAGGCCGACTACAAGTGTAAGCCCACTGAGAACAGGTGTTGCAACCCACCAGATGACTGAGCCGTTTCCTGCTAGGGCTAAAATTACGGCAGTTATTACGATTGGATTAAAAATATGTTTTTTGCCTATCGCAAAAATGTATTTAGAAAGTGTCGCTATCAGACTTGCGGAAATTAAAATAATTACCCCATTTACCGTTATGAGAGGTTCGAGCAAAAAGAAAAGTATAAATGCTGTAATGTAAACCGATTCGACATTTGCTGGAGCATGAAAAAGTCGCGCGAATAATTTATTGGAAGACCACGATGCAAGTAAAATAATTGCGAGTGAAGCAATAAGAGAAAGTCCTGAAAATGCCAGTGAGCCGGCGAAACCGAGCTCGATGGCAACAACAGCAATAAGCATCAGTCCGTAAAGTACGACGCGGTACATTGTGAGAGTATTTAATAATTTGTCTATGTATTTCATATTATTTTATCTATTATAAGTATTTGTATTTGCAGGCATGTTTGTAAAAAATATATCATTCGGTAAAAATCTCGGCTTTAAAGTTTTCTGATTTATTAATACGGTAACTTTCGCTTACCGTGAGGAATTCAAAATCAAAATTCTTTTTAAGTGTATCACTGTCTGTTAAAAATAAGCAGGTTGCCATCGCATCAGCCAAAAGAGTACTCTGCGCAGTCGCCCACGAACCCAGAATATGTTTGGGTGAAGCGAGTGTGTGTGGATTTATTATGTGATGAAAATCTCCCCATGCACGACGACTGCCCGCGGAACCGCAAATGCTTTCGTTATTTATTTTAATTGTGCCAATAACCTGTTTATTATTTTCTGGATGCTCGAGACCAACGATAAGTTCGTTGCCAAAAGTATAAATATCACCGCCAGCATCTACTGTAAAAGATCCGATCCCCTCATTTTTGAGAATTTCTGAAACAATATCAATCAAGTAACCTTTGCCAAGCCCACCAAAATCGAGCATTGTTGGTTTTAGTATCGTCATATTTGGGAAACTATAGACGAGCGATTCTTCCCACGACTTTGTCTTTTTCATTTCACCTGTTACAAGAGAATAAGACGCATCGTAACCAGCCGAGACAAGCGTATCACCTATCAGCGGAGTAAAGGCACCGTCAGTTATTTTGTAGAGTTTTTCGTACAAATCAAGCATCGGTTTTGCATCGTCAGGCAAAGTGTAAGTACCGACATTGCGACTCATTTCAAAAACAAGTGAGTCTTCCCTAAATCTCGAATAATTTTTATCGAAGATTCCAATTCGGTCTTTTACTTTTTTTTCGAGTTCGCCGAAGTTCCTGGTCTCATCTTGAATTTCGATTTCCCAATGAGTTCCGATAGCCTCGAAAGAAAAGATAGTTTTCATGTTAGATAACAGCCTGACTTCTTATTTTGCTTATCGCTGAATTAAATCCGCGAGTAGTAAGTGACGCACCGGATACGCGATTGAGATTGATCTGATCAATGCTTTTCCCAACAACAAGTGCTTGGTAACCAGACATAAATCTGTTGATGTATTTTCGTGAATCACCACTCGCATTTGGGACATTGGAAGAGACGCTTGTAACAATGTCGTTTGCGATAGTAAGGCTTACATTTATAACTTCAGCGCCGTCTGGAACAGAGTAGTTTGCGGATGATGAATACGAACCGTTTGCGTATTTTGTGGTTGGGGTAGGTATTGGTGTCGGAGTCGGAGTCGGAACAGGAGTTGGTGTTGGTACTGGGGTTGGTACTGGTGTTGGGGTTGGAGTAGGTGTCGGTGTAGGAATTGGCGTGACTTTTGGAGCAACAATAGGCTTTGGTTGTGGAGTTACAAAAGCAATTGGATTGTTGCTCGCAGTAGTTGTCTCGTTTTTTGTGATTACAGGCTCCTCTGTTATCACAACTGGTTGTTCATCGGGAATATTAGTAGACGCACTTGTATAAACAACTGCTCCGACGGCAATCGCCAATGCTAACACTGATATGGCTTTGTTTTTTATATTTTGCATTATTTTTTGAAATTCTTTAGAAATTTTCTATTTATCTTTAAAATAATTCGTTATAATTTTCAATTTCCCAAAAAGCATTGTAGCTGTTTGAATATGAAGTAAATATGAAGCTATTTTTTATGCATAAATTTTCAGGATAATTGTGAGC
>CAYHBR010000007.1:13131-41005 GCA_964354985.1 uncultured Candidatus Saccharibacteria bacterium | reverse complement strand
TGGTATACGGCTACAGTACCACAGGGGTGTTGCGTTTCAGGTTAGGATTCGCGCAGTTTTACTTGACTTTGTCAATGTTTCGTGCTATTTTAAAATTAAAGAAAAAGTCCTTTAACTCTAATAATAATCCATATGTATACAAAATCAAAAATCATTTTAGACACAGATATAGGGTATGATCCAGATGATCTATTTGCCCTTTTGTTCTTACAAAAACTTGTTGGTGACGATCTTAGTTTAATTATTACAGCAAATGAGTATCAATCAAATAGATTGCAATTTTTAGGTAAAATCCTAAGAGAGACAAATAGCCCATTTCAAAGTGTGGCAAAAGGTAACTCTCTCGGTTTAGAAAAGTTTACAGTAGGGACTTTACTTACTGATAAATATTACTATCCTGATGATTTAGGAGATTACAAAAAGCAGATGGCATCAACTATAAATTTTTTTGATAAAACAATTTATATTGGTATCGGTGGCTTTACTAACTTAGCTAAATTTATTGATGATTATCCTGCCGAAGCAAAGAAGATGAAGATCTTTTTAATGGGCGGTTCACTCAACTATGAACGCTACGAAAATTGGATTGAATATAATGTAAAAATTGATCCAGTTTCTGCTGAAAAAGTAATCAATGCTGACTTAGACATCACATTGATAATGGCTCAGACAACACACAATCCTTTATACGAAGTTACACAAGATAGTTCGTTATATAAAAAGTTGAAAAAATCAACTTTAACTATACACAAACTACTTTGTGACCACTGTGACTTATGGTTTCAGAAAAGAGAGTTTAAACATGGGACATCTATGCACGACCCTCTTACTGTAGCCACAGCACTTGGTTATGATTTTGTTGGATTACACCAAACAAAAGTTTCAATTAAAAACAATAAATTCGTTCTTGATGAAAATGGCCACGAAATTAAGTATTCAGCCAAACATTCAAAAGCACAAGAATTTATGGATTTTTTAGAAGAAACATTGTTCAAGTAAAAATTCATTAACTCATTACTAAAATCCTCCCTTAAATAAGGAGGATTTTTTATTACGACCCTATCATTTCAATACACTTCAAAAAGCGTTAGTATGTATATATGAGTCAACTAGATAATATAACAACACCAAATGAACTTCTTGAAATACTCCAGAAAACCATTGAGAACAAAGCTGTTGTTATAGAAAATCTTCGATATGCCATATACCTCCGCAAATCCACCGATGACCCTGAAAAACAAGTCCGCTCAATCGAAGATCAACTCTCTGAATGTCTCAAGGTAGCAAATGATAATAAGGTTATTGTGCTAAAAGAAGATATTATCGAAGAGAAAGAGTCAGCCAAAGAAGCTTCTATACGACCTAAATTTCGCAAGCTCTTAGATAGGATTATCGCTGGCGAACTCGATGGCATCATCTCTTGGCACCCCAATCGTCTTTCAAGAAATATGCGCGAGTCAGGCGAAATAATTGACCTACTTGATAAACACATCATCAGAGATCTAAAGTTTGCTAGCCATACTTTTATCAATGATGCTTCAGGCAAAATGCTTCTCGGTATTGTCTTTGTCATGGCAAAACAGTATTCAGATCAACTCAGTATTGATGTAAAGCGAGGTAATACTGCTAGTATCGAAGCAGGTTACTATATCAACAAATCAAAGCATGGCTATCAAAAAGATAACCTCCAACGACTCCAACCCGATGGTAACAATTTCACTCTTATGAAAGAAGCTTTTCAAATGCGACTCCGTGGCGACACCCTCAAAAATATTGCTCACTTTCTCAATAGCTCTGGCTATACAAGGAAGAACTCCATGAAAGGTAAAGTAGTAAGCACAAAATTTAGCGAACAAACACTCAACAAGATTTTTAAAGACCCTGTCTATACTGGCATATTAAAATATGGCGATAATGTCGTAAATCTGATTGAGCTACATGAATTTATGCCGATTATTACAGTTCCAGAGTTTTTGTCTATAAATAAATACGACAATTACGATCAGGCGTTTAAAGGTAAGAGAAGTAGAAAAAATCCAACAGATAAAGTCGCTGATTTTATGGATGGAAAAGTATTTTGTGCTTCGTGCAATGTATTAACACAAGCGAATATAAACAAAGGTAAAACAAAGCATTACTACAACTTTAAATGCACCACCCCAACATGCGAAAGATACGGCAAAAGCACTAGAGGAAAAATCATTGAACAATTTGCCTTTGAATTCCTAGCTAAAAAGCCATTTACTTCTCAAAAGGCGTATTCAAGCTATAAACAAGAGATCGTCAGGTTGCAAACTCAAGGACTGTCAGATCTAAACTCTCAGATAAATAGCGCCAAAAGAAAGCTTGGTATGGACTCCGAGGACATGGCAAAAACTAAGCTCAATATCGCCAAGGAGGATGATCTTGCCGTGCTTACTATTAGAAAAGAAGAATTTACTCGACTTGAACAAGAAATCTTCAAAACTCAAGCGCTCATAGCCGAGCTTTTGTCTAAAAAAGAAAATGTTAGCAAGGCACCCCTGTCATTCAAAGAGTTCACTGAAGTTATGAATTCTCTTCCAGATAGGTTGAAAAAAGTTCAATCAACTACCGAGCTAAATTCGATAGTTTCAAAGATCTTCTCGAACTTTACTGTTTTGTCAAAAGAGGTATGTAAATACAAGTTAAATCCACCATTTGATGGTCTAGAAGAGACAAAAATCTCACATGGTGCGGGATAGGCGAATCGAACGCCTGCCAACAGTTTGGAAAACTGTAGTTCTACCACTAAACTAATCCCGCATACATAATAGACTATCAAAAGTACGACCAACTGTCTACTTTCGCAGGTCACATTTAATGTATTATTTTTTTGAAAAAATCCCAATTAATGTCTGCCAAAAACTCTTTTTTTCCTTCATTTTCACCGCCTCCATAGACTCTTCTAATGCGGGGCTGGCTGGTAAAACAATGACGCCTTCCCCTTCTTTAACAACCTGAAATTTTTCCCTTATAATCTCCTCTTTGCCTCTTGGGGTAGACAGTTCGCGTAAATCATCTGAAATAGCGTCGTGGCGCGCAACAGTAGCTGTATATGCGTCTCTTGTCTCAACAAGCTTGGAGTGGGACTCACTCCATTTTGAGTAAACTCCGTAGGTTGTGTATACCATATAAATCAAAACAATAGCTAACAATCCTATACCTACTGGAGTATATAAGAGGGATTGCTTTTTCATTTTGCTGTGTTTTTTTTGCATGTTTTACATTGCGAACTGATTTGGTATACTCTCGTAAGTATAGCAACCATAATCCCTGCTATCCACACATTTTATGTTTAGCCAAAAAAGCAAAAAAAGAATAGGTATTATTTGGAAGGTAGTCTGTATTTTAATCATTATTTCGATGGTGCTTCTGTACGTTGCCCCAGGAATGTTTAAGTAACAGAACCCTGTATAATAAAATATGATTGAAATAAAATTAAGCGACTTAGATTTACCTAAATATTCAAATAAGGCAATAATTAGAAATGATTTTCCTGGTTTTAAGGAAGATTATTTGGCTATTCATTGTCTTATTATAAAATATTCTCCAAATACTATTCTTGAAATAGGCACAAGTTCTGGCAATGGTACAAACGTTATTTGCAATGCCATGGGCGTAAAAAAACTGGTGGAATGTAAATAAATATACGAATAAATTAATTGAAAAATTGGGATTGAAAAAAAATATTTATAAAGGCGAAACAGCTGATAAACAAGTTTTTTCGATAGATGTTCCAGTCGGCACTGATCCGAATATTATCTATCCAGAAGCTGAAGATGGTCATCCTAAAAAAACTGGCCGTAATTGCTATTTTCCATACATTCAACTTTTTGGAAATTCTATAAACTTTAATTTTTCAAAATACTACCCTATTGAAGCTTGGTTTATTGACGGAAAACACAATTATGAATATACAAAAATAGATACCGAACAAGCTTTAAAATCAAATCCGAAATTAATTATTTGGCACGATGTCCAAATACCAGATGTAGAGTCCGCTGTCGCAGAAGTAATGGCTCAGAAAAATAACTACGAGCTATACCGAATTTCTGACACACGAATAGCTTTTGCTGTTAAAATTTAGAGAGTAATAAAAATACGAATAAAAATATACATCGAGGGGTTTCTGCAGGCCGACGGGCCGAAGCCTAGGAAAAAATCACCAGATTTTTTCCGACCCCGAGAGGCATATTTTTATTCTTATTTTTATTACTCTTTTCCACTTCGCATCATTTTCAAAAATACTTCGTGCGGAATATTTACTTTACCGGTAAATCGCTCTTTTTGGCGAGCCTTACCTTTCTTTTGCTTTTCAAGCAATTTCTTCTTTCGAGAAATATCTCCGCCTCCGACAACTTTTGAACCATGCATCAGGACATCTTTTCGAAACGCCTTCACTGTTTTTGATGATAAAATCCTTCCCAAAGCAAAACCTTGAATTTTTGTTTCAAACTGCTGGCGAGGCAAAATTGCATGCAATTTTTCAACTGCATTTTCAGCTTCTTCTAGTGCACGACGACGCGAAACAATACGCGTAAAGGCAGCGACTATTTCATCTGCGACAAGCAGATCGAGCCGTACAACATCAGCCGGACGGAAATCGCCTATTTCATAAGAAATCGAAGCATACCCTGAAGTCTGACTTTTTAGTTCATCAAAAAAGTTTCGCATCAGTTCTCGTAGTGGCATTGTAAAATGGATCTGAGAGCGTCCTTCACCAAAGTTTAGAGTGTCACCTATTTCGGCTTCGTGCTCGTATAGCAATTGCATAATATTTCCCAGATATTTCATCGGAGTAATTAGAGTGACCGCAACCCAAGGTTCTTCTACAGAAACTATCTCTCCATCGCCTGGAAAAAGGTGCGGTGAATATACTATCAAATCTTTTCCGCCTTTTAGTTTTACTTTATAAGTAATTGAAGGCATCGTAACTATAAGCTCAAGATTAAATTCACGACGAAGTCTTTCTGTAATTATTTCAAGGTGAAGCATTCCAAGAAAACCACAGCGGTATCCACGGCCGAGCGCACCTGAACTTTCTTCTTCAAAAGAAAAAGCGGAATCAGAAAGGCGAAGACGTCCGAGCGCAAGCTTGAGTAAGTTAAAATCGTCTTGTGATTCAGGGTAAATAGAAGCCCAGACAACTGGCTTTGGTTGCATATATCCAGGATAGGCAGGTAATGGATTTTTAGAAAGTGTCACCGTATCTCCAACAGAAGCAATACCCGGTTGCTTAATACCAGTCACAATATAGCCAATCTGACCTGAACCAACATTTTCTGACGCAATTTTTTCAGGATGAAACATTCCGACTTCAAGTGCTTGAAATTTTTCTTTTGAAATCGCAAACATAAGCTGGTCGTGTCTTTTTACCTCACCATCAAGAATACGGACAAAAACAATAACGCCTGCGTGATTTGAATATTGAAAATCAAAAACAAGTGCGCGCAGATTATTTTCACCAATAGTTTCGATTTTTGGTGGCGGTATGCGTTGCACTATTTCAGCAAGTAATTCGGCAACACCTTCGCCTGTCTTGCCCGAAACGAGCATCACAGTCTCTGGTTCAACATTTAAAAGAGTCGCGACTTCAATCCGAACTTCATCGACACGGGCAAGTGGTGAATCAACTTTTGAAAGTACAGGAATGATAACAAGGCCAGCATCGCGAGCCATTTGGAGAACAGAAAGAGTTTGAGCCTGCACTCCTTGTGTAGAGTCAACAAGTAAAATAGAACCTTCAACGGCGCGAATCGCTCTTGAAACTTCATAAGAAAAATCAATGTGCCCGGGAGTATCAATAAGATTTAACTTAAACTTTTCCATTTTTCCCTGTAGGTTTTTGGTTGTATAGTCCATAGAAACAGGCGTCATCTTGATAGTGATACCGCGCTCTTTTTCAAGCTCCATAGAATCGAGCACCTGGTCGCGCATTTTGCGTGCCTCGATTGTTTTCGTGACTTCAAGCATACGATCAGCAAGAGTAGATTTGCCGTGGTCGATATGAGCTATTATTGAGAAGTTTCGGATGTGGCCTAAGTCCATGTGTCACCATATTACCACACTGACCTTATTTTTGCCTGTTTTTTATTGCATCTCTCCCCCTTCACTGACTATAGTCTCAGTCTTCCAAATTTTCTTTCGAAGCGAACCAAGCACTACTTTGAGTTCATCACTGCCAAGCAAGGCCAGCACTATCCCACCAACAATGACTCCAATAATACTAGAAAATGCGCCTTGCGCCAAAAGCTCGAGAGTTCCGTCGATTTCAAACATATTTCCAGTGAATGACAATACTCCGTAGACAATAAATCCCATTATTATGGCCGCACAAAAACTTTGGAAAAGGGTTTTACGAAGTGGCTTGCCTTCTCCATTTTTTAAGAAATCTTTTTTGAATAATATCCACAAAGCATAGTAATTTAGAATTGTTCCGATTGAATATCCAAGTGGCAACATCAACATTTCAGTTCCGGGAACATCGGAAACACGAAGTAGACTTTCGGTAAAATATCTGAACATATCATAGTGCCTAAATAAATAAAGGAAGCCAAGCGCTAATAAAACTTCGAGCGCTGTGAAAATTAAATTTACAACTAGCGGTCTGCGGGTTTTTCCAGCAGCATAATACCCGCGAACAAGTAGGCCTATTAAACTCTGTGCGACTACGGAGATAGTAAACAAGGCCAGTGCTGCAGCAGTAAGACGAGTATCTGACCAAGTAAATCTTCCTGAACCTAGAATCACTCTCACTATCTGAGCACGAAGAACAACAAACAGCGCCATTACTGGAAGTGACCAAAATATTATTTGACGAGCGACGGAAATAATTTGTTTTTTAAATAAATCAATATTGCCTTCTGCAAAAGCCATCGACAGCATTGGGAAAACTGCTACCGAGTACGACAAACCGATTATGGTAATAGGTACGGCCTGAAGATTGAAAGAGAAATTGAAAATAGAAACTGCTCCAGTTTCAAGAGTTGTCGCTATGGCAATAATAATCGAAAGAGTAATCGATGAAAGCGACAAACCGAGTGTGCGAGGTAGCGAGAGCATGAAAATTCTACGCATTTCTTTCCAGTCAATTTTTTGAGTGAAGCGTGGATAAAAACCATGTGAAGCCAAAACTGGAACTTGTAAAAGCATGTGCAGAAATGCTCCAAGTGCCACACCAATAGCCAATCCAACAATTCCGAACTTTGGCATAAAAACAAATATACCGACTATAATTCCAAAATTGTATGCAATCGGCGCAAATGCATAAATAATAAAGCGTTTATAAAGCTGAGTAATAGTGCTGAACAAATTTGAAAGACCGAGAAAAATCGGAGACAGAAGCATTATTCTCGACATAATAATCAAATTTGAAGTTTCTTCTAAAGTAAAACCGGGTGCTATATAGTGTGAGATAGCCGGCATCAAGATAAATGCTAAAATCGCAATAATACCAATACAATATGAAAAAACTGTGAAGATTTGATTTAGCAAAGATTGCGCACTTTCTTTATCTTTGTGCTCGAGTTTGTCTATAAAAAATGGAATAAGTACGGTAATAGAAACAAGAGTCGAAATTGAAGCAAATATAATATCAGGAACTCTAAAAGCAGCGTAGTAAATATCGAGTGTAGTCGACGGACCAATAACATGAGCCAGTGAGCGATCTCGTATAAGTCCTAGGAACTGCGAAATAAGGGCAAATGTTCCAATTAGAAATGCCGCCTCAGTAATGCGATTTGATTCCTTTTTAAAAAATCTTAGGATCCTTGAAACCA
The DNA here is from genome assembly GCA_964354985.1 of uncultured Candidatus Saccharibacteria bacterium. GTDB lineage: Bacteria > Patescibacteriota > Minisyncoccia > Phycocordibacterales > UBA9973 > JAGOSA01. The sequence goes on along the minus strand of CAYHBR010000007.1, from coordinate 33,206 downwards.
TTTAGTCTTTAACTACAAAATTAATAAGTCTATTGGGTACGTTTACGATTTTAATTATTTCTCTTTGCCCCAAATGTCTTGCAACATCAACATGTTGTTTCGCCATATTCTCAGTGTCTGACTGCGGAAAATCTCTTGCAACCTCAATAATACCACGGGTTTTGCCATTGATTTGAATAGTGATATTAGCAGTGTCATCAATAATAAGTTTTGGATCATGCATTGGCCACACAGATTGATTTATAGATTTCTTTTCGCCCAATTCTGACCATAATTCCTCAGTTATATGTGGTGCGAAAGGTGAAAGAATTTGTAATAATATTTTTAAATCTGACGGAGTAATACTTGGTGTGATATTTTCGCCTTTTTCAATTTCATTTACCAAAATCATCATCGCTGAAACTGCTGTATTAAAGTTGAAACCGATTATATCCTCATCTACTTTTTTTATTGTCTTGTGTAATGCTTTAAGCACTGGCAGAGAAGTTTGTTTTGCGGGATTTTCAATTATTCGCTGAGCGATTTTCCAAACTTTTTCAATAAACCTACGTGAACCGATAATACCATCAGTTGACCACGGAAGCTGAGAATAAAATGGGCCAATAAACATTTCAAATAAACGAAAGGAATCGGCTCCGTAAAGCCGAATGACATCGTCAGGATTTACAACATTCCCCCATCGCTTCGACATTTTCCGATTGTCACTACCGAGAATCATTCCTTGGTTGTGGAGCTCTGGAAATGGTTCGTCCGTTTCTGCTATGCCAATATCAAATAAAAATTTATTCCAAAAACGCGAGTAGAGCAAATGCCCAGTCGCATGTTCGGCGCCACCAACGTAAATATCAACATTCTTCCAATATTTCAATTCTTCTTCGGAGACTATCCCTTTTTTGTTTTTCGGATCCATATATCGAAGAAAATACCAGGAAGAACCAGCCCAACCTGGCATAGTATTTGTCTCAAGTCCTTTGTCAGTCCAAGCTTTAACACCTGCAAGTGGTCCTTCGGCAAGACCAGTAGGTTCATATGATTTTACATCCGGAAGTGTCAGCGGAAGTTTTTTAACAGGATGAATGATGCCATTTTTATCTCGAAAAAGTGGAATCGGCTCTCCCCAATATCTCTGTCGTGCAAAGATAGCGTCACGCATTTTATATTTAGTTGTTATTTCTCCTTTTACAAATTTTGTTATTGCGAGACTGGCCTCAGTGCAAATCATTCCTGAAAAATTACTTGAGTTTATAAGGACACCATTTGAAATTACTTCCCTGATTATTAAATCGTATTTTTTTGCAAATTCTAGATCTCGCTCATCGTGCGCAGGCACAGCCATTACGGCACCGGTTCCGTAATCATTCAAAACATAATCAGCTACCCAGACTTGAACTTTTTCATTATTTGCTGGATTTATAGCAAAAATACCGTCTAACAAAACACCGGATTTATTTTTTGAGATATCTGTTCTTTCTGCAAAAGTTTTTTTTGAAGCGATCTCGATATACCGAGAAACTTCACTCGAGTTTTTTGTCTCAGGCAAAAAAAGTTTTACCAGATTGTGTTCAGGCGAAAGCACAACATATGTCACACCAAAAAGAGTATCCGCACGCGTTGTAAAAACTTCAATTTTATTTTCATTGTCAGCAACATCAAAGGAAATAAGGGAGCCATCACTTCTGCCAATCCAATTTTTCTGGATTTCTTTAAGATGATCTGACCATTTTAGTCCTTCAAGTCCTTCGAGTAACCTGTCAGCATATGCAGTAATTCTTAAAAACCACTGCTTAATGCGTATTTTTTCAACAGGATGGTTACCTCGTTCTGAAACTGGACCGTTTGCACTATCAACGATCTCATCATTTGCCAAAACAGTGCCAAGTTTTTCACACCAATTAACTTCAGCCTCGCCAATGTAAGCCAAACGATATTTCATGAGCACATCTTGCTTTGTGAGATCATCGAAATCATTCCATTCTACTGCAGAGAAAACTTCTGTATTGTTTGAAAATGAAATATTTGCCGCCTGACTACCACCCTTTACAAATAACTTTACAAGCTCGACAATAGGTCTAGCTTTTTTTACGCTAGTGTCATACCAGTGGTCGTAGAGTTCCAGAAAAATATATTGTGTCCATTTGTAATACTCAGGATCAGTTGTGTTTATTTTACGAGACCAGTCGTATGAAAGACCAATAATGGAAAGTTGTTTTTCAAATGTTTTAACATTTGCTTCCACAGCCTTACGTGGATGAATCTTGTGCTCAATAGCATATTGTTCTGCCGGTAAACCAAAAGCATCATAGCCCATTGGATGAAGAACATTGAAGCCTTGCATTCGCTTTGCACGAGAAATAACATCAGATCCAATATATCCTCGAGGGTGTCCAACATGAAGACCTACACCAGATGGATATGGGAACATATCGAGCACATAAAAAGGCTTCAAATTTTTTTCTTTAGCAGATTTTGAAGCAAGAGTTTTGTATGTTTTTTTCTTATCCCAAATTCCCTGCCATTTCTTTTCAATTTTTGAGTGGTCGTATTGTGTTGGCTTTTTCATAGTGTTGTTCGATTATAGCAAAAAACCCTCGAAATTTCGAGGGTTTTTTGCTTTTCTTTATTAAATCTTTATTGCGCCTTCATCGGAATAACATTTGAAGTTGGGTTATATGGCTTATATATTTCCGGGTCAATTGTCCTAGAGAAGCAAGTAAGTCCTGCCTCGTGATCCCAGGACTGATTGGCTCCGCCACCTCCGCCTGGATATGGGTAACTTACCGGTGAAGCTGAAGTAGATACGTCTCGGACAGCACCGCTATACATTGGCACGATTCCGCCACCATTTACATACTCTGTCCAGCCTTTTGGCATTTTAGCTGAAAATGTAGCGCAAAGTTCAAATGTTAGTTTGCCGTTCATTTTATAAGTATATGTTGTTCCTTTTTCAAACTCAGGATCAACTGGCAGACTATTGTATGAAAGCGGATCAACAAGATCTTCTATCTTGGTTGGCAATTTTTCTTTTTGTTGCCAATAGCTTATTACTTGTGATTGGATATTTTGGAGATCACTAACACGGCGACTGTCTAGCCCGTATGCACGCTGAGTTGAAGGAGAACCAATAACAGTAAAACTCCAGCCGACTCCGACAACGACAATAACCAAGGAGATTACTGCAAAAAGTTTTGGCATCCATATTTTTAGATTTTCCTTTTGTCTCAAGAGAAGCAAATGGTAACTACCAACTACTCCGATAGTCAAAAGAGTTGTAACGACTTTCATTATAAATCTAGTTGTTATTTCCCCGCGTAGAAAATACTGGACAAGAGTGACGAGGTCAACAACTGCGACTATCGCCGACAGAAAGATAATTAGGTAAAGCATCCATTTCCTGATAACCTCGCTAATATGACTCAATCCTCCTTTCGCAGTTTTATTCCAATAATAGGAAAGCACTAGAAATACTGGGAAAATTATTATAAGAGTAGCAATAGCTGTTCTTATTCCTTCGTATTGGTAAGTGTCATAACCGTATTGATATACACCGTTTAGTGCGTCTGGGAATTTCTTGTTGAGTGTATCGAAAATAAGATTTAGAAATGAAGTGACTACGGTAATTAGAGTTACAAGTACTCCAAATGAAAGAAAGAAAAATTTTGGACTCAGTTTTGTCTGGACTAGATTTGATTGATTAATATTTGGTTCCATATATATTCACAGATTAATAATTATTGATAATTCTCTAGTAATAGTATACTAAAGCATAAGCGATGCAAACTCGATGACAAAAAATAAACAAAAACCAAAAATTGTAGAGATCGGTGCGATGTCACAAAAAATGACTCGTTGGATCGGCTCTATCAACTCCCTTTTGGTTCATACTGTGATATTTGCCTTTTGTTTTATTGTTGTCCTACTTGGTGTACCCCTAGATCGAGTATTGCTTGTCCTCACAACCATTGTGTCACTTGAGGCAATATACCTGGCGATCTTCATACAGATGACGGTCAACAAGAACACTGCTGACATTGACGATATCGCAGAAGATGTTGAAGAAATTGCCGAAGATATCGAAGAAATGGAGAAAGATGTTGATGAGATTCAAAAAGATATCGACGAAATCCAGGAGGACGTTGATGAAATCCAAGAAGATGTCGATGAGATTGTAGAAGATACAGAAGAGGCCGAAAAAACTGATGTCCCTCATCACAAGGAGGCTCACCCGGAAATACTAGAGAAGATTCAAAGAGTTTTGGAAGCATTGGCGAAAGATGTGGAGGCGCTGAAAAATAAAGAGAAATAAAATAAAAATATCCCCTCTCGGGGTCAGAAAAAATCTGGTGATTTTTTCCTAGGCTTCGGCCCGTCGGCCTGCAGAAACCCCTCGATGGGATATTTTTATTTTATCTCTCAATTTTTTTAAATTCGAAGTACCAAAACTATTTATTTGGAGGCAATAGATACAAGTGACTGCGTATGGTTTACGGTCGTTTTGGGTGTGTTTGTTCTTTTGTGGTCAGCAACAAAAAGGACTACCAACACGAAAGACACAACCATGAATTGGAAGGCGAAATTATGGAGGGTTTGCGACTTTTCGTATCTCATACTACTTATGACGCATAACCCAGTATTTTATTACAAAAGATAGATTATTTTTGCTTATTCAGGAACATTGGATTGTTTTTATGCGACCAATACTTATACAACTTAGGTTCGTCTTTTTTTAGTATTTCACTGATATCTTCTGGTGATAATTTTGACCAATTTCCAAAATAATATTTCCAAATATCATCTGAGCTTGGTTTTTTTAAAAGAAATTTTACATGTCGATAGTGAAAAATTTCCAAGAACACCAATACAGAAATTGTAGTTTCTTTGTAATTTTTATTGAGTACTAGTCTAATATTTTGAGTCATTATTACTTCTCTTAAATACATTTTTACCCACCAAGTAATATACTTATCATTTTTTGGACAAGGGCGTGGTGATTTCCAATAATCCAGACCAATTTTATTTAAATCAGATGGTCCATCAACATTATATAAATACACTTGTCTTCCCTCTTGCCATAAATTCACAATATTCTTAAAAACCTGAATATCCGACATTACCCATGGATATTTTTTTCCAACTGTTTTCAAATTATTTATAATTTTATTTATTTCTTTAATTGGTTTTTTGCTTGGAAGATATTTATTAAATATTGTTTCTGGTTTTTTCCCTTGGGATGGATATTCGAAAATAACAATATCTGGTTTATGTTTAATTATCGCATTTGCCTGCCTTGAATCGATTGCATCAAGCTCCTTACATCCAATTTGTATAAAATTAAATTTTTGCATAAGAATTGTAACGGCTAGATCCTAAACTCAATAACATCTCCATCCTTAACTATGTATTCTTTGCCCTCAATTCTGACTTTTCCCTTGGCGCGAGCCTCAGCGTACGAACCAGCGTCAAGCAAGTCCTTCCAGAAAACGACTTCAGCACGGATAAATTTATCTTTAAAATCTGTGTGAATCGCCATACCCGCGACTGGTGCAGTGCTTCCTTTGTGTATTGTCCAAGCCCGAGTTTCGACATCTCCAGTTGTAAAATAAACTTCAAGACCAAGAAGCGAATAGGCTTCTTTGATTAAATTATCAATACCATCCATCCCACTGTAGTCAGCTGGGTTATTAGAAGCACTATCATCAACCACACTACTAGTTCCAGTAAGTTCTTTTCGAAACATATCTTTTTCCTCACCCTCAAAATCCTTGAGTTCATCTTCTACTTTTGCATCGAGCACCACAAAACGCGCACCGGTCGAAAGAATATAATCAGTTAGTTCTTTAAATTTCACAGGGTCAGTTTCGTCGAGATTTTTGACACCGGCGCGTTTGTTGAGTCCATATAAAATGGGTTTGAAAGTCAAAAGTCCAAGTTGCTTTACTATCGGAATTTCTTTTTCTTCTAGATGAACAGTATTTGCCATTTGTTCTGCTTCAAGCGCTGGGAGTATTTTCTTGAGCGCAATTTCCTCGGTGATGGCTTCTTTGTCTCCCCTTTTTGCGTCGCGAGACACATTTCCAAGTCGCTTTGAAACTGTTTCCATGTCAGCGAGGATAAGTTCCATATTGATAACTTTTATATCACGCAGAGGGTCGATGTCGCCGTAAACATGCATTATGTCTTCTTTTGCCCCACTAGACACATTTGCTTCGTCAGTTTTTGCGAGCGGAAAAATGCGAACCATTTCAAAAATAGCATCTGTTTCGCGAATGTTAGTCAAAAATTTATTACCAAGTCCTTCACCTTTTGACGCACCGGCGACGAGGCCAGCAATGTCGACGAACTCCATAGCGGCGGGAATAACTTTTTGAGTTTTAGAAAACGTCGCGAGCAACCAAAGTCGCTCATCAGGCACAGCAACGATGCCTATCGATGGATCAATAGTGCAAAAAGGATAATTTGAAGCCGGTACGCCTTTTTTGGTGAGGGCATTGAAGAGTGTCGACTTGCCGACATTAGGGAGCCCGACGATTCCTATTGATAGTGACATGACGAAATCATAACGGAAAAATCCAATTTACGCTACATTTAGGCGATCTTTGTATTTTGCATATATAAATGATGCAATGAGAGTGATGACACCGAGACCTACAAATGAAATTATTCGGTAGAGAGAACCTAGACTCCAAACATCAAACAATATTTTAATAGACGTAATAATAAATAAAGTTAAACCAAGAATCCTCATAAATGAACTTCTTTTAATAAATCCGACAGCTGTGAATATTGCTGCAAATATAGCCCACAGGATAGACACAGTAGTATTTGATTTATTTTTATTGGCATTCATCTCTTCTCTCAACATACTGGTTCTGTCACCATAAACATTATAATTGTAATTGTCTTTATTTCCACCTATTAATATTTGAGTGGTTTTCGCAAAATTATTTTCTAGAATTATATTTTGAGAGTTGTAGAAGAAAATTATTTGAGTGCTTAAAGCGTACAGAGTTAGAATATTAGCAACAATAATAAATAAAGTAATACCTCGTTTTTGAATCTCTGAAGAAATACTCCCGTATTTATAATATATATAAGAAATAACATAAGCAGAGATAGTGCCTACGACCAGAATACTAAAGGTTTTATTCATAAACGGAACAAAACTTGCTAAATTATTATTTACTAAATTCCATCCAAATAAGTTTATCAGGCCAAGAGAATAGACACAGAGGCCCATAAATTGAAAACCCCTATTGTTAATGGAAGAGGCAATAAAATATAGGACACAGGCTTCAATAAACCAAAATATAGCTATAAATAACCCAGAAAATTGGACAGGAATTGATAGTGAAATAAAAGCGACAGCCATCCCTGGTATAAATATATTTAAAGCTTTATCTTCGTTATTTTCCTTGTTAGTAATATATGCAACTAGTAAATACAGGATTCCAATAATTAAGGTATAGAAACCAATCATATTTTCATGCATTGGTTTCATAATGTTATAAAAAATTAAATAAAAACCAAAATCATTAACCATGAGTAGGAAATAATCAAATTCATTTGATTTAACTTTTGAAATTACGATTTTATACATAATGCCAATAAAAAATATTGACGAGGATATGATTAGGAAAAATACAGTTGGCATTAAATTAGTTTCTATGTAGTGTGGAAAATACCAAGCAAAAAAATTAATAGCGGTACCGACGATAGCCAGGGCAACGATATTTGGCCATTTTTTTAGAATAGTAATTGCTAATACTCCAGAATTTAATATCACTAAATACGCAAAAACTTCTAACATATTATTTCCAGAAGCTCCTATTATAAAAGGAGTAAGGAACCCACCAATAACAGCCAAAATAGCCAGCTTGCTGTCTTTATTAATTAAACTAAATATAAAAGTAAGAGTAGTAACCAAAATCATTAATATCCCTGTATTCAACGGATCTATTAGGTTATAAAAATGGTGAGCAGAATAGAACGATAAATAAAGCACTGTGATTCCCCCTCCAAACATAATTTCGGAGAAAATATCGTATTTTTTACGAAAATATTGACCCAAACTTATTAAGATTACACCTATCAATACTCCGACCAAAACTCTACCAGCAGGACTTACCCAGTTATTATCAAATGCGTATTTTAAGAAAAATGAGACACCTAAAATAAGTGCTCCGATACCAATCCTTCCCAGTATTTTGCCAGAGGACTCTTCTCCATTTCCTCTTTGTTCTATGGTCTGACTATCACCTACCTCAGTAGTTTTTTCTGGGACTAATTCTTCTGATACAGAGAGGGTTGGAGTTGCTGTAGGAGACTGTACTGCCGAAATGATTTGGGTATTAATCTTTTGCTCATAATTTTTAAAATAATTATCTAGTTTATTTTCTAAATTATTAATTTTCCTGTTTTGATTTAAAGCTATTAGAAAAATAACAGCACCTATGATAATTATTTCAAACATATTTTTATTCTATATATCTATTAAAACGATAATTTCCTGATTAATTTTGAATAATTTGGCACATCTCCTATTTGTTGCGAAATATCTGTCACAAAGAATTTTTCTCTAGCTTTTTCAATTGAAAGATCCGTGTCTATAAGTCCATGCTTTAGTGCTAACTCGTCAGCAGACGCAGTCAACCATAGTTGCCATGAAAATTTGGAAATTCTGCCTGGGGTTAGATTGTTTACGTGCTTCGCAATACTTGAAGTACAGTTTGAAAACAACGTATTATACCACTCTGGTTTTACCAAAAGTTCATTCATTTTATTTAGCATGTCTACCAGGAGCAACCTAGCATTTTCTAATTTTTCTAATTTTACTGGATAAACATAAACTTTATCTTTACGTATATTTGCTCTCAAAAGAGTGAGGTCTCTTTCGTCTGCTGCAATGTAAATAAGTGGGTAAGTCCGAATCATTCCTTTCCATATGTTGTAAGTTTGAGACTTAGTCTTACGAGCTTCTATACTGATTGCTAGAAAATCTCCATTATTAAACTCAAATGAAACAAAAGTGTGGGCGGCTGAATCGTTTTCGTTAAATGGTTCTGTTGTATACCAAACTTGTTTAATTTGATCTAAGTTGTAAACTTTATCGTAATAACCAGAGTGCATATCGTGCTCAGTCGGGAAATAACGAAAATTTCTGACATTTTTTACAGTAACTAAGTCTCCGTTAAATTCTGCGGTAGATGGAAGTGATAATTGCTCCTGCCAATCACCTATATTGGGTGCCTTTTTAAAACTTTGCCAAACAATAAATAGAAGCAAAATTATCCCTAAGATTAATAAGGTATTTTTTATTATCTTACCGATATTTAACTTAAAATATAATCCAAATTTCATTTATCTTCCACTCATTAACTTTTGCAGCTCACCTTGGTATTTGCGCATTACTTCAAATGTCGCGGCTTGCTGGTCTTTGCCTTCGTGTTTGACTAGGCGATCAACTTCTCCGGAAATCTTTTGAAAAAGTTCTGGGTTTTGAGTAACCATTTTGGTAATCATTTCCTGTTGCTCGGGAGGCAGGCTCTTAAGCTGCTTTTTGAGCATTTGTTTGACGAAAAAATCTTTGATTGACATGCTTGCACTATATCAGATTGACTGCAATAAAAAAAGCCATCCCTGCAACAGGACGACTTTCTGATAATTAGACTTAGCTAGCTTTTTTGGAGCTAAACTTAGTCAGTAATTGATTAACTTCATTTTGGGCAAAAAATTCATCACCCCTTATTTCTTGATTATCCAAAAAATAATACGGTTCACGTTCTTTAACTTCAATAAAAAGTATTTCGAAATTAAAATTTCCACCTTCATTAAAATACGAATCAATTTTCCGCTTAAACTCAGGGTATTTTTCAATATTACTGCATAAATAACAGAAACAAAAAAAATTATCCACTTTGTTAAAACAAACTTCTGAAAAGAAATTTTCTAGCCGGTCTCCAGTGAGACGAAAACGGTCTAATACTCTTAACATCCTAATGTAACTTAGTTTGTCCATTTCTTGGAAACTTAACAGATAGTATAGGTAACTCGCAGCCACACTACTTCCTTCTGAAATACGCATTACGGCATCAGCTATTGTTCCACTGAAATCATTGGGGATACTTTTATTTTGTTCCATGGTATGAGCGTTTAATTTCTTAAAGTATATGAAGACCGAGCCTGAGTGTCAATCCGTAATTTTGTAGAATTTGACAAAAATTTTCACATAGTTATAATAATTTTGAATTTTAAAATCAAAAAATATGGCAAAAACTAAAAAAGAGATTGTGATTTCAATCCAAGGCACTCATGCCGACAAAAACCCAAGTGGTTTAAGTATCGTTAAAATTGGAAAAAAACAATTACGAAAAAGTCGTCACGGGGACTTCAATTGGGGGTTTTTAGGACCTGGTTCTGCTCTTCTAGCCTTTGCAATTATCGAAGAAAAAAATCTGGACAAAAAACACTTCGGCAAGATTCATAGGGCTATTCTTGATTTTCCTATTAGTAAAAATTTTAACCGAACCCTAAAATTGCCAAAATGACAATTTTGGCAATTTTACAAAAGGCGCACAAGGCGCCTTTTTTTTATTTATATTTTTTTTAAAAAAACTAAGCACTGAGTTCTGGTTTATAGACCTCAATCTCACATGTTCCGTCTCGGCGACAAAGCTTTCCGCAATCTTTGCAGGCTGATATAAGTCCGTGGTGCCCGCCGTCACTACAATCACATTTTGAAAAAGGCAAACCGTGCTTTAGACAAACAGGTGCTTGGCAAATCCCCTCCTTTTTAGAGGTTCCCCCGCAACCACCAGTACATATATAGTGAGAATCCATGTTTATATTATATACGAAAACCGAGATATCAATAATTTGCAAAGTGTGAATATGTGTGGTAAATTCAAGAAGTAATTTTATTAGCGGATTTCGGGATTAATCCTTTCGTGCCAATGCAGGAAACTGTAAAAAGTGCCAAAGAGCCCGAGACCTATTGTCCGCTCAGTCTTTTCAGACTGCATGCGGCTTTTTTTTCAAAAAATTATGGCAAAAATAAAAAAAGAAGAAGTGGTAGTTGAGGCAGAGGTCGTTCACGAAATGAGTGCAATTCGCATGGCTATCGAAAAGATGCCAATGCCACCGGCACTTGATTCGCTTGTTGAAGGTCCAGTTATTGGTATCCAAAAGGCCTCGGTCTATATCGACCTGGCACCATTTGGTACTGGTATCATTTATGGTCGTGAATATCAAAATGCTCGCGATATTATCAAGAAGATAAACCTTGGTGATCTTGTAAAAGCAAAAGTTATTGGTCTTCCGGACGAAACTGGCTATCTTGAACTTTCTCTAAAGGAAGCCAAGCAGGCACTTATTTGGAGTGAGGCCGAGAAAGCAGTCAAAGCAAAGACTGTACTTGATCTTATTATCAAAGATGCAAACAAGGGTGGACTCATTTTGGAATGGCAAGGAATAGCTGGCTTTTTACCAGCATCTCAGCTCAAGCCAGATCATTACCCACGCGTTGAAGATTCTGATAAAGATAAAATCCAAAAGGAACTTAAAAAACTTATTGGTCAGAAAATCAGTGTTGCTATTATTTCCGCACTTCCAAAAGAAGGAAAACTTATCTTCTCAGAAAAGGAATCTACTCCAGAGGAACGTCAGGAAGTTATTGCTAAATACAATGTTGGTGACGAGATAGATTGTAGCGTTGCTGGACTTGTTGACTTTGGTGTATTCCTTAAAATAGAAGAAGGGCTAGAAGGATTGGTTCACATCTCGGAAATAGATTGGGGTCTAGTTGATGATCCACGAGCATTCTTCAAGATTGGGGACAGTGTTCGTGCAAAGGTTATCGAAATCAAAGATGGAAAGATTTCTCTTTCTATCAAAGCTCTAAAGGAAAATCCTTGGAAAGAATTTGAAACAACTTTGAACAAAGGCGATATCGTAACTGGTGTTGTTATAAAGTTTAACAAACACGGAGCGCTCGCTTCTATCAAGGAAGGTGTTGCTGGACTTGTTCACAATTCCCTCTTTGGAGGTGAATCAAAGCTTAGAGAAAAACTCGAGCTTGGTAAGACATACAATTTCCAAGTTACTCTTTTTGAACCAAAAGATCAGAGAATGACACTTACTTACGTAGAGAAGTAGAAATACTGCATAAAAAAACCGCTCGTAACGAGCGGTTTTTTTATGCCAACTAAAGTCACAATATCAACTAATCATTATACAGAGTCATAGCTTTCTCTCTACCCTCTGAAATCATCATCTCTAAAGATAGTGTTGCTCTTTTCCAAACTTTTTTAAGCTCTACCATATCAGGCTCACGAAACTTTGTCATTAGGAATTTTATAATCTTTTCCTCACCAGCAGGTTTCTTGGCAACACCTTTTGCCGTCATTGGCGACACACCAAAACGGATCCGTGGAAATTCCTCTGACTTAACTGTTTTAATAATCGAAGCAAGACCATTGTGGCCTCCAGCGCTTCTGTTGTATGAAATCTTCATTTTTCCAATAGGCAAATCGAGGTCGTCATATATTACACACATAGACTCGAGTGCTTTTTTAGAAAGCTCAAGTGGTCGCACAGAATTTCCAGAATTATTCATAAAAGTTTCAGGACAAATGAATGTAGTTTTTTTACCACCTAAAATACCAAGAGATGTTCGTGCTTTCAATTTCTTGTCATCCTTCCAATCTGAAAAATCATTTTTCTTGGCAACATACTCCAAAAAACTTCGCCCGGCATTGTGTCGACTTCCTTCATATTCTTTTCCCGGATTACCGAGCCCAACAAAATAAAACATAATGCAATTATAATTTATTCTTCAAAAAGAAGCGAGTTTCATTTATTTGTGTGTTTTATGGAAAAATACGCAAAACAACACTCCGCTAACCATTGTGTCAACCCAAACCATACTGTACAATTATGCCAATGGAAAACAACAATAAAAAAGGAGCGTTTATATGGGATCTGATTAAATTTTGCCTGATATCTCTGGCTATAGTTCTACCTTTTCGTCTTTTTATAGCACAACCTTTTATAGTTTCCGGCAAGTCAATGTATCCTACTTTTGACAATGGCCAATACCTCATAGTTGATGAACTTTCATACCGATTAAATCCACCAACTCGTGGTGACGTTATCATTTTCCATTTTCCAAAAAACATTAAGGAATATTTTATCAAGCGTATAGTTGGTCTTCCAAATGAAACCATAGAAATTACTGGCGGAAAAATCAAAATTACTAATGCCGAAAATCCAAAAGGTTTTTTCCTTAATGAAACTTACATCGTAGATCAATTAAGCGACATGGCTCCACTTACACTCAGTCCTACTGATTATTTTGTAATGGGAGACAACAGAGGCGCCAGTTATGACTCACGAGCATGGGGAACACTTCCAAAAGACCTGATAGTAGGGAGAGCATTAGTCAGACTAGTACCGTTTAAAAACGCAGGTCTTTTCCCTGGTAAACACGTATATACAAATGAGTAAAAAAGAAAATTCTGGCGGAAAGAAAGATGTTCAGACTTTAAAAGGCATGCGCGACCTTATGGCCGATGATTTTTTCTGCTTACAAGGTTTTTATGAAAAGGCACAAGAGATTGCACTTTATTATGGATTTAAACCAATAGAAACTCCGATTTTAGAATCTGAAGAAATTTTCACAACCTCCATCGGAGAAGGGACAGACATAGTCGACAAAGAGATGTATGCCTTCCGCACAAAAAGCGGCGACAAGATTGCAATGAGACCTGAGCATACAGCCAGCCTTATGCGTGCATATATTGAGCACGGAATGCAAACAGAGCCTCAGCCGGTTATGCTCTACCACTATGGCCCTGTTTTCAGACACGACAACCCACAAGCAGGAAGATATCGTCAATTTTACCAATTTGACATAGATATTCTTGGTTCAGAAAAATCAATTAATGATGCCCTTGCTATTAAAACCGCTTGGACTATTCTTGAAGACTCTGGCGCAATAGACCTAATGGTAGACATAAATTCTATTGGCGACAAAGAATGTCGATCTCATTATATTCGTGAACTTACCAACTACTACAAAAAGCACGTCGCCGAACTCGGAGCTATAGACAAAGAACGACTAAAAACAAATCCTCTTAGAATCCTTGACTCGAAAGATGAAAAAACAATAGCAATAAATGAACACGCTCCGGATGCAGTTTCTTATCTTTGCTCGAGCTGTAAAAAACATTTCAAGGAGGTATTGGAATACCTTGAAGGAATGGGTATACCTTACCGAATAAATAAATATTTAGTCCGAGGGCTTTCATATTACACTCGTACTGTTTTCGAAATCATCACAATTGTCGACGAGAAGCCACTCACTATATGTGGTGGTGGACGTTACGACTACCTGGGTCGCGAAATGGGCAGCAAAAAAGATATTCCTGCTGTTGGTGCATCTTTTGGAGTAGATCGCCTACTTATTCAGCCCTGGTATAAAAAACACGCACCACGCGTTCTTAAAAAACCTAAAATTTATTTTATTCAACTCGGAATGGAGGCAAAACTCAAGAGCTTAAATGTTATCGATATTCTTCGCAAAGCTCATGTACCAATAAGTCAGTCATTGTCTAAAGACTCACTTTCTGCACAACTCGGCTACGCCGAAAAAGTAGGCGCTCCATATACGATTATTTTCGGACAAAAAGAAGCTATTGAAAATTGCGTAATTGTTCGAGACATGGAAACCAGATCCCAGAAAACAGTTAAACTCAAAGACCTTGCTGTTTACATAAAGGAACTCTAATTTATAAAATGACAAAGATAGTACAAAAAGATAGTCCTGTCTTAAGAAAAATTGCCCCGAAAGTTGGTGATAGTGAATTTAACTCACCTAAATTAAAAAAAATCTTAACTGATATGCTAGAGGCGCTAGAGAAGGAAGACGATGGAGTAGCTATTGCGGCTCCCCAAATAGATATTTCAAAACGAATATTTATTGTTTCTCATCGTGCTTTTGAAACTGAAGAAAAGGTTAACAAGAAAAAATTGAGAAATGGCGGAGTTGATTTAGTCTGTATAAACCCAGAAATAATATCCATGTCAAAGGATCGAAAACTTGTACCAGAAGGTTGTCTTTCTGTTAGGTGGCTTTATGGTAATACTCGTCGTTCAACTCGAGTAAAAATGAAGGCTTTTGGTTTTGACGGAAAAGAGTTTACTCTAACAGGGACAGGATTGTTGGCTCAAATATTTCAACACGAAACTGACCACTTAAACGGTATTCTTTTTACCGACCACGCTAAAGATATCAAAGACTTACCACCGGAAGTAATTCCCAAAACTACTCCTGAAAAATAAAACTACATGAAATATATTTTTTTTGGAACACCCAGCGAAGCTACTATTGTACTAGATGCCCTCTCGTCGGCAGGTCACCTGCCGAGCCTAGTTATAACTGCCCCAGATAGACCAGCTGGGCGCGGACTAATGATTAAAGAAAGTTCTACAGCAATTTGGGCAAAGTCTAAAAATATTGAAGTCTACAAACCTGAAAGCCTGAAAAATAATGGGGTCAAATCCTATATCGAAAAATTTTCGCCTGAGATTGCGATTGTTTTTGCGTATGGAAAAATTATTCCACAGTCAATACTTGATTTTCCGACTTTTGGGACATTAAATATTCACCCATCGCTGTTACCTTTTTATCGCGGACCGTCTCCGGTCGAAAGCGCAATTCTAGCTGGAGATAAAGAAACTGGTGTTTCAATAATGAGACTAGATAGCGAAATGGACCACGGGCCAATACTTATACAAAGCAAATTCCCCGCCACAGATGATAGTGGTCAAATTATTAGTTCTGATTTATTATTAAAAAAACTAATCGAAATTGGTTCTGAAAGACTAGTTGAAATACTTCCAGATTATTTAGCTGGTAAAATTGAATCCATACCGCAAGACCACAGTATTGCTACTTATACTAAAAAAATCTCAAAAGCAGATGGAGAAATTAACCCTTCTGATGACCCAGCAGAGCTTTATAGAAAATACTGTGCGTTCTCAAACTGGCCTGGAATTTTTTACTTTGAAGAAAACAATGGCAAAAAAATTCGTATAAATATAAAGAAAGCACGACTCGAGAATAATAAATTTATAATTGAAAGAATAGTTCCAGAAGGAAAAAATGAAGTCGACTATAAAAATTGAAAATAAAAAACCCACCTTTTAAGTAGGCTTTTTGAACACTAGTTTTTTCAGCTAGTTTTTACTAGCACTTATATCCAGGTGTTCACTTAAAAAATTTTCAGGGCACTTAAACATTTTCTCATTTAGTGTCACTATCGCATTTGCGATAGTAGCCAATGAAGCAGTAGCGTGTGGGTTTTTTTTCAGAAAATTCTTGAAATCGGCAGATGTTGAAAGTTTACCTCCGAGTGGCGGAGCAATAAAATGTTTCGAATTTGCAGAACTCCACACGTGTAAATGAGATGATTGCAGGACACAAAACATACCTGTGTGATCGTAAGCAAGGACCAGATTTTTATCAATTTTCGATGGGTGCTTTTCAACTTCTTCAAAAGCATGTGAATCGATATGGACAAATTGGCAGCATCTATTACTTACTGCTATTTGAGATAGTTCCCTAAAATGGGCCTTTCTCTTTTCGGCCAACTGAATTGCTTCAGGTGACACACTAGGGTCAATCGTAGTTATAGCTTTTTTGTGACTATTTACTGCGTTTAATAATTCTTCAATAATTTCAAAATCTGAATCTAATAAATTGGATTCATTGAAACGTTGCGGTCCCATTACTAGGACTGCTGGAGCGGGGTGTTTACTTTTCTGTGCCATACTAATTTTTTTTTATTTGTTTTTTAAAAAATGAGAATTGGCCCCCATTATATAGTAATAATAGGATATGTCAAACAATCATCAACCTTAGAAATTATTTCTTTCTTCTAAATTTTGACGGAAAATTGCCTATCCCTTTAATTATGTTTTTTATCTGCTGTGAACCACGAAGGAAAAGAGTATGGGAGCGCTCTTTTTTGGCAATGATATCTCGAACAAGCTCGTCTTTGGCTTCATCTATTGATGCGTAGAGGTCATCTTTCACAGAGACCACCCTATAGCGTCTACCTGCGTTTCTAACGGTAATTTCAGTCCTAAATATATCCCCTGCCTTGTGGTGTTTTGTCGTCTTTGAGAGCTCAATATCGACGACTACACCACTTGCATCTTCGCCGAAAACCTTGCTCAAAGATTCAATCCTTTTCTCTGCATAACCACGGATCGCCTCTGTTAAAAGTATCGATGTCGCTTTAAAATTGATATTCATACTTACATTATACCGCAAGTCAGGTATTTTTTTCCAGTCCACTATTGTTCCTATCTATTCCGTTTATAGAAAAGAGTTTCGTCCTCTCGTGGTGACCGTTTATGATCCTAACGCCTGAAATAGGTACACCGAACTGAGTCGCCAATATTTCTTTGCAACGATTATTCGCCATATTTCTTTCAGCTTTTTGTTTTACGTGAATATCAAAAGTATCAGGTTTTTTCAATATAACCTTTTCGTGTTTAGCATTCGGAAATATACGAACGCGAATATACATAAGTGTTAGTTCTCAACTAAATCAATATTTTTAGGAAGCCAATCTATGACTTTTTTGCGATGCACGTCGAGAGACCAAAGATCTCCGTTGGTAAATAACGCAGTATGAGCATCTTTAAATTTGCGAAGTAGTGCCAAAGTCGCACGCGGGAATTGGGCTGGCATATTCTTGTTGTATGCAGCCAAAAATTCAGGGAGAGTTACCTGGGCTTGAGTTATCTTGAGTTCGTCTCCGTATTTTTTCATAATGCTATAATACCATAGATTTAATGAAATATCAATGGTCAATTGTTGTGTAATATTAACAAAACAAAAACCCCGGCGAGGGGTTTTTGTTTAAAATATATATTTACTTTGCTTTGCTTGTTTTCTTTGCAATAGTTTTTGCCGTGGTTTTTGCTGTAGTTTTTGGTGCTGTTGTTTTAGAGCGGTTTGCTACTTTCTTCGCAGCCTTTTTTTCGAGCATTACTTTCTTTACAGCCAAGCGTTTCTTTGTTTTATGAGGATGCTGAACGACCTTATTACTGCTGATTCCCGTCTTTCTTTTTGCCATATAAAATTTTATTGCTAATTAATAATTAACTTTATTATACAGTAATAATGATATTTCACTAATAGGTAATTCCCGGGATCACAAAGAAGCCGTATAGAACCACCGCAAAATTTAAAACAGAGTGACTTATAATAATAAGTGGCAAGCTCGGGAAAATAAGATACATAATGGAAAAACCTAGTCCTCCCATAAACGCAAGTGGTAGTCCGACGAGCTGGTTTGGGAAAATCACATGAAGAAAAGTAAAAATGAGTGTATTCCAAACAACAATAGAAACCGGTGAGCTAGTCAATTTTCCTAACGCAGGAATAAGATAACCACGGTAAGCAATTTCCTGAAAAGCAGATACTATTATGAACACATACAAGAAATGGCTGTAAGTCCACCACCTACTGAGTTCCTCCCTGCCGATATGCTCCCCAAATTGACTTACTGCAAACACACCGCAAATAGTAAAAATACTGTAAGCCAACAAATATTTTTTATAATTATATTTATGAACGCCCCAAATCGAAGGCAACCATTTTTCTCTAAAAACAACTGCAGTCAAAAAACAAACTAAAATAACAAGCAAAAATACTCGTAAGTGAATCGGTATTATTCCAAACTTAATCAGTAAAATGGGCAGAATAAAAATTAAAAATATCTGTACACAGATTTCTGTCTTGCTGACATTAATATTATCTATTGAGTGTTTTATATATGGATGCATTTTGTTAAATTGAAACTAAACCATCCACTTACCTTTTATCACCCCATTTCTAACGACAATATTTTCAGATTGATAAACTTTGGTATAGGTAGAATCAGAATTCTTTTGCTCAATTGTAATAAAGTATTCACTGTTTGGAACCAGACAGTAGAATCGGCCAAATTTATCTGTCACCTTGTGAACAACTTCATTTTTAAATTTTGTAGTAAAGACTCGGACAATGGCAAAAGGTAGTGGTTGTTTGTTTTTTTGTTCTTGAATATTTCCCAATTTGGAAAGTTTGAGTCCGAAACTACGGAGAATCAACATAACAATATATATACAGAAAATAATAATATTATACGGTTTGGGGGCAAAGATAAGCGCCGCGGTTGCAACCACAAATCCAATACCGAATACTAAATCGGAGAGCTTTGCCAAAAAGACATCGTGCTTTGAATAAAACTTGAGCATGTTGTGTTCTTGTTTGGTATATTCATTCCAGTTGAAGTTAATAGGATCCATTGGAATATTTTTGGAGATGACTTCACCTTCTTTGGTAATTTCAAAATAGTTTCCGAAGTATAGGTCTTTGTATAATTCGTCGTGAATAACTCGACCAAGCACAAGTGATGGAAAAGTGTAATTGTCTTTGTGTGGGCGTAGCATATACATTCCGGGTGGAACCAAGAAGCCGTAGCGACCGTCGAGGTCTGTGATGGCAGTTGAGATAACTTTCTCTTCTCTATCGACGAGTTCAAGATACACAGGATCGAGAGGGCGTTTGGTGACAGCATCATATACAGTTCCCCAAGGTCTGTTTCTTTTTTTAATACCGAATGCAATCATCATCAGTGACCAAAGTCTGCCAGGAATGAGAAATATTTCTGGCAGTGAAAGTGGGTTGGCAAAGACTGTGGACAGTATCCCAATAATGAGACCTGTTGTTGAAATTATTTTGGCAAAAATGCCGAGTGTTTTGGGCGAAATTAATGGGGTTGTACCTCCGCCAGTATTTGTAATTTGACAATTTCCTAAATCTTCACAAGCTGGAGTAGCTGGTGGCGTGATAGTAAAAGTACAGGGTAAATTACTGAGGTAGTTGTTGGCGGTTGAATCTTGGCAAAGTTCTGGCGGAGGTGGTGTGATAGTAAAAGTGCATGGTAAATTACCAAGATAGTTGTTAGCTGTTGAATCTTGGCAAAGTTCTGGCGGAGGTGGTGTGATAGTAAAAGTGCATGGTA
>CAYHBR010000007.1:0-13031 GCA_964354985.1 uncultured Candidatus Saccharibacteria bacterium | reverse complement strand
AATCTTGGCAAAGCTCTGTCGGTGGCGGTGGAGTAATAGTAAAAGTGCAAGGTAAACTACCAAGATAGTTGTTCGCTGTTGTGTCATAACAATTACCACCGCCTCCGCCAGATGTAGTTGTATTTATATTTATTGTGTAAGATTTTATGTTCGAATAAAAAACGCTTCCACCAACTGTGTCGAGCGCTCTAACAGTAAAATTGTAACTATCTGGAAGTGTTGGCGTTCCAGAAATAACACCAGTGGAAAGATCTAGGGAAAGGCCTGTGGGGAGCGCACCAGAAAGTAATTCAAAAGACAAAGTTCCTTGCACACCTGAAACCGCAAGCGTCTGTGAGTATGGTGAATTGTAAATTCCATTTGGAGTTGAACTAGTTGTTATATTCGCAATATCGAAAATCATCGCTCTTGTCCCACCAGTTCCGTCAGCAACATAAAGACGGTTATTCCCAGTATCCATCGTCAAACCCCTAGGAGATATCAACCCATTTTGACTGGTGCTGGCAACAGACACTGAAGTAAAGTCAGTCGCGCCGACAACAGACACCATTGACTCGTTGTTAGTGATGGTTGATACATCGAAAACCGCAATTCTATTGTGGCTTAAGTCACTAACAAAAAGCATATTACTATTTGGATTGAGGATAATTCCAGTTGGAGCAGAAAATGATGTTGATGTGTAGCCGCCAGCTCCAGCTGATTCAAAATCAGCCTGTCCCAAAACATTTATCGCTGGTTCACTATCGACTACCGAGGAAATATCATAAACGAGCACTCGGTTATTTGTATAATCTGAAACATAAGCCAGATTATTTGCTTGGTCAATTTCTATCGATGTTGGTCCACATAGTGATGTCGAGGAAGTTGCTACACAAGAAAATAAATCAAAATCCGGTGTTCCCAAAAAATTGACAGCGAAAGGTCCGTCGGACAAGGTAGTGATGTCGAAAATAAGTACGCGATCGTAGTCAACAGCATATAAATATTGTGTACTTCCATTTTTATATAATTGTATTTCTCCAAGCCCCATAAATGCATTTAAATATGGTGGATCTGGAAAAAAACCGCCAGTAAAGTTAGGATTTCCTATGACATTTATTGCTGACATTCCATTTGAGATAGTTGTGGTGTTATAAACCAAAACACGCGCATTAACACTATCGGCAACAAAAAGTCTATCATTTTCAGAGTCATATGTAACACTTGTTGGTAAAAACAGTGTACTCGCTGTTGTTCCTGGTGTATTTGTTGAAAAAGAAGTTTGGCCAATTACAAAGTCCGCCTGATAATCAATTGGTATATTTTCAGAATCCAAATTGAAAACAAGTACTCGATTGTTTACAGACTCAACTCCAAAAAGTCTGTGGTGAATAGTGTCTACTGCGATGTCTTTAAGACCACTAAAACCATACTCGTTGATAAACCCGGCACCACTATTCGCAATACTTGAAGTGTAATCAATTGGTGGAGCAATAGTATATGTGACAGCAAGTTGTCCGACCACATCGTCTGGCGCCAAACCATTGCTGGTGAGATCTGCAATGTTGTAAATCATTATTCTATTGTGAAGACTGTCAGCAACATATAAATGGTCATTAAATTCACTGTAGTAAACACCGATTGGCGTGTATAGTGAAGTGCTTGTAGTTGTAATTGTAGTAAAATCACTTTGTCCAATAACACACGAGGCGTTCATGTTTGTTGCAATACCGCTTGTAGTTGTGCCGCACAGTGTTTGTGGTGCACTACCTTCGGTGCGGACGTCGAAAACCAGGACGCGATTGTTATCGTGATCAGAAACAAAAAGTAACCCGCTCGATTTTTTTATATCAATACCAACAGGACCATCAGTAAATTTTGACTGCGAAAGGCCATTCGTCCTAGTTACAAAATCACTTTGACCAAGGACGCACGATGCGTTCATACCTGTTGAAATACCGCTCGTGGTTGTGCCACACAGAGTTTGTGGTGCACTACCTTCGGCGCGGACGTCGAAAACAGTAATGCGCGAATTGTGGTAATCATCAACATAGAGCAGTCCACTTGTCGCGTCAACAGTTTGACTCCATGGACCACGCATCGTGTTTTGAGTTGTGCCTATTGCTCCACTCACAAAATCACTTTGACCAAGCACGCACGAGGCGTTCATACCAGTTGCAATACCGCTCGTGGTTGTACCGCAAAGAGTCTGTGGTGCACTGCCTTCTGCTCGTGCATCGAAAACCAGGACGCGATTGTTGTTAAAATCAGATATGTATAATAATTGATTTACTGAATCATAAGTCGGAACAGTCGGAAGTTTTAGGCTATTTTGAGTAGTTCCCGAAGTCCCAGTCACAAAATCACTTTGACCAATAACACACGAAGCATTCATACCGTTTGCGATACCAATTGTGGTTGTGCCGCACAATGTCTGAGGTGCACTGCCTTCATCGCGAATATCAAAAACCAGAACACGGTTGTCGTTACCAGCTGAAACATAAAGTAAATTATTACTTGTATCTAAAGAAATTCCATAGGAATAACCGATATGGTTTTGTGCGACACCAGTCGCTACGGAAGTAAAATTATCCTGCCCTATTACATAGTCAGCAAAATAATCTATCGGTACTTTGTCTGTTGGATTTACATTGTAAACTAAAATTCTACGATGATTTGAGTCGGAAACAAACAGACGGTTATTGACGGAATCAAGCACACTATAAAGTGGACCAGACAAGGCATAACTATTTGCATCACCCGCAGAAACCTGAGTAAAACTTTTCGTGTATTCGGGAGTACGAGTAACTTGTCCAAACAAGTCCGTCGCATACAAAGTACTTGAGGCGCGTAACTGATCTATATATATCCCAGTTAGAGAAACAAAAACTAAAAAAACCGCTACGATATTGATCGCAAAATTGTGTTTATTAAAAAATCTTAAAAAAGGGTTTTTTATCTTCTCGCTCATAAGGAAAAATGATTTATTGCTCATTTTATTGTAACAATTATTCACGAATAAAAATACCCCCAAGTGGGGGTATTTTTATTCTAAATTTAAGTAAAAACAATATTACATCTGTGATCCACCCATAGGCTTTACAGAACAGCAGTCCTTACAATTATTTTTGTGAGAAAATATCTCATAAAGAGCTGAAAGTCCAACAAGGATGTAAATTATCTTTGAAACCATTGCTCCTTGTCCTCCGAAAAGCATTCCAACATCCCAGTTTGCAACTGCTACCAAAAGCCAATTCAAACCACCAACAATAAGAAGTATGAACGTAATTTTATGTAATGATTTCATTCTATTTTTTTACGATTAATAATTAATAATACCCTACTTGATTATTATAACACTTTTTGACTTGTTGACTGTGGGTAACTGAATGCAATCAAAGCCAAGGCTATTATATAGATAATATGATCGTCAATAATTGGGTTGTTTGCAGGCCAAAGTAGTGCTAGATACATGAAAAAGAGCATAAGGCTTCCGGCAATACACGCCCATTTTACATACTTATTTAACATAAGTGCTAAACCAACAAAAAGTAGACCAGCCATAAACAGCCAATCGACCACCGCAACGCCGGCTAGGCTGTGGAAAATATCTGCAAGTGGACCCTTAACTCCAAAAGAAAGAAAACCTGTAGTTGGAGAACCTCCATTTATCCAGGCTTTGTCTGCCGTAGTGGCAAAACCAAGTCCAAAAACTTTGTCGACAAATGCCCAAAGGAAAACAAAACCTAAAGCAACTCGCAACATCATCAATACACTTTGTTGTTTTTTCATATTTTAATTATACTCCTATTTTAAAAAAGCCAACCCGTGTTTTTCCACAGCCCTGTGTGCTACCATATGTATATGAAGAATATATTTTTCTTACTCTCAATACTTATCCTTTCACTTTTTAGTGTTTATTTTTGGCCCGAAACACCAAAAACAATAGCTCCCACCGTTTCAGTGAAAACCGAACCTGTAATATCTAACGGACTAGTGGTTACATCAGCCCCTACCGTTGTGGAAAAACCAGATGGTTATTTTGAAACTATCACACTAAACAGTGAGTACCCTGGTTCTGAATTATCGAAAATTGTTGGATTCGAAAATGTATTTACAACTCTAGCGATAAACAGAATCGACGACAAAAGTTTATGGCAAGGCATGACTGTTGTGGTTCCAAAATCTTTTGACGATCCCAGCCTTTGGGAGTTTATGCCAGCTGAAATAACATCAGCAAGAGATATTCCAAAAATTGTTTTAATATCGCAAAGAACACAAGCCTTTGGTTTCTATGAAAATGGAAAACTTGTTCGAAGTGGACCAATCAGTTCGGGGAAAAAACTAACTCCAACACCAAGCAAACTATATTTTACAAACTGGAAAGGAAAAGAAGTCGTAAGCACTTTCAGTGATGAGTGGATTCTAAAATGGAATTTTAACATAGACAACGAACTAGGCATTGGGCTTCACTATTATGCTATGCCAGGGTATCCAGCTAGTCATTCTTGCGTCCGCTTCTACGAAGCGGACGCAAGGTGGCTCTACGACTGGGCAGACCAATGGACACTCGCAAGTGACGGCCAAACAAAACTAGTAAACGGAACTCCCGTCATAATTTTTGGAGAATATAATTTTAGTAGAAAAGCTCCTTGGAAAAACCTACCGAATAACGCAGACGCAACAAAAGTTTCAAAAGAGGAAGTGGAAATCCTCGTCAATAAATATCTAAATAATATACTTGAATAATATTTTATTTTTGTAAACGATCTTCAAATTGTGCTAATATGTTCTATATGGAAGAATTTAAACAAGGTATGCCCGAGGAAGATAAAATTAAGAGAATAGAAGAAATGGAAGAAGCCCAGAAAGTGCATGGGGTTTATGTGCCATTAATTAAAGGTGAAGATGGAGTTTGGTATGTAAAAAAATTTGGAGAACTTGTTGAAATAGAGCAGTGGAAAAGAGAGTACGACGATCTACATAAGGTAAGAGATGGAGAAAGAAGGGATCTCAATTAAATTCTTGACAAAAGTCTCACATTATTTCATATTACCAAACTGTGGATAACCTTATTGTAATAAATCTAGATAGCAGTAAAATCAATCTGAGGTTCAGAAGTTTGATGATTAAACCGCAAGGGATAATCAGGTGTCACTACCGCAAGGAAATGTCACTCAATAGTAAAATATAGATAGGTTTCTGGGTCTCATAAAAAAAAACCACATTAGTGGCTTTTTTTATGTCTGATTTTATTTATTATATTTAACTTTGAAAATTTGATAAAGGTTAAAAACAACTCCAGAATTTACCATAACTGCTCCGGATATAAGTGACCAGTCACTGTAATAAATGCCTTTAATAAATAAAATGCACTGAACAATAAATACTGCTATCGGTAGAACTGTCGAGACATTCTTTGCGCTTTTATTTTGGTGGACCATCCAACCTTGATGATAATATCCAAGAGAAACAATTACCCAACCAACCGCTAAAACAGAGCTCCAGAGGAACTGAGCGTTCCAAAAAACGTCGAATCCAACCAAAGACCCGTACAAAAAGAAAGTCGATATCGCTACGAATAAAATGCAAAGTGAAATTTCAAGATAAATTTTATTTTTATTCACACAAGGAAAATTTATTTAACAATAAATTCGTATAAATAAAAAAAGAAAATAACCAGAAAACCTAATACAATAAATATCTGAAGTAAATCTAAAGCCTTTTTTGTTTTTATCTCATTTACTGATTTTGTTGTCACTGAAAACAAAATAAAAAAAACAGTAAAAAAACAAATGGAAGCCCAACTTTTTGTAACCCAATGGTGACCAGTAAAGCTTGTAAGCCATGCCTTAAATGTGGACGAAAGTTCTGCTCCAATTGTCATAAAAACTACTAATATAATAGTAAGGGCAGAGGCATATGCTGATGAATAGATTGATTTTAGTTTTTCCATATATTTAAATTATTCCCCACCTTGCAGCGGCAGATATTACAAACCCCATAAGACCTAAACTGAGTCCAATCCCAGCAACGAGTATTATGAGTCTAATAAAAGGTTTTCGAAGTCCGAGCGATATTAATTGCTCTGAATCAAGCCTAGATAAAAGAAAAATAGTTATGGATACTGGGATTGCAAAAAGAAAAATGTGTTCTTTGGCCTCCATCGCAACAAGGTGCGCCCAAGGAGCACTACCTGCTTTAATTATAGGTTTTACTAGTGGCCCATAATATTTAACATAATAGTGCCCACCTATAATCCAGGTTAATAAATATGAGGTCAAACCGATAACTGCAGCCACAGAACGACGTTTTACTGAGCCTGCATTTGCTACAACTTCTCCAAGCAACCATAGAAATGAATCTATGGCGACAACTGCTAATCCTAAGTGAAGTCCGATTAAAACGGGCTTACTTTGTATTATTGTTTCTATATTCATATTGATAATATTTTACTGTATTTTTAAATAATAATACGAAATAGGGGTGGATAAACTAGAGAGGGTCCCCGGGTTGACAAACAACCACATAGGAATACAGTTATGGCATTAATAAGTAATTTATAACCTAGGTTATTCATCACATGAAAAACAAGGCGATATTTGGTGTTCTCATGGTGTGCGCGATAGTTACTTTAGGAGGTTTTTCCCATAAAGCAAATGCCTCAGAAGCAGTTAAAATAAATATTGATCAATCTGACTTAAAGTTTCTAGACCAGTCTGACTTCAAGGCAATGGGTCAATTTTATGTAGAAATTATTGAGAAATTTGAAATTGATTCAATAAAAAACAAAGTTGATTTTACAAAAGAAGGAGTTGAGGTTTATATTCCATGGATTGAGCCTTCTCTATCATGGAGGTTCTCCTGCACGGAAACAGCAACTTCCCCTACTGGCCAGACATACTATACTCACTATGGTTCAAACTCAAATCATAGTGGATCATACTGCACATCAAGCGGTTGGGGCTATTCAACAGCTTGCAATGATAACGCAGCATAAACATACTATTTATTACTAAACAGGAAAAAACACGCCAACTTGTAGTTGGCGTGTTTTTTCCTGTTTTGTTGACATTCCTTCCAAATCTTGTATATTAGAATTAATCAACAAAAATTGTATTTAAAAAAACTAAATAATCAAGATATGAAAAAAATAATATTGATCCTGCTGCTTGCTGTTGCAAGTAAGACATTCGGTCAAACCGATCCGGGCTTTACAAGGCCAGACGAGCAAAGGAATCCCCTACTTATTCTATCAATGGATCTTATCCAAAAAGATACCATTTCAGCTGATAGTTTAATCTATTTTGCAGAACAGATTACACTGTATCGCCCGCGTTTTGCACCTACAATGTTTGCTGTTGTAAGAAGTACTGATGGTTTCCATGACTACATCTTTCAGCTCAGCACAGACGGTAACAATAATTTTGTCAAAGTACCGTTACCAATAAACAAACTGGCATTTTACATAGACAAAATCGAACTCGGATCAAATGGCCCAGGAAAAGAGATGTACGACATATCATGTAAAATTGTAAACTCAAGTTCTAGTTTCAATTATCAATATGATATTAGCAAAGGCATCGTTACTGCAAAATAACAAATATTTTGCAGTAATGAAAAAGTCGGGATGAAAATCCTGACTTTTTTTATTTAATCACTTTCCTAACTTTTTCATAAACCATTTTGTGTATTTCCTCGCGGGATAAAATATCGCCTTTTGGTGCACATTCGATTTTTACAAAATTTTTCAAGTTGTCTGCAAGCCAACGAGCACTTTTCCCAGAGTTTTTCAGGAAATTGAGGTCTTTTTCATGAACATCTTTCTTTTTATTTAAATAAGCACGACTACTATTACTGTTACGTTCTTCCAGCAACCTTAAAATAACCTTTATTGGCAAATCAAGATATAAAACAATATTTGGTTTCGGAATTTTAAATACTTTATATTCCATCTCATCTAACCATTCTAGGTATGCTTGACGTTTTTTTTCGTTTGAAATCTTCCCACCTTGGTGTATCTGGTTTGCACTAACATACCGGTTTGCAACGACAACATATCCTTTCTTTAACCAGCCCTCAATTTTTTCTTTTGATTCCCATCTATCGGCAGCATAAAGTACGGAGGCAATTTTGGGATGAATTTTTACAAAATTGTAATACTGTTCGGAAAGACAATGCCCGATAAATTTACCAAAAAAATTCTGGTAATACTCCGGGAAATCTACCATTTTTACTATTCGACCATCTTTCATTAGTCGATCACACAGCAACCCAACTTGGGTAGCCTTTCCGCTTCCGTCTGTGCCATCAATTACTATCAGCTTTCCTTTTTTCATATTATTTTTCTGCTCTTAAAATTTTATTAATTTTCCGCGCAATCATAATCATATCTTTTTCTTTTTTTCCGCGAGTTGTTTCAGCAGGCGTACCCAAACGAATCCCCGACGGGTCAAGGACTCCTCGCGGATCTTGTGGGATAGTATTCATGTTTACAATTATGCCGGCTTTCTCTAGGCGTGCGCTGGCTTCTTTGCCCGAAACACCTTTTCCGCCCATCCAGGTATCGACAAGAATAAGATGAGAATCAGTACCTCCCGAAATTATATGCCAGCCGAGATTTTGAAGCTCACCAGATAGCGCTTGAGCATTTTTTACTACTTGCTTTGCATATATTTTAAAGTCAGGCCCGGTCGCCTCTGCCAAAGCTACGGCGACCGCCGCAATATTATTTTCATGTGGACCACCTTGCAATCCTGGAATAATTGCTTTATCTATTTTTTTATCTAGCTCTCGCGAATCTTTGCGAACAAAAATAACCGCCTGTCTTGGCCCACGCAATGTCTTGTGTGTTGTTGTCGTCACAACATCCGCATATAAAAAAGGTGACGGATATACTCCTCCCGCAACAAGTCCAGCAAAATGCGACATATCTACCATTAAAAGAGAGCCGGAGGCATTGGCTACTTCTCTAAACTTTTTGAAGTCAACAATTCGTGGATACGCAGTAAACCCAGCTATGACAATATCCGGCTTTCCTGCGAGAGCAATTTTTTTCAAATCGTCATAATTTAAACGCTCAGTTTTCTCATCTACTTCATACGGAACTTGTTTCCAAATCTTGCCAGTCATCGAAACAGACTGTCCGTGAGTAAGATGTCCACCAGAAGAAAGTTTCATTCCCATTATTTTTCCACCAACAGGAACCAACGCAGAATAAACAGCAAAGTTTGCGGGAGAACCAGAAAGTGGTTGGACATTTGCGTGCCATTCGCTTGGTTTCAATTTAAAAAGTTTAAGCGCTCTTTTTACCGCGAGTTGCTCAACTTTATCAATGATAGTATTTCCGCCATAATAACGCTTTCCGGGATAGCCTTCCGCATATTTATTTGTCAGAACAGAACCGAGTGCGCTCATAACATCTTTTGAAACATAGTTTTCGGAAGCAATAAGGTTGATAACATTTTTCTGACGTTTTTCCTCCTGCTTAATGAGTTTCTCTATCTGTTTATCTTTCATATCTGCTTATTCTAACTTATATATGCCATGACTACAAAATAACTGCCACAGTACCTAAAAAGATAGACACTTTGGAAATCCAATACATTGGTCTATAATCGAACAATGCAAGGAAAACACGTCGACGAACAATATCTCGATCTTCTCGAAAAAATAAAAAATGAAGGCGCGGTCAAGACAGATAGAACGGGTACTGGAACTCGCTCTATTTTTGGCCACCAAATGCGCTTCAACTTGGCCGATGGCTTCCCTCTTCTCACAACAAAAAAGGTTCCGATAAAAATGATTATTCACGAACTCATTTGGTTTTTGCGTGGCGACAGTAATTTAAAATACTTAGCTGAAAATAATGTTCATATCTGGGACGAATGGCCATATAAAGCATATTTGAAAAGTAATAATATTCCAATCCCAGAAATCAATGGCGAAGAATGGAAAAATGGTATGTCAGAATTTGTTGAAAAAATAAAAACTGATGAAACTTTTGCGAAAGAATATGGAAACCTCGGACCGATTTATGGTTACCAGTGGCGAAGTTGGCCGACACCGGACGGAAAACACATAGACCAACTCGCACAGATAATAGAAATGATAAAAAAGACTCCCGACTCCCGAAGGCTTATCGTTTCGGCTTGGAATGTTGCTGATATAGAGGAAATGGCAAAAGCCGGACTACCACCTTGTCATTGTTTGTTCCAATTTTATGTTGCCGATAACAAACTTTCCTGCCAACTTTATCAAAGAAGTTGTGACACATTTTTGGGTGTACCGTTTAATATTGCCTCTTACTCATTACTCACAATGATCGTTGCACAAATCTGCGGACTTGAAGTCGGAGAATTTGTTTGGACAGGTGGTGACACTCACTTGTATTCAAATCATATCGAACAAGTTGAAATCCAACTTGCCAGACGCAATGACATCCGCCAACTGCCAAAAATGAAAATTAATTCTTCCAAAACAAAACCAGAGGATTTTACAATAGAAGACTTTGAACTAACAGAATACAATCCGCACGATTCGATCAAAGCCCCCATTGCAGTTTAATATATGATACTTTCTCTTATTGCGGCTATTGGTAAAAATAATGCACTCGGCATAAACAATAAACTTCTGTGGAATTTACCTTCCGATATGAAACATTTTCGCGATATCACTTCTGGGCACACTGTCATAATGGGCTGGAAAACTTACCAGTCAATAGGTAGACTGCTCCCCAATCGAAAAAATATTATTATTTCCAGTGACCCAAATTCGACTGTAGCTGGTGCTGACATCGTTTCTTCACTTGACGATGCTTTTAAACTAGCTTCGCTCGAACAAGGTCGTAAATTTGAAGAAAACCAAGAAGAAGTCGAGGTTTTTATAATAGGTGGAGGAAAAACTTACTCTCTCGCGATGCCTAAAGCAACAAAACTTTACATTACCGAAGTTGAAGATTCACCCGAAGCTGATACTTTTTTTCCTGAAATTAATAACGAAGAATGGAAAGAAATTTCACGCGAAAAACACGGGGCCGATCCGCAAAATCTTTTTTCATATAGTTTTGTTGTTTATACTAGAAAATAATATTTGATTGCGGTTATTTTGGAAGATCTCCGTATTCCTCATCTTCAATATTTTTATCAGCGTCTGTTTTTGTAATTTCAGTTGTTCCATCAAGGTGATTTGGTGGGGCATAGACTGTGTATATTTTAAGAGGCACTGTCCCTGTGTTTAGAAAATTATGTTTTGTGCCTGGTGTCAATACAACAACATCACCTGCACCAATTACACTCTCTTTTCCATCCAAAATTGCCTTACCTGTTCCACTTAAGAAAAATAAAGTTTGTTCCGTATAAACATGTGTCTCCTCTCCGACTTCTCCACCCACGGGAATACTCATTATGACAAGTTGACTTCGTGTTCCCGTAAAAAGGACTTTCCTAAAATTAGTATTATTTTTTGTGTCATTAACAATATTTGTAATAAATGACAGACCTGCTTTGCTGTTTATCTGAGATACACTATATCTTACGTCTTTGTTTCTTTTATTAATAGCAATAATTACACCAAAAATAATTACAAGCAACGTTAGTAAAAAAATAATATATTTTTTTTTCATAAGTCTATTGTATCACGGAAGATAATCAGAGATTTATATATTCAGGAACGGTCGCCTCTCCTTTCAGTCGAATTGCTTCCACTACTCCAGAAGAAACATAAAATTTTCAAACATTTTTGAGATATTTTTAATCACAACCCATTGACTTGTAAAAAAAATAGAGTATAGTAAGGAAAAATAAATTCAAAACTTAAAGACATGGATAAGCCACAAGTAAATTTCTCCATCGAAGAGAAAAAAGCTCTATTGCAGGAACTATTTGAATCAGTTGTAAACCCTGACAAAGGACGCTCTACTAGAAAATGTGTCATGCAGGACTGGT
The DNA here is from genome assembly GCA_964354985.1 of uncultured Candidatus Saccharibacteria bacterium. Lineage (GTDB taxonomy): Bacteria > Patescibacteriota > Minisyncoccia > Phycocordibacterales > UBA9973 > JAGOSA01. The sequence continues at coordinate 1,107 of CAYHBR010000007.1, read as the reverse complement.
ACAATATACGACCTGGACTATGCGCAAATGTAGAAACTATATTTTACGGGCTTCGTGAACATGATGGAGCATTGTGCGTTTTTACCGCATTACCATACGGGACAGATAGTGATAATGAATTTCATGTTTTTGACAAATATCCATTCGTAGCAATTGTTCCAAAAAGTGATGCTGGCGGATTCATGATTAAAATGCGGGATCGTGTTACTCATAGTTATTACGTTAATGATGAGATAAAGGTGTTAGAGGAAATTTTTCAACTCTATACTGAGTTTTCAAAAAGATACCGAGGTATCATTACCAACAAAAAACTAGTTAAATAAATTAGCTAGTATAATAAAAACATATAAGCCCTCTAAACAATGTGGGGGCTTTTTTTATTTGGCACCGAACGTGGGATGATGTTCGAATTATTATTCTGAGTTAATAATACACACTGATATACTTCCATTTTACAATATAAAAAAGTAGCGATTGCTCGCTACTTTATTTTTTAAGCATGCACCCTTCTATTCCTTGTCCTAGAATTGTATCTTCTGAGGAACTCTCTCTGCTCTGGTTGCTCGCGAATCAGATCACGCAATTTTTGACTTCGTCTAAATTTCTCATTTTTTAGATAGTGCAATCTTTCCCAATAGTCATATCCTTCCCCATTAGAGTTAGAATTTGAATCTAAAAGCTGTCCCAATTCTTCATCAAAATAGTACCCCAGTTTACCAATTATTTCCCGAACATTAATCTTGGAATTATGGTATACGCCCTCGTGATATTCTTCCTTTGTAATCCACTCAGGTAAACCCACGGGGCCGTTATCTTCTCCTCCTTTGTCGTAAGCACAATAGAAAAGAATTTTTTCACTAGCCATCGGAAGCTTACTGTAAAGGAATTTTAGTGCTTTAAAACTACATTTATTCGTAAAGCTAAGCTCTTTTTCTATTACGATAAGTTTTCCTTCCAACAGTAAAGCTATTGTTGCTTGATCGGAATTTTGTAAAAGATATACAATTAATTCGCTGACATTTTTTATCTGTACCATTTGTTTAAGTTTAGATTTACATTTTTCTCAATAATAATACTCGTTAGGTAATTTGTCAATATTGGCTCCCC
>CAYHBR010000006.1:30639-45206 GCA_964354985.1 uncultured Candidatus Saccharibacteria bacterium | reverse complement strand
TTAGCAGGCGAAATAATGGACTGGGGGATTCACTACTCTATCAGCAGTAGTTCATACCCGGTCACAGGCCATAGTTTTGTTACTGACGGATGGAGGATAATGCGAGATATTGCTAATATCTGTTTTATTTTCATACTTGTTTATTTGGCTATAACTACGATTCTTGGTCAGAAAAAAGAAAAGATGATCGGGATGGTGATTCTCGTTGCCCTAATTATAAATTTTAGTCTTTTCTTTTCAAAAGTTGTGGTTGATTTTGGAAACATCACTTCTCGATTTTTTTACAACCTTATCGCTGTTACAAGCAAACAAGCGGACAGCGTAGAAATAATCGGTACAGGTGGTGGAAAAAGTATTTCTTACGGCTTTGCATCAGTATTTAATCCAGCGAAGTTGTTGTCTGGTGTGACACAGCAGTCTGTTATCTCAACAGGTGGAAATCCAACTGGAGTAGGTTTAACCCCTGGCCAGTTTGCTTCGTACTTCTCGCTCTTTTCCATAGTCGCCGGTGCCGTAAACCTCGTAGCAGCATTTGTTTTCTTTTCTCTCGCTTGGCTCTTTTTAGCACGAACAGCAGGGATTTGGCTGGCAATAATAGCCTCTCCGTTGGCATTCCTTTCTCTTGCACTTCCTACGGACATTGGCACAGCCGAGACGAAAAAATACACAAACTTTAAATCGTGGTGGGAAAACCTCAGTCATCTCGCTATTATGCCGACAATAGCATTGCTCCTCATTTTTTTAATATTCTCTTTCCTCAAATCAAATATGTTTGGTAGTTTCGGAACAGAAGAAACTACCACAGGAAAATTTATGGCGGTTTTAGTACCGCTTGCTGTTCTTAGTTATCTACTTTTAGCGACAAAGAAGATCGCGACTGACTACTCAGGTGACTTCGGAGCCGCGATGGGCAAGGTTGGTAGTTTTGTTGGTGGGGCGGCAATTGGTGTGGCAACTGGTGGGGCGGCTCTTGCTCTAAGGAAGACAGTTGGTGCAGGTGCCTCAAGACTTGCAGAAAGTTCAAGATTTAAAAACTTTGCTTCAAACAGCAGAGTTGGTGCATACATGAGATCTAAAACTGCAGACATCGGGAATGCCACTTTTGATGCCCGTAATGTAAAAGTTGCTGGCAAAACACTCGAAAGTGCGACTGGAATGGGAGTAGGAAAGGTATCATCTAAAGGCTACATTAAAGATCAAAAAGATAAAGCAATTAAACAAAGAAAGACTGCGGACAGCCTTGGACCCAGCGAGCAAGAACTCCAGCACCAAAAACAACTTGAAAATGAAGCAAAGAGAAAAGCACTTCTGCGAGACAGGGGTGAAGTCGATCCTTACACAAACAAAATACCAACAGATGATGAAGTGAATGCTGCTGCTGGTTATGCGTCAAAAGAAAAAAAGAGGCTAGATAGTGTAAAAATGAAACGCCGTGAAAACTACGCCCAACAAGTAGAGCAAGGTACAAATCTACTTGACTATGCGATAAATAAAACAACAAGACTAATAAATAATACAGCGACAAAAAGAGACAAAGATGACCTCGCAAAAAATGAAGCTGAGGCGAAAAGACTAGAGGGAATCGGGGCCGGAAAAAAAGATTCTAACGGGAAGATTGTTACGCAAACTGAAATTGACAAAGCACGAGGGAAAGTCTCAGCAAGCGCTGCGAAGATTTCTCAAACAGAGACAGGACGAGTAGGTTCATACGCAAACGATACTGCAGAAAAAATAAGGAGTGGTACGAAAGTAAAAGGAGACAACGAGAAAATCTTGGAGGATTTATTAAAAGCAAAGAAGGATGAGGAAGATGAGAAAAATGGAAAAGTAACTGAAAAGAAACCTGAAGATGATAAGAAAACTGAACCTGACGATGGTACGAATGGAAAAAGGGGGGGAGGCGGTGGTGGTGGAGGCAAAGGAGGCGAACCTATCATTACACCAATAATTGTTGGTGGTGGAGGTAATTCTACTACTACAACACCAAATCAAAATCAACAAGAAAATAAAATGTCTGGTTCAGCAAATCCAACCTTGATGAATTACTCATATAAAGCGAAAGCTCCAACTCCTGGAGGAGAGATTAATACTTTGAGTGGACAAGATATCGACCTTTCTGGTAATAAAAGTGGAGCATCTCAAATAAATATCAGTAATAGTAAGATAAATCTAAATGTTAGTGGTGGAGCAGGAAATATAAAATCTGTCGGAAATCAATCCAGCCAAACAGGAAACACTACTCATAGTAATCCATCCAATATGTCAACGACTGCACCGAAAACATATGACAGCCAGTCGAAAGTTGCATTAAATATCGGCAGGGATAGAAAAGATGTTAAAGATTTTACTTCATCAGTAAACAGTGGTCAAACAAAAGTAATAGGAGTTAAAGCAACAGGTGAACCAAGGCAAGCTCCAAAGCCACCAAAAGTAGAAGCTGAAGATGATGGAAAATGGATGAATGATATTAATAATAATTTATCTGATGAAGAAACAGTTACCACACCCGCCCCAGCCGTTGCTCCAAAACCACCAACAAACACAAGTCGCACCGAAAGTAGTCCTTTCGGAACATCAACATATTCATAAATATGGACGAAAATACAAAAAAAATAATAAGTGAACACTACGAAAAACTTCCTTCATATGTCCGAGAGTCATTAGAACAAATTCACTGGGATGAAGAGATTTTAGCTATTGGAAAAAAACACGGTCTCCATATCGACGAGATGGGGACTCTACAACTAGAGACAATGATGGTTTTAGTTGGAATTGTTCACCCTGATGAATATCCCAAAAGTTTACAGCAAGAACTCCATATCCCTAAAGAAAAAATAGACGCTATTGTGGCGGATGTAAATGAAAAAGTTTTCAAAAATATTCGCGAAGCATTGATCTCATACATAACTACTCAAGATGGTTCGAGGGTAGGGGAATGGGGCGGAGGGCAAACCGAAGAAGAACTAGAAGAAAAAATATTCAAAAAAACAGGAATAGAAATAGATAACAGCGGAGCAAGAAATAGTCCAGCAATCGAAGCAGAAGAAACGAGTGTCGGCATCGCCGAGAGATCTATCCTCGAACATTCTGGTGTTGAGATAGAGCCAACTATAAACGAGGACAAGATTGTTAATGATTCTGCAAACATACCGGACAGAAAAGAAATTTTAAATGAACTTGAAAATCCTCAAAAAGGTGGTGGTGTTATGTTTTCAAACCTTATCAAGTCAAAACTCGATGAGACAGTAATAACAACTCCTGAAAAAACAAAGTATGAGGACAAGAAACCAGCAGTAGCGCACGACCCGTACAGAGAGCCAATAAAATAGTTTCAACAAAAATCCGCGTACAATCGCGGATTTTTGTTATACAATATAAATATGCAGTTTAGAACACCTCAATTTATTGACATCGAGGATAAAATATTTGGGCCTTTTACTTTCAAGCAATTTATATATATGCTTGGCGGTGCATTTATGGCCTATTTATCTTTCAAATTGCTACCGCTTCTTATTGGAGTGCCACTTGGTATTGCTGTTGCTGTGCTCGCGCTTGCGCTCGCATTTTACAGAGTCAACAACAGACCTTTTATTACCATTTTGCAAGCATGGGTTCGATACCAGATCGCTTCCAAGCTTTATGTTTGGCACAAAGCTATTCCTAAAAACACTGACGCTAGTATGGCAAACAGTATGTCAGTAAAAAAAGAAGTTCAAAATGTCCCCAAATTGTCTGGTTCGAAACTCAAAGATATTTCTTGGAGTCTCGATGTCCTCGAAGCGACAAAAAGATAGTGGCTTATAAATTAATCTAGGGTATTATTCTTTCTATGGCAACCGTCGGCAAACCGACTCAAAACTTTATTTCGATTAGCGAAGTACGCGATGGCATCATTGTTTTAAAAGATGGTGGTCTTCGTGCTATTTTACTTGCCACATCAGTAAACCTTTCACTCAAGTCGGCCGACGAACAAATGGCTATACTTTTGCAATTCCAAAATTTTCTAAACACGCTAGAATTTTCCACTCAGATAGTTGTCCAATCCCGCCGTCGCGATATGCGTCCATATCTCGCGACACTTGAAGAAAGGATGAAAGATCAAAATGAACCACTACTAAAAATTCAAACCAAAGAGTACATCGAGTTCATTCGCACTTTTTCAGAGCAGACAAATATTATGGAAAAAAGTTTTTTCGTTGTTGTACCTTTTGCGCCAATGACCCTCGGGGGAGGTGGTGGCATCTCTGCGCTCTTTTCTTCATTCGGTGGCAATAAAACAAAAAAAACCATCGACAGCACTCAGTTTGAAGAAGCTCGTAGTCAAATAGACCAGAGAGTTTCGGTCATAAGCCAAGGGCTTTCAAGAGTAGGCGTCCGCACAGCACAACTTGGCAGTGAAGAGATAGTTGAACTTTTCTATAAAATATTTAACCCAGGCGAAGGGCTTTCGTCCGCAAAATAACATGGGAATTCTTGATAAACTTTTAAATAAAAAACAAACCGAGTCATCAACGGCTCTTCCAACACTTCCGCAAGAGATCTACCAGTCGGCGACTTTGGAATTCCAGGATATGATCGCTCCACCAGCTCTCAAGGTTGAACCAAAATCTATAAACCTTGGAGGGAAAATCGCGCGCACTTATTTCGTCATTTCATATCCTAGATATTTGACTGACAATTGGTTTTCACCGGTTATAAACCTCGACAAGATTTTTGATGTTTCTATTTTTATTCACCCACTTGAAACCACAAAAGTTTTGCGTCAGTTTCAAAAAAAAGTGGCTGAAGTCCAGAGTCAAATAAACGCCCGCGAAGCCAAAGGACTAGTGCGTGACCCAGTGCTTGATACTGCAAACCGTGACCTTGAGTCTCTTCGCGACAGTCTCCAACAAGCTCAGGAAAAGATTTTCGATGTTGGGCTTTATATGACTATTTACGGTGACAATGAAAATGATCTTTTCAAAACTGAAAATGAAATTAAGTCTGTGCTTGAATCTCGCTTGGTATATTTCAAACCTGCTCTCTTTTTACAGGAAGATGGTTTTAACAGTGTCCTTCCCATAGGTAATGACCTTCTCGGTGTTCACCAAAAACTAAATTCGGAGCCCCTATCTTCGATTTTTCCTTTTGTCTCGTTTGACCTTACTTCAGATAAAGGTATTTTGTACGGCGTAAACCGGCACAATGCTTCGCTTGTTATTTTCGATCGCTTTTCGCTTGAAAACTACAACTCTATTATTTTTGCCAAGTCTGGATCCGGAAAAAGTTACACTACAAAGCTCGAAATCTTGCGTACACTTATGTTTGATACAGAAGTTATTGTTATCGATCCTGAGCACGAATACTTGTATTTGGCGGAAGCTGTTGGTGGTAGATTCTTCAATATTGCTCTTTCGTCAGAACACCATATTAATCCTTTCGATTTACCAATACCGCGCGAAGATGAAACTGGTGCTGACATTTTGCGCGCAAACACAATAAACCTCGTCGGATTGTTCCGTATAATGCTTGGCGGATTAACACCAGAAGAAGATGCCATAATAGACCGCGCAGTCACAGAAACTTACGCGATCAAAGATATCACACCAGATTCTGATTTTGCTTCTATCGAACCACCATTACTTTCTGACTTTGAAATGGTGCTTACTGGAATGGAGGGAAGTGAAAGCATCGTTCAACGACTCACAAAATACACACGCGGTTCTTGGGCAAACTTTATAAACCAGCCAACAAATATCGACATCAATAAAAAGTTTGTTGTGTTTTCAGTGCGTGATATGGAAGACGAGCTCAAACCAGTCGCAATGTACATCGTCACGCACTATATTTGGAATGCCGTAAGGCGTGATATCAAAAAACGCTTACTTGTCGTAGACGAGGCTTGGTGGATGATGAAATCCGAAGACACAGCCAGCTTTTTGTATTCTATCGCCAAGCGTTGTCGTAAATACTACCTTGGGCTTTGTACTATTACCCAAGACGTAGCAGACTTTATGCGCTCGCCATATGGAGCGCCTATTGTGACAAACTCTTCGATGCAACTCTTGCTTAAGCAATCGCCAAGTTCTATTGACTTACTTCAAAAAACTTTCGACCTGACAGACGAAGAGAAATACCTTTTGCTTGAATCAAGTATCGGAGAGGGGATATTCTTTGCCGGACTAAAACATGTCGCTATAAAAATAATAGCTTCTTACACAGAAGACCAGATTATTACTTCGGATCCGTCGCAAGTTTTGTCTATCAAGAAAGCCAAAGCTGAACTAGAAGAAGCGGAAAACGCTGGGCCGGCTCCGCAAATAACACCCTAGTAAGTAATTTTACAAAACACAATGTAGCTCGGGTCGGGGTTTTTCGTTGCTACGAAAACCCCTGCCTCTCGCGCCGTCGCGCTCCGAGACACCCTCACTCCACTGTGTTTTATAAAATTACTTGCTATAATACTTTTAATGAGAAATGTAAAAAATATTTCTACTACTTACGTTTTGGCATCTATTTTTTTATGCGGGGTTTTTATAATTACTATTTTTTTAAATTCTGGAAATATTGTGAACGCGCAAAACGATTCGACTTTTATAACAGACCCGGGCGCTATTCGCGACAATGACATCAATGTCGACATTATTCCGGAAGTACCTGGTCCAAACCAAAACGTAAAAATAAATCTTTCTAGTTATTCTACAAATATTAATAAGGCTATTATCACTTGGAGCCTCAATGGCAAAGAAACAGTTTCTGGAACAGGGAAAACATATTTTTCTTTTACAACAGGCGAAGTGGGTTCAAAAACAGAAATAGGCATCAGTCTTATTGTCGAAGAGGGAACCCGTGTCGACAAAATCATCACCATTTTCCCTTCACAGGTTGACCTACTGTGGGAATCACCAAATTCTTATGTTTCGTCTTTTTATAAAGGCAAAGCTTTGAGTATAAAAGAATCAATGGTGCGTGTCGTCGCTTTTCCTGTTGAAAAAGACGGCTCTATAAGCCCTACAACAAAAGTTTACAACTGGAAGAAAAATTTTGTCGTAGATCAAGCGAATTCTGGTTATGGTAAATATTCTTTTATTGTTAAAAATTCATATATGGACCAGTCTGATACTGTTTCTCTAAATGTCTCTGGCTCTGACGGAAGCGGTGGGACAGCAATGTTACCCATCAACTACACCGATGCAAAAATTTTGGTTTATGAAAAAAGTCCAGTTTATGGTCTCCGTTTAAATAAACTTCTCAATACTGGTTTTCCTTTGCAGAGTGGCGAAATGACTGTATCGGCTGAGGCTTATTATTTTTCAAAAAACAAAAAAGGTGTCACTGGTGAAAATATGCAGTACAAATGGAACATCAACAGCACAATCGTTACCCCAACAGGCAAACCAAACGAGCTTACTCTTCGGGGGAGCAATACACCTGGGGTTGCCAACATAACTGTAGGGATTACCAATATGAACACACTCTTTCAAGAGGCCAAGCAAGCCTTGAGTGTCGCGCTCGGAAAATAATATGAAAAATAAGATTTTATTATTTATACTTACATTTTTTGTAGTCGGAGCCACAAATTTTGTTAGCACAGCAAACACTGTTTTAGCTGCTAATGTCCAAGTAACCAGTAACTCGACCGGCGTAAGATTTACTGGTTCGGGTTTTGCTAAAGATCAACTTGGGGCAACTATAACTGAACTAGGTATTAGTATAATCCAAAACATTTCGCCTTGGGATACTATGATTGATGTGGTTATCCCTAGTGCAAATCTTAGCGGCGGTATGTTTGATTATGAATTTACACCTTTTTCATTCAATCCATTAATAATTGGCACTACATATGGTTATTCAATAATGAGCTTGGGTGTTTACACTCAAGCACTTAATGTTTATACAGGTAGTTTTGTCTATAACCCAGGTGGAGCTACTGGTGGAGCTACACTTTCCGTAACAGCCACAGTTTTGGCCTCATACAACGAAGCAACTGTTACTCTCACTGCAACTGGTAGCACGACTGCTACACCAGTAAAGATTCTCTATGGGACTTCCTCTCCAACTACAGGACAAAGCCAAAGCACCACTGTTTCAATACCTGCAAACAACAGCATGCCGTACCCCATCACAGGTCTAACTGCCTCCACAAACTATTTCTACTCTATTATTTCCGATGACCCCACCATAACACCTCCTGTTGTTTATATTCCTGACACATCTTTTACAACAAACCCCTCTGTCCAAGGCTACGACCTCGGCACTGGCTCATCACCAGTAGCGACTTGTACGGACGGTGCAGATGGGTATTGTCTACTTGCACCTATTGGTGGAGTTACTCGTATTTCAGATGCAGACCTCGCCAATTTTTTTGACATGATTTTCAAAATTCTGATCGGACTCATTGGAACATTGTCAGTCATAATGATTTTCTTTGGTGGTGTTCAATATATGTCTACCGATGCGCTACAAGGAAAACAGGAAGGAAGGGAACGCATCCAAAATGCTGTTTTGGGACTTATCATCGCACTCGGCTCATACGCTATCTTAAATACAATAAACCCGAAACTGCTTAATTTTACTTTTGGGATTGATAAAGTGAGTATTGAATACGCTGGTGGTGATACGAGTGGTCCAATCCTTACTATTGGAACTGGTTTATTTGAACCAACAGGAATAGTTTGCACAGGGTCAGGAGGCCCTAGCTCAATTGCAGGAATAGTTCAGAGTTATGTTGGTAATGTAACCTATAAATCTCCAGGAGGAAAAGGTTCTCCTGGTCCCAATAATACGGTGTATTATGACTGCTCTGGATTTGTTAATAAAGTTCTAGCATGTGCTGGAATGACGTATTCGAGCAATGCCACCTCTGGAATTTTTGCTGGGGCTGAACCTGTAACTAGTATTACTAACACTAGTGTTAATGGTATTACTCTAAATCCTGGAGACCTCCTCGGGTGGACACCAGCAAATGATCCCAAAAATAATGGCCATGTTGTTATTTATATAGGAAATGGGTTAGTAGCAGAATCTCACGCACCCAGTGATCTTGTCGGCAAGGCAGTAGACACCAGTAGTAGGCATACATCAAATTACAAAAATCGTATTAAATATATAAGCAGAGCACACTAATGTTAAAAAAAATCTTAAAAATAATAATAATCTTGTTGGTGGTTGGGGCAGGGGTTTTGGCATATTTTTATTTCTTCTCTCCAAAGAAAGCCGATATCGCAAAAGACGGTCTCTCTCTCAACGACTTATTTCCTTTTGGAGACAACGGCACAAATCCAAAAGGAACACCGACCCCTACCAAACCAATAAACGAAAATCCTCTCCCAATAGAGCCTGCTGAGCCTAGTAAACCTCCAAAGCTTGTAATGGTAACAAGAGGACCCGTAGCTGGGGCATCAGTTTTCGATGTTACTCGCGAAAAACCTCGCGACATAACAAAAATTGGTATTGATGGAAAACCTTTGCCTATTGAAACTGAGCCAGCAACAAAAGTTAGATACATTGAAGTTTCAACTGGTCACACAAACGAAACATATTTAGATAAAATTGAATTAAATAAAATTACAAATACAACTATTCCAAAAATAACTGAGGGGTATTTTGCTGGAAAGGGAAGTAGTACTGCTATTCTCAGATATGCCGACGACTCGAACATTATTCAAACATACACAGGAACAATTCCTCTCCTGCCGAATAAAGACGGAACACCGGACACAAATCTTCGCGGAACATATCTTTCTGAAGATATTACGGCAATGGCTGTTTCTCCTGAAAAAGACAAGATATTTACAATTGCAAAAACGGATACTGGATCTATTGGCACTATTTCACTCCCTGATGGCACAAAAAAGAGTCAGCTTTTTTCTCTCAATTATTCTGAATGGGCTGTGCAATGGCCAAATATTAAAACAATAACCATAACAACAAAGCCGTCAGTAAAAGTTTCTGGATATTCGTATACACTTGATGTCGCAACAAAAAGTATGAAAAAGATTATCGGTGGCGTATTTGGTCTAACAACTCTTACGAGCCCTGATTTGAAAAATGTCCTCTTTGCTCGCTCTGCCAACAACAACTTCACAAGTAGTCTTTACAATATAAAAGCCAAAAGTGTTTTTCCACTACCGGGAACAACTACAATGCCGGAAAAATGTGTCTGGCAATCAAACACTATCCTTTACTGTGCTGTGCCTTCTTATATTCCAAATGGTGACTATCCGGATGTTTGGTACCAAGGTGGTGTGAGTTTTGTGGACCAGATTTATAAAATAGACACGACTACATTTTCTTCAATTGTTATCGCGAGTCCTTCTGTGGTTGGGGCTTCGATAGACGCCATAAACCTAGCAGTAGATCCTTCAAACACATTCCTAATCTTCATAAATAAAAAAGATGGCGCTCTTTGGTCACTAGATCTCAGGCCATAAATAAAAACATAATTGTTACATCGAGGGGATTCTGCAGGCCGACGGGCCGAAGCCTAGGAAAAAATCACCAGATTTTTTCTGACCCCGAGAGGTAACAATTATGTTTTTTATATTTGGTCTGTATTTTCTACGAACCGAATAACTATATGTCTATTTGTCCCCATTCCTTCTGACTCTGTTTTAATATCTGAATGTTTTGAAAGGTAAGAATGCATTATTTTCCTCTCGAAAGGTGACATTGGATCTACATTTACTGAACTTTTAAAGAAACGAGCTCTCTCTGCCATCATATGGGCGACAGTTTTTATACTATCAACTTTCTTTTTTTGAAAATCATTTACATCTATAAAGAAATCGAGGGCTTTGCCGTCTTCGCTTTTGTTTTTATCTGCAATCTTTTTTACGAGGTGATTTAAGGCTGAAAGTGTCTCTCCGTGGTTACCTATTAGGTGATGTGAGTCTGTTGATTTGATCTTAAACCAAGACATATCGTCAAATTCTGGCTCGTGTAAAGTTATTTCTTCAAAACGAAAATTGCCGGCTTTAAGTATATCTTCAATTATCTTCTTAATTGTTTTGGTCATAAATTTTATTATATTTGTTACGGATGTAATATTCCTGACCGATTGTAAAGATAATGTTTACTGCCCAATAAATACCAATAGCAGCTGGAAGGGAATAAGTAATGAAACCAACCATCACCGGCAAGAAATATTTCATCTGGGTCTGCATGCTGTTTTGTAGTGTTGTTTGCATATTCTCGGCTGGTTTTTTTACCTCTGGTGAATTTGTTTTATCAGCAACAGGCTTTGCGTTTCTGCTTGCCAACCAACCCTGCAAGAACTGAAGTCCAGCAACAACAATAGCAAAAATCAAACTCTTTTGAGTAATATCAAAACCTAGGAACATTGTGTTTATATGCTGAGGGAAATGAACAAAGCCGTAAATAAGATCTTCGTGAAGTACAAAACCTCCTAAAACAACACGGTATAGGGCGATGATTATAGGCAACTGAATAAGAAGAAGTAAGCATCCAGTGAAAGGGTTTACCTTGTGCTCTTTGTATAGTTCAAAGGTTTTTTTGGACTGTAACTGCTTGTCCCCAGCGTGTTCTTCACGGATTTTCTGCAATTTGGGTTCAATAGCCTTCATTGCAACCTGACTTTTGATAGTTTTGGCAGTAAAAGGGAAAAGTACAACTTTTACGAGTATAGTGATAGCCACAATAGCCATACCAGCGTTGCCAGCAAAGAATATTATGAGCATTACGAGTGTGTTGTAGAGTGGTTTATAGAGGATTGCGTTCCAAAGGATCTTTAGCATTCCAGTATTGTAGCGGAATAGAGGGAAAAATCAAAGTTTCAAGGAAGTAATTATAAAAGTGGATCGTAACCTCCATCATTGAAAGGGTGACACCTTGAAATTCTTTTAAATGAAAGTTTTATGCCTTTAAAAAATCCGTATTTTTCAAGTGCTTCTATTGAGTATTCAGAGCAAGTTGGGTTAAAACGACAAATTTGTTTTTGAAACAGATGTTTCAAGAAACTATGGTCAAGGGAAAGGTATTTTTGATAGCCCTTAATGAGCCCCACAGCGATGTTCTTTAGGTTTTTATTAAATCTTTGCATATATCCTCGATAGTTTTAACAAGTATCTTGTATGGGGCTTTTATAGCCTCTATGTTTGGAATAAAGACTACAGAGTAATTTGAGAAAAAGGGAAGCGTCTCCATTTTTGAAGAACGAATGGCTCCGTAAATTCTCCGTCGTGCCTTGTTCCTTAGAACAGCAGTTTTGAAGATTTTTTTAGGTGAGGCCACAGCAAAAAGGGGTTTACCGGCTGTGTTTTTCATATATTTCATTATAAATAAAGGGTTTTTTACCGATTTGGCACGTAAAAAAAGAAGAGTTATTTCGTCTCCACTCATTCTTTTTCCTTTAGGTAGCATTTTATTTCTTGTGGCTAGTAACCGTTAGCGCCTTTCGGCCTTTTCGGCGTCTTCGAACGAGGATTTTTTTGCCGTTTTTAGACTTACCACGAACAAGAAAGCCGTGAGTTGTGGCGCGCTTTCTCTTCTTTGGTTGGTATGTTTGTGACATATGGATAGCACTATACACTATAGTCTTTAATTAGACAATATTCAGATTGTATTTATAATTTATTCATAATTATTTTAAGATAATAACTGTGGATTCGTTTGGACTATATAGAATAAGCTTTTTTACTCCTTATCAACAAGTTATCCACATATCATTAGAAATAAATCAAGATTTGCAGTGTCCAACAATAAGCCTATAATAGTCCCATGTTAGACACTCGTGAAATATGGAATAGTTGTTTACAAGAAATAGAAACTAATGTTTCAAAAGCTAACTTTAGTACTTGGTTTAAAAATACACACATTTCAAAAGAGGACTCTGGTACAGTTTATGTTGGTGTTCCAAACGAGTTCGTAAAAGAGTGGCTCATTACTAAATATAATAAATTGATTTTAAAAGTTCTTATGAATTATTCCGAAAATGTTCGGAATGTCGAATTTACAATTACTAAATTTGATAGAGATCGTACCAAAGATGATAGTCCAGTCCATATATTGCCTTCAAGAGAGTTACCACTAAAGGATCTTTATATAAATAAAGATGACAACCTAAATCCTCGCTATACATTTGATACTTTTATAGTTGGATCATTCAATGAACTCGCTTACGCAGCAGGGCAGGCTATTATAAACAAACCGGGTGTTCTTTATAATCCATTTTTCATTTATGGAAGTACTGGTCTTGGAAAAACTCACCTCATCCAAGCCACAGGGAACGCAATAAAAGAAAAGTATCCTGAGAAAAAAGTTCATTATATTACTCTCGAGAAGTTCGCAAATGATTATATAAATTCTCTCCAAAGCAATAGCCGAACGAACACTTTCCAATTTAAAGAAAAATATCGAAAATACGACTGTATTGTTATAGATGATGTCCAATTTATAGGTAAAATGGAAAAAACCCAAGAAGAACTCTTTCATTTGTTTAACACTTTTTACGATCACAATAAACAAATTATTTTTTCCTCAGATAAGCACCCAAACTTTATTCCTGGACTTGAAGACCGTTTAAAGTCTCGTTTTGCGGCTGGAATGATAGTGGATGTAATAGATCCTGACTATGAGTCTCGGGTGGCTATTTTGAAAGCTAAAAGCCGACAACTTGGTATTGAAATTACAGAGGAAGTTGTTTCTTTTATCGCAACATCAATCCAAGGAAACATCCGTGAGCTTGAAGGTGTTTTAAATACAATAATTGTTCAAACACAGTTAAAAAATAAACCACTTTCTATAAACGAAATTAAAAATCTCATTAAAAACAGTATCCGCCCAAAGAAAAATGTCTCTATTAAGGAAATTGTTAAATTAATAACAGACTTTTATAATCTAGAGGAGGGAACAGTTTATGAGAAAACCCGCCGAAAAGAGATAGTTAAAGCAAGACAAGTAATAATGTATGTTTTACGAGAGGATTTCAATGTCTCATACCCACTTATAGGACAGAAACTAGGTGGTAAGGATCACACAACTGTAATACACTCACACTTGAAAATAAGAAACGACCTAAAAACTGACCAGACATTAGTAGACGAAGTTGAACAGATTAGAGTTTTATTTAAGAGTGTTTAATAATAGTTTAATTGGAAGTGTTGATAAGTCGGTTAATAAGTGGATAACTAATAGTTAAAAAGTTCTGAAAAGTGTGTTCATAAGTTGTTAGTTAGAAAAGAATAACTTAGGTCGAAATAGTATCAGTGGATAATGAGCGGTGGTTATCAACATTTATAAAAAAATAAATCTAAAAAAAGGTTTATAAACAAAGACTGAAAAAGTAATCCACATATCCACAGTGATAATAGTAATAATAGATCTTATATACATATATATATGAAACTAGAGTGTATAAACGAAAAACTAAAAAGCATTATAAGTGTTGCAGATAGACTAACAGGGAAAAATGTAGCATTACCTGCTCTTTCATCAATCCTACTGATTGCTTCTGGAAAGTATTTAAAAGTCAGAGCTACAAATTTGAGTATAGGTATAGAAATAGAAATACCTGCAAAAGTTGAAGAGGAAGGTATTGTTGCAGTTACAGGTGCTATTTTAAGTAATTT
>CAYHBR010000006.1:0-30539 GCA_964354985.1 uncultured Candidatus Saccharibacteria bacterium | reverse complement strand
GATTCTTTCCGTTTAGCTGAAAGGAAAATAAAAATTAAAAATGAAGTCGATATGCCACCAATTTTAATTCCTTTAAAAAATGTGGCTGATATTTTAAAAACATTTGAAGCGAGTGGACCAGAAATAAAAGTAACTGTCTCAGAACACCAAGTATCTTTCACCTCAGGTGGCTTGTACGTCACCAGTAGGCTTATTAGCGGTATTTTTCCTGACTACAGGCAGATTATCCCAAAAGACCACAATACAGAGGCTGTAATCTTAAAATCAGACCTTATACAAGCTTTAAAACTTTCAAATGTTTTTTCAGGTAAATTTAATCAAATAAACCTCGTATTAGATCCAAATGAAAAAACTTGCTCACTTTCTTCTAAAAATAGTGATATTGGTGAACAAAAAACAGTTGTTTCAGGAGTAATGAAAGGAAATAAGATTGAAGTCCTTGTAAATTACCGTTATGTTTCTGAAGTGTTAAATGTAATAGGAAGTGATTCTATATCTATTGAATGTAGTGAAATAAATAGACCAATTGTTGTAAAAGGAATAGGGGAAAGTGGTTTTTTGTATCTTATGATGCCAATGAATCGCTAATTATAAATTTTAAAAAATGGAATCTTTTGCCTCTTTTGGTGATGAAATAAGAAAAAGAGTAATGAAGTCTTTTGATGAAAAAGAAGTTATTTCAGTTATTTTAAAGAATTTTTTAAAAGAAGATATAAATAAAGATTTAATTACACTAAGAAATACTGTTTTATCAGTTAAAGTAAGTGGAGTAAAAAAACAAGAATTAATACTTCGATCAAAAGAAATCCAGCGCCTCTTACAGGGCGCTGGCATAAAAATAACTGAAATAAAATAATTTTTTACTCTAAAATTTCATTTACTTGAAAAGAAACTACCGCTTCTTTTTTATTATAAATATTGTCTGTAACTATAGCTTTCAATTCATTCATATTAGTAAGACCATTTAAAGAAGATGGTGTGATGTTTATTGAATAAGGAAATACTGAAGCAGTTTCAACATAATTACCATTTATAAAATATTCAACTTTTCTTATTAGGTTTGGACCACTCACTGACACTGAAATATTTAATGGAGTATTTCGGTCATAAACTATAGTGTTTGTTGGATTTGTTATTTGAATATTTATTGAATTTTGAGCTGTGTGAACAGTATCAAAG
The DNA here is from genome assembly GCA_964354985.1 of uncultured Candidatus Saccharibacteria bacterium. Taxonomy (GTDB): domain Bacteria; phylum Patescibacteriota; class Minisyncoccia; order Phycocordibacterales; family UBA9973; genus JAGOSA01. Next base: position 29,360 of record CAYHBR010000006.1, on the reverse strand, counting down.
TAGTTTGGTTTAATTCCACCACTATATGGGTTTATAATACTATGTGTTGAAATCCAATTTAAAACACCAGACTCCCAAAGGTGAAATTGGTTATCGTTTTCTGGATTAGCTGGAGGAGGACCAGTAGGATCATTTTTATTTACCCAATAAAGAATGGAGTGAGTATTTGTGGAAACTACTTCTTTTTTTGTTTCATCCGGAGTAAATTCTGTCGCAAGTCCTCCTGAAACAGTGTCTATAAAATAACTTTCACCACCTTGCCATTTTCCTCTAATTACTGGATTAAGCTGACTATAATTTGAAGGTAGATTTGGTTCTTCAAATTGTTCGTTTGGAATATTTTTTAAAGCCTCAGCCATAAAAGTATGCCAAAGTGCACCTGAAACTACAGACCCACCCTTTGTCATTTTTGAGTTGTCACTATTTCCTGACCAAACACCCACGGCTATAGATGGTGTAAAACCTACAAGCCAAGCATCACGGTTGTCGTTTGTTGTACCAGTTTTTCCAGCAACATCAGTGCGACCAGGGAAAAACAGAGGCGAATTTGCACCAAATGTCGGGATACGAGCATTATTATCAGACAAAACACTAGCTAATTGTAGGGTCGCATTTTTATCTAAAACAACAGTTTCTTCTTTTTTATATTCCTCGATTAAATTATTATTTTTATCTGTTACAGAAAGTATTGGAGTAGAAGGGACTCTTACTCCCAGGTTTGCAAAAACCCCATAAGCACTAGTCATATCGACGAGTGATACTTCTCCACCCCCAAGAACAAGGGTAAGTCCGTATGTTTTTGATTCACCCAAAGTGTGAATACCCATATCTTTTGCAGTTTTTAGAGTCGCGTCTAGACCAGCGAGATAAAGTGTTTTGACTGAAGGTACGTTTCTAGACTCTGCAAGCGCGCTACGCATTGAAATTGGGCCTTTAAAGAGATTGTCGTAATTATCTGGATGATAACAAGAGTTTGGATTTGAAGAACAAGAAGTAGAAAATTCTGTTGGGACATCAAAAATAACTGTCTCCGGCAGGAAGCCTTTTTCAAATGCAGTCACATAAGCGAAAGGTTTAAAAGATGATCCCGGTTGTCTTGGAGCAGTCGCGGCATTGAAATTTGGATCAAAACGGCAGTCTTTCCCAGAGATACAACCAGTGGGAAGTGCAGTACCAAAATAATCACGGCTTCCAACCATTGTTAATATTTGCCCTGTTTTTGGATCTATAGCCACAAGGCCGGCGTTTGCAGCTTTGTAATCAATATCATTTTTAGCTGAATATTCCTTAACAATTTTCTCGCCTTTTTCTTGGAGACCCCAATCGAGTGTTGTGATAACTTTCAAACCACCAGTATAAACAACATCTTCTCCGTATTTATTTAATAGATAGTCGCGAACATAGAAAACGAAATGCGGGGCTTTTATTCCGGTTTGTTCTTTTGGTTTAAAGACAACGACTTCCGCTTTAGCTTTGTTGTATTCATCTTGAGTAATATATTTTTGCTCTAACATCATACTTAGGACAAGATTTTTTCTATTATCTAGTTTGTCCCGGTTTTTTCCATAAGGTGAATAAAGAGTAGGAGACTGTGGAATAGCTGCTAAATAAGCAGCTTCTGCGACAGTAATATCAGCAGGATTCTTTTTAAAATATGATTGAGAGGCTTCTTGAATTCCATAGATAGTTCCTCCATAAGGATTTTCGTTTAAATATAAAGTTAAGATTTCATTTTTCCCGAGGGTTTGATCAACTTTTATTGAAAGTATCCACTCCTTAAATTTCCTTGAAATACTTTTTTCTTGTGTTAATAATGAATTCTTTATAACTTGTTGAGTTATTGTTGAACCACCTTGTGATTTACCCTGTAACACATTTGCAAAAAAAGCGCGGAAAATTGAGGTAACTTGGATTCCACCGTGTTTATAAAAATCCTTGTCTTCAATAGCAATAGTCGCGTTTTTAATATTGTCACCCATTGTTTCAAAAGGGATGACGGTTCGTTTTACATCATTGTGTAAGTCGTAGAGAAGGGTTTCACCAGTTCGGTCATAGATTTTAGTTGAATTGAGGATTTTTCGGTCATTTAGAGAATTGAAATCTGGGATTTTAGCAGTACCAATCCAGATAAACAAAAAGCCAAAAGAGATAAACCCAATACCAAAGACGAAATAGATAATATTTTTTATTAAATGGGTGATTGATTTTTTCTTATTCATGTTGTTTATATTAGCACGCAAACCGGTGCAAAGGGATGACGAAATAGGGTATTTTGTGTTACATTTGAGGCAATGAAGATAATTACTGATGTCACAAAAATAGACGATTTACTTAGCCGAAATGTTGAAGATATTATTATAAAAGACAGATTAAAGGAAAAATTACTTTCTGGTAAAAAACTCCGTATAAAATTTGGAATAGACCCAACAGGCCCGTCTATTCATCTTGGCCGAGCAGTTCCGCTTTGGAAGCTCAGGGCTTTTCAGGATTTGGGTCACCAAGTGGTTATTATTGTTGGTGATTTTACTGCAACTATCGGTGATCCGTCAGACAAACTTGAAAAACGCCCAATGCTTGATAAAAAAACAATCGAGCAAAACATGAAGGAGTACAAGAAAATTATTGGGAGAATAATTGATATAAAAAAAGCTGAATTTATATACAATAGTTCTTGGCTTAAAAAACTGACATTTGTTGAAATAAGCCAGCTTGCTGAAAGTTTTTCTGTCCAACAAATGTCCGCACGCCGAAACTTTAAAGACCGAATAGATAAAAATGAAGATATTTCACTTCGTGAGTTCCTGTACCCACTTATGCAGGGATACGATTCTGTTGCAGTAAAATCTGATGTTGAGATTGGGGGTTTTGATCAACTTTTCAACTTAAAAGCAGGCCGTGTAATTCAAAAACACTACGGACAAGTTGAACAAGATATTGTTACTACCTCAATGCTTGAAGGCACAGATGGACGCAAAATGTCCACAAGCTGGGGAAATGTTATCCTTATCACAGATGAACCAAATGATATGTTTGGAAAAGTTATGTCATTAAACGACAACCTAATTATTAAATATTTTTCACTAACAACTTCAACACCAAAAGAAGAAATTGAAAAAATAGAAAACAATATAAAAAGTGGAGGGAATCCTCGTGATGCTAAAATATTGCTCGGTAAAAAAATTGTTTCAATGTATTACGGGGAAAAGAAAGCCGACATTGCTCACGAATATTTTATTTCAACTTTCCAAAAAAAAGAAATCCCAGATGACACAGAGGAAGTTTCAGCTCATCCAAATGAAAAACTCAGCGACCTGCTCGTCCGCGCGAAAATAGTAGAATCAAAAAGTGAATTTCGCCGACTTGTTGAGCAAGGTGGAATTCATAAAATCCAGCAATCGGAAGAAAATACAATCACTGACCAGTTTGTTCTAGCTGAAAGCGGAACATATAAAATCGGCAAGCGTCGCTTCCTAAAGATTAAATAAAAAAGATTAAGTAAAAATAATAAAACGCCCGTATGGGCGTTTTATTCAACTTCTTCCATTACCTCTCCTTCTTCAGCTTCTACTTTTATTCCAATATTAAGAGGTTCGTCTTCGTCCACTAGGTCATCGTCTAGACCAGGAAAAGTTTCCCCGTCAAAATCATCTGCCATTTCGTCTTCGTCAGTAGAGAAGACTTTTTCTTCTTCGTCGTACATTTTTTATGTGCGGTTTTACCCTAAATTACTTCTAAATGTTTTTCAACAAAGATAGTTGTATCAAATAGTCTTTTTTTTGGCAAGTGCCACTTTATGTGAATTACCATAAATAGCTATTCCAGAGAGGGCAATAGCTATAGCGTCTACTTCGTCATCTATCATTTTTCGCTTTGGTAAATCAACAAGTTTTGAGACCATCATCTCGACTGCCGACTTTTCCGCCTTACCATAACCTGTGATCGCTTGTTTTACTTGGGTTGGCCCGACTTCTTTTGTCGGTATGTTTAATCTCCCTGCGCAGGCCAAAATAACTCCTCGCGCTTCGGCAACACCAATCACAGTTTTAGTGTTTTTTGACATAAAAAGTTGCTCCATTATGAGAATATCTGGTTGGTAGTCTTTAAGTGTTTGCTCTATTTGAACAGAAAGAGAAGCGAGTCTTTCGGACATCTCCTGTTTTTTGTCTGTTTGAATCAGAAAAGAAAAAATCAAAATATCTTTTATTCCGCCTTTTTCTATCACTGCAACACCAGTTCTATCGAAACCCGGATCAATACCGATAATTTTCATATTTGAAGTATATCTTAGTTATGCACTGTTACAATATTGCCTGATTATTTTGAAGCGGTACGATTAAAGACAAATGTTGTTTGTGCCTAAAAAAAGGTTTGGCGTGCCTCTAGTAGTCATGTAAATATCGTGGTGGGTATTTAAATAATTTGGTTAAGTAGGTTTAATGTTAAGTATGTTTAAGTAGAGTGTGAGTAAAATGCGTTTTTTGGTTAAAAAAGCCTCTTCTTTTTTCAAGAAGGGGCTTTATTCTTTAAATTCAAAACCCAAATGCTCGTGCGCGCGTTTCGTCGCAGTGCGACCTCGCGGAGTGCGTTCGAGAAAACCAATTTGTAAAAGGTATGGCTCAATGACATCTTCGATTGTTCCTTCTTCTTCGCTAGTTGCAGCAGCTAGAGTTTTTACACCAACGGGTCCGCCATTAAATTTTTCAATCAAGACTTCGAGCAACAACCTGTCTGTTTGAGTAAGTCCATATTCATCAACACCAAGAAGAGCGAGCGCTTTTTTTGCAGCCACAGAACCCGCATCGATTTTATTTACTTGGGCATAGTCGCGAACGCGTTTCAAGAAATAATTTGCGGTGCGTGGAGTACGACGACTTCTTTTTGCAATTTCACTACGAGCTCCGTCGTCAAGTTCGACACCTAAAATTTTTGAAGAGCGCTCAATTATTTTTTCGATTTCTTCAGGAGTGTAATATTCCAAACGAAATGTTCCACCAGAAAAGCGCGAACGAAGAGGGGAGGAAAGTAGGGAAATACGAGTTGTAGCTGCAATAAGAGTAAAAGGCGGAAGCTCAAGCTGGATTGTTCGAGCTGATGGGCCTTTGCCGATAATTATGTCCAGAGTCCCTCCTTCCATTGCAGGATAAAGAACTTCCTCAATCATTTTATTGAGTCTGTGTATTTCGTCGATAAAAAGAATATCTCCTGGAGTGAGGTTTGTAAGTATCGAAGCAAGGTCTCCGACCCGCTCTATCGCTGGCCCTGAAGTAACTTTTATATTTCGGCCAGTTTCTTTGGCGATAAGGTGAGCTAAAGTAGTTTTTCCTAGTCCAGGTGGGCCATAAAAAAGAATATGTTCAGCGCTGTGGCCTCTGCCTTCGGCGGCGTCGAGTAAAATACGGAGGTTTTCCTTGATGTGACTTTGTCCAATATACTCGTCCCATTTAGCAGGGCGAAGAGTGACATCAAGATACCCGTCATCGGGGGATTTTTTAATTGTTTCATCAGTGCTTGACATAAAATATTGGGTATGCTATAGTCTTGTCAGATTACGAAAGAAGAGTCGTGGTTATCCACACAATTCACACTTTATCCACAGCTATAATAACAAGTAATAGCTCAGATTTTTCTTACCATTACTATAATTCAATAATAGCAGATTTAAGAGAAGAGGTCTTGAATCTCTAAGCAATCGGATCAACGTCTATAGAGTTTTGCGAAGGACGTCCTGGTGCCTGACTTCGGTCGCGTTCCTGGGGCTATCCTTCAAAAATCTTTTACTTTTATCCTCCGGGATATAAGGATTGTTTGGAGATTTAAGATTTTTTCGTTTCTACTCTTTTTTATTCCTCGTCCAGATCTACAACACTAGCGAGCTCTTCAAAAGAAGTGACTCCGTTTAATACTTTTATTATTCCATCTTCTTTCATATCGAGGATGCCTTGTTTTTCACCGATTTTTTTTATTTCGCGCTCTGAGGGGTTGTTCGGAATCAATTTCTCTAAAGCTTCATCTGTATAAATAGCTTCGAAAACTCCGATTCGGCCTTTGAAGCCAGAGTTGCATTTGTCGCAACCTTTTGGAATATAAAATTCGACTTTTTGATCTGCTTTTACTCCATAATCCTCAATTTTTTTACCTTCAGCAATAGCTTCGGTTAGTATTTTCCTAACCAGAGCTTCTTCTTCGGTTGTGGGATTTCTTTTTTCTTTACAAATCGGACAAAGTTTTCGCACCAGGCGCTGAGCAATAGAAAGAGTAAGAGCTGAAACTAAAATTTTTGGATTTACTTCTAGGTCAATCAAGCGGGGGATAACACCACCTGCGTTGTTGGTGTGAAGAGATGAAAAAACCAAGTGACCGGTGAGTGCAGACTCAACGGCTATTTTGGCTGTTTCAGGATCTCGGATTTCTCCAACCATTATGACATCTGGATCTTGACGGAGTGCAGAACGCAATCCTTCGAGGAATGTGTAACCTTTGGCGTGGTCTGTCTGAGTCTGTGTTATGCCTTGGAGGTGATACTCGATCGGATCTTCAATTGTAATAATTTTTATTTCAGAAGAATATATTCGGCGCAAAAAAGCGTAAAGAGTGGTCGTTTTACCAGACCCAGTTGGACCTGTCAGCAGGATAAGACCATTTGGTTTTTTAATAGAGTGCTCGATAATTTTGAAAAGTTTCGGTTCGATACCCAGATCTTCAAGCTCGCCTTGGATTGATTTTGGATTTAAAAGACGCATAACAGTTGATTCGCCATAAGCACCAGGAATAGCAGAAACACGAACAGAGATTTCAACATCACCAATCCAAATAGAAAATCGCCCGTCCTGATTTTTTACAACAGTCAGTTTCATTCCAGACAAAAGTTTTATGCGTGAATTTAAAAATTTATAAACATCGTAATTAAAAAAAAGAACATCAACCAAGACTCCATCGATTCGATAACGCAAACGCACCCGATCTTCTTCTGGTTCTATGTGAATGTCAGAAGCTTTCATCGATATCGCGCCTGCTAAAATAACCTCGAGCATGTGAGTTATTTTGTGAGTCTTATCATCTGACGAAACCTTTTCAATCATTCGCGTTAAGTCGGCAACAACATGAATATCTTTTCCGATTTCGATAAGTTTGTCGCCAGAAATATCAAGTGATCCTGACTTCACTCTGTCGGCGTAAGAAATTTCTTTGTATCGTTCCCAAACTTTTTCCAGGCTGGCTTTTGAGGCCATATAAAAAACAGGAGTCAGACCTTTGCTAGTGAGTGTTTTGAAAAGCTCCTGTATTTCAGCCCTCTCTGGAGAATGGACAGCAACGTGGATTGTTTTGCCGGTTATTTTAAATGGACCAGCTTCTATTTCGCGGGCTTCTTTTTCTGGAATAGTGCGGACAGCTTCGTTTTCAACTCCCATATTTATAAGATTTACATATGGAATCTGATACTTTTGCTCGGCGAGCATCTGTATCAAATCTTCCTCTTCTTTTTTTCTGAGTTCATCGACTCTTTTTATTTCTTTTTCTTCGTCGAAATGAGCCATGGCAAAATTGTACCATGGAACACGGGTGACAGACGGTAAATTAGCTGGGAAAAGTCGTATTTGCAGTCGTTTTCGGATATGCTCCGAAAACCGCCATATCTGTGCGCACATCACCTTTTGCCATTGACTTTTTGGCTTGAAAGTGGTAATATTAAGTAAATCTAAAACTAGAAAAAAAAATGAGAAAGTTCCTTAAAAAGGCCGTATTTATAGCCATTTTGGTTATTTCGGCAATACCTTCAGCGTTCGCGTTGATACCAGTTATTGACTATAAAGTGGTCAACAACATTCGGACTAGCAATAGTCTCGAGACAATTGTTTCTATCCTGCAAACAGGACAAGGAATCAACTGTAATTTTGTTTATTTGCAATCAACTTATGTTGAAGTTGCAAATATAATAAAAAAGAGACAGGGTTGGAACCCTGATGATGAATTTAGCATTGATGGGTTTAATGATTTAACTAAATTCATTAAACTTTTCGAGGCTCCCGATTGGGTTTATCCGCTTGGGCTAGATGCCAATGGAAAGTTTTCTCCTGTTTTCACGAAAGGAAAAAACGGAGAGACAACTTTGGGACGAGCTAAAACGTTTGGAGAAATGTATTTTGGGATCGACCCAAATGAAATTGATTCGACTCTCAAAGTCGACTACCCACCTATTCCTTTAGGTTTGAGCACTTGCTTAAACCCAATCAACCTTGATGAATTAAAAATAAATTCTACGGGTGATGGAAATAACAGGAGCGTAATTAGTGTAGACGGAAACACCACAAAATCTGAAACAAATAAAACAGTTTCAGGAAATGGTTCATCTTCATCGAGTTCGAGTTCAGCTGTTGTGTATATTGATAATGGAAGAAATAGTGGAAACCAAAATCTGAATCAGATTCAGTATAATGGTTACCAACTTACTCCCCAGTCAAATTATAACAATGGATTCAGCCAAGATTACTACGATCCAAATTGTGGTTCGAGTCAGGGCTTTGGAATTGGATTTAGTGCAAGTGTTGGATACTCTAGTGGCTTCTACAATGGTGGTCAGCCAAGCGGGTATTACAACGGCGGTCACTCCGGTGGTTATTATAATCACGGAGGAAACGGGTTTTTAACCCCGCAAACGCCTTCATGTGGTTCAAGTAGTTTCGGCGGAAATAATTATTACAATAGTCAAAATTATTTTACCAACACGAACACCAACACGAACACCAACACGAACACCAGCTCCAACTCCAACAATAACGCTGGATACTCAGGTGGAAACCCAGGACATCCAGGCGGACCACTTACTCCTCAAAATCCATCAGGAAATTCAGGAGGAGGCGGTCATGGAAATCCTGGACACCCAAATACCGGACACCCAGGAGGAAACCCAGGTGGAGGAGTTGGTAATCCAGGCGGAAACCCAGGCGGAAACCCAGGTGGCGGACCATCGGGTGCACCAAACAGGTATTCTGAGGAACGACAACGTACACAGCCACAGACGCAACCTCAGCAGGTTCGACCAAGTCAGGAAAGACGACGTCCGCAACCTCAGCAGGTTCGGCTAAGTCAGGAAAGACAACGTCCGCAACCTCAGCAAAACGTCCAAAGACGCCCTGAGGGACGCAGAAGGTAAGTTTTAGGAGGTCTTGTTTTTTAAAAACAGAGACCTCCTTATTTTCAAGAATTTGAGAAAACTCGAATTTTTAAAAGTAAGGAAAAATAATTATAAACAATTATTATTAAGTTATCATTAGTAAGTAATAAAAATTTTATGAAAAAAATATTTAGCCAAGCTACAAAAATAATATTTATCGCAACATTTGCCGTATTGGCATTCTTTGGCGTTTCGGTTGCAAAGGCAAGCGCAAATACATTTTTTAATACAAACCCACTCGACTATGCAACAACAACTGTTTCCAACTACACTTCGCAACCAGGTTGTACTTCGTGTTGGACACCAAGTATAACCATGAATGAAGGGCAGATTTTTTCTGTTCGTATTTATTATCACAATACAGGTAACGAAATTGCGCAGGATACACATATTCGCCTTTCCCCAAAAACAAGCACAGCTGTAAACAGTAAAGTTTTTTCTGGTGGCGTTTCTGCAAATAATGCGAGTCTTGTGACTGGGACTGCAACAGTTATGATTTCGGGTTTACCACAAACCATCACCTATATTCCAGGTACCGCAACTTGGTACCCAGAACACTCTCTTTCTCCAACTCTCTTGAATTCAACACAAGAATCAGCCCTCTTCGGGTACAGTGGTGTTTCTATTGGAAATATAGATAAGGATAGTACTTGCCCTATTTCTCAAACTTTTTGTCACCAAGGTTCACTTGTTGCGCGTTTTCAAATAGGAACAACTCCTCCACCTCCACCACCAGTTGTTTATGCTTGCAGTGACCAAATCGACAACGATAGCGACGGACTAACCGACTACCCGCAAGATCCAGGTTGTTATGGACCAACTGATGTTGATGAATTTAATACTATTTACCAAACACCCTTTGTTTCTGCCACAACACAGACAGCAACAAATATTTCTCAAACTGATGCAACACTCAACGGTGCTTTTTCGACAAATCAGTCTCAAGCAACAGCTTGGTTTGACTGGGGAACAACTCAGTCTTTGGGAAATCATACAAATACTCAAACACAATATAATCAGTCGGGAAATTTCTCTGCCCAGATTTACGGCTTGTCGCAAAACACGACATACTATTTCCGCGCTTGTGCTGATACAAATGCAACGAGTCAAAACTGCGGTAACATACTTTCTTTCGCCACAGTCTATGTTCCGCAAAATAATGCACCAACAGCAATAACAAATTTTGGAAGTTGTAACGCAACCCAAAATGCATTTAACATGTCTGGTTCATTCACAACAAATAATTCAAATAATTATTTAAATACATCAACTTGGTTTCAATATGGAACAAACTATCCGTATACAACTCAGGTTGGAAATCAAAATCAATACGGCACTTCCGGAAATTTCAACTACACCTTGACTGGTTTGTATCCAAATACAACTTATTACTTCCAAGCTGTTGCTCAAAATTCTGCAGGAACAAACTTTGGCACGACATATTCGTGCACAACACTCCCTGTCCAAATAATTACTCAAAACAATCCACCCTCAGTTTCAACTGTTCCCGCATCAAGTGTTTCTCAGACAACAGCGAGACTTAATGGTTATTTAAACAGTACAGGCAACTATGTTTGTAGTGTGTGGCCGAACTGTCCACCAAATGTTTATTTGCCGAACACAGACATGTGGTTTGAGTGGGGAACAACTCAAAACTTTGGATTTACAACCGCAAAACAAAACAATACAGTAGTAACCACTTACAGTAATTATTTGCCGAATTTGTCACCAAACACAACTTATTATTTTAGAGCGATTGTGCAGAACAATTTTGGAACAGCGACAGGAACAACTCTTTCGTTTACAACAGCAAGTGTTGGAGTTGGTCCGCAGATAATTTATGTAAACACAAACAACGGAGGCAGTGGGCCACTTGTTTTCATAGATATGAAGTCAGATTTTCAAAGTGTCTGTACAAATGACACTGTTCGTTACTCCGGCACTTATGAAAACCTCACGAAGAAAATATTAAAGAATGTTGTTGTTCAAGTGATTTTACCAAAGGAACAGACATTTCTCCGAGCAACAAAAGGAAGCTATTCCGATACAGCAAATACAATAACTATTCTAGTAGGCAACCTTTCGAGTCGAGAAAAAGGCACATTTGAGATTGAAGCAAAGATCAACGGACAAAGTAAAAATTCCGACACACTTGTTGCCACAGCAACTATCGTCTACACACACCCAACAAATCTTACCCAAGATGATGCTATTGCGTATTCACTTATAAATGTTACCTGCGGAAATAACAACAACAATCTTGTCGGTCTTGCTCTTTTTGGGCAGGAAATTGGTTTCGTAGGCTGGCTGTTGATTATTTTGATAATTATTCTTGCAATATATATTGTCAGAAAAAGTTTTAAATACTAAAACTAAACAAAAAAAGTCCACCCGGACTTTTTTTGTTATAATCCCAAAATGCAACTAGAAACAAAAAGGGGGAGTGACTTTGCGCGAGTAGCAGTCGCACTCCGAACAACAATCGAAAACTTTAAATGTGACTCTGCCACAATAGTGGCACTTTGGGGCGACCTCGGGGCAGGGAAAACAACACTTACACAGTATTTGGCGAAAAGTTTTGGAATTGAAGAAGAAATAGTTTCGCCAACTTTTGTCATAATGAAAATCTACCAAATCAATAACGAAGAAGAAATTGAACAAACAAGTCAGTTTGACCAGTTCGTCCACATCGATGCCTATCGTTTTGAAAACCCAAACGAAGCATCAAGTATTCGTCTTCACGAAATAGTGTCCAATCCCAAAAATTTAATTTTAATCGAATGGCCGGAACTTATTGGCGACAGTCTGCCAGACAGAAGAATCGATGTGAAAATCGAACACCTAAGTGATGGCAGAAAAATTTTAATCGAAGAAAACGGCTAATATTATATTGGCTTGATTTTTGCTGACAAATCTGTAGAATCTAAGAAACAAAACCTTCTAAATTAATATAGATATGAAACTTAAGAAATCGATCAGCCTCCTCATTTTATGCGGATTACTACTGATATTGTTGTTGTCGTTTTATAAAACAATGTTAGGTATTTATTTTGAAAAAGCAAACCCCGATCCTTATTACGGAAAAATGTTTGCCTTCACTTTGTCCCTGACTGTTTTCGGTATTTACTTTATGTTATCTGGTTACCAGAAACACTATAAACTGATACCAATGCTTGCGTTGTTCCTCGGAATATTCTTTTGTGGATATATGACAGAATATTTTCTTCATAATCATCATTTTTTAAAATTAACGACTCAAACGACAATAGAATCATTTGGATACGGAGTTCTCGAGATGGCGATTTACACTTTCCTGGGATATAGAGATGTTGTTTCAAGAGAAAAGAGTAAGTATGTGCTCGAGGATGAATTGGGTATTTAATAAGTCTCAAAATCGCGCTTCATTTGGAGTGCGATTTTTTATTGCCCAAAATGCTATAATTGCTCATATGGCGACCAAAAAGAGCACCAAAAAACCAGCTGGTAAAATTGTTGAAAAAACAAGGAAACAGCGATTAATATTACTAGATACCCATGCAATTATGCACCGCGCATATCATGCGATGCCAGACTTCTCGACGTCGAGCGGAGAGCCAACTGGTGGTCTTTACGGTCTTTCGACTATGCTTTTTAAAATAGTTGAAGACTTAAAACCGGACTATGTTGTCGCGACCTACGACTTGCCCAAAAAAACATTTCGACACGAAGTCTACGCTGGTTATAAAGCTGGGCGCAAGACCGCCGACGATGAACTGATAAGCCAGCTCGCCCGCTCAAAAGAGTTGCTCGAAGATTTCGGTATTCCAGTTTATTCCTGCGCAGGTTTTGAGGCCGATGATATGCTCGGAACGATAGTTGAACAACTGAAGGACGAAAAAGATTTGGAGATATTTATCGCAACAGGTGATATGGATACTCTTCAGTTGGTGAACAAAAAACATGTTAAAGTTTTTACACTAAAAAAGGGAATTACAGATACTGTTATTTACGACGAAGATGCCGTCAATGAGCGATATGGTTTTGGACCAGAGCACATCGTTGATTACAAAGGCCTGCGAGGTGACCCGTCCGACAATATTATCGGCGTGCCGGGGGTAGGAGAAAAAACTGCAACTATTTTAATAAAAGAATTTGGAACAATTGAGAATATTTATAAAGTTCTTAAAAAAAATCCTGAAAAAGTAAAAGCTGCCGGAATAACTGACCGACTTATTGGTGTCTTGATTGAAAACGAAGAAGAGGCCCTTTTCTCAAAAACCCTCGCTACAATTTCTCGTAATGCGCCAATTGAATTTACCCTTCCAGTAAAGAGCTGGAGAGAAGGTGTTGACCCAGCCAGACTTGAAAAAATATTCTCTGACTTGGAGTTTCGAAGTTTGGTTCCTAGGGTAAAAAAGATGTTTGGAGAAAATGAAAGTGTCGGCGTTAGAGTTGATAGTACAATTCCAAAAGAAGAAGTTGAAAAAATAGCGATTGCTCTTTGGCTTTTAAATTCTGATCTCACCGATGGAGGGGAGTCGGAAATTTTGTCATATGCCAAGACGGATAGTTTTGAGAAATCAAAAGAAAAAATACTCTCAGAACTTATTGTGGAAAATCTTGATAGAGTTTATCGAGAAATAGAAATGCCGATTTATCCAATCGTTAGAAAAATGGAGGAGTTTGGTGTCGGTATAGATGCAAAAGTTTTTTCTGACTTATCTAAAAAATATCACGACAAGTTAGATGAAATAGAAAAAAAGGCATGGGAAATGGCCGGTGAAGAATTCAATTTGGCATCACCAAAACAACTTGGCGAAATTCTTTTTACAAAACTCGGACTCAAGCGAAAAACTCGCACGAGCAAGGTTTCGACTAAGGCTGAAGTTTTAGCCGAACTCGAAGATGCTCACCCAATAATTCCTTTAATTATGGAGCATCGTGAATATTCGAAATTGGTCGGCACATATATAGATACTATTCCAAAGATGGTCGGCGAAGATGGTCGGCTCCATACTCGCTTTGTTCAACACGGCACTACTACCGGGCGTTTTGCTTCGGTAAATCCAAATTTACAAAATATCCCAATTCGCACAGAGGCTGGCAAGGAAATCCGAAAAGGTATGGTTGCCGGCAAGGGAAGAGTCCTAGTCTCGCTAGATTACTCTCAGATAGAGCTTAGAATCATGGCGATATTATCAAAAGATGAAGAACTTATAAAAATTTTCCAAGCCGGAATAGATGTTCACACAGGTGTGGCGGCCAGAGTTTTTGGAGTTCATGAAGAGGATGTTTCAAAAGAAATGCGTAGACGTGCCAAGATAATTAACTTCGGGATTATTTATGGAATGGGTGTTTCGGCTCTTCAAAAGAATTTAGGTAGTACCCGTGCCGAGGCACAATCTTTTTATGATACTTACTTTGCGACATTTAAAGGGGTAGCTGGGTATATTGAAAAAACAAAAGCTTTTGCCTCAAAAAATTATTATACGGAAACACTTTACGGAAGAAAACGTCATTTTCCGTCTTTGCATTCGTCGATACCGTTTTTACGAGCCTTTGCAGAGAGAATGGCTTCAAATGCACCACTGCAGGGAACTCAGGCAGATATCATAAAGCTTGCTATTCGTTTTGCCGACGAGGATCTTGTCTCTGCTGGTATAGAGGGGAAAGTAAATTTAATTCTACAAATTCACGACGAACTAGTTTATGAAGTAGATTCTGATTTGGAAGTCCAAGCTGAAAAAATTATTCGCGGAGCAATGGAAAATGTATTTAGTCGGTCGTATATCAGATATTCTCCAGAAGTGCCCATTCTTGTCTCTAGCGGGTCCGGAAATACTTTATATGATATAAAATAGGCAGTGGACAGAAAGGGTCGCTTTGCTAGACTATACATATATGGAAAATCAAAATAATAAAATAAATACAAAAAACCTAACGCCCGAACAAAGGATAAACTACCTGGGTAGCTTTCCGCCAATTGTCCAATTTGTTGGGGTTGTCGTTGGTGTCATTATTGAGTTTATTTTTCCGACTAAAATGTTTCCACCCGAGACATCTCAAATTGTAGGTATTGTTTTTATTTTAGTTTCAACAATATTGATTTTCTGGTCACAGAAGGCCTCGGCCGATTTTAGGGTACGAGAAAAAAGAGGGGAGACCAATAATTTTTCTAGTGGCCCGTATAAATGGAGCGACAATCCAACTTCTTTTTCTCTGGTTCTTTTAGTTGTTGGTTTTGGTTTTCTACTCAACTCGCTTATGGTTGTGATCTTCTCCGCTATCGGCTATATGTTTTCATTGGCTTTTTATGAAAGTGAAAAAAGAAAAATTATGACAGAAAAATATAAAGACCAATATGTCGAATATAAAAAGAAAGTAAAATCACTTTTTTAATATGTTATTTGTTTTTGTTGGAGAAAATCCCGAGCGAGCAAATCAGGCTCAGAAAATAATTAATGAAGAAATAAAGAAAGGTAATCTGCTGGCTTCATTTTCGGATGCATCTTGGCAAAAAGAAAGCGCCTTAGCGTATTCTGGTGGCGCGGATATGTTTGGTTCAAAATATGTTGTCCACCTTTCACGAATAAGTGAAAATATAAACGGACTTGAGTTTTTGCAGAACGATTCTAAAATTCTTTCAAATAGCGAAACAGTTTATGTTGTCGAGGAAAATGAACTTTCAAAAGAATTAAAAAACATACTCGAAGTCGTAGGAGCAAAAATTACAGAGATCAAGAAAGTGAAAGAAAATTTTTTTGGCGGACTCACTGCGTTTCAACTAGTCGATTCTTATAACTTACGTGATAAAAAAAACTCTTGGATTATTTTCAATAAACTTATCGGCGTCGGTAATTCTGCCGAAGAAATAGCCGGGGCAATGATTTGGAATTTCAAAAACCTAGCACTGTATTTTTCAGTAGAAAATAATTCTAAAACAAAACCCAAAGCTGATGACCTTGGCATGAAACCATTTGTTTTTACAAAAGTAGCAAGTGCAGCGAAAAACTTTACAGCAAAAGAAGTTGCAACAAAAGCATTTGAGCTTTCATCAGCACTTCACCGATCTCACCGCGGAGAAGGAGAAGGAGCAACCTTACTCGAACTTTTTATTTTAAAATCTTTTTAAGTTTAAATAAAATTTGGGCAAAAATAAACCCCTTAAAAAAATGGGAGATTTAAGGGGTTTGTGTAGGGTTGTCTCTAGTGAGACAGTATTTTGTTGTTCAAAAGAACATTGTTTTCTATAAAGAACTAATTATTGTTTAAGCTTTCGGATATGAAACTCTTGAAGTTGAGTGTACTTGGAAAGCTGTGAGGTTTGATATAAGTATACGCGTAATATTTATATTGCAAAGCTCTTTTGTGGGGATACCGAAATACTGTTGCAAAACATAGCTCTTTCGTCTAATATACGATTTATATGACGATCGTAATAATTGCTATTTTGGTTTTTGTTGCAACACTGCTCGGTGGCTTCTTTGCTTTGAAATTTAAAGACAAACTTCATCTTATTGTCGGATTTTCTGCTGGCGCAGTTCTTGGCATTGCTTTCATCGACCTCTTACCAGAAGCATCAGTCCTTACTGGCAACCCGGCACTTTCAGCAAAGATAGCACTTGGCGCAATTCTTTTCTATATGGTTTTTGACCGATTGTTTTTAGGGCACCAACATTCACAAGATAATGAAAACACTCACGACCACGTTCACGATCATAAACATGAAAACATCAGTGATGGAAAAATATTGTTTGAAAATAAAATTATAGTAGAGCATCATGGTCGTGGAATAATTCGTGCCGGTAGTTTGGTTCTCCATAGTTTTCTCGACGGACTCGCTGTTGGTTTTTCTTTTCAAGTTTCCGTCGCTACTGGTGTGGTTGTCGCTGTCGCAGTTTTGGCGCATGATTTTTCCGACGGCATAAATACTGTTGCAGCAATCTTAAAAGGCGGTGACAACAAGCGCGCAAAAATTTGGCTTCTCGCAGACGCTGTCGCTCCAGTGATAGGAATTTTCGTAGGCTCTTTTTTTGTCGTCAAAGAATATTCGCTCGGCATTATTCTTTCAGTGTTCTCTGGATTTTTTATTTACATCGCACTTGCTGATATGATTCCAGAAAGTTTTCATGCTCATCCAAAAAAATGGACCACGGCGATGACTGTCTTTGGAGTTTTATTTATTTATCTCGTGATAAGTTTTATTGGTTTTTAGAAATATAATTTAATTTGTGGGTTTTATCACTACCCTGAATTATAAATTTGGCAGCCACGAAGATTTGATTTTTCTGGCTTCGCGTGGTATTTTCAAGAAGCGTTTTGGTTGTCCGGGTATTCTTTTTTTGGTACCCGTACATACCTCGCACATATCCGCCCGTAGCTCAGTCGGTAGAGCAGCTCCCTTTTAAGGAGACGGTCGCAGGTTCGATTCCTGCCGGGCGGACAAGACATTTCGAAAAACTTATATGAAAAACAAAAAAGAAATTGCGCTCCTGCTCGAAAATATCCGCAGCGCCGAAAATGTTGGTTCAATATTCCGCACTGCTGACGCGGCGGGTGTCTCCAGTATTTTTCTTGGCGGATATACACCTGCTCCAAAAGATCGCTTTGATCGGCCGAACAGTAAGATAGTAACTCGAGCACTCGGGGCCGAAAACAATATTCCTTGGAAGAGTGTCGCTCGAGTCTCAACGCTCATTTCAAAATTGAAAAAAGACGGCTGGCAGATTGTCGCCATCGAGCAGTCGCCAAAATCTATTGATTATAAAAAAGTTAAAATAGGGGAGAAGACATTGTTTGTCTTCGGAAACGAAGTCGAAGGAGTGTCAGAAAAAATTCTTAAGCTCGCCGATGTCGTTGCTGAAATACCTATGCGAGGTAAAAAAGAATCACTAAATGTTTCGGTCTCGGTTGGGATAGCACTCTTTCGAGTTGTGGGTATATAAAATATTCCGAAAAATAATCTAACTTTTTTGCTATTGTGAGGAGTCTGTACTTGTTCCATATCCGGGTGGATTTAGAAAAGGTTTTGCGTTTTCATATCTGGCTGGTCCACCAGAAAAAATCCAGAGCAAGAAAATTCCGGCAAATACCAGTAAAAAGTATAGTAAGTCTTTTTTCGGATCCATTTCCATATCAATATTATATACCAAAATTATATACCAAACAGTGCTTGGTGAACTGGGCAGAAGTGAGCACTTCTGCCACCAAACGGAAGTTTCTTGATTGTTCCGGGGCAACCTTTTTTGGGGCAAGGTTTTCCAGCCCTTCTGTATACATTGTGTTTATTCTGAAATTTACCACGAACGCCTTCGATGTTGCGATAGTCGCTAGTCGAATCTCCTCCGAGTGCTATTCCTTTTTTTAAAACCAATTTCATATTTTTAAAAAGTAGAGACATTTGTTTTCTCGGTATTTTTTCAATTGTGGAAAAAGGATGGATACCTGCGAGCCAAAGCATTTCATCAGAATAAATATTTCCTATACCAGCTATTATGCTTTGATCGAGGAGAATTATTTTAATTTGTCTTTTTTGTCTTTTCATCAAGCAAGTGATAAAATCTTTTTCAGAAAAACTTTCATCGAGTGGCTCTGGTCCGAGGTGACTGAGATGGATGCTTCGGTTAATGCTTTTTGTTTCAAAGAGTGTGACTTTTGCAAAATGACGGACATCTGAAAGAACTAAATGTTTATTATTTGAGAGTGAAAAAACCACATGAATGAATCTATTGAATTTATCGCGCAAGGCATCATTTTTTTCACTTGTGTCAGGTGACCAAGTTTTATTTTTTGAGTCAAAAGCATATTCCCCAACCATTAAATGTCCGGTCATCTTGAGATGAATCAGAATAGTTTTTCCGTTTGCTAAATTTATTAAAATATTTTTAGCCCGTCGTTTTACGGAGATTATTTTTACACCAGTGATTTCCTTTTTAAATTTGGTAAAAAATTTCTTATCTTTATGAGAAGTGCTTAAGTGTGGAGTTTTATGGTCTCCTGTTGCAAGGTCTGTCCAGGCGTCAGTAATTTTGAGTCCGGGTAATACTTTCTCTAGACCGGTTACAGTTGTGTGGACTTCGGGGAGTTCGGGCATATTTTTATAATATAATTTTTTTTAATCTATCGTTTAATTTATTTGCCTATATATTTTAGAGCTTCACGAATTTTTTCATTTAAAGTAACAGCCGTTACGGGTACTTGTTTGAGCGCTTCGCGGGCTTCTTCTCTTGAGTAGCCAAGCTTAATAAGGGCCTCGAGAGCATCACTGTCACCAGAAAATTCACCCATACCTCCCTTGTGCCCAAGAGCAGCGAGTTTGTCTCGCAGGTCGATGATAATTTTCTCAGCTGTTTTTCTACCGATTCCAGATACGCTTGTTAGGTAGCCGGCGTCTCCTGAACCAATAGCCCTTTGAATCGATTCTATTGATCCGAGGCTAACAATGGCGATAGCCGAGCGAGGGCCGACACCAGAAACAGTAATTAGCATTTGGAAGAAAGTGAGTTCATTTCTTGTTCTAAAACCATAAAGCTCCATCGAGTCATCTCTAACAACAAGATGCGTGAACAGGGCCATTTCAGCTCCCAGCACGGCTGTTGCTATGGTGTCAGTTGTTGTTGAAACCTCGTAACCCACTCCCTGGGTTTCAATGATAACTGAGCGGTCAGATATGTCAGTAATTTTTCCTTTTACAAATGCAATCATGGAGCCATTATATAACAAAATACTATCGCTTGCATTTTGACGCTTTTCTGTTATAGTAATCCCGTCTCAGTTAGTTCGTGTTTCTCTCAATCTTATTTATTAGTTAGAGTATTAAAACTAAAAAGATGCCAATAATTAAATCAGCAAAGAAGGCTCTCCGTCAGTCAATAAAGCGCAAAGCTGTAAATGACCGCCGAACAAAGGCAATGAAAGATGCAATTAAAAAAGTAGAACGCTCAGTTAAAGAAAAGAAATCAGACGAAGCACAGAAATTCCTACCAACAGCTTTTGCAGCAATAGATAAGGCAGCAAAAAGGGGAGTTATCAAGAAGAACAATGCTTCACGAAAAAAGGCTCGTCTCGCACGAATCTCAAAGTAAAGAAAAAAGCCCGGGTGGGCTTTTTTCTTTGGAACAGTTTTTTGTGATACAATTTTTTTATGGAACACAAAAATCACGCACCTGTCAGCTTTGGAATAGTTTTCTTGGTTATCATCGCAACTGCTATTTTGCTTGTTAAAATTGATGATAATAGAAAACCAATAAATATAAAAGAGAACACAAATAACAATGGTAATTTGGTTGCCAGTAACCCTATATATAAATGCGGACTTACTATATCTTCACCTTTATCAAACAGCCCAGTTTCATTTCCACTTTCGTTATCAGGAGCAGTAAACAATCAGGCATCAACGGATGGATGTACTTGGGTATTGTTTGAAGGACAAGGTGGTGTTGTTAGTGTTTCTGATGGCGTGACTACTTATGCGACAGCGCCAGTTTCTATGGTTGGTGATTGGATGACAAACGGACCCGTAAATTTTAATGCAATACTTTCTCCATCTGTTACTATTCCTTCAGGAACTCCTCTCACCATTACTTTTTCCGAAGAAAATCCGTCAGGTGAAGGTGTAAATGATTCAATATCATTTCAGGTAATATCCCAATAAAACTAAAATGGAAACACAATCAGAAAAATCACACTTACTATATTTTTACGGAACTGAATGTCCTCATTGCGAGCGCATGCTTGTTTTTGTAAAAAAAATAGAGGCAGAGAAAAAAGTTAAAATAGAGATAATCGAAATTTGGCATAACAAGAAAAATGAGCTGATGATGGAGGGTTACGATAAAGAGGGTTGCGGAGGAGTACCATTTTTCTATAATACTAAAACTAAAGCTTGGCTTTGTGGGGAAGTGAGTTATAAGGAGATTGAAAAGTGGGTGGAGTAGGTATTTTAATAGTACAAAAAAAGCACCAAAGTGGTGCTTTTTTGTACGTGGTGACCCCGGCAGGAATCGGACCTGCATCTAGAATTCCGCAAACTCTTGTCCTATCCATTGAACGACGGGGCCGTCTTTCTATAGGTGTCAGCCAGTGACTGACGCGGTTTACTATACGACAAAAGGCGAAATTTGGAAAGTCAGTAAGGGGCTATATCTAGAACCCAAGCTTCTCGGCCAATATATTGGCTGGCGGTTCTCTTAGTAACTCCTTAGGTATTCGAACAGAAACTAGTGATTCGAGGTCAAAAAGGGAAATACTGCTTGGTATATGAAGCAGAAGCATTGGCATGAAAAAGCGATCGGTATGGATAATAAGAATATCTTCTTCTTGGTTATTTTTAACAATAGCAAAACCTTTCATATCTTTAGTTTTGTATTTGAGATCATTAACAATGATTTCGACCTCGTTTATCTGAACAGTCCAGTCTTCTCCGTGTCTTAGGTTTGTATAAATCAACAATGCGCCACCCATAATAATAAAAATACCAAAGATATTGTTTCCAACAACAAACGAAATAATTGCGCCAACAATAGAAATAAGACCAATAGCCCAATACCAATCGACAGCTCGATCTTTATGTTTTACCGGGATACTCCAAGATAATTCTTGCATAGAAACATTTTACTACACAATTTAGATATTTTGTTATTAATGTTGGGAAAAACAAAAGCGCCCAAGGATTCCTTGGGCGCTTCCGCTAGATAAGATTATGAAAGGTGTTTTGAAACGAGTTTTGTCATTTCAAACATGTTGACTACTGCTTTGCCTCCAAAAACTTTTTTAAGTGGAGCATCAGCGACGATATTGCGCTTGTTTGCTGGATCCTGAAGATTGTTCTTCTTGATGTAAACCCAAAGTGCTTTTACTACTTCAGATCGTGGCATTGGTCCTTTTCCTACTACAAGAGCGAGATCCTCACTAATAGTCATAGGCTTCATAAATGCAGAATTTGTTTTCTTTACGACTGCTGTTTTTGGCATATTATTATATTGCGATAATTACCTGTTAATAAACTCCACCTATAGTAGCATATTTTAAGCCTTGGCAAGGGGTAAGGGCGAGGATAGCCAAAAAGGCATAATTTGAAGCACTCAGACTATTCGTAGCGCAAAGCGTCGATTGGGTTTTTCTTCCCAGCTTGTCTTGCAGGATAAATACCGAAAACTAGGCCAGAAAACGTCGAAACTCCAAGTGCAAGAAGTACGGCATTGATAGGGAAGGCGAATACCCAACCTATGTCGAAGAAATTTGAAAGAACAAAATAAACTGCACCAACAAGCGCAGCCCCAAAAGCAATACCGATAAGACCACCTGTTAGAGTAAGTAAGACTGATTCTATTAAGAATTGCTGGAGAATATCCGAATTGGTTGCCCCGACTGCTTTACGCAAACCAATCTCACGAGTACGCTCGGTCACAGCAACAAGCATAATGTTCATTATTCCAATACCTCCGACAATCAGGGAGATAGAAGCAATTGCTGCCAAAAAGATAGTCATTATAGAAGTAATGTTCCCGAGGATAGAAAGTATGTCTTCTTGGGTTTGGATTTGGAAGTCATCTTTCTTGGCCAGAGATATTCCGTGGTTTTGACGCAGAACAGAAGTCAGTCTTTCTTTTACAAAAGTCAGTTCGTAGTCCGGGTTGGCTTTAATTATTATATCGTTGAAATATGAAATACCGAGGAGCTGTTGCTGCGCGATTGTAATAGGAATGATAACCAAATTGCCTTGGTCAACCCCAAAAGTTCCTGTGCCACCTTTTTTTAAAATACCGATAATTCTGAAAGTCAGATTTTTCAAACGAATTGTTTTGTCGATGGGATTTATGTTTTCACCAAAAAGACTTTTGGCAATCTCGGGTCCTATAACAGCCACACGGCTACCAGAATCTACTTCACCTTTGGTAAACGCTCTTCCGGGTGCAACTTCCATATTTCGGACATCAAAGAAATCTTCGGTTACGCCTTCGTAGCTTATAGTTTTATTTGTATTTGAATACACAACTTCGCCTTGTCCGCGAGCTTCACCTGTGACTCCGATAACAGACGGCTCTCTCTTTAGGGATTCGATATCTCGATGGGTGAGTGTCGTAATAACTATTCCCTGAGAAGAAGCCGGAGAGGAAAATCCTTCTCCAGATGGAGTTCCAGGGATTACAAAGACAAGATTTGAGCCAACACTTTGAACTTGTCCCAAAATTAAATTTTGTGCAGACTGACCGATAGACATAAGTAGTATCACAGAAGCAATACCGATAACAATACCAAGCATCGTCAAGAACGATCTCATTTTTCCATGAGTGAGAGATCTTGTCGAAGTTTTTAGTGCATCTTGGAAAATCATATAATAATTTTTTATTTAAGTGTTTTACCCTGAATATTTCGATGAGATTTTATAACTTTTGTGTCGCTTTCAACTACGCCATCTTTAATCTTTATTATCCTGTCTGCAAACTCAGCTGTCTGGGTTTCGTGTGTGACCAGAACTATTGTCCTGCCTTTTTCATGAAGATTTCTCAATACTTCCATAACCTGCAGGCCAGATTCAGAATCGAGGTTTCCTGTTGGTTCGTCGGCAAAAATAATATTTGGATCAGCAACAAGAGCGCGAGCGATGGCAACTCTTTGCTTTTGTCCGCCGGAAAGGCGACCCGCTTCGGCAAAAAGTTTTTCTTCAAGACCGACAGAACGCACGGCTTCTTCTACATTTTTGCGTCGCTGTCCGACTGGAATATCTGAATACAAAAGGGGAATTTCTACATTGTCATAAACAGAAAGGCGAGATAATAAGTTGAAAGATTGAAAAACAAAACCCATATCTTTATTCCGAACATGGGCCAACTGTTTATCGTCCATATCGTCAATGCTTTTTCCAAGGAAAGTATAAGAACCACCAGTAGGCCTGTCGAGGAAACTTAAAATATGAAGAAGGGTTGATTTGCCCGAACCACTCGGACCCATAATAGAAACAAATTCTCCTTTTTTTATAGAAAGATCAACCCCGCGAAGTGCTTTCGTTGGGATTTCATTTTCTGTATATATTTTTGTAAGTCCACTGATTTCAATCATTTATTATTTCATTCATAGTCTCAGTTACTTTTATTTTTGCTTAAGCCCTATGTTTAATACTTGTTGACCAACAGTTACACCACTAACGATCTCGACTTTTCCATCCTGATCACTTATTCCGAGACGGATTGGAATATTTTCTATTTTGTTACTAATTAATTGTTGAACAAAAACACCTTGGTCATTTTGAAGAATGGCGTATTGAGGGAGCGTAAGAACATTTTCCTTGTGCTTTGTAGAAATATCAATGTTACATGTAAGTCCGCTTTTTAGTCTAGGGTCTGTTTTGTCAAAAAATATTTTAATCTTATAACCAACAACTCCTTCTGAAGTTGTTTCAGCAGGTTCAACATAGTAAACAGTTCCTGAAAATTTTTCTCCCGGGAATGCATCAAGGGTCATACTTACTGTGTCATTGACTGAAACCTTGCCTATGTCTATTTCTGAAACCAGAGCATTAACTTCGAAGGCAGAATCAGAAATAATAGCAATAAGTGGTGTTCCACTAGAGGCGAGTTGTCCAACTTTTGCATCAAACTGTGTGATGATCCCGTTTATAGGTGAAGTGATTTTAGAATTTCCTAATTTTGCATAAATACTTTCTAAAGCAGCTTCGGCACTTTGAACTTGGGCTTCTTGGGACAAAATATCTTCGGCTGTAGAACCGGCTTTTTTGAGAGCTAACTGTGACTCAAGCTGAGTAATTGTGAGTTTTTGGGAAGAAATATTTTGGCTTAAGGTGTTGATGTTTTTTAGTGCGGTATTTATTTCGTTTATTGCAATCGTGGCAGATGCTTTGTATCCGGCAAGAGTGGTTGCGGTTAAGTTTAGTGAATTGTCGAGTGACTTCATTGTGTTCGATGCGAATTGGCCAAGTGTCAACAGTGTGGACTTGCTTGTTTCGCTGTTCCATTTATTTAAAAGTTCAGTAGCAATTGCTCTCCCTGAGACTATTTGGTCTAAAGGATAATTACTTGAATATGTGATTGCTGGATAACTTGTTTCGTCGTTGAAAAAAAGTGGGTCGAGTTGAACTCGTATTGCATCATTTGCTTTTGAATAAGAATCACTTGAAATATCTTCAGTAGTTGCATATAGATTTGCAAGATCTTGGTTGGCTTTATCGAGCGCTGCTTGTGAAGAAGCGATATCTTCTGGTCTGGATCCGGCTCTAAGTCCAGCGAGCTTGGCTTTTTGGGTGTTTAGGTTTGCGTCAGCCTGTTTTATTTGTGCCGATAAGTCACTAGTGTCTAATTCTGCCAAGGACTGGCCTTTAATTACTTGCTTCCCAATGCTTGAGTGAATTCGAGAAACAGTTCCGCTATTTCCAAAACCAAGGACGACACTTTCAACTGGCGAAGAGTTGCCTGTGACTGAGACAGTTTCTGTGATTGAACCTTTCTCTACTGTTACGAATTGGTAGATGGGTGCTTTATTCCCGCGCGCAACAAAAAAGATGATTATTATCACCAACGCAGAAATAATAGCAATGCCTTTTTTTGTTTTTATAAATTTAATTGTTTTTTTCATTAGTTTCTCTATTATAACATTTATTTAAATTATAACACTTGCAATATTGTCTTTTAATAATGAAGAAGTGTAAGATATTCAAATGAATGAAAATGAACAAGAAAGAAAAGATGTCTATCAAAGATCTCTAGAATTCCACGCTGAAAATCATGGCAAAATCGAAGTTGTGAGCAAGCTCCGATTGGACACGAAAGAAGTGCTGTCTGTGGCTTATAGTCCAGGTGTGGCTGAAGTGTCACGCGAAATAGCGCGCGATGCTTTGCTCGCGCGCGAGTACACCCTCAAACGCAACACCATAGCCGTCGTGAGCGACGGCTCGGCCATACTAGGTCTCGGCAATCTTGGGGCATTGGCCGCTATCCCGGTGATGGAAGGTAAAGCTGCTATTTTTAAAGAATTTGCCGGCGTCGACGCCTTTCCTATTTGTCTTGATACACAAGACACCGAAGAAATCATTAAAGCAGTCAAACAAATTGCACCGGTTTTTGGAGGAATAAATATCGAAGATATTTCTGCGCCGAGATGTTTTGAAATAGAAAAAAGATTGCGTGCCGAACTTTCTATTCCTGTTATGCACGATGATCAGTGGGGTGCTGCGACTGTTGCGCTAGCTGGTTTAATAAACTCACTCAAGCTTGTCGGAAAAAATAAAGAAAGTGTCCGTGTCGTTATTAGTGGTATTGGTGCAGCTGGTGTTGCGACGGCGCGACTTTTGCTCGTTCACGGGATTACTGATATTTGTTTTGTAGACAGCAAAGGAATTATTCACAAAGACCGAACAGATCTAACGCCTGAGAAAATAGTGTTGCTCAATGCGAGTACGGCTAAAACATCAAAAGGAAACTTGGCAAATGCCGTCGCAGGCGCTGATGTCTTTATTGGTTTATCAAAGCCCGGAGTTTTGACATTAGAAATGGTTCGCACTATGAATGAAAAGCCAATTATTTTTGCACTTGCAAATCCAACTCCAGAAATAATGCCCGACGAAGCTATTTCTGCCGGTGCTTACATTGTCGCAACAGGAAGAAGTGATTATCCAAATCAGCTAAACAACTCGCTAGTCTTTCCGGGTATTTTTAAAGGAATGCTTGATGCGAATATTCCGCAGTTTAAAATCGAAATGTTTAGTGCTATCGCGCAGTCGCTCGCTGACTGCGTTGTTGACTTGTCACCAGAAAAAATCTTGCCAAGTATGTTTGAAAAAAATGTAGTCAGTGTCGTAGCGGAGACAGTGAAGAAGTTTAAATAGTAATTATAAATAAGGTTATAATATAAAAATGGAAAATCAACCCAAAAACTGGACCGAGGAAATAAATTCAAAAATCCAAGATTCCTGCAACCAAATATACGCCTACAAATTCATCGACGATGTTGATGAAGTTAAAAAGCAACTCTCTGGTGCTGATCTTAAAACGCTCGAAGCGTACACTGGTGAAACCAAAGGATCGATTGACTCACTCTGGCCAAACATTTGCGATGAGTACAATGCGCTTATTGAAGAATTCAAACAAGGCCAATTTGACGAAAAAAGAATGAAGGAAATATTTAGTGAGGCGTGGGATGTAACGCATCAGGGGTAATCCAGTGGTAAAATATTGCGCATTTTTAAAAACCAATCTCACTCTTTGGTTTATTTTCTTTGACAATTAGTAATCTAATGACTCTGAATATTTCTTTGAAGTTTGTTTCATTATTTTTCTCCATTTCCTCAACCTTTTCCCTGAGTTCTTTGTAAGCATCGACCATTTCTCGGAGTTTAATGAAAATTCTAATTATTTGAATGTTTATTTGTACGGCCTTGTCGCTGTTCAATACAGAAGAAAGCATTGCAATACCTTGTTCGGTAAATACGAAAGGTAGGTATTTTTGGTTGCTTCCTCTACCTGTTTTCAAGGTCGCAATTTGCGACCTTGAAAACAGGTGCGCTTCGCTTATATCTAGTTGGAACATAAAATCTTTGGGAAATCTTTTCAGATTTCTTTTTACTGCTTCGTTTAGCCTTTTTGTCTGTACTCCATATAACATTGCCAAATCATTATCAAACATTACTTTTTTGCCACGCACGATGTAAATCTTGCCTCTAATGTCTTCGGGAAGTAAATTGGTTTTCTCTGATATTTCTTGGTTCATTTTATTACTCTATAAAAACAAGATGAAATCTCGATTAAGAAATAATAAAGTCTAAATCAGCATAACAATTTGACCAAGGTAGTATTTGCTACAAACAGCCAATTAGTCTAGAATCAAAAAAAACATAAAAAAATGAAGACAGCACAAAAACCAAGGTTTTTTGTTGTTATCCATACGGTAACAGCAAAGATAGGTGGCCTTGACCATGCCATAGAGCAAATGGTTATTGCCAAAGATAATGGCGCCGATGGGGTGTTTATTATCCCTGATTATGCCAAAGGTCACAATTCACGAGCGACTACAGCAGACCAACTCTTGTATTTGAAAACCTTACGCGAAAAATTACCAGATTTTTTGGTTGGTGTTAATTTCCTGACGATGCTGTCAAAAATTGCCAGTGAGATTTACCAGATTCAGCCGGATATGATACAGGTAGACGACAGCAAATATCTCGATGGTATCGACAAAGAACAATTACCGAAGACTGAATTTTTCTGTGGTGTTGCGTTTAAGTATTCTGAAAATGAAAACTTGCAAGGTGATCTGCTTAAAGAGCATTGCCTCGATGTTGCGAACATTTGTGACGTGCCGACAACGAGCGGTGTAGCTACTGGACAGGCAGCAAGAACTGAGAAAATAGAGGAGATTGCTTCGTATTTACCACAAGGCAAAAGATTGGGGCTTGCGAGCGGTGTGTCGATAGAAAATGTCGAAGAATATCTGCGAGCAGGGGTACTGATTTTTTAGTTGCCACATCGCTAGTTGCGAGTATCGACGGATTGGGGAGAGATATACTCGACCCAGTGGCCGTCGCAAAGCTTTCAGAAAAGATACATTTGGATTGCTAAAAAGTAACCGTATTCACTTAAATAGTGAGTGCGGTTTTTTAATGTAATATCTAAATTATTGACGCGACGGGAATTGAACCCGCTATCCCCAATTGGTAAGGTTGGGGAACTAGGCCACTAGCACGCCAGTGAGTATGGGTTACAGAACCATACTTAGGTAGATCATAGAGGATCGAGATGAATTTCCCATTAATAAAAGATAAAGAAAAATATAATATAAAAGGCAAAATCCGCCTTTTTCAAGACGGATTTCAGCTCCCCAACCTTACCAATATAAACGATAAATCAAATTATCATTTTTTGCAACTCTGAAATATTATTAGCCCGGTGAGTCATACGATACTTTTTGTACGATGCGTAGGCAAAGTACAGTCGTTTCGCAGTTTACGAGTAATTAATGTTTACGAGAAATAAAGAAATCTAACGTGTTGACGTGAGTCGAACCCGCTACATCAAGCTGGTAAGGATTGATGTCTAGACCGCTAGCACGCCAACGATACGGGCTACCTTTCCGCACCATCGTTAGTATAGAAAAGCGAGATGAAGCCATGTTCAAGAAAAGATAATGAAAATATTAAATAATAAAAAGAAACAGCCCCCTGCGGGGCTGTTTTCGACATCAATCCTTACCGAGAATTATT
>CAYHBR010000005.1:0-52454 GCA_964354985.1 uncultured Candidatus Saccharibacteria bacterium | reverse complement strand
TGTAATGTAGTTTCTTATACAATAACTTAAAATACACTTTTGTCAAACATTCACAGTAACACATAAATAAAAAAAGCCCAGAATAAATGTCTGAGCTTCTGACTTTAATGAATGATGCTATATCTTTTTTTACCAAAATACCAAAGTGTCACAATGTGACTCCAGACTGCCGAAAGAAATGTTGGATTTTCATTGTAAGGCAGGTTGTGCTTACGACATAAATCAACAATAAATGGTTGGAGTTTGGGATAGTGAACATGCGAGACTCCTGGGAATAAATGATGCTCAACTTGGAAATTGAGACCACCACTAAACCATGTCCAAAATTGACTGTGAGTAGCAAAATTGGCAGTCGTTCTGACTTGGTGAATTTTATTGTTCTCTCCGACGATGTCGTTGCCATGAACGTCTCTCACAGCTGACACCATTGCGGTCTGGGTTACAACATGAGCAAGTTGGAAGATTGTGCTAATGAGAAGTCCTGTTGTGCCGAGTACAATCGCATATCCAATAAGTACAGTATACAAAGAATGATTAAGTAGTGGCACACAAATAAAAACCACAATATGCATAATTTTACTCAACCAGAATACTAACCGTTCTCGCTTGTGAAAATTGATTTTCACCCCACATATTTCACCTTTAAAATATTTTCCGAAATCCAGAAAATATATCCAAAGTAAATATTGTATCGGATATACAATAAGTGGCACATACAAAAATTGAAATCGATGATGCGGTCTCCATTTTTGGTCTGGGTGAAAACGAGCAATCGGACCAGCGGCAATGTCGTCATCGTGACCGGCGACATTGGTCGCGGTGTGGTGAACAACATTATGCTTAATATTCCAGAGGGCTGCGTTGCCACCAAGAAAGTTGAGTGTAAATCCCATGAGATTGTTTACCCATTTTTGTGAACTGAAACTGCGGTGGTTACCGTCGTGCATGATATTGAAACCAATACCGGCATTGGTGCAGCCAAGTAGTACTGAAAGTAGAATTGACAGGAAAATTGTAGGCGAATTGTTGGTTGGAATAAGTACGAGGGCTGTATAAATCACAATCCAAGAAATACCAAAAATAATCGCTTTTTTATACAATTCACGATTACCTGTTGGTCGGATCTTTTTTCTTTCGAAAAAATTGGCATAGAGTATTCGCAAGTCTTCCTGAAAAGACTTGTTTGGTGAGTTGAATTTTATCGGCATGGTCTGATTGTTTAGGAACGAGTTTGGATACAATTATACCATGTAAAAAATCAACCTGAGCGATAAAATTTACCGTTTATGCAGATAAATATAGAGATCCTCGATTGCCTTGACCGCGTCACCAACCGCAATGTTGTTCTGGTGGTAGAGACCGTCTGTGCAGTCGCCAGCGGCCCAGGCACCTGGAACACCGGCTCGTTGGGTCTTGGGGTCAACGATGATGTGGCTGCTTTCGTTGATAGGCAGCAAGTCTTTGATAAAAGAGGTGTTTGGCAACTGACCGATTTCAACAAAAACACCAGTTGTCGGAAGTTCGGTAACGGTGCCGTCAATTTTGTTTTTGAAAACAATACTCGAAACAAATTTGTCGCCTTTGACTTCTTCGATTTCTACATTAGTGAAGCTTTTCATCTTTGGGTTGGCGAGAACTTTTTCGACTGTAACTTGGTCGGCACGAAACTGCGCACTTCGGTAAAGGAGAGTGACAGATTTGCAGTAGGCGAGTAGCTGAGCAGCGCTCTCAAATGCGGCATTGCCACCACCTATAACTACAACATCTTGGTCGGAAAACATCGGGCCGTCACATGATGCGCAGTAGGTGATGCCTTTGTTCTCGAATAGATCAGCGCCTTTGGCTTCGAGTTTGCGTCTGTATGAGCCAGAAGTAACGAGAATAGTTTTAGTATTGTACACAATATTATTAGCTGTGCTTATGTCAGTGTCGGGACTTCCAACGGTCACGGCAAAATCAGAACCCTTGCGTTCAACATGCGCAACTTTTTCGCCTTCTAAAATTGTAAGTGACTTGCCGCTGTAAGCAAAAGCGTGGTTGCGAAGGTCTTCGGCAAGCTTCATGCCAGAAATAGAAGGGGTACCGATCCAGTTTTCAATATTTTCAGAAACGTTTGACTGACCACCAAACTCTTTGGCTATGATAAGTGTGTTAAGTTTTTTGCGAGCCGCATACACTGCTGCTGCGACACCGCCAGGGCCTCCTCCGATGATAATTAAGTCGTACATAAGTTATATTTTAGCATCTCAGGTAAATAAAAAGAAATCCGCCAATTGTGGCGGAATTTCTAATGGTTTCGTGAAAATTTTTAATTTTTCTAGTCTATTGCTTCTTTCTTCGTAGGAAAGCCGGAATCGCATTCCATTCATCGAGGTCGTCGTCGAAGCTTTCAGCGTCTGTTTCGTCGATGATTTCAGGCTTTTCTGTACGCTCAATTTTCTTAACATATTCGCCACTATTGGCAGTGAGTGGAGCGTGATTGATTTCGCGTTTATCGTCCTTTTTATCTTCGCGTTTATCTTCGCGCTTTTCTTCTATTGTCGATGTCTTTTTATCAGCAACAGGTTGCTGCATGGTTGAAATAGGCTGATTCATAAAAAGTGACTTCTTGACTGTTCCTTCGGCATTTGGAAAACCAGTAGCGATAACAGTAACTTGCATTTCGCCTTTCTTGAGGCGATCGTCTGGAACCATACCCCAGATAACGCGAGCTTCTTTGTCAATAGATTCAGTGACAATAGTCGCAGCGCGTTGGACTTCGTTGAATGTAATATCGTCGCCACCAGAGATTGCAAAAAGCACGCCCTTGGCACCGTTGATCGAAACATCAAGGAGAGGCGAGTTGATAGCCTGCATTGCCGCTTGCTCAGCGCGATTGTCGCCAGAAGCGCGACCAAGACCCATGAGAGCAGTGCCAGTGTCATGCATGATAGTTTTGATATCGGCAAAGTCGACATTGACTTCACCTGGGCGAGTGATGAGTTCGGAAATACCTTCAACTGCTTGACGAAGAACATCATCACAGAGCATAAAGGCATCTTTGAAGCCCATATCTTTTCCGGCAATAGCGAGCAGGCGGTCGTTTGGGATAACAATAATAGCATCAACTTCTTTTTCAAGCTCGGCGAGACCTTGTTCCGCAAGTCGCATTCGTTGCGCACCTTCAAAAAAGAATGGCTTGGTGACTACACCAACAGTGAGTACTCCTTGCTCTTTTGCGGCGCGAGCAACAATAGGAGCGGAACCAGTTCCTGTTCCACCACCAAGACCACAAGCAATGAAAACCATATCAGAACCTTTTATGACATCTTGTATTTCAGATTTAGTTTCTTCGGCAGCGCGCTTTCCAACATCTGGATTCATTCCGGCACCAAGACCTTTCGTCAGATTTTTTCCTATGTGAATTTTCTTTTCAGCAAGGGAATTGTGTAAGTCTTGTGTATCAGTGTTCATAACGATGAACTCAACACCTTTGACTTTGCTGTTGATCATATGGTTGATTGCGTTTTTTCCTGAACCACCAAGACCAATAACCTTAATGCGTGCGAATGTTTCGATGTCTGGGTTGATTTTTGCCATATGTTTATAAATGTGTTAAAAATGTCTTTTACTTAGTTTGGTATTTGCTTGGTAAAAAAAATAATGCAGGCGTGACAATGGCATTACCTTGCAAAAGGCTTATAAATAAAGGACATATTCTTGCTGTTAAATGCTCGCCGAGAGCGGGTATAAAGGTATCATAGCAGACGCATAGAAAAAGGGAAGTCTACTACGGCATCAACTGCTTTAGTAAATTACCGATAGATTTCTTTAGACGAATGAAAAAATCGCTAACATTACCACCGGATTGAAACGGTGTGTTTTTACCAAGAATAACAA
Source organism: uncultured Candidatus Saccharibacteria bacterium (assembly GCA_964354985.1). Classification (GTDB taxonomy): domain Bacteria; phylum Patescibacteriota; class Minisyncoccia; order Phycocordibacterales; family UBA9973; genus JAGOSA01. The sequence continues at coordinate 48,575 of CAYHBR010000005.1, read as the reverse complement.
GACCTAGAACTGGGAACCAACTCGTATCTCGGATTTTATTTTTTGTATTTGCAAAAGCTTCTGGCGTACCAATGCGACAAGGCAAACGGAGTTCGTCTTTGCCGAGTTCCTCTATGACGCTGAGGTGTGAACCGCCACCGAGAATAACAACACCAGCTGGAAGGAGTCCACTGCGTTTTATTTTTTTAAGATAAGAATCAATAATCCAATAAATATCTTTTATACGAGCTTCGATAATCTCATCCAATTTCTTTTTTGAATATGCTCCGATAACTGAGCCAATCTTTAGACCTTCAGCTTCTTCAAGAGAGACCTTCATGCCAAGAGCGATATCGTTTGTAATATAAGTAGAACCGGTCGCAAAAACACGCAGCGCAACAACAGAGCCTTCTTCAAAAACTGCCATCGTTACAGTTTCAGAACCAATATCGACAAGAAGACATCCCATGTTTCGATCTCTATCAGTGAGTGCAACTTCCCCGGCAGTAATAGGACTTGCGACCACATCGATAACTTCAACACCTGCATCAGAAATCGCAGTTAGTAAGTCTTCAAGGTGTTGTTCAAAACAAGTTATAAATAGAACTTTTACTTCCAGTTTCATGCCCTTGATTCGCTCAGGTCGGCCAGGTAGATTTTTCCCGTCTAGTTTAAAACCAATAGGCAAGCGGTGGAGAATACGGCGATTTTTTATTTCAAGATTATCTTCGGCGGTTTGAATAGCTTTTTGAATATCGAGTTGAGTAACTTCGCCGTCAGCTTTAGAAATAACAGCACTACCTAAAGAAGTTGCTGACTCAAGACCTATTCCACCAACTGTTGCAAAAACACGCTTGATTTTTATACCAGAATTTTTCTCGGCTTCGTGAAGGGCTTTCTCAATAGTTTTCGTAGCTTGTTCAATGTTGGTAATGTAACCGTGGCGCAAACCTCGAGTAGGGGTAGTACCTGTACCAATGATGCGCGGAGCGCGTTCACCTTTGATATGTTCAGCAACTGCAACACGAGTTGCATAAGTACCGACATCAATTCCAACTGTAATATTTCTGTTCATGTAAAAAGGGACGGCACAAAACTACTGAAATTTGTAATCAAAAAAATGATTACGAGAAAAGTTTCAAGAATTTTTTTTCCGCTTGTTCCATTCTACTACTATGTTCGTATCCTTTCAAATGAAGCATTCCGTGTATAACTATAAATTTATTGTATATTTTCTCAGTCATTCCAAATTCCGCGGCCTTTTTTGAGATTATTTTGGGGCAAAGGAAAATTTCGCCACTTATTTTTGAGAGCGGAAATGACAAAATATCTGTCGCGTAATCTTTCTGTCGAAACGAGGCATTTAGTTTTTTTGCTTTAGCAGGATTTAGGTAAACAATAGACAAGTCGTACTTTTTACCCAAAATAGTGTTTTTAATAACGAGAAAAGGCAAGCTCGGGAGCTTGCCTTTTGTTTCATTCGTAATTTCGAGTGTCTCGTCTTTCATTGCGTTTTAGTATGCAATTATTGGACTTTTCCGAGTTTCTTGAGCTTTTCGTATTCTGCTCGTCGCTTGAGTTTTCGGATTGCACCATTTTTAGTGGCTAGTTTTGAGGGAGCTCTCTCGTTGTAGCGATTGCCCTTAACGTTTTGGATAATATGAGTATCCATTATTTTACGGGAAAAACGGCGCAAGAGACTTACGTTGTTTTCGTTGGTATTCTTTTTAACTTCAACTTGGTATGCTGACATGCCTTAAAAGATAGCACGCATTTTACAAGTAGGCAAGTGCTTTGGCAGGCACAAGCTCATGACACATTACGGCACATTGACAGAGTCATGGTATCTGTGGCAATATACAATTTACACAAGTCATTAAACAAAAAAATATGAAGAGAATCTCCCCCTCACTTTATAAGTCACCCGAAATGTTTAAAAAAGTTAACATATTCGGCAAAGCCTTATTTATAATATTATTACTTGTATTGACTATTGGAATATATTTTTCTAGATCTACAAAAGTATACTCCACAGAAGAATACGGTATATTTATAAAAAATATCGTAAATGAAAAAGAATATTACAAATTTGTGAATACCAATGATGAACAAAAAATAATTTTGGGATATCATTTATCAGAGCCCACTCAAAATGACATAAATCCTTTATTTAAAATTGTTATTCCGGCTTATGCTGAATCAACTATTGAAGTTAAAAAAGGTTTTACAGATCAAATAAAGATTTGCAAATTTGGGCCGGATAAAAAAATAAATTTCATAGTGCATATAGATGCAAAAAAATTAAGAAAAGGAGAATTGGAATAGCAGTGGGAGTCATCAGTTTATGATGACTCTTTTTTTATTCTATATTAATTTTTATCGCTTTTGGTAGACTAGCAAGCTTGGAATATAAATCTTCCTCCGTAGTATCGTTTTCATTTTTAGGAACAATCGGCCAAAGTTCTGGCTCAAGTTTGATCTGCATTCGAACATTTGTGTGTCCTTTAAAGTCTGTCGCTTCAAAAAATTCCGGTTTGTATTCTTCGAACATTCCCTCAAGCTTTTTCGTGGCTTTTTCGACTGATGCTTGTTGTCCGGTAAATGATAGATTGATAAGTCGAACAAAAGGCGGATAGCCAAGAGATTTTCTAGTTGAGAATTCGGTTTCTGAAAATTCACTAAATGTTCCACGCTTAATATTTTCTAAAATTGTTTCGTGAGTGTATCTTGTTTGAATAATTGTTTTTTTTGATATTTCGGCTAGTCTCATAAGTAAATGTGCGGCTCGCTCAGGTGCTGTGTATATCGGCATTGCGAAAAGACTATCAATCGAAGCCACAACAACTAGATCAACTCCGTCAGGTAATCTGCTTATGGCTGCTTCTGTTCCAATTAGGATATTTTTTTTACGATCTACAAATTGTTTGGCACCCATTTCTATTTCAGAATCTTTTTGACGGCCATCTATTTGAATAATATTATCTCCAAGACCGGCTTCATCCAATTCTTCTTTTACTCGATCGATCCCAACACCAAGCGGGACCAAATTCCAGCTATTACACCTACCACAAACAATATTCGTTCTCTTGTTTTCGTTGCAGTGTGAGCAATAAAAAGTGCGTTCGTTTTGTGAAAGTAGAGCAAGCGCATGTTCACATTTTAAGCAAGTTACTCCCTCGCCACAGTCTTTACAGACAGTGTTAGAGGCATAATTTTTACGGAATGAAAAAATAAAAATTTGCTCATTATTCTCAATACTTTCCCTTATCTCTTTTAATGCAGGCTTTGAAATAGCTCTAAAAATTTCACCATCGGTCTTTTTTATAGTCAGGTCAATTATTTCGGAAGATTTTCCCGGGATTCGAAAATTTAATTTCTCCACTGCGGTCGCGGTTCCAAGTTGTATACGGCCACTTGTCTTAAGTTCGAGTAAAGAATCAGAAAAATAACACGGTATATTGCAGATATGGGCGAAAACTTCAGCTACAATTCTTTTATCAATAAAAGGTTTCTTCCTTGTATTATATAAGCCAGAAGATTCGTGTTCGACTATTATGGCACCAAGTTTTTTCACAGGTAGGATAGCAGCTGATAATGTTCCAATCAATAAAAGTGAGTGTGCTGAATCCGATGCCTTTCGGACCATCTCTTTTTGGTTTTTTTTATTTTCTTCGCCGGTAAAAAAAATAGTGTGCTCGGTTATGCCTTTAGACAACAACTCGCGCCACTCCTTGGCCTCAGAAATAGTCGGTAAAATTATTGCCACAGATTCTTTTTTTGCAAAGTACTCGCGAATAAGTTTTTTAAAATAAATTACCCGATCGACTTTTGAGGTCTGTATTAATAACGGTAACAATCTTGAAGATTTTTCTGTATCAGTGATTTTATTTATTCGACGAATATCTTTGAGGATTGGATCAGAAAAGATTACGGGTGTGATGGCTGAAAGAATGTGTCCTGGGTGGGAAATATAATATCGAGCTAAAATTTTGGCAGTTTTGTATAGAACTCCGCCGTGAATAGTCTGGCCGAGAACCGCATCAATTTTTTTTAATTTAAAGGCTGATTGCTTTATACTGGTTCGGTCTTCTTCGATATCATCTACTTCATCAACAATACCCAAAACTTTTCGTCCGCGGATGGTTATGCTTACAGTGTCTCCAACAAATACTTCTTTTGCGGTAAAATATGAAAGAGAACCCTTGTCAGGTCCGCCTCCAATAGGAAATATGTGTACAGCTTTCACCCCTTAAGACTATCACACATTTTATGCTATACTCTCGTCACAAATATGAGTATTTTCTCTCGAAAAATTGGTATAGATTTGGGCACCGCAAATACGTTGGTTTTTGTGCCGGGTAAAGGGATTGTGCTCGCTGAACCGTCTGTTGTCGCTATTTCTGAACAAGATAATAAAATACTTTCAATAGGTCGTGAGGCCAAAGAAATGATTGGTCGCACTCCTGAATCAATCGTTGCATATAGGCCACTGAAAGATGGTGTTATTGCCGATTATCGTGTTACAGAGGCCATGCTCAGGTATTTTATAAGAAAAGCACTCGGTCCTTTTTCTGTTTTCAAACCAGACGTTATGGTATCTGTTCCGGCGGGAATTACTTCTACCGAAAGACGCGCCGTTGTTGAAGCCACGATTCGTGCCGGAGCAAAAAATGCCTATATAGTGAAAGAGCCAATTTTAGCTGCTATTGGCGCCGGTATTCCTATTTATGAGTCTCGTGGACACATGATTGTGGACATCGGTGGTGGCACAACAGATGTCGCCGTGATTTCCCTCGGTGGAATAGTTGCTGCAACTTCTGTAAAATGTGCAGGCAACAAAATAGATGCCGCTATTACTGACTATATTAAAAAAACTTTCAACCTTGCTATTGGGGACAAGACGGCCGAGATGGTCAAAGTAAAAATTGGAGCAGCTATTTCACTTGAAGAAGAACTGACTGTTACTATCAAGGGTCGGGATTATGTTCAAGGCCTACCTCGCACTGCCTCTATTTCAACAAATGAAATTGTCAGAGCTATCGATGGCGAGTTAAAACTTATGATTAAAGCCATTAAGGATGTCTTACAGGAAACACCACCCGAGCTTGCGGCTGATATTATTGATTCTGGAATTACGATGACCGGTGGGACTTCACAGCTCCGCGGTTTTCCCGATCTCGTTTACCGAAAAACTGGAGTCAAAGCGCAGCTTGCAGACGAACCGCTTCTTTGTGTTGTAAAAGGTACGGGTGTTGCTCTTGAGCATTTGGATACATATAAGAAAAGTATTTTAAGTAAACGTTAGTCTTTTTTTTAATAAATTTTTAAATTTATTTTATATATGGATATTGAAAAACTTTTTTCAGGAATAATTTCTCACTCCTACATTTTTTCAGGGAGTGACTACGGCATAGTAATTCCTAAAATTGAAAATCTATTTAGTATAAAGTTTGGATCAAACCAAAATGCAATTTTATATAAGGCCGAAAATTTTAGTATTGATGACAGTAGAGCTATTTCTGAAATGAGTAATCTGTTGTCCGAAGGTGAAACCTTCATTGTAATATCATCTAGATCAATAGGTCACGAAGCACAGCATGCTTTACTCAAAACAGTCGAAGAGCCAAGAGCCGGAATGCATTTTCTTATTTTTGTTGATAACCCAGAAATCCTTTTGCCAACAATTCGTTCCCGTTGTATTTTAATTTCAAAAACAGAAGTTTCAAAAAGCAGTAGCAGTCACCCAGATTTTTTAGCTATTACTTTGGCTGACAGATTTGAATATATTGAAAATGTATCTAAGAAATTTAAAAAAGATAATCCGACTGCTTTTCGGGATGTAGCCCTAGAAATTTTTGATACTGTAATAGATGTGTTAAGAAAAAAAATTGGAGCCAACACAACTTCAACTGAAAGGGAACAGCTTGAAAGAATTTTGGAACTCCGAAATTACTTAAACGACCGCGGTTCTTCCGCCAAACAACTTTTAGAAACAATGGCGATGCAATTGACAGATCATTAAGTTATTTAATAAAAAAATAAAATAAAAAATGGAGAAATAATATTTCTCCATTTTACTCACCTTCTTACTTTCCAATCCAGCCCTAGGCCGACAATTGCGTCATTAATCTCGCGGATCGTTTTGATGCCAACTGACCTGAGCCCACACAAGTCATTTTTTTCTTTGTCTAAAATATCTCCAACTGTAAATATTTCGGCAGATCTGAGGGCATTTTGTGCTCTAACACCTATATCCAGGTCCGTGACAGGCATTTTAAGGAGCTTGGTTTTTATTATTTCAAGATCTGTTGGTGGTAAATAGTTCGGATTGCGTTCCACTATTTTCTCTTGCAAATCTGAAATAACAGATAATAATTTTGAAATAGAAAACATATGATCACTGTTTTGTTTGGTCAATAACTCAACTTGTGATCTATGAGTATTATTTTGAACAAAATATCTACCCATTTGTTTCATTCCAAAAAAAAGTTTCCGTTTTGACTTTTCAAAGATTTGCCGGACTCTTTCATTGCCCAAATTTAATTCTTTTGCAAGATTTTCAAGTGACTCGTTTCCAAACCATAAACCAGAAAATACTAATATCTCTTTCTGGCTAAAGAAATCGCCCGACAACTTCAGTTCCGTAAGCAAATCTTTGAAAAATATTTGGTAGTCTAAATACTTCCTTATAGTCACAGAATAAAGAATATTTGAAGTTAATTTAACATCAGCTTCAAATAATTTATTTCTTGCTTCAATAATTTCTTTTTCAACAAAGAGATATTTGGCACCCCGACTTCCAGAATATTTGTAATAGGGAATAAAACCCAGTTTTACCAATGACATAACTTTATTCTGATTAATGTCGAGTAAAATAGAAACTTCTTCGAGTGAAAGAAATTTTTCAGGCAGTTCTTTGATCCTGATAGCTTTTTTTATTGCTTTTAGATCGAGGAAACTAGTGCCACCGTCTTTTACAATATTTACTTTGATTTTTTTAATCAATGAGTGAACAGTGTTATCGGATCTAAATCCGAAGATTTTTTTGAACTCGTCAATCGTAATTGATTCAGTCAAAATAGTAGGATTAGCTTTTTCCATGGTTTTAGTTTTTAATTTTTAGCACTATATAACTTAAAATTGACTAAGTCAATGACAATATAAATTATACATTTGGTATACTTTCGTATATGGCATATCAATTTACAGAATTGTTAAAAGATTTTAAATCAATAGAAGAAAGACTTTCTCTTGAATTTGCATCACTAAACACTGGTCGCGCCAGTCCTCTTGTTCTTGACCTAGTTCAAGTAGAATCTTATGGCTCACGGATGCCGATCAAAAACGTCGCTTCTATTTCTATTGAGGATCCGAAAACACTCAGAATAGCTCCCTGGGATGCAAGTTTGATAAAAGAAATTGAAAAGGGTATTACTTCAGCAAACCTTGGTTTGTCACTTGCCACAGATGAAGCTGGGCTCCGAGTTATTTTTCCACAACTCACCACAGAAACTAGACTAAGAACAGTAAAGACACTCAAAGAACGCCTTGAAGAATCGCGTATTGCTATTCGTCGAGCTCGAGAAAGTGTCTGGGAAAATATTCAAGAAAGTGAAAAAGAAGGAAGTATGAGTGAGGATGATAAGTTCCGAGCAAAAGAAGATTTACAAAAACACGTGGATACCGCAAACAATAAGCTTGAAGAAATGTTTGAGAAAAAAGAAAAAGAAGTTTTGGAAGGCTAAAAAATATGGGATTTATTCTACTAGTTATAATTTTAGGCGTTGTCGTTGTGGTTCATGAATTTGGCCATTATTTTGCTGCTAAAAAATTTGGTGTAAAAGTAGAGGAATTTGGTTTTGGTTTTCCGCCTCGCGCTAAAAAACTATTTACTTACAAAGGCACCCTGTTCACTTTAAACTGGATTCCATTTGGTGGTTTTGTAAAACTTTTCGGTGAGAATCCTGATGATTTAAATGTAGAAGGCGCAGACCAAAATAGTAATTTGAATTCAAAACCAAAATGGCAACAGGCTATCGTGCTATTAGCTGGAGTAGCTATGAATTTTCTTTTGGCCGGTGTACTTTTTTCAATTGGTTTTATGTCTGGTATGCCTGTTTCCGTAGATTCAAATAACACAACCGCTGTAAACAAGAGACTAGTTGTTTCAGTTGTTCAAAAAGGTTCTCCTGCAGATTTGGCAGGTTTACCCGAAAATATTGTACTTGTATCGCTTGACAGCAATACTTCGGCAGTCTCAAGTGTTTCAGAAATGCAAAAATATGTGCGCGAACATGAAAATAAAGCCGTAGATGTCTCCTATAAATTAAATAATGAAATCAAAACTGTTTCTGTCACACCAAAACTCGGTGGGGTTGGCACAGGTCAAGTCGGTATTGGTGTCGGACTCGATCTCGTAGGTGAAATCAGGTTGCCTTTTTTTAAAGCATTAGTTGAAGGTTTTGCGACTGCAGGTAGAACTGTTTGGCAAATATTACTTTTCTTTGTCAATTTTATTGGTGGTGTTTTTGGTTCAGCTAGTGGTGTGTCAGGAAATGATGTTGCAGGTCCAGTAGGTATTGCTGGTCTCGCTACTCAAGCTTTTAATATGGGTTTTATCTACTTGCTTTCCTTTATTGCGGTTATCTCAGCAAACCTTGCAGTGATGAATCTTATCCCTTTCCCAGCTCTCGACGGAGGAAGACTTTTATTTATCGCAATTGAAGCTATTACACGCAGAAAAATGAATCCCAAAATAGTTGGGTGGATAAATACTACTGGTTTCGGCTTACTTCTTTTGTTAATGCTTTTTGTAACTTATAAAGATATTACTAAGCTTTTCTAGTTTAATTGCAAAACTATGTTTCTAGTGGTATAGTATTGGCTCAACTAAGCCGAAAGGCATTTTTTTATTACAACAATGCAACCAATAGAAATCAGAAATATCGCAATTATCGCCCACGTTGACCATGGAAAGACAACTCTCACAGATGCACTTATGCAGGAATGTGGAATGTCGGCCGAAGGTTCGACGATGGACTCAAACGCGCTTGAACTCGAGCGAGGTATTACTATTTACTCAAAAAATACTTCTGTAAATTACAAAGGTACAAAAATAAATATCGTTGATACACCAGGACACGCTGACTTTGGTTCAGAAGTAGAACGAGTACTTAGGGCTATTGATTCTGTTCTCTTGCTTGTGGATGCACAAGAAGGCCCAATGCCACAAACTCGTTTTGTGCTAAAAAAGTCACTCGAACTCGGACTTATCCCTATTGTTGTTATAAATAAAATAGATAAACCGGCCGCAGATCCAGCTCGTGTCCACGACGAAGTCCTGGAACTTTTTATTGAGCTTGGTGCAAGTGATGCTCAACTCGATTTCAAAACTATTTATGCAATAGGACGTGAAGGTGTGGCAGTCAGGAAACTCGACGATGAACGTAAAAATCTAGAACCACTTCTTGATCTTATTTTAGAAGAAGTTCCGGTTGCATCAGGTCACAGCGATTCTCCTTTTGTGGCACAAGTTTTTAATCTCGGTTACGACAATTTCCTTGGCCGCTTGGCTATCGTTCGTGTTTACGGCGGAAAAATAAATTCAGGTGATCAGATATTAGTTAAAAAAGCTGATGGCGAAACTCGTAAAGCTAAAATTACAAAGATGTTCACATTTGAAGGAATAATGAGAAAGGACGCAATGCAGATTGAAACAGGTGATATCGCTATTGTCGCGGGTATATCGGATGTTTTCATCGGTGAAACTTTCGCTATCTCAGAAGATACACTATCACTCCCAGCTATTGCTATTGATGAACCAACTATTTCGCTGGATTTTTTGGTTAATGATTCTCCTTTTGCAGGAAGAGAGGGTAAATTTGTAACAGGCAGACAGATCCGCGAGCGTCTTGAAAAAGAGCTTGAAATAAATGTTGGACTCAAAGTTGATTTTGATAACCTTGAAGCTGCCAACACTTCAGGCCCAAGTAGTTATAAAGTTTACGGACGCGGAGAACTTCACATCGCTGTTCTTCTCGAAAATATGCGCCGAGAAGGTTATGAACTTCAGGTTTCTCAACCTCACGTTATTATTCACGAAGATGGTGGTGTAAAAACAGAACCATACGAAGAATTGATTATTGATGTTCCTGAAATATCTTCCGGTGCTGTTATCGAAAAGATTACAAAGCGTCGCGGGATGATGACCCATATGCAAGAAAAAAACGGCATCGTACGTTTGGCTTTCGAGATCCCTACTCGTGGTTTACTCGGTTACCGAAGTCAGTTTGTTGTTGATACAAAAGGTGAAGGAATAATGTCATCACGCGTTATTGGCTTCAAGCCATATGCCGGTGAAATTAAGCAACGAGAAGTTGGTTCAATGACCAGTATGATTGCCGGAAAAGCTGTAGCTTTTGCCTTGGCGAACCTTCAAGAAAGAGGTTTACTCTATATTGAACACGGAGCTGAAGTGTTTGAAGGTATGGTTATTGGAAACGTTATAAAAGGCGAGGAAATGACCGTAAACCCTATCAAAGGTAAGCAACTCACAAACATGCGTGCCTCAGGATCTGATGATGCAATTGTCCTAAAACCTGCATTTACCCTTACAATTGAAAGGGGACTTGAGGTTATGTCAGATGATGAATATCTTGAAATCACCCCAAAATCGACTCGTTTGCGTAAAAAGTATTTAACTGATCTAGATCGTATTCGTGCCACAAGAAAGAATGGATAAGGGCTTATGTCAATAGGTGTTGACTTTATTGGTAAGAATGATATATTGGGATTACTAAGAAATTAATAAGACATTAAATCATCTATGGCAACAGTAAACATAAAACCAAAACAGGTGAGCAAAAGGATACTTTCAGTGTTACAAGACCGCGCTCATGACGTGGTTGTTTCTCGTTTCGGTCTCACTCCAGATGCTGAACGCAAGACCCTAGAGGCAATCGGAAAAAAGTACGGTATCACCCGTGAACGCGTTCGCCAGATTGAAAATGCAGCCCTAGCTACTATCCGAAAATCTGACATGTTTGGCGCTGAAAAAGAAGCCTTTACTGAACTAAAAAATGCCCTACTTTCACTTGGTACTATTGTTGCCGAAGACGAACTCCTTTCAAGTCTCGCTAAAGATAGTGAACTAAAAAATCATTTTCATTTTTACTTAGTATTGGGAGATGAATTTAAAAAGCATGCCGAAGATGATGAATTTCACACCCGATGGAGTGTTGACGAATTGATGAGCACAGAAGTTCACAATGCCCTCAAAAAACTTTATACAAGTCTTTCAAACGATGATCTTGTTCCAGAGTCTGAAATAATTTCTCGCTTTATAGAAGAACTTAAGAACATAAATCAATCATATTTAAATGAAGAAATAGCTCGTCGTTGGCTCGGGATGTCAAAGAACATAAAGTCAAACCCACTTAATGAATGGGGTGTAGCAGGTTCTCCAAATGTTAAAACTCGTGGAATAAAAGACTATGCATATTTAATAATGCGTAAACATGGCAACCCAATGCACTTCCGCGAAGTTGCAAAAGCTATCGAGTCAACTTTTGGAAAAAAGACTCACGTTGCGACAACTCACAATGAACTTATCAAAGATTCCCGTTTCGTTTTAGTTGGACGCGGTACATACGGATTGTCTGAATGGGGTTACAAACCGGGCGTAGTCAAAGATGTTATAAAAGAAATACTAAAAAAGAACGGTCCAATGACCAAAGAAGATATTGTTGAGAAGGTTCTTAAAGAAAGATTTTTAAAGAAAAATACAATCCTTGTAAATTTACAAAATAGTAAATACTTCAAGAAAAATAAACAGGGTCTATATACATTAGCTTAAATAAAAAAAGAGTATGCAAAAACATACTCTTTTTTTATTTAAGTATGATACAATTTTATATATCATATGCTTGGTGATTTTTATACAACTATTTTCAGCGATAGCTTTAGTATGATTGGCGGAATGCTGTCATACATACTTCCATTTTTATTTGCGGTGATAGCCTGGAAACTTTGGCTTAAATATATTCACAAGGTTCATATTGCCGGACTAAAGTGGACACTGCTTCAGATCAAGATTCCACAAGATGTTTTCAAGTCACCAGCAGCTATGGAGATTTTTCTTCAAAATGCGCTTTATCAATCGGGGGGTGTAGGTACTTGGGTACAAAAATATTGGCTAGGCAACTTGCCGGCATATTTTTCTTTAGAAATTGTTTCTATCGAAGGTAGGGTTTTCTTTTTCATTTGGACACAGGAAAAGTTTCGCCCAATTATAGAGGCTCAACTCTATGCTCAATTTCCACAGGCAGAAGTCGCAGAGTCGGAAGATTATACTGATATGATTCCACCGTACAACAAAAGTGCTGACTGGAATATGTACGGCAGTGACTTTGTGTTAACAAAAGAAGATCCGTATCCGATAAAAACATATGTAGATTTTGGGCTCGATAAAGCCACTGGGTCACTCGAGGAAGAAGAAAAGATTGACCCTATTGTTCCAATACTTGAATATATGGGCTCACTTGGAAAAGGTGAACAAATGTGGCTCCAGATAATTATCCAAGCCGCCAATTGGGGACGATATCCAGACCCAGAGCATTTTTTCAAAAAAATTAAATGGCAAGATTTAGGAAAAGGTATCGTAAAAAAACTTAAAGCAGATTTTCAGAAACCATTAGCCGGAAGTGAATTCCCGTCTCATCCAACAAAAGGTGATAACGATCTTGTGTCAGCTATAGAGCGCAGTATTACGAAGTATGGTTTTGATACTGGGATAAGAGCAGTATATTTAGCCCACAAAGATACCTTCAAACCAATCCATATTACAGGTCTACTTGGTCTTTGGAAACATTTTAATACCGGAAATATGAATGCCTTTAAGCCCGCAAATTTAACCGGTTATGATTATCCGTGGCAGGACATGACTGGTACGCGGGCAGCTAGACTCAAGTCCGAAATACTTGAAGCGTATCGCAACCGTGGTTATTTTCATGCCCCTTGGAAATATTCACGAGTGGCAAATACTAAAATAAGTCGCAAACCTTTCGTTTTAAATACGGAAGAGCTCGCTACTATTTTCCATTTCCCTGGACGCGTTCTCGAGACGCCGACATTCAAACGCATAGAATCAAAAAAGACCGAGCCACCTGCAAATTTGCCGATGTAGTAGAATATATTTTATGTTACCAGACGAAATACCTGAGCAAACAATTACAATTACTGTGCCTCGAGTAGGAAAAAGATTAATCCGCTATTTTTTTGCTGTCTTCGTCTTGTTTGTAGTTTTTGCAATTTTCCTAATCGTTTATTCATTGCCTCCCAAAAATTTTCCTTCTGATAAGTTGGTTGAAATACCGCACGGCACTAGCATAATGAAAACCGGAAAAATGCTGGAAGAAATGCATATAGTTAAATCGGCAGTTATGTTTCAAACCCTTGTGATTATTTTCTCGGGTGATCGTGGAGTGCGTTCGGGTTTTTATCTTTTCGACACACCACAATCAGTAATTACTATTGCAGAAAAATTATCATTTGGTAAATACGGAATTAGTCGTTCAAAAATAACATTACCTGAAGGCACAAATTCTATGGAAATGGCTGATATTTTGAGTTCAGCATTGCCTCGTTTAGATAAAAATGCATTTCTTGAACTTGGTAAAAAAAATGAAGGCTATTTATTTCCTGAAACATATTATTTTTTTGAAACAGCAACAGCGCAAGAAGTTGTAGATATGCTGACTAATGAATTCCAAAACAAAGTCGAACCACATTTGGAAGAGATCGCAAATTCAGGACACACCGAAAAAGAAATTATAATTATGGCCTCCATTATTGAAAAAGAATCAAATGGTCGAGATGACCAGGAAATGATATCGGGTATTTTATGGAATCGCCTAAAGCGTCATATGAGGCTACAGGTTGATGCTACTTTTTTATATGTAAACGAAGGAACAAAAGCTGGTTTCACTACCCAAAATGTAAAAGACGATGTCTCTCTTTATAATACTTACAAAAATGATGGCTTACCTCCTGGTCCTATTTCAAACCCAGGTTTACGCTCAATCACCGCTGCTCTTCGCCCAACAAAGACTGACTATCTTTTTTATGTTCACGACAGAGATGGGCTGGTTCACTACGCGAGAACATATTCAGAACATCAGCGGAATATTGCGGAATTCCTAAAGTAACTTTACAGACTCAAAAAAATAATGCAGAATGCAGACGTGAATAAAGCGCTTCCAAAACCTAAACCCAAAAATGAAACTTTAGTCTTCGTCGGCCTTTCAGGTGGTGTTGATTCTTCTGTTTCTGCTTATTTACTTAAAAAAGAAGGCTATAAAGTTGTGGGTGTATATATGCGCACATGGCAACCGGACTTTATTGAATGTACATGGAGGGATGAAAAACGCGATGCAATGCGTGTGGCTGTCAATTTAGGCATTCCGTTTGTATTCTTAGATGTTTCCCATGAATATGAGAATTTGGTTGCGAAAAAGATGATTTCTGAATACAAAGCCGGACGGACTCCAAATCCTGATGTTTTGTGTAATCGCGATATTAAATTTGGTGTTTTCCTAAAGCACGCACTAAAGCACGGTGCAGATTTTATTGCGACTGGCCATTATGCCAAAGTGTCTGAAGAAAAAACAAACAAAACAAAAGGTAGCCACTATCTTTCTCGTGGAAAGGATCCCGCAAAAGATCAGGCTTATTTTCTATGGATGTTATCTGAGGATGAACTATCTAAAACACTCTTTCCGCTAGCCGACATGAAAAAGACAGAAGTTAGGAAACTAGCATCTAAAATCGGCCTACCGACAGCCGAAAAGAAAGACAGTCAGGGGATTTGTTTTATTGGAAATATTAATATGAAAGATTTCCTTCATAATTATATAGAAGTTGAAAAAGGTGAAGTCTTAAACATAAAAGGTGAAATGATTGGTGAACATGATGGCTCCACTTTTTATACTATTGGTGAAAGGCACGGTTTTACAGTATTAAACCATACGCCAAATAACGGTGCTTATTATATAACCGAAAAGAATATTGAAAAGAATACAATTACAGTCTCACATGAAAATCCTTTTGAGAAACAAAAGCAAATTTCTGCTAAAAATAATAAGTTTTTCTTAACAGACACAAATTTTAGAACTTTTATAGATCCCAAAAAAATATACACAGTCGAGTCACGATATCACGGGGAAAAAGGTTCTGCTATGATTCGCCAAATGTCAGGTAACACTGCGGAAGCCATATTGGTCTCATCGCCCGGCCCAATTATTTCCGGTCAGTCACTAGTTGTTTATGATAAAAATATATGTGTAGGCGGAGGAATTATTGTTTAATTATAAATAAATTTTTAATTAACATTTTCTTAATCTTGATTTGGTTTGACTAGGGTATAATATTCGTATGGATATTACATCAACTTTTTCATACGAAATTTTTCTCAGACTTACAGTCGCCATGCTTCTCGGCCTTGCTCTTGGAGCCGAAAGAATATATGCACACAAGTCAGCTGGTATGCGTACATACGCAATGGTTTCTATGGGGTCAGCTCTTTTTGTAATAATTTCTCAAGTTGTCTCTCAGTTGTATTTAGGTAATGCCACTTTTGATCCACTTCGTATCGCTAGCCAGATAGTTGTCGGAGTCGGTTTTCTGGGTTCAGGACTAATAATTTTTAAGGACGACAAGCTTTCCGGAATAACTACCGCCAGTGGTCTCTGGGTTTGCGCAGGAATAGGTATGGCAGCTGGATTTGGACTTCACGGACTAGCTATTATGACGACAATTATCTCTTTGTTCATATTTATTGTCATATGGATAGTAGAACAGAGATTTAGAAAGACTTTTGAGGATATAGACGAAAGCTCTAAAAATTCAAATAAGTAGCATATTTCATGATTAGGGCGAGTGTGCTATAGTTTTTCCTGTATGAAGCATAAAACTGATTGGAATTTGGGATTGATGTATTCGTCCCCAAGTGATCCGAAAATTGAAAAAGATGTAAAAATACTTGAAACAACTATCGAGGTATTTTGCAAGAAATATTCAAAAAATAGTAAATATCTAAATAATCCTTCTCAACTACTTATTGCGCTAAATGAATACGAAAAAATCGATGCTTTACCATACCCATTAGCATATTTTTACTTATACTTAGATGTTGTCGGTGGCAATAAAATAGCTGAAGCTGCAAAAAATAGAATCAGTCTAAGGTTAACACAGGCGGGGAATAAGATCCTTTTTTTTAAGTTATCTATTGCAAAAATTCCTAAAAGTCAACAAAAAAAATTTCTTAATGACAATAAACTTTCAAACTACCGATATTTTTTAGAAAATATTTTTAAACGCAGTAAACATTACTTATCAGAAAATGAAGAAAAGATACTTAGTCTTAAGAACCTTACTTCTCGCGAATTGTGGATTTCAGGTCAGGAAAATATTCTTGGCAAACTATTAATAAATTTCGCAGGTAAAGAGATTCCAATTTCTGAAGCAGTTGGAAAGGTAAAACATTTGCCAACCAAAGAAAGACAAATACTCCACAATCAGATTATGGAAAAGTATAAATCAGTTAGTGATTTTGCTGAAAGTGAAATGAACGCTGTTGTTATTGATAAAAAAATCAATGATGAGCTTCGTGGCTATGAAAAACCATATAGCGCTACCATCTTAAACTATCAAAATGTTGAAAAAGAGATTGAGTTACTAGTTGCGACAACGACAAAGCAATTTTCAGTTGCGCATCGTTTCTACAAGCTAAAAAGTCAAATGCACAATCTACCCAAGTTAGCTTATGCAGATAGGTCAGCTGTAGTTGGTAAAAATTCAAAAAAAATACCTTTTAATGAAGGAGTTAGTATCATCAGAAGTGCATTTTCAAAATTGGGAAATGAATATGCCTCAATATTAGATAAATATCTTTTAAATGGACAGATTGATGTTTTTCCAAAAGTAGGGAAAAAGAGCGGTGCTTATTGCTGGACAAATGTAAATTTACCAACATATGTGCTTATGAATTATACAGAGGATTTGTCATCAATCTCTACTCTGGCTCATGAAATGGGTCACGCAATTCACGGTGAACTATCTAAGGGGCAAAGTGTTATTTACCAAGGACATACTATTTCTGTAGCAGAAGTCGCAAGTACTTTATTTGAAAATTTTGTGTTCGAAGAAGTATTTAAATCACTTTCTGAAGAGGAAAAAATAATAGCTCTCCACGATCATATTCTCGATGATGTTCAAACCATATTTAGGCAAATTGCTCTTTTTAATTTTGAAGTAGAAATGCACAAAACTATTCGTGAAAAAGGTTCAATGTCAAAAGAGGAAATTGCGACGATGATGAATAAGCACATGAAATCTTATCTCGGGCCATTGTTTGAAATGTCAGATGTAGACGGTTATAATTTTGTCAGTTGGTCACACATTCGCAATTTCTTTTATGTATACGCCTATGCATACGGGCAAATTATTTCAAAGGCACTTTATAAAAAATATCAGGAAGATCCTAATTATATGCGCAAAATTGAGCTCTTTCTTAAGGCTGGTGAAAGTAAAAGCCCAGAGGACATCTTTAAAGCCATAGGAATAGATACAAGCAAACCAGCTTTTTTTGAAGCAGGCCTTGAAAGTATTAAACAGGATATTATTAAACTAGAAAAATTAATAAGGAAAACAAAAATCAAACACTAACATGCAATCATCCGAAATCAGACAAAAGTTTCTGGCATTTTTTGAGAAACGGGGTCACACTATTGTGCCTTCAGCTTCGCTTGTGCCAGCGAATGATCCTTCTGTACTCTTTAACACTGCAGGCATGCAACCACTTGTTCCGTACTTGCTCGGGCAACCTCATCCAGCAGGCAAACGCATCGCCAACATTCAGAAATGCGTTCGTACTGGCGACCTCGAAGATGTTGGCGACAACACCCACCTTTCATTTTTTGAAATGATGGGCAACTGGTCTCTTGGTGATTATTTTAAAGAAGATGCAATCAAGTGGAGTTTCGAATTTTTGACGAACCCAACAGATGCGCCGCTCGGCGATGCTGGTCTTGGACTTGAATTGAGTCGACTTTATTTCACTTGTTTTAAAGGCGACGAAAATGCGCCGCGTGATGAAGAAACCGCAAAACTCTGGATGTTACTCGGTGTGCCGGAACATCGGATTTACTTTATGGGTGCTGCTGATAACTGGTGGAGTCCAGGCGATAATGGCCCGTGCGGACCCGACACTGAAATGTTCTACGATGTCACTGGCAAGCTCGGCGATTTGAGCAAAGAAGAATATATAGTTGCAACTGATCACAAGGAAGTCATCGAAATCTGGAACAATGTTTTCATGGAATATGAAAAGAAAGACGGCAAAGTAGTCGGCAAACTTGCAAGCAAGAATGTCGATACTGGTGCCGGACTTGAGCGTGTCTCGGTTGTCATACAAGGTAAAGAAAGTGTGTATGATACTGATATTTTTGAATCAATTTTCGCCAAGATTGATGAGCTTTCTATAAACAAAGATGAAAAAGCAAAGCGTATTGTTGCTGACCATATTCGCACAGCGACATTTATGATAGCTGATGGCGTTATTCCATCGAACACAGACCGCGGCTACGTTTTGCGTCGCTTGCTTCGCCGTGCTGTTCGCTATGCCGATATTCTCGGATTTGCACACGGTTCGCTTTTCTCAATTTCGAAAGCAGTTATTGCGAAGTTTTCCGAGTTTAATCCAAACCTTACAACTGAACGCGAAAATATTAAGAAAGAAATTGATGGTGAAGAGAGTAAATTTCGCCAGACTCTCGAGCGTGGTATGAAAATTTTCTTTAATAAAGAAAAAGGGAAATCAATTACGGAAGGGAATAAGGATATCTACAAGATTTTACACGAATTAAGCGGTGCTCGTCTTTTTGAGCTATTCACCGTCCACGGTTTTCCAATAGAATTGTCTCTAGAATTAGCCAAAGAAAAAAATATTCCGCTTTCACTAGGGGCTTTGAATGATTTCAATATGCTTATTGAAAGACACAAGGAACAATCACGCGTTGGTTTTGAACAAAAGTTCAAAGGTGGGCTAGCAAATACAAATGAAGCCACGATAAAATTGCACACGGCTCACCACCTGCTCCTAGCAGCCCTCCAAGAAGTTCTGGGTAAGTCGGTTAAGCAAAAGGGAAGTAATATTACAGAGGAACGCCTCCGCATAGACTTTGCTTTTGACCGTAAAATGACTGAAGACGAGAAACAAAAAGTTGAAGAAATTGTTAATAGTGCAATCAAGCACGACTATAAAGTTGTACGTCGCGAAATGCCACTTGCCGAAGCTGAAAAACTCGGTGCTGAAATGGAGTTTGGCGCAAAGTATGGCGAGACGGTAAGTGTCTACTTTATCGAAGATGAAAAAGGTATGAATATTTCAAAAGAATTTTGTGGTGGTCCCCATGTCGAACACACAGGGATACTGGGCAATTTTAAAATTCAAAAAGAAGAAGCTTCGTCGCAGGGTGTTCGCAGAATAAAGGCAATACTTATCTAATTACTTTTTCCCACTGTTTGTATAAAAAAATTTCAAACATATAGTATACTTCAAGTGTAATGGCACTTGTTTTGAGAAGTAAAAAAAATGAACAAATAAAGAAAAGTTTAATTCTCCATGTTGGCTCAGACAGAGTCACTGGTGCTTTAGGTATTTTTTCTGATAAAGATCGGCCACATATTATTGAAGTCTCAGAAAAAATAATTAAATTGGATATACACGACGATGAGATTAAATTTATGAAGCTTTTTATTGGAGCAGCTGTAAATGTAGCAGACTCACTCCTTCGAAGTGGCCATTTTACACCTGAACATGTCTATATTTCCCTGGAATCACCTTGGTTTACAGGCCAAACCAGAACCCTATATTATTCAAAAAAAGAATTATTTGCTTTTACTGAAAAAATTGCCAACAATCTGATAGAAGAGGATTTTAATAGATATAAAACTGAGGCAGAAGAGGTTTTCGGAGAACCACTTTCTGTGCTTGATAAATCCGTTATTGCAACAAAGCTAAATGGCTACCAGATAGATGAGCCATATAATAAAAAAGCGAGAGAAGTAAGTATTTCTTATTATGCTAGCCTTTCTCCAAAATTCTTTGTAGATAATATTTGCCTTGAGCTTGAAAAAATAGTGCGAGGCAAAATAAGATTTTTTTCTTCATCAGCATCGCTTGCTGGGGCATTGTATATGACACTTCCACGTTACAAAAAACTTCTAACTATCTCAATAGGCGGTGAGGTTACTGAGCTTTTATATTTAGAAAATGGAATTCTTATAAATGCCGGAACCTTCCCCTCGGGCAGAAATTTTTTAATAAGAACTCTGGGTTCAGAATTGAAACAAAATCCACTTGAAATTTTTTCTATGCTAAATATGTGCAGTTCAGGCCGAGCACATGAAAATATTCAAAATAAAGTTGAAACTATCGTCGGATCTGTGGAAAAGTCATGGCGAAAGCATCTCAGAGGTGGAGTTTTAGATGTAGTTGGACCCGCCCACTCGGACATCCCAGTCCTTGTTATTGGTGCGCCTGATACCTTGCCTTGGTTTAAAAAAATGATTGCAAATGAGCATTTAACAAAGGGAATACTCGAAACACCTATCAACTCGAAAGAGTGGGGAGGAATAATAGCAACTGATTTTTTCAAAAACAGTAGCCCTTCAAAACCTCTTTCACCACTAATCCTCGCAGACTGTCTGTACATTTACGGTATTGATGTATAATAAATATTAATATGGCAAAAAATTTTTTAAATGATATTCGTCCAGCAGGCCACGCCGAAAAGCGTGAGCGAATTGACAGTGAACCTTTACTTGAATCAACAAGAACAGTTCAGCTTCCGCCTCGCTTTAGAGAAAAAAATTTTTCTTCCGATTATCATCAAAAACCTAGGAAATTAATCTGGACAATTGCCGCTTTGGTAATAGTTATCGGCACAGTTGTTGTAATGAATATATTTTCTTCAGCAAGCATTACTATTACACCTAAAAGTGAAGACGTAAGTTTAGATAAAACAGACTTTAGTGCAAGTTTGGCAGGTGATTCTAAAACAATTTCTTTCAAAATTATAAAAATATCAGGAAGTTCTGAAAAAGTTGTAACTGGCGGCACCCCAACCACTGTTCTCACAAAAGCTACTGGCAAAGTTGTCATTTATAACAACTTCAGCACAGCTCCTCAGAAATTGGCGATTGAAACCCGTTTAAATACAACTGATGGTAAAATTTTTAAAACAGACACAGCCCTAACTGTCCCAGGTACAAAAATAGTCGGAGGAAAAGTAACCCCTGGTCAAATAGAAGCATCCGTTCACGCAGACCAACCAGGTTCTACATACAATATCGCCTTGTCTGACTTCAATATTCTCGGTTTCAAGGGAACACCTAAATATGACAAGATGTATGCCCGTTCAAAAACCATTATGTCTGGTGGAGCTTCAGGACAAGGAATCGCTCTTTCTGAGGCCGACGCTAGAGTAGCCCACGAAGCAGCCCTTGGGATATTACGAGATAAGCTTGTAGCCGAAGCAAAAGCAAGCTTGCCAGAGTCATCAGTTTTACTAACCGGTTCCTATGTTATCCGAGAAGATTCTGATTCTGGACAAACTGTTTCTGGTAAAAATGTAATGATAGTAAAAGGCTCAATGTACGGCATTTTATTTAACGAAGCCGAGTTTTCTAAAAAGATCGCCGAAACCTCAATTGGTCAATATGATGGTGCTGATATTTTTATTCCAAAAATCTCGTCTCTAACCATTGATTTAAAAAATAAAGAGACGATATCAGACACAACTTCAAATATTTCTTTCTCTGTTTCAGGACAAGCAAAAGTTGTCTGGCAGATTCCAAAGTCAGAAATTTTAAAGAAATTACTGGGCGCAAAAAAGAAAAATATTGCAACCAGCCTGTCTTCGTTTGAAAGTATTGAAAACGTAACAGTAGATATGTTCCCACCTTGGAGTATGAAATTACCTAGCAAGGAAAAATCTGTAAAGTTAATTGTTGTTGACCAAAGCTAGATTGCAATATAGAATTCTCTTACGTAATGGAAGAAACAAAAACAACTCAAAATGACAAGACACCTGGTATTATAACGGAAGCTTTGCCGAATACGATGTTTAGAGTAGAAATGGCAGACGGGAAAAATATCATTGCTTACCTGGCAGGCAAGATGAGAATGCACCGAATCAAGGTACTTGTGGGTGATAAAGTGGAGGTATTACTTGATCCATACGGCGGAAGAGGTAGAATAACCAGACGATTATAAGACAATTCACTAAAAAAGCTTGCGCTATTTAGCTATTCTTGCTACTATAGCGTAACGCATTAGTTGGGTGCTTTTGTGTTCTGTTTTACAGGCCAAAATCCTCTATCTCGCGTTTTTTATATGAAAGTAAAAGCATCGGTGAAAAAAATATGCGCAAAGTGCAAGATTGTCCGCAGAAAGGGACACTTGCGAGTTATTTGCGACAACCCGAAGCATAAACAAAAACAATAATTCTCATGCGTATCGCCGGCATAACAATTCCAGATGAAAAAAGACTAGAAATCTCCTTAACCGCTATTTACGGTGTCGGTATTTCCCGCGCACGAAAGATCCTAGATGATCTAGGTATTGACCGTGGCACAAAGGCTAAAGACCTTCCAGAAGCAGACGAAAACAAGATCCGCAAAATAGTAGAAGAAGGTAAAATCGAGGGAAACCTCAAGCGCGAAGTCTCAGCAAACATCAAACGCCTTAAAGATATCAAATCTCACCGCGGAACTCGTCATATGAAGCGCCTACCAGTACGAGGACAAAGAACAAAGACGAACTCTCGAACTGTCCGAGGAAACGTAAGAAAGACAATGGCTTCAGGACGAAGAAAAGAATCAAAGACCTAATAATTATATGGGAAAAAAACGCATTATTACAACTGAAGGAGTCGAAGGAAGTGTTGTCGCTGAAAGCTCAGCTCGCGCTTCTTTAAAGGCTCCAAAGAAAAAAATCATCGCTGGAACTCTCCACGTTGAGGCTACTTTCAATAATACAAAGGTTGTTTTTTCAGACAAACAGGGAAATGCTCTCTTTTGGTCATCAGCCGGAAGCCTAGGTTTCAAGGGCGCCAAGAAAGGAACTCCTTTTGCTGCTTCAAAAGTTGGAGATGTTATAGGTGAAAAAGCACAGACTCTTGGTATCAAAGAAGCAGATGTTATTATCGTTGGCGTAGGTTCAGGTCGCGAACCAACAGTGCGTGCATTTATGGCTCACGGTATGGAAATTACCGAGATCAAGGATGCGACACCAGTACCGCACAATGGTCCAAAGCAAAAGAAACCTCGCCGAGTATAAAATTTTAATACGAAAATATATTTATGAAAATTGGTCCAAGATATAAAATTTGTCGTCGTTTGGGAGCTCAGGTGTTTGAAAAATGTCAAACTCCTAAGTTTGTTTTGCGTGACGTAAAAAAGGGTGGAAAAAGTAAGCGTGGTGGAAAAGCTGCTACGACTTACGCTATTCAGCTTCTTGAGAAACAAAAAATGCGTATGTCATACGGTGTGACAGAAAAGCAATTCTACAATTACGTTAAAAAGGCAATTGACACAAAGAAAGGTTCACCAACAGGCAAACTTTCAGAATCACTCGAGCGTCGCCTAGACAATGTCGCTTATCGTCTTGGACTAACAAACAGTCGACCACTTGCTCGCCAGATGGTTGCCCATGGACATCTTACAGTAAATGGCAAGCGCGTGACTGTCCCTTCTTACAATGTCTCTGTCGGAGATATTATCGCAATCAGAGAGGGTTCACGAGCAAAAGGCCTTTTCCGAGATTTAGAAGCAAAGCTTAAAAATTACACTGCACCAAAATGGCTTTCATTTGATGTCAGTAAAGCAACCGCCGAAGTGAAGGGCCTTCCGAAAGACCCAGAATCATACCTCGACTTTAACGCTGTGATTGAGTTTTACAGTCGTTAAATAATTTTGTTACCAATAGTAGTAGTCGAAATTTATTAATTTTTTATAATGCAACACATGTCGGATATGCATATCGTGCTTCCATCGAAGCCGAAAGTAGTAAAAGAAGAAGGGATGACAGGTATCTTTGAAATAGATGCCCTCAATCCTGGTTATGGCCAGACACTTGGCTCCAGTCTCCGCCGGATAATTCTTTCATCTCTCCCAGGTGCAGCAGTTACGACAGTAAAAATCGATGGCGCAAGCCACGAGTTTTCTACATTAGATGGCGTCAAAGAGGACGTTATCACTATTTTGCTTCATTTGAAGCTCGTACGTTTTAAGCTCACAACAGATGAGCCTCAAATAGTTAGTATTTCTACAAAAGGTGTTGGTGTTATTACTGGCGCTAATATACAAGTAAGTGGTCAGGTTGAAATTTTAAATCCAGAGCAGTATATTTGTGAATTAACTGATAAAAGTGCTAAGCTCAACATTGAGCTCGGTATTTCCCGTGGACTCGGCTTTGTTTCAAAGGAAGATCTTCATAAAGACAAGATGGATATAGGAACTATTGCACTTGATGCAACATTTTCACCAATCCGTCGTGTTTCTTACGAAGTCTCAGATATGCGTGTTGGTGACAGAACAAACTTCAATCGTCTTCGCATTTCTATTGAAACTGACGGTTCTATCTCACCACGAGAAGCATTACTTTCTTCAATAAAAACAATGATCAGTCAGCTTAAGTCTATTGCTGAAATCAAAGAAGATGAACCTGAAATAGTTGTCGCTGAGGCATCAAAAGATGAAGATGACTCAAGTGAGGAAGGCAGTGAAGAAATAGCAGAGACTCTAAAGACTCGCATTGACACCCTAGACATCTCAACACGCACTCTAAACGCTCTCCAGACAGCAAACATCCGTACAGTTGGCGGAATTGCCAGAAAGCGAAAGGAGGACTTGCTCGATATCGAAGGAATCGGCGAAAAGGGAATACAGGAAATCAAGAAGGCTCTTAGCAATTTCAATATCACACTTAAAGAATAATTAATCAGATTAATCAGAACTTTTATGAGACACCACGACAACAAGAGAAAATTTGGACTAGAAAGAAAAGGACGCGCTGCACTTTTGCACGGCCTGGCTTTTAACTTGCTGAACAAGGGTCGCATAATGACGACTGAGGCTAAAGCAAAGGAAATACGACCATATGTTGAAAAGCTCGTTACTCACGCAAAGACTGACACACTTGCCAAGAGACGCTTGGTTTCCGACAGACTAATGGGAAAGAAAACAATTACAAAGAAACTATTCGAAGAAATTGCACCAAAATATGTCGGCCGAGCTGGTGGGTATCTGCGAATTACAAAGTTGCCACCTCGTATCTCAGATAGTGCCAAGATGGCAGTAATCGAGTTTGTGTAAGGAACGGTTGACTTAAGACAGATTATTTGGTAAAAGATAAGAACAACAAAATGGAATTTACAATTGACGCACAAGGAAAAATGGTTGGACGAATCGCTACTGAAGCGGCGCATATTCTTATGGGTAAAAATAGCCCAACTTTTGAAAAGAATATTGCATCATCAAATCGAGTTCGAATCGTAAACGCAGGAAAAGCAGTTGTAAGTGAAAAAAAGCAGGAAGAGACTACATACACTCGCTACAGTGGTTATCCAGGAGGATTTACCGAAGAAAAAATGAACGATGTTATTGCAAAGAAAGGAGTAAGAGATATCATCGAGCGAGCAGTTGGTGGAATGATCCCAAACAACAAGCTCAAGAAAGAAATCCTAAAACACTTGGTAGTTACAGAATAATATGTCAGAAACCAAAACAAAAACTAAAAAATACACGGAAACAGTTGGTCGCCGAAAAACAGCAACTGCTCGTGTTCGACTTACACCAGCTTCAAAAAATACTTTTCTTATAAATGACAAAGAAGGCCATGAATATTTTCCTACAGCAGAACTCAAGCATGTTATACACGATGCATTCGCAGGTATAAAGAGCGAAGAGCATTACGAAGTTTCAGCTCATGTTATTGGTGGCGGTATTCACTCCCAAGCGGAAGCTGTCAGACACGGTATTGCTCGTGCACTAGTTGAAATAGACGCAGAACTTCGTGGTGAGCTCAAGAAGCTCGGTTTCCTAAAGAGAGACCCTCGTGCCAAAGAACGCCGTAAATTCGGTCTCAAAAAGGCTCGAAAGGCTCCACAGTGGAGTAAGCGCTAAACCTTATTTAAAAAACCCCGCATCTGATGCGGGGTTTTTTGCTAGGTTTTTAAAAATTAATCTGCTGCATAGTTGCCTATACTGTCTTTGATTAGTTTTTTAATCAAATGCAAGTCGTCAATAATTTCCTTTGTAGAATTTCTGTAAAATAGCTTGTCTTTTAGCTTGCTGAAATATTCCTTAACAATAATTTCACCAAGATACCTCTCACTGCAGTAATCCTCCGGTAGTTCAACTCCAGGAATACTCCCTGAGGAAATAATCCAACTCTTGTAGATAAATTCATCAAGATGGAGATCCTTTAGCTTTTCTGAAACAGAAATACAAACTACAATGGCATCACGAGCAACTACAAAAGAATTTGCTAAATATTCATCAGACTTATACTCGCTTGATTTTAGAAAACGACTGAGAACATCAACAGTAATGATAAATTGGTAGTCATCATTTGATGGGGTTTTTAGTAATTCTCCTTTTGTAGATAAAAAGAGAAATATACCCGAGGGCTTGGTTTTGTTTGCTAACATGCTATTTAGTTTAGATTATGTTAAATTTATGAAGAATTATTAATTTAATCGTAACAATTATATTTACATATATCTAATTATTAAAAGTGGAAATCTTTTGGTTTAATAGGTATACTTGTCCCATGCCGAATAACTACTATGTGACTATTGGTCTTGAAGTTCACGCCGAGCTTAAGACTAAAACCAAGATGTTTTGCGCTTGCAAAAACGACCCGGATGAGACCCGTCCCAATGTAAATATCTGCCCAGTTTGTATGGCCCACCCTGGGGCATTGCCTGTGGCGAATAAAGAAGCCGTCAAACAGGTTATTCGAGTCGGACTTGCCGTAGATGGTACTATTGCCGATTTTAGTGAATTTGACCGCAAGAGTTACTTTTACCCTGACATTCCAAAAGGCTACCAAATTTCACAGTATAAATATCCAATAGTTTCTGGCGGAAAACTTGGCGATTTTGCGCTAACTCGTATTCATCTAGAAGAAGACACCGCAAATTCGAAACACGACCGTGGCGATTTCTCGCTTGTTGATTTCAATCGCGCTGGTGTGCCACTTATGGAGCTTGTAACAGATGCCCATACATTCGCATCAACTATTGCTGGTGAAAATGGCGCGACCACAACTATGAGTTCAGCCGAACTTGCAGGCGCTGCTGCGGCAAAGTTTGCTCGGGAATACCAGCTTGTACTTTGGTATCTCGGTGCGTCTGAAGCCAATATGGAAAAAGGAGAAATGCGCGTCGAAGCCAATATTTCAGTTACGACAGATGCCGCTGCCCTTACTGATTCTCCAGAAAATAATCCCAAAGCATACGGCACAAAAGTTGAAGTTAAAAACTTGAACTCTGTTCGCAGTGCAGAGCGTGCTATCAAATACGAAGCCGCCCGCATGATTGAACTTTTAGAAAAAGGCGAGGGTGACAAAATTACTCAAGAAACTCGTGGTTGGGACGAAAACAAACAAGCGACTTTTTCCCAGCGATCAAAAGAAGAAGCCCAAGACTACCGTTATTTTCCAGATCCTGATTTACCAAAAATGAAACTGCACGAAATGTTTCCCGGAATTATGACTGGCGAAATGAAAGCCGAATTGCCGGAGCTCCCTGAGTCTAAACGCACTCGCTATCGCACTGATTTTGGCATTAAGGATGAAGATATTGAAGTTTATGTAAATGATACTGTACTCGGTTCTTGGTTTGAACAAGTTTCTGGCATTTTAAAGTCACCTGATAAAATCAAAATTGCTTCAAATTACATAACTACTGACTTTATAGGAATTAAGAAAAATAATCCTGAGACAAAAATGCCAAACGCTAGTCATTTTGCAGAATTAATTGAACTGGTGACAGATGGGAAAATTTCTTCGCGTGCAGCCAAAGATATTTTGGCAAAAATTACCGTGAGAAACACAAATGAAGAAAATACAAGCGGTATACCACAACTGGCAATTCTATCCCCAATGCAAATTGCAGAAGCAGAAGGTTTGCTTCAAAAAAACGACGAAGGGGCACTTAGAGAAATTGCTTCAAAAATTATTACAGATAATCCAAATATTGTCGCAACTTATAAAGCTGGCAAAGAAAACGCGCTTATGTCACTCGTCGGTATCATAATGAAAGAAACCAAGGGCAGTGCGAATCCACAACTTGTTCAGAAAATTCTCAAAGAACTCTTGTAGATCAGAATTCTATTTAAATTTTATAAAAAATAAATATTATAAAAAATATCTGCTATAATAAACACAATGATGATGAAACCAACACCTGACAAAATTCGCGTCGCGATCAACGGCTTTGGTCGTATTGGTCGGGCATTTCTCAAGTTGGCTTGGGAGCGTTCAGAAATAGAAATCGTAGCAGTCAACGATCTAGGTTCTATAGAAAGCCTTGCATATCTTCTCAAATACGACACTGTTTATCGAAAATGGAACCACAATATTTCACACACTAAAACTTCGTTTAACATCGACGGCAAAGAAGTGCTTTATGTTTCTGAAAAAGACGGAACGAAACTGCCTTGGGCTGCGCTCGACATTGATGTTGTCGTTGAATCAACTGGACTTTTCACCTCATACGAAGGATCAAAATTCCATCTCAATCAAGGTGCTAAGCATGTTGTTATTTCTGCTCCTGCCAAAGACGTACTCGAAAATGCCGACGGTAGTGCGGCGATCCAGACACCGACTATTTTAATAGGAGTAAACGAAGAAAAATTCGGCACTTGCCCAATTACCTCAAACGCGTCTTGTACGACAAACGCTGCGAGTCCACTTATTGCTATTCTTCACGAAGCTATTGGTATCGAGAAAGCAATTTTAAATACCGTGCACGGATATACCGCTTCGCAGGCGCTAGTTGACGGGCCTTCAAAGAAAGACCTTCGCGAAGGTCGCGCTGCGGCGCAAAACATTGTGCCAAGCTCAACTGGGGCTGCTATTGCTGTTGCCAAAGCTTTCCCTGTACTTGAGGGACTTTTCGACGGCATCTCTATTCGTGTACCTGTCCCTGCCGGCTCTATTGTTGATGTTACATTTATCGCAAAGCGTGAGACAACAGCCGAAGAAGTAAATGAAATTTTAAAGCAAGCGGCGGCGGACGAACATTGGCAGGGTATTTTCACTGTTACTGACGAGCCACTTGTTTCAAGTGATATTCTCGGTTCTGCTTATGCATCTATCGCTGACCTAGCTATGACACGCGTCGTCGGTGGTAATTTGGTCAAAGTTATGGCATGGTATGACAATGAGATGGGGTATACGCATACACTGGTTGAGCATGTTATAAAGTCAGGTATAGTTAATAAATAATATTATGGAAAATTATAACAAATTAGTTCGAGACAAAATCCCAGAAATTCTTGATGCAAAAAATGTTATTTATGAAAAGCGGGTTGCGACTCCAGAAGAATACAAAATTGAATTAATAAAAAAGCTCAATGAAGAAGCAAAAGAATTTTTAGAAGTTGGCAGTGTTGAGGAGTTAGCCGATGTTATTGAGGTGATTGAAGCATTAAAACAACTTCCTGAATATTTAGAGGTTGAAACAATTCGAGAAAAGAAAAAGAAAGAACGAGGAGGTTTTGATCAGAGGATTATTTTAAAAGGAAATTATCAGTAATAATCGCAAATATTTATGGGAATTGAAGAATATATTCAAAAAAAGGAAGCCAAGACTGCTCAAGATTTAGTAGAAAATTTGGTGGATAACAGCAAGGTCGTCACCATGTCAGACGAGCAGAAAAAAAAGGAAGACATGGATTCGATGCAAATGGAATATTTGAGAATGAAGGAAATTGTTGACCGAGAGCAAGATTTTTCCCGAAAGGATTGGTTGAAATCTCAGCTGGAGGACTTTGTTAAAAAAAATAACATACATGTTGAAATAGAAGACGACATGGAAATGGCTGCTTAGTATAAAATTTATATGAAGATTTTCCTTGCTGGTGATCATGCTGGATTTGAATTAAAAAAAATTATAGCAAGTGAGCTTGTGGCTCTTGGTCACGAAGTTATTGATTTTGGTGCATTTGAATTTATCCCGGGCGATGATTATCCGGATTATATATTTCAGGCAGCAGAAGCAGTAGCAGGTGACAACTCAAGTATGGGAATTATCTTCGGTGGGTCAGGTCAAGGAGAGGCAATGGTTGGAAATAGGGTAGCCGGTATTCGCGCAGCTGTATTTTATGGTCCAGTTGCACCAAAACAAGCCATAGATGTAAGTGGTGAACTCAGTAGTGATCCATATTCAGTTGTTCGTCTAGCGAGAATTCATAATGACGCAAATATTCTTTCAATCGGTGCACGTTTTGTCACAGAAAATGAGGCAAAAAGTGCTGTAAAAATCTTTGTCGAGACGGCTTTTTCAAAAGAACAAAGACATAAAAATAGACTAGCAAAGTTTTAATTATTTATTTTTAATTAACGAAAATTTCAGATTAATATGATAGAAATAGTCCCTGCAATATTACCAGAGCATGTCGCAAATATCCGCAATCAAGTCGCGGCTGTTTTAGGCAAGACCCGTTTTGTTCAAATAGATATGGTCGATGGTGTATTTGCACCAAATGCCACTTGGCCATACAACGGTGAAGATACTTCGTTTATCGAAGCACTCGAAGCTGAAAAAGAAGGAATGCCATATTGGGAAGAAATGAATTTTGAGCTTGACCTCATGGTTAAAAATGCCCACGACCACCTCGACTATTTCTACAAATTCGGTCCAGCTCGCATTGTTCTCCACGCCGAAGCCGAGGGTGACGAGGAAGATTTCGCTAACTTTGTTGAAGCTATTGATCCATACATCCGTGATAATACCGAAATTGGCGTTGCCTTTAATCTAGATTCTGACATCGATGCATACCGGCACATCCTCAAAGAGGTGGATTTTGTGCAGTGCATGGGTATTGCTGAAATTGGAATGCAGGGTCAAGAATTTGACGAGCGAGTATACAGCCAGATTAAAAAAGTCGCAGATGCATTCCCTGGTTTGCCCATTGCCGTCGACGGCGGCGTTGGTCTCGATAATGCCGAAAACCTAATCGCCGTTGGCGCTACCAGGCTAATTGTCGGGTCGGCAATTTGGAAAAGTGATTCACCACTTGAGACACTAAGGGAATTTAAAGAAATCGCCCATCAAGCAGAGAGTAAAATGAAAGCCGAATAAAAGTATTCAATAAAAACACCCATATACACATCAGGTGTTTTTTATTTTTCACTTGCGCGAGTATAATAGAAGCAATGAATGAACATCAGCTTGCACTGCAAGCCAATGAAATCCGCGAATCAATTATTGAAATGCTACTCGCTGCAGGAAGTGGTCATACCGCTGGTCCACTTGGTATGGCCGACATTTTCACTGCACTATATTTTGCGCCACAATCTGAAAATATTCTAAATGAAAATAAACAGGTAGGAATTCTCCGCCACAATCCCAGTGATCCTTTTTGGCTAGAACGCGACAGACTTGTTTTGTCTAACGGACATATTTGTCCTGTCTACTATGCGACACTAGCTCACTCTGGATATTTTCCAAAAGAAGAACTTCTGACATTGCGCAAATTCGGGTCACGACTACAAGGTCATCCGCATCGCGAATATCTAGATATTCTTGAAACCAGCTCGGGACCGCTTGGCTCTGGTCTGTCTCAGGCTGCTGGTATGGCGAAGGCTATAATTATGGATAAAGGTGAGTCAACTGACCAATATGTATATTGCATGATGTCAGACGGCGAGCTTGAAGAAGGAAATAGTTGGGAGGGAATTATGTTTGCCGGGAAAAACAAACTCCGTAACTTGATTGCAATAGTTGACCGCAACAATATTCAGATTGATGGCAACACCGAAGATATTATGCCACTCGAGCCATTGGCTGATAAATGGCGCGCCTTTAACTGGCATGTTGAAGAAATCAATGGACACAACTTTGAAGAAATCGCCGATGCTATCGCTCGTGCGAAAACTATTTTTGAAAAGCCTACAGTCATCATAGCTCATACTATCCCAGGCAAAGGTGTCAAAGAATTTGAACGAGACTTCCACTGGCACGGCAAACCACCAAGCGCAGATGAAGCCAAGATGGCGATGAATGAGTTGCGGACACTGGGCGGAAGGATTAAAGGTGAGCATAACTAAACAGGGTCATAGACGGAATAATGTATAAGGTAAATTTACAAAATGCTTAATAAAGATTTAAAACTAAATACAAAACTCTGGAACGACGATGTCGAGCAAATTCCTATTCGCAAAGGTTTTGGTGAGGGCTTGGTTGTGGCAGGTGAGACAGATAAAAATGTTGTCGCTCTTTGTGCTGACCTCACAGAAAGTACTCAGATGGAGGCATTTAAAAAAGCATTTCCGGAAAGATTTGTTGAGATAGGTGTTGCCGAACAAAATCTTGTAACTGTTGCCAGTGGCATGTCTGCCGTCGGGAAAATTCCTTTTGTTTCTTCATACGCAATGTTTTCTCCCGGCAGAAATTGGGAACAAATTCGCACAACTATTGCATATAATGACCGTCCGGTGATAATCGTCGGCAGTCATGCTGGTATCTCTGTTGGACCAGACGGTGGAACTCATCAAGCAATCGAAGATATTGCTCTTATGCGCGTTATGCCAAATATGATGGTGATTTCGCCGTGTGACGCTATTGAGGCGCGCAAGGCGACTATTGCGCTTGCAATTCAAGCTGCTGGCACAAGTGTTAGTAGCGAGGTAAAAGGGAAACCAGCATATTTGCGTTTGATGCGAGAAAAAACTCCTGTTATGACGACCGCCGAGACACCATTTGAAATTGGAAAAGCAGCTGTTTTCTACCGACCAGAAGGCTTGGCTCATGTTGGAATCATTGCAACTGGCGCGCTTGTTCACAGAGCGCTTTTGGCTGCAAAGAAACTTGAGAAAAATGGAATTAGGGCTGTTGTGATGAATATCCACACAATAAAACCACTTGATACAGAAGCAATTATTAAAATGGCAAGAGAAACAAAGGCTGTTGTCACCGTCGAAGAGCATCAAATTGCCGGCGGACTAGGTGGCGCTGTCGCCGAAACACTGGCAGGGAATTACCCAGTTCCGACAGAATTTATTGGTGTTCACGACCTATTTGGTCAGTCGGGAAAACCGGAAGAATTAATAAAGCATTATAAAATGACAACCGAAGATATTTTTGAGGCAGCTAAAAAGGTCATTGAGAGGAAGATTTAATTAAGATCTTTATTAATTTTTTAGAAAAGTTCGTACTTTCTCAGGATTTTCTGTGTCAGAACTTCTTTCAGTTTCGTATGAATATGACATAACTGCATTCAGTCTACTTAAAATAGATTCAATTTTGGCACAATTACGATCTGAAATTTCTGACATCATTTCATATTTTAAATTTAAGTTATTTAGGTCTTCACCAACTTTATTCATTTCTTGAACAAGGTTTGCATGGTCTTCACTTTCGTGACCTCTTAATGTTATGGTTTTATCACTTAATAATCGCTCTTCTTCTTCGAGTCTTCTGATTTCCGTAGCGATTAAGCCTAGCTGTTCTTCGTGATAATTTAGTTGTAGTTCAAGAGCATCAATCTTATCGACAATAGTAACGATTGTTTCTTTTATTTTGTCTTGGGAAATAAAATCACTTTCAGAATATCTACTCTCCAATTTTGTATCAACTACTTCTTTTATAACTTTGATTTGGCCATCCTCATCGTATCCATGCTCGATATAAGGACTATCAGCATCTTCAGTAAAAGAAAAATTTTCCACTAATTTTTTATCATCAGCCGAGATACCTTTTTTACAAAGATTTCCGTCAATATTTTCAAAATTTGGTTTTCCTTCCATAAATTTATTTACTATTTAGCATATCATCTAATAATTCATTAATTCTCTTAATATCCTCCTTTGTATCCTCACTTGGATTGTTTTCCTGCTTGTCTCTGTAATTTTTTAGTAATTCAGGTAAATTTCCTTTTAAATTACTCTCGAAATATCCCTGATCAGAAGGGTAGTTGTCGTCAGGTTCGGAATTTTGTACCGGATCTTTTCCTGACTCAATTGGTGGTAGTTGTGTAGGGAATTCTTCTTTCATTTAGATTTTTCTTAATAAATAATCTGAAGGAGCTTTTGTAAGAAAAGCAAGTAATTGTGTTTGTGTAAGTAGTCCTCTTTGTGCTCCTACACATTGTACCACTGACATTGCATTTATAGGCGCCCATGTCAGTGCTTCTTCAATGGTCTTTCCCATTACTAGAGCCGAAACAACAGTCGAAGAAAAAGCATCGCCTGCACCTGTCCTTTCAAACGGAGTGTGTGGATAAATTGGCATAAAATACATTTGGCCGTGATCATATGCATAAGCTCCATTGAAACCATCGGTGAGAATTACAATTTTTGGACCAAGTTCTACTAAATGTTTTAGTATTTCTTTCGGTTCTGTTGTTGGTAATTTCAAGATTCTTTCCGCCTCTTCTTTATTTAAGCATAAAAAATCAGTTCGTTCGTAAATACCACGAAGACCATCGATGCCAAGTTTCATTTGGAATGTTCCTGGCTGAAAAGCGAGTTTAATAGATGGATTTAGATGGAGATAGTCAAGAATCTCAGTATGAAAATCTTTCGCAGATTCGCCGAGAGAAGAAAGGTAAAGCCATTTTGGTTTATGGGAAAGTTCGGGAATTTTATAAATAAAAGGTGCGTGCTTAACTAAAATTGTTCGATCAACATCATACCAAAGCACATAGTGATAGTTAGTTGGGTGTTCTTTTGAAATAGAAATATATCCAGTTTCAACTTTCTCTTTAGCAAGAACTTCGAGACAGTTTCTGCCATTTGAGTCATCTCCAACTCCTGCTATTAAAGCTGAATGAAGGCCTAGACGAGCTGCACAAACAGTAGCATTTGCACTGTTGCCTACAGCACGGATTTCTTCCACTGATTCATACGGAACCTTGTCGCCAAAAGACATGCAAAGCTTGCAGGCAGTATTGTCTATTTCGCAATTTACGGTTGCATCTTTTATTTTAATAAAAGCATCAGTAACAATATCGCCAATAGCGAGTATGTCTATTTGTTCTTCGTTCATATTAGAATTATATACTGAAATAAATATTACGGAAAAATTACTAGTGGATTAAAAAACAAAACATTATGTTATTATTATTAAATGAACAATCCAGAAAGTATTATCGATATTGAATTACTTAAAGACACTGCTTCGTACCTGGTAAATCCTCCAAAAGGAATTTTGGCTGCCGACGAAAGCGCCAAGACTTGCTGTAAACGATTTGACGGAGTTCTGCTCGAATGCACAGATGAATCGCGCAGAGCCTTTCGCGAAATGATAATTACTGCGCCAGAAAACGAAGAAGTTCTATCTGGTATTATTTTAACTGACGAAACTATCCGGCAGGCAAACAAAGAAGGAAAATTGTTTGCTCATATTTTATTTGAGAAAGGAATTAAACCTGGCATTAAAGTCGATACCGGAGTGGTTGGCTACCGAAACGAAAATGATATCGAATTTGTAACTAATGGAATCGATGGTTTAGAAAAAAGGATGGTTGATTATAAAAATTTTGGAGCTGCTTTCGCAAAATGGCGTGCAGTTTTTGGAGTTAATCATGGTATCCCGACTAAAGAGGCTTTGGCAGAAAATATTAGTCGGATGTGTCAGTATGCGGAAATTTGCCAGGAAAATAATATTGTTCCAATAGTAGAACCGGAGGTTTTAATTGATGGAAACCATAGCATTGTTGACTGCGAAGAAACTCTCCAAACAGTCCTTATCCCACTTATGAATGAACTTAAGGCTTCAGGTGCTTATTTACCGGGACTTATCCTTAAAACCTCAATGGTACTTTCGGGAAAAAACGCCGAAAATAGGGCGAAACCTGAGGAGGTAGCTGAGAGAACAATCTCGGTCTTAAAAGAATCTCTACCGAACAACATAGGTGGTGTAATTTTCCTGTCAGGTGGTCAATCCCACGACGAAGCCGATGAAAACTTTGATGCCATAATGCGTCTTTCTGACCAAGTTCCATTTCCAATGACTTTCTCATTTAGTCGAGCTTTTCAAAACGAAGCACTCGCTCATTACGCCAAAGATCCAAAAGATATTTTGGGTGCCCAAAAAGTTTTACTAAAAAGTATTAAAGATATAATTAGTAGAAAATAAAAAAATTAGTTTATAATGTTAAATAACAAATGAAAGACGAAATAAAAAAATTCTTTGAAGGTGACATCGATGATACTTATTCGACTTTAGCTAAATATTCTCGTGATGCAAGTATTTTTGAAGTGATCCCAAAAATTGTCGTTTTCCCTAAGCATTCAAAAGATATCGAGAAACTTGTTCAATGGGCAATGCAGAATAAGCCAAACAACAAAGAACTTTCACTTTCAGTCCGAGCCGCAGGAACCTGCATGTCAGGTGGCTCGCTTGGAGAGTCAATAATTATTGATGTGATGAAATACATGAATAATATTGGCAGTATTCGTCCTGTACAGCCATACATTATTCGTCCCAATTTTCCAAAAAGTAATGATGTCACTATTTCAGCTGAAATAAAAGTTGGTCCTGGAGTTTTCTACCGTGATCTTGAAACCAAATTGCAATCTGCGAATTTACTTTTGCCTTGTTTTACCGCTTCAAAATCAATAAATGCGCTTGGTGGAATGATTGGTAATAATTCTGGTGGCGAACTCACTCTTCGCTACGGAAAAATGGAGGACTATGTCAAAGAAGTTAAAATTATTTTTTTTGATGGTCACGAATATACAGTGACTCCACTTACCAGACGTGAGTTGTACACAAAAATGGCGGAGACGACTCGCGAAGGTGAAATATATAAAAAAATATTCGATATAGTTTCAAATAATGAAAAAACAATCTCAGCTGCTCGTCCATATGTAAATAAAAATTCTGCCGGTTATTATCTTTGGAATATTTGGCGTAAAAATGAAGAAGGCGAGGAAGTATTTGATCTTGCTCAGGTTATTATTGGCAGTCAGGGAACCCTCGGAATAGTGACAGAGATGACTCTGCGCCTTGTTGATTTGCCGGAAAAATCTAGACTAGTTGTTGCAATGCTCCCAACTCTTGCTCGCCTCGGTGAAATAGTTGACTCTGTTCTTCCATTTAATCCGACTTCAATTGAGTCATACGACGATAAAACTTTTGGACTAGCTGCTAGATATTTTAGCGAATTTGTAAAAGAAAAAGGAATATTTGGAACTTTCAAATACGCACTTCGATTTATGCCAGAGTTTTGGATGCTGATAACTGGTGGTGTTCCAAAGCTAATAATGCTAATCGAATTCCAGGGTAATGATGGAAATGAATTGGATTCCAAATGCAACAGTGTAATTGAATCATTAAAACCATTCGGACTTAAAACTCGTAAAATTATTGACCCTAAAGAAGTTGAAAAATATTGGAGTGTGAGGCGAGATTCTTTTTCTCTTCTCAGAAAGCATTCTGGTACCAAGCATACCGCACCTTTTATTGACGATATTATTGTTTCGCCAGAACATTTACCAAAATTTTTACCTGAAATAAATGAAATGATAAAAGCATATCCTGAACTTGTATACACAATTGCAGGTCATGCCGGAAATGGTAATTTTCACATAATCCCTCTGATGGATTTCAAAGACCCCAAGACTTCAGACATTATTTCTGAGCTTTCTGACAAGGTATATGATTTGGTTTTGAGATATCAAGGTTCTATTGATGCTGAGCACAATGATGGTATTGTCCGTACTCCATATTTAATAAAACAATATGGACCTGAGGTAGTTCGTCTTTTTGGCGAAACAAAGAAAGCCTTTGATCCAGAGAATATATTCAATCCGGGTAAAAAAGTCGGTGGCACTATGGAATATATGAAAAGTCATATAGCTCTTGAACACGAAACCAAACACTCATCCTAGGCTCTTGATTTTTGCGTCTAAATAGGTATACTTGAAACCTATGACAACACTGCAAGCACAATTCCGCAATACGAGCGAAAATCTCGATGCACTTAGGAATTCAGGTAGCCTACCTGCTGTTTTTTACGGCGCAGGCAAAGAAACTACAGCTATTACCGTCCCAATGATGGCTTTCGACAAGGTATTCAAGGAGGCAGGTGAGTCAAGTACTATCCGTCTGGCGCTACCAGAAGGCGAGTTAGACGTTCTTATCCACGACATACAACTTGACCCTGTCAAGCACATCCCAAGGCATGTTGATTTCCTAGTAGTTGATATGAAGAAGCCTATAGAAGTCGCTGTTCCTCTCGAATTCGTTGGTGTCTCACCAGCAGTCAAAGGAAACCTAGGTGTGCTTACAAAAGTTATGCACGAAATCGAAGTTAAAGGTCTTCCAAAAGACATCCCTCACCAGATCGAAGTTGACATTAGCTCTCTCGCAACTCTCGAAGACCAGATTCATGTTAAAGACATCAAATTACCAAGTGGCGTAGAATTTAAAGCAGAAGAAAATGAAGTAGTCGCCCTTGTTTCAGCCATCAAAGAAGAAGTTGCTGAAACTGTACCAATAGACCTCGCTTCTATTGAAGTAGAAAAGAAAGGTAAGAAAGAAGAAGAGGGTGAACCAGCAGGAGAAGCAGAATAGTACACAAACAAATTCGATAATGTTTTACAATAAAAAAACAAAAAAAGCAGGGTACATTGCGCTCGTTTCCGCGACGCTTGTCCTTGCTTTTTTTGTTTGTAGTAAATTAATTTTAATTGCAAACGGTCAAACTGCGCCAGATGCAACTAGCGACACCGAGCTTACTACTGCCCAATCAGATCGAGCCGCACTTGAGGCCCAATTGGCACAGCTCGAAGCAGAAATCGCTGCAAAACAAAAGGAACTTACTAGTCAAAAAGGCCAATCTGCCTCCATTACTAGTGAAATTAAAATAATTACAACTCAAATTTCCCAAGCAAAGCTCAAGATTCAGGCTAAAAGTCTCGTAATATCGAAACTTTCTAAAGATATTTCAAAAAAGGCTGTAACTATCAATTCACTTGAGAACAAACTCGATCACGAGCGTGAATCCCTAGGGCAAATGATCCGCCAGACTCATCAAATAGACGAGACACCATTTATTTATGTTGCACTTGGTAACAATTCTGTCTCAGAATTTTACCGTGACCTTGATTCCTTTGAGACATTAAAGCGTTCTGTAAAAGTTTCTCTTGATCAGGTTCGTGAAATAAAAACTGACACTGAAACTGAAAAAAAAGATTTGGAAAAAAAACACGACCAAGAACTTGATGTTAAATACGAGCTTGAAACTGTAAAGAAAACTATTGAATTGAGCGAGAAGGAACAAAAGAAACTTCTTGATGTCAGTAAAAGTAAAGAAAAAACAATTAGTACAGTTATTGCCGACCGAACAGCTGAAGTTAATAAAATCAAAGCCAGATTATTCCAATTTGCCGGTGGTTCAAAAGCTATTCGTTTTGACTTGGCTTTGCAATACGCCGAAGAGGCTTCCACTAAGACTGGAGTCGAGCCTTCCTTTGTTTTAGCTATTTTGACCCAAGAAAGTAACCTAGGCTCAAATGTAGGAAAGTGTTATTTAACGAACAGTTCTACTGGCGCTGGAATAAATGTAAATTCTAGTAAGACATATTCAAATGTTATGAAACCAAGTCGTGATGTTGGACCATATCTCGCTATTACCAGTGCTCTTGGTTTTGATCCATATAAAACCGCTGTTTCTTGTCCAATCGCTGGAGCTGGCGGGTATGGAGGCGCTATGGGCCCAGCCCAGTTTATTGCTTCTACATGGAAGTCTATAGATAGTCGGATAGCAAACGCTAGAGGTGTGTCTGTTTCAAACCCTTGGGATCCGGAGGATGCCATTATGGCCTCTGCTATATACTTATCTGACCTTGGTGCTAGCGGTAAAAGTGCTGCAAGCCAGACTAGGGCAGCCTGTAAATATTACGGTACAGGCGGGTCTACTTGCTCATACGGACGAAGTGTAATGAAATTTAAAATTGGAATCCAAGCAGATATTGACTATTTGAACGCTTATGGCGTCTCGAGACGATAGGGCTACATTCCAATTGTAGATTGAAAAGTTAAGCCAAATTTTCTTGCATTTCTAATAAAATCCTGTATAATAGGCCACATATGAAGAAAGCAATCCATCCAACATATTTCGCAAATGCCAAGGCAGAATGTGTCTGCGGGGGCAAATTTGAGCTTGGTTCAACGGTGGAGTCATTTCGTGTTGAAATCTGTAGCAACTGCCACCCTTTTTATACTGGTAATGAAAAAGTTCTCGACACCGCTGGACGAGTTGAACGCTTCAAGAAACGCGCTACTTCAGTCAAAATTGAGAAAGCTCCTAAAGCTAAGAAATAGCTTCACTTTAAAAAGTCCGACACAATCGGGCTTTTTACTTGTAAAAATGACTGTATAATAGAATTTATAACAAACATGGAAGGACTAAACATTGATGAATTAAAAAGTAATTACAAAGTTTCCCACCTAGTTGGGCATTTTGAAAAGTTATTGCAAGAAGAAGAAGGGATTCGAAATATACTTACTAATGATGCCGGCAGTGATTCAGAGGATGCTTCACTCTATAACATGGCCAAAGATGAATTGGCTTCACTTCAGTCGCAAAAGGAAGATGTTGAAAAACAAATTCGCGCAATTTTGGAAAGTGAAAAAGAAGAAGAAGAATTTCCCAACGAAATTATTATGGAAATTCGGGCTGGCGCAGGTGGTGACGAAGCTTCGCTTTTTGCATTTGAACTCGCAGAAATGTATTCACGATTTGCAGAGAAACGACATTGGACAACAAAAATCATCGAGGAATCTAAAAATGAAATTGGTGGATACAAAGAAGTTTTTATTGAAATAAAAGGCAAGGATGTTTATCGCATAATGAGATTTGAAACTGGTGTTCATCGTGTTCAGCGAACTCCTGCAACAGAGAAGCAAGGCAGAATTCATACTTCAACCGCCTCAGTTGCTGTTTTGCCAATCAAAAAAAACATTAAATTTGTGATTAATCCTGCGGATCTTGATATGGAATATTCTCGTTCGGGTGGTGCCGGTGGACAAAATGTCAACAAAGTTGAAACAGCTGTTCGTCTTATTCATCGACCGACTGGTATAGATGTTCGCTCTACGTCAGAGAGAAGCCAGCTAGGAAACCGCGAAAAAGCTATGTCTATTTTGACAGCAAAACTCCAACAACTAAAAGAGGAGGAGGAGGCGAAAAAATATGCGGCTGATAGAAAAAGTCAGATTGGAAGTGGGGATAGAAGCGAAAAAATAAGAACATATAACTTTCCGCAAGACCGAATTACTGACCATCGCATAAGGCAGTCATGGTCAAATATACCAAAAGTCATGCTCGGAGATATGGATAAAATATTTGAAGCATTAGAGTCTGGCGCAGTAGGATCAGATGAGGATGAAGAATAAATTAATTTTTTCTAAATAGTAATCCACAGGATATAGGGGAAAAATCTTCTTGCAGAGTAAAAAGAGTCTTGATATAATATCCCTGTACGATTTTTTGGTTTGCGCTTCCTATCGCGTATTAGAAAAGATGTCGATATTTTTTCTTA
Organism: uncultured Candidatus Saccharibacteria bacterium; assembly: GCA_964354985.1. GTDB lineage: Bacteria > Patescibacteriota > Minisyncoccia > Phycocordibacterales > UBA9973 > JAGOSA01. The sequence continues at coordinate 6,751 of CAYHBR010000005.1, read as the reverse complement.
AAAATCAGAAAATACAGACGACAAAAATCCCAATCGGCCGATTGGGATTTTTGTTTGGCAATTTATTACCTTGCTAAAAGTGCTTTTTTTTGGTATAAATTCGACTGTTACTGTGGCTTTGCGTGTGTAGTTCAGTGGTAGAACGCTGTCCTGATAAGACAGAGGTCGAAGGTCCGATTCCTTCCACACGCACAAATAAATGGACAATCAAGACATTAAAAAACCATGGTGGAGAGATTCAATACTTATTTTTACTAAGGTTTCATCTTGGATTGCCTTTCCTATAATTATTGCATTATTTGCGGGCAAGGCACTTGATAAATATTTCGGCACAAAACCGTGGCTTTTTTTAGCTTGTATTGGTATTAGCTTTACACTTTCAATCATCGGTATTTATAAAACTACAGCCAAAGAAATGCAAAAGTAATATGGAAACAACAGTACAACAAACAAATACAGAAATATCACACGAGGTAACTCTCTACGCCGAACAGGTAGGTCATATTGGCAGTTTCCCAATAACCAATGCACTTTTAACGAGTTGGCTTGCAGTTGGATTGATTGTACTTATTTCACTTATCATTCGTTTTTCAATAAAAAAAGTTCCGGGTAAATTACAAAGTGCGTTTGAACTTATTTTAGACGCAGCCTACGACCTGTGTGACCAAGTTACAGGTAGTAGAAAAATAACTACTAGAGTATTTCCACTCGCAATCGCTATTTTCTTTTTTGTCTTGTTCAACAACTGGCTCGGAATACTACCGCTCGGTGGTTTTGGAATTGTTGAAACAAGTGGCGAGCATTCAGCCTTTTTACCATTCTTGCGCTCTGGCACGGCCGACATAAATACAACTATTGCACTCGCGGTGATTGCAGTTATTGGATCCAATATATTTGGAATTATGTCAATCGGTGCATGGAAAACTTTCAATAAATATGTTAATCTAAAAGCGCTTGGGGGTATGGTGACGAAAGTCAAAAAGGATCCTATGGTTCTTTTGACAGCACCAATCACATTTTTTGTGGGCATTCTCGAGCTCGTGGGTGAAGTGGCAAAAGTTGCCTCACTTTCATTCCGACTATTCGGCAATGTCTTCGCTGGGGAAGTACTGCTCGGCGCGATGGCGGCGATACTGGCGTATGTTTTGCCGGTACCGTTTTTGTTTTTGGAAGTGTTCGTAGGATTGATTCAAGCGCTCATCTTTTCGATGCTCACGCTCGTCTATTTTACGATTGCTTCCCAAGATCACGAAGAGCACGAGGATGCACATTAGTTTTTTATCAATTTTTGGTAAAGTCGAATTTAATTAATAATTAAGATTAATAAATATTTATGGATATAACACCACTCGCAAAAGCACTCGCAATAGGTTTAGGAGCTATCGGTCCTGGTATTGGTATTGGTATGATCGGGCGCGCTGCCATGGAAGCTATTGGACGCAACCCTGAGGCATCAAACAAAGTTTTTGTTCCGATGCTTATTATCGCCGCTTTCGCTGAAGCTATCGCTATTTACGCACTCGTTATCGCGTTCTCAATCTAGATCTGTTTGGCTATTAATTAGAATCATTATTATTAATTATTCGTTCTCATGGATTCATTCGTCTCAACATTTCATCTTGATTGGAAAATAATTGTCGCCCAAGCGATAAACTTTGGCGTGGTTGTTTTTGTTTTGTACCGTTTTGCTATAAAACCACTCAATAAAAACTTGGACGAACGGAAAACTGTAATCGAAAAAGGTCTAGCTGATGCCAAGACAAACGCCGAGCTTCTTGTTTCTGCTAAAAATGATTATGAGAAAGTCCTCGGCGAAGCCCGCAGTGAAGCCGACAAGATTATGAAAGGCGTCAAAAAAGATGCTGAGGCAAAACGCGCCGAACTTTTGGCCGTAGCCGAAGCTGAAGTCGCCAATCTTGCCAAATCAGCGCAAAAAGATTTAGCAGCCGAGAAAAATAAAATGATTACTGAAGCCAAAAAAGAATTGGCTGGGCTCGTCGTTTCTGCTACAGAAAAAGTTTTAGGAGGAACATTAACCAAAGCTATCGACACAAAACTTGTCGAAGAAGCAGTAGAGAATGTATAACCAATGCAAAAACTCAGCCCAAAACAATTTGCCCACGCACTACACGAAGCCACCAGTGGTCAGTCTATTATTGAGGCTACTCAAACCGTGAAATTGTTTGTCTCACTACTCGTTAAAAAAAGAATGATGGGCAAAAGTGATGAAGTTGTTGAAGCATACAGAAAACTAGAACTTTCATCCGCTGGAATTATCGAAGCCGAAGTTTCCTCCTCACAACCACTAGCAAAAGAAGCTGAAGAAAAGATTAAGAAGTTTGTGGAAAAAGAATTCGGTCAGACGAGCAAGACAGTAATAAAAACTACCGGTGTTCAGATTAATCACACAATAGACGAGAAATTGCTTGGCGGAATAAAAGTAAAAGTAGGGGACACAATTTTAGACGGAACACTTAAAGGTCGATTACAGGAAATGAAACTCGCGCTCTCAAAATAATCTAAGACGCATCAAAATTTTAAATTTATGCAAAAAAACAACATCCTAGAACAACTTAAAGAACAAATCGGCAATTTCAAAGCCGAGAACAAGCGCGAGAAAGTCGGCAGTGTTATGGAAGTCTTTGACGGCGTCGTTCGTGTCTCTGGACTTTCAGATCTCAAAGCTTCAGAAATGGTCACATTTCCAAGTGGCGTCCAGGGCGTAGCACTCAACCTCGAAGAAGAATCAGTCGGCGTCATCGTCCTCGGCGACTATTTAAATATTCGCGAAGGTGACGAAGTCAAATCAACTGGTAATATTCTTGAACTCCAAGTCGGTGAAGGCCTCATTGGTCGCGTCGTGAACGCTCTTGCGCAGCCAATCGACGGCCACGGCGTTGCTCAGACCACAAAGTCATATCCGATCGAGCGTGTTGCTCCTGGTGTTATTACTCGTCAGTCAGTTGATCAGCCAGTCCAAACTGGCATCAAAGCTATTGATGCCCTCATTCCAATCGGTCGCGGACAACGCGAGCTCATTATTGGTGATCGCCAAACAGGTAAAACAGCAATCGCCATCGACACTATTCTCAATCAAAAAGGGCGGGCGCTGCCCGGAGGGCAGGGCAGTCAGGCAGAAATGATCTGTGTCTATGTTTCAATCGGTCAAAAAGATTCAAAAGTTCGCAAAATCGAAACTCGTCTGCGCGAAGGTGGCGCTATGGACTACACTATTATCGTCAATGCCGGGGCTTCAGATCCGGCTGCGCTTCAGTACATCGCGCCATATGCTGGCGTCACGATTGCTGAATTTTTTATGGATCAAGGCAAAGATGTGCTCATTATCTATGATGACCTTTCAAAGCACGCCGTTGCATACCGCGAAATCTCGCTTCTGCTTCGCCGTCCACCAGGTCGCGAAGCCTATCCAGGAGACGTTTTCTACTTGCACTCACGCTTGCTCGAACGCGCCTGCCGACGTAACTCTGAATATGGTGGCGGTTCTATCACGGCTTTGCCGATTATTGAAACACAGGCTGGCGACATTTCTGCTTATATTCCAACAAACGTTATTTCAATTACCGACGGCCAGATATTCCTCGAAACTGATCTTTTCTACAAAGGTATTCGTCCTGCTGTGAATGTTGGTTTCTCAGTTTCTCGCGTCGGTTCATCAGCGCAGATCAAAGGCATGAAAAAAGTTGCCGGCACGCTCAAACTCGACCTTGCCCAGTTCCGCGAACTCGAAGCTTTTTCTCAGTTCGGTTCTGACCTCGATGATGCCACAAAACGCCAACTCGAACGCGGTCGACGAGCAGTTGAACTTTTGAAGCAACCGCAGTATTCGCCGATTGTTGTAGAGAAACAGATCATTACATTGTACGCACTCACTCGTGGCCTCGTTGACGATATCGCAACTGACCGCATGCAAGAATTTGAAGCAGGTCTTTCTGACTACGCCGAAACCCACGCTAAGAAATTCCTCTCCGAAATCCGCGAAAAAGGCATGTGGAGCGATGATGGTGAAGCGGAGATCAAGAAAGTGATTGAGGAGTATAAGGGGGTGTTTAAGAAATAAAAAATATAATTATATGGAAACTGAAAATAAAAAAATAAATATCTATAGTATTCTTTCGATAATATTATCTTTTATTTTTGTTTTAGTGACATTAACTACAGTTCAATCAACAGGTTCGATCTTTGTGTCATTATTTTTTGCAATCATCGTCATTATTTCAATCGTAGATTTAATAAGAAAAAAACAGGGTATTACTTTTTCTTTTGTAGCTGTCTGTGTAATTACTGGTCTTTACTTAATAACCTATGTTGCTAATTATATTAAATTTGGAAATTAAATTATGAAATCAAAAACAAACACAATTCTTCTCGCTATTATCCTTGTCATCGTGGTCTTTATTGCCTTTATGCAAATCGCAAAGAGTATAAATAGGACAACCAGCCCTATTCCCGAAACACAAAAGCAAAATGAAGTGATTGAAAAGCTTTATGGTTATATCAGTAAAAATGGCGCAATAGAGGAATGCCCTTCTCGTGGAATGATGTTCTATACGGCGGCCGGAAATGGATATGACACTATGTCATTTTTCTATAATCAATCTGGCGTAAAAATTGGTTCAAGTGGTGGTTTTACTGGTGCTGGAGATGGAAATAACTCACCCGAATTTAATCCGTCTGACTTTAAAAATTGCACCCGAGTATTTGTTACAGAAAAAAATGTTTGGGGTTATCCAGCTGTGAATAAATATAATTTGAAGTAGTAAAAACATGGCCAGCACAAAAGAAATCAAACGACGAATAAAGTCCATCAAGAACACAAAGAAAATCACGAAAGCGATGGAGCTTGTTGCTGCCTCAAAGATGAAAAAAGCTGTCACGCAGACGCTTTCATCTCGCCACTACGCAAAGTATTCGCAAGAAGTTTTGGCTCGTGTTGCAAACTCAATCAAAGATTCAACACATCCATTTCTCTCAGATCGAGGCCACAAGAAAATCCTCGTCGTTGTTGTGACCTCAAACAAAGGCCTGTGTGGTGCGTACAATGCACAGGTGTTCCGCGCCGTGCTCGATTTACTCAAAACAAAACCCGACCGTGAATATTCATTTATCGCTGTCGGCAAAAAAGGTGAGGCTTGGCTTCGCCGACTCGTTGCCGTCAAAAATGACGCAAAAAAAGAACACAAACAAGACCCAAAGCAAAATCTCAAGATAGTCGCTTCATTTCCAGACCTTCCAGACGCGCCAACCCTTCGCGATACACAAGCCATCGCCAACATCGCAATTACCGAATACGAAAAAGGCACATACGACCGCGTCAAAGTTATTTTCACAAACTACATTTCAGCACTCAGCCAGACTCCCGAAGTTCTCCAAATTCTTCCTGTTTCAAAAAAAGACATTTCGCGTGCTGTCGAAAAAATATCAGCCGACGAAGCCGAGATAAATATTCATACAAAGACTACTGAAACACTAGCTCCGACCGAATACCTGCTAGAACCAAACAATGAATCGCTCGTGATACACTTGATCGAAGAACTTTCCAAAATGCACATCTACCAAATGCTCCTCGAATCGATTGCGAGCGAACAGTCATCCCGAATGGTTGCCATGAAGAATGCGTCGGACGCCGCAGGTGAGATTATAGATGAATTGACGCTCGTCTTCAACAAAGCCCGCCAATCGTCGATTACGCAGGAAATATCAGAAATTAGCGCCGGTATGGCGAGTGTGAGTTAAACATGAAACCGATTCTTCACAATTTTTCAATAGTTTCTTTTTTTGACGAGAGCGTAACTGCCAAAATTCGCACATTGCAACACGAGCTCCATGATAACTTTGGCGTGAGTGTAGCACTTGATACTTGGGAACCGCATATTACTGTTGCTTCCGGTCCGACCATGTACTCAGCAACTGATGTAATTAATTTAATTGAATCAATAAAGAATATTGGCAAAGAAATTGGGCCAATTGCAATAGAGCTCGAGGGTTTTGATTCAATCAAAAGGACAAGTCAAAACGGTCACGTTGTGTATGTTAAAATCAAGCAAAATGAAAAGTTGGTAACATTTGCTGAAAAATTGAAAGCGGTCACCGACAAATATAACTGTTGGTATGATCAAAAGTGGCCTTACCATCCGCACATTACACTTGCTTTTAGAGATGTAGATGATGAAATACTAGAAAAATGCATGAAGTATTTAGAGACAAAATCATTAGAAGAAAAAGTGATAATTGGCTCAGTTTCATTAGTTAAACCAGACAATGAAGGTAAAGAGGAAGAATTTACTAGAATACAAACAGATAAAGAATTTTATGAATAATATGAAAGGAAAAATACAACAAATAATCGGACCAGTCGTAGATGTCGCATTTGAAGGCGGAAATATTCCTGCTGTATATAATGCGCTTGTGGTCACCGTAAAAGGTGGTGGTGAAAATGGAGCGGACAAAAAAGTCATTCTAGAAACAGAGTTCCATATGGGTGGCAATGTCGTGAGAACCGTTGCTATGGACACCACAGACGGCCTCTCGCGCGGACTCGAAGTCACTGACACAGGTGCTCCGATCACGATCCCAGTCGGCGAAGTCACGCTCGGTCGCATGTTCAACGTCCTCGGTGAGCCAATTGATGCCAAACCAAGTCCGGTTGCAACAGCAGGTCAGAAACTAAAAACCTTGCCTATCCACCGCAAAGCTCCAGAATTTACCGAACAAGCTACCAAAGTTGAAATTC
>CAYHBR010000004.1:0-63293 GCA_964354985.1 uncultured Candidatus Saccharibacteria bacterium | reverse complement strand
ATGCTAAAGTAACGAACATCTATGACAGCTAAAGTAATGACCCCAGTAAACAGCGACGAACGCGCAAAGCTTGAATTTTCTTCAGGTGACACACTTCGCGTCTGGTCAAAAATCGAAGATAAGGGCAAGGTTCGTCTCCAGGCGTTCGAAGGCTTAGTTTTGGCACGTAAGCATGGCGTCCAGGCTGGTGCGACTTTCACCGTTCGCAAAGTAGCTAGTGGTGTCGGTGTCGAACGCGTCTTCCCACTCTATTCTCCAAACATCGACAAAATAGAAGTGGTCAAGCGTTCTCGTGTTCGCCGTTCCAAGCTCTACTATGTCCGTGAAAAAGCCGCTCGTGAAGTTGCCCGCAAAATGAAAATGTATACTCTCAAAGGCAAACACGAAGAAGAAGTTGCCGAGGCCAAGGAAAACAAAGACGCAGAATAAAAATAATATTTAGTATAAATGAAATCCCAGACAGTCTGGGATTTCTTGATTTAGGTTGAATAATCTGTATACTACAAAAGCAAAATGCCCAGGTGGTGTAACTGGTAACCACGCACGATTGAGGTTCGTGTGGAGCAATCCGTGGAGGTTCAAGTCCTCTCCTGGGCACAAAGAGAGACGTTCGCGAAATTAGAAATGTGGAGCGGATTTTTGGGAAAAAAATCCGCACTGTGTGTCCCGACGCTAGCCTTGCTAGCGCGGACGAAATCCCAAAGTTCCCCCCAGCGTATGGAAACCGTTTTGTCCTTGAGAGAGGGGTTAGAGCCGATACTTTGGAAAAACTTCTTCCATTCGAGATGATTGGAAGTTTTTTCTAATTCCATGGCTTCTCTTAAGGACAAAACGAAACTCCGCAAGGGTTCGAGCCGATTCTTTCCCTGTTGTCCAAAATCTCTAAAACTTTCCTCTGCCTTTGCTTTCTGACGAAGGAGAAGGTCTTTTCGTTCCAAATATATTTCGCGTTCAATGTCGCCATCGAGATACAGTGATATCAGTTTGTCTAGCTTCTCCTTCGTCTCGGAAAGTTTAGTTTTAAGATTTTGGGCAACACTTCCCCGTGAAGAAATTGATTCACTTTCCCACGCAGAAATTTGCCTTTCCATATTTTCAATTTCTTCACGGGGAAGCGACACTGATTGAAGCAGTGTTTCGAGTTTTTCGGCGAGAAGATTTTGTTGTATGTATGGCTGTGCGCACACTCCGTTCTTTTTGGTGCAACGATAGTAAGTGTAGATGACACCATAGCGGTTGGTGGCATATTGAGCGGTAATCGCACAGCCACACTCACCACAGGTCATAAACTGGGTAAATGGAAATGGATGACGAAGTTTAGAATGATATGGTCTTCTCCTCGCCGAAAGAATTTTTTGTACTGCTTCAAACAGTGTCGGGGAAAGAATCGGCTCAAATGTTCCGTCGTGCCATTCACCACGATGTTTGATAAATCCGAGATATGCTCTGTTGGTCAACATTTTCACGACGGAACATTTGGCAAGTGGCGTACCTTTTTTCTGACATAATCCGTGATCCGCCAAAAAATCCGCCAGTCCGATGAGGGTATATTTTCCTGTGGCATATGCAGTGAACGCTCGCTTGATAACTTTGGAATACACAGCATGAGGTTCGATATTCTTCGTTTTGTAGTTATTCACATATCCCATTGGTGCGAGCGTTAACCACTCCCCACGGCGGATTTTTTGGCGGATTCCACGCTTCACATTTTCCACGAGGTTGTCAGAAAAATATTTACTTTGTCCGAACGCCACTTGCAACATAAATTTGCCTTGCGGAGTTGGCTCAAACCAAAACTGCGGAAAGCGTAAAGAAGCAATTCTGTTGATGTCTACCAAGTAAATTATTTTTCCACCATCAACAGAATTCCGAGCGAGACGGTCGGGGTGCCAAGAAAGTATGCCAATCTGTTCTTTTGAGGTTTCAATAAAATTTATCATTTTCGCAAAACCGTCTCGCCCGGGCTTCTTTGCGCTTTTCGCTTCTGTGAATACTTTCACAATTTCAATGCGTTCTCTATGCGCATATTCTTGCAACTCAAACAATTGAGCTTCAATGCTCATCACCTGCTTATCGTCCTCTTCAGTAGATTTTCTCGCATAGAGAACACATTTAGTTTTGGTTTGAATTGTTTCCATACGCTGGGGGGAACTTTGGGATTTCGTCCGCGCTAGCAAGGCTAGCGTCGGGACACACAGTGCGGATTTTTTTCCCAAAAATCCGCTCCACATTTCTAATTTCGCGAACGTCTCTCTTTGTGCAGTAATTCTATCATTTGCGCGAACTTATTTCAAAGTAGATAAGTAGCGTTCCCCGCGCGCTGAAGCGCCTCTGTGCGAAGCACAGAGCTTCTGCTGAAGCAGAAGTGCGGGGAAACGCTCTGCACACCACACAATGTTTAAAAAAGGATGTGGTGTGCAGAAATACAAATGCGGAACGCGAGCGAAATTTTGCGAAATGCTGGGGGTGTGGGGGAAAGTATTTCGCAAAATTCGCTTCGCGTGCTTCCTGATTTTTTGGCGGGATTTTGGCGGGGCGGGCAACTGGAAGAAAGAAACTCAAAATGGTAAAATCTTTCTATGAAAGATTTTGATTCTTGGAATGAACTGAAAAAGAAAATTGAAGACGAAAAAAATAAACCTGACCGTTTTCCAAAAGAGGGTGAAGTGTGGATGTCCAGTTTAGGAAAAAATATTGGTTATGAACAAAACGGATCAGGTGATAATTTTTCTCGTCCTATCTTGATTGTTAAAAAGTTCAACAATCACATGTTTTGGGTTATTCCACTTTCAACAAAACAAAAGGAATTTGACTTTTATTTCAATTACACTGACCCGAACGAACAAAAAGTTTCCGCTATTTTGGCACAAATGAAATTACTTAGTGTTAAACGATTGAAAAGAAAGCTCTACGATATTCCGAATGAACTTTTTGATGAAATGAAACAAAAACTCAAATCTTTCCTCTAGAAACTCGAAACCCCGCTTTTGGCGGGGTTTCTCGGAGCCTTACGGCACTTTGTACATTGAGTATAGCAGTTAGGTAATTTAAGTCAAGCGAAAATTTAGATGTTTCTAAAAATTAGCTTTTTAACCTTAAATTTGGCATAATAGCAACATAACTTAATAGAAGACCTAAACCTTTAAAAATAAAGGCATGGTCGCAAACACGGTCTGTGATAAAAAACTCCTAGTCAGAGTTTGCACAGACCGTGTCATATCCCGAAAGGGGTATGGGTAACCGCAAGGTTATCATACTGGCTAGGAGCTTTTTGCTAGCTAGTAATTATGATAAGATTAAATCATTATGAAATACAATAAAGGTTTTGCACCAGTCGTAGTTTTACTAATAGTTCTTGGAGTTTTAGCGGTCGGCGGAGTTGCTTACTTTGCGGGAAAAAGTTCTACTCCGAAAAATACGGTGAGTGATAATTATTTTCCGACAACTGAACAGAATTATACTCCGCCGACGACAAATAATAATCCTCCTGCCCAAACTCCTCCGCCTGCTAATAATCCGCCACAACAGCAAACGCCTCCTCCTACACCAACATGTAATCCTTCAATAACGGTTCTTTCACCGAATGGTGGAGAAGTTTATACAGCTAGTCAAAAAATTACAGTTAAATGGAAGAGTTGTAATTTGTCTGCAAATACACTTTTACAAATTGATGTCCGATATAAAAGTCCTGGCGGAATGGGCGGAGAGGAACATGTCCTAACAAAAACGGCATTAAATAATGGTTCGGCTGTTGTAACACTTCCAACGGACGATGCAAGTGAATGGGATAGTGGTAATCCTGTGTATTACGGAAATAATTTTTATGTTGCTATTTGGCCTGCCGTTGGGGGTCCAAATATTCCAAGCGATATTTCTGATAATAAATTTACGATCAATGCTCCCCAAATTTCTACTGCCAATTGGAAAACATATACCAATACAGGATGTGGATATACTTTCCAATATCCAGATTCTTGGTCAGCTGGCAATGAGTCAAATGCCATTAACCTACAAGGCACTATCATGAGCAGAATGATTGATTTTATCGACACTGCTTCACAAGGAATCGAGACGCACGATGGAAGCAATAACCAGATTTATGCGCCAAAAGATAGTATGCATATTGAATGTTACACGATGGGAAGTGCTGTCTACAGCGATGAACTCTCAAGGTATAATAATTCCTCAGATATTTTTGCGCAGACTAAAAAAACAATAACGGTTGGAGGACAGACAGCGATTGTGGGAGAAATGAGAAATACTGCCACTGTCAGTGGAGGCGAACATGCGGGACACACAGTTATTCCTTCTCATGATATGTATGTTTTCTTCATGCATAAGGATCAGACACATTCACTTTATTTTAAATTTAGCACACCCCTCGGCAATGGTGATGTCGCAGAAATCGCTAAGTTTGAGCAATTACTAAAAACTTTCAAATTTAACTAATTGTCAGATTTCTAGAATATATGTTCAACATAAAAGCACCTTAAAGGTGCTTTTATGTTTTCAAAAACATTTTTGTTTTTTTTGGAGTATTTTTTCTAGTTGTCCGCCCCGCCAAAAAAAGAAATGCCGAAGCACGCGAAGCGAATTTTGCGAAATACTTTCCCCCACACCCCCAGCATTTCGCAAAATTTCGCTCGCGTTCCGCATTTGCATTTCTGCACACCACATCCTTTTTAAAACATTGTGGTGGTGTGCAGAGCGTTTCCCCGCACTTCTGCTTCAGCAGAAGCTCTGTGCGAAGCACAGAGGCGCGTAGCGCGCGGGGAACGCTACTTATCTACTTTGAAATAAGTTCGCGCAAATGATAGAATTACTGCACAAAGCAAAATAAAAACACGATTAATCCCGTGTTTTTATTTTTATCATTTACATATTGCGGTTATAATAGACTCATGCAAAAAAAAGTTCTTTCGATACTCGTCATTTTAATAGTGCTTGGAGGCGTGGCTTTTTTTTCTACAAAAAATAATCCGGCGCCATACGAGAGGGTAGAGCAAAAAGACACAATAGTGCCCGAAGTTTCCGAAAAAATTATTTGGAATGCCTATACTTTAAACGACACAGCTTTTATTTACCCATCAGATTGGATCTTTGAGGAGATAAAAAATCCGGCCGATTCAAAAAAGATATTTGGTTTTAAAATCACACCGCCGAATAACACCGGAGAAGTAAATAGTATTTCTGATACTATAGAAGTCGGAGGTGCCTGCCCAAAAATTGATGCGACTGTTTATTCTGAGTTTAATAGTTCTTGTATAAGTAATATTTGGCTTCACACGGAAAGTAAAAACGAGTCAGTCTTGAAAGTTTTTTCTGATATGCGAAAATTTAGTGAAGCAAGTAAAGACGATACAACAAAAATTCAGCAATAAATATTTTATAATAAAATGATTACAAACGAACTACTTACTTATATAGAAAACGAAGTCAACAAGGGAACAGCCCACGGAGTGATAATGGAAGCGCTCGTTACTGCTGGTTGGCAGAGAATGGAAATAGCCGAAGCATTCCGTATGATTGCCGAGAGAGCAAGTCCAGACAAAGCCGGTAGCCCGATGATAGAAATGCCGATAGCTGTCGGTCTGCCAAAAGAAGCAACAAATATTGATCTCAAAATTGAACCGACTGTGGTAGAAGTAAAAACTCCCGAAGTTTTTAGTAAAGAAATTAAACCAGAGCATCACCGACTGATTCCTATTTTAATAGTCTTTGGGCTTGTTGTCTTTGGAGTAGGGGGATATTTCTTACTTGGCCCACTTTTAAATAGTCCGAATAAAAAAATTTCTAGAATTGTAGGTGTAGTAGAAAATTTAAAATCAATTCAATATTCAGGTGACTATGAAATAACTGCCCCGGCCGGTATGGTTTTAACTGATAAAGTTTTAGTAAGTACTTTTGGCGGGATAGACTCAAGACAAGTTCCAGCCACAATAAAAGGCACATTTTTAGGAGTGGACGACTGGTTTGATTCACGGGCAAAAAAAAATGAGGTTAAATTTACGAATAAAATAAGTGTTCAAGGTAATAAAAGTATGGATTTTAGTGCGACAAGTCGACTTATCAGTAATGCTTTTTACGCAAAGCTTTCAGAGAGTTCAACTGTTTTCGATAATACTATTTCAAACCAAGGTGCAAATTGGATCCGTTATGATGGCGAGATGAACATACCAACCTTTGCATATGGTTTTTTTGGAAAAACAAGTTTGTATGACAAAGGCTTTGCCCGTGAATTGGCTTCGTTTCTTAGTGATGCAATACCTGGAAACTCAACAAATCTTCCAACGGGAGAAACTATCGTTACAGTTAGGTATGCCGACTCGATTGCGACTTATTTCAGTAATATTTTTTTAATGAGTGATAGATTGGAGATGTCGGCAAATATCGGTTCAAAATTTACATTTACAGCCATTACCGAATTACCAACAGGGGAAATTACTTTCGACCAAAACGATTTAATAAAAAAAGCAGTTATTAGTTTTGCTTATAAGACAAAAGAATATTCTTTGCCAGTAAGAGTAAGGTTCACTATTTCTTATGATCATTTTGACTTGTCTCCAACTATAAATATTCCACCACTTGTTGTCTCATACTCTGAGCTTGAAAATAAAAATGCAGCAACAGATTTACCAGAAGTTTTAAAAAGTTTTTTCTCGGATATTAGGACTGTAGCTGGAGTTTTTAAAGGAACAAATAATAATTCATTTAAAGGGGTTTGTCAGAAATCTGGAGTAGAAGGAGAGACGGGGACAGAGCTTACTATTCCGTTTATTTCAGCTAAAATATTAGCTTCAGGTTTCGATAATCCTATTTGTTTTGATACGGCGACCGCATGGAGCTTGTATACCCACAATACGACTGGGTATTATTGTACTGATAGCCGTGGTTTTTCAGGTAAAGCAAACAAGCAGCCACTTGGTGATAAATGCAATTAATTACTTTATTTTTTAGAAAAAACTTATCAGACTAGCAAAAAAGGAGATTTTTTGCTATAAACTACAGGCGGATGCAAGTCCGTATATGGTTCTAGTCTTATGCAAGATTAGAACCATATCCACACGGAGCCTATGGTGTAACGGTTAACACTGAGGTTTGTGGAACCTTCGATTCGGGTTCAATTCCCGATAGGCTCCCTATTTGTTAAACAAAAAACCCGGCGTGAGTCGGTTTTTTTGTTTGTACAAATAGCAGTGTCGGAAAGGCGTAGCCTGACCGACACTGCTATTTTCTTAAATAAAAAGTCGGCTCTACAAGAATTGGCAAAATAAAGTTTAATATTGAGTAGTAATTCCTCTCGTTTTTACTTGATAAATAATTGATTTTTACTTCATCTCAGCCTTGTACAGTGTTGGAATGGAACAATTAATTATATTTAAAAAGTATTTTGACCCACTGTTTTTGGTTTATTTAAAAAAATGCGTAGATAGTGTTGTTGTGCATTATCCGGATTTTTCAATTGTCGGAGAACAACTTATTATGCTTGCTCGAGACGGCAAGCGCTTACGTCCTTATATATGCAATTTGGCTTATAAAAGCGAAGTAAGTACAGATAAGCAGTCAATATTACCAGTACTTTTTGCTCTTGAACTTTTCCAATTATTTGCTCTTATTCACGATGACATTTTAGATAATTCAAATAAACGACATGGCGTAGAAACACTAAGTGCGCGCTTTGGTCTCAACCAGGCTTTGCTTGCTGGCAATCAATGTCTAATTTGGGCAATACAAAGTATTAACGGCACTGATTCTCCTGATTACATTTCCAACAAAGTTCCCCGGACAATCTTTTTGAAACTAGCCGAAGAGACCAATATTGGACAAATGATAGACACCTCACTCGTTAAACGGAGAGATATTACTGAAAGTATTCTCAGCACATCTATTGAGCTCAAAACTGCGCGTTACACTTTTGTATACCCGGCGTTACTTGGACTTGCTTTGGCTGTTGAAGGGCACCCAGTATATCAATCCAAAGATAAGTCTGTTTCTCGAGTTAAAAATCAGCCAGAGCTAGTTTCTTTTGAAACAAAGACTGAGTATTATCAAAAACTCGGACACCATCTCGGCCATGCTTTTCAAAGACTAGATGATTTGTCTGACCTAATGGCGAGCGAAGCTGTGTTGGGAAAGTCGCTTGGGTCAGATATCACAGCCGATTTACCAACGCATTTGTCTTTGCATTTTGATAATCATTCTACAGCAGGACAAAAGGCAGTATACTCGGTTTACCGAGGTCAACCACTCGATACTAACGATATATGCCGAGTGAGAGAATTATTCACTTTGTCAGGTTCACTACTAAGTGAGCGTATGGCAATTGCTGAGCATCTTAAAAAAGCAGAAGTGATTCTTGAAAAAATAGAGATGTCCAGTAAACACAAAGAAATTTGGCTAAAATTAGTTGCACATTTTAAATTAAATCTCAGTAAGCTTTAAGAAAATCTTGAACCAGTTTCCTCTCGCTCTTTGTTTTGTCGATATTACTTTGGGCGATTCGAATAAGAGAAAGAAAATAATCGGTATTATTAAGGGGAATTTTCAAAATATCTTGCTCGGAGCACCTAAGTGATATTGATATTTCTTCATATAAATTTGGAAAAACATCATTCCAAAAAATATCAAGTAAGGTATCTTTGTCTTGTTCTATGCTTAGTAATTTTTTACTTGGATATTTTTTTACAAAAGCAGTAAGAGTAAGAGCTCCGACTTTACTAATATGTCCACGCCCAAGGTCTTCGAGTAGGTCCTCGGCGTCGTCGCTGTCCTGTTTAGCCTCAAGGTAATTTCTGTAAAACAAAATGAACGCTTGCTGTATTTGGGGTATTTTAAAATCAGTATCACTGAGTAACTCAAGAACACCAAGTCCAGCTATGCATTGACCTATCGATTTACTAGAACTGTTTATGTCGTAAGTATATTCAACCGACTTTCCTAAAACCGACTTCCGCAAAACTGCTTCTTTTAAAAAAGTCTCAAGTAAAAAAGAGTCACCCTTCTTTGTCATTCGGCGGGTGTTTTCACCCGCGTACGCGATGTCTGTTTCTTCTAGTATACTCACAATTATTTTATGGCTTTGTTCAGAAAAGATTTCCCCATACAATGTATTCATTTCTCTTAAGCAGAAATTGGCGAATGGGATAAGAGAAACAGGTGATTCGCCGTCTATTATTTCATCAAGCACTGAATATCCTATCCATCCACACAAATTGGCATATGAAAGTTTGTGTAAACTCGCTTCGTTTAAGCCAAATTGTTTTTTGTTACGTCGGTTCCCGATTTCGGTAAAAGCGTCTGCAAAGAAAAATGGCATAAGAATACTCTCTTTGACCCAATGATGAGAATAAACCTTTGCTAGATATACTTTAGCACTTTTTTCGAAATATTTAGATAGTGATTTCGATCGGCCGAGAAAATTTCGAGCAACAGTTTTGCTCTCGTTCTCAAATTTGCACACTTCCTGGTTGCTAATTATTTTATCAGAAATTTTTTCAGAACCATCTTTTGTTTTTATTGTTTTGGATACAGTAGCGCAGCACAGTGCTTCAATACAAAAACTTGTCGTGAGTGTATCACTGCCGTGGTACCACATATTTATTTTGTCACCGCCTTCAAAATAGAAGGCCTCTTTTTTAAAATAACCTCCTTGTGCAGAAACGACTATATAACCCAGTGCTTTTGTTTCGATTGTAATGTCTTGGCCTAAATAGTGCAGAGCCGAAAGAGCTAGAGCTGTATGCATTGGCGTTCCCCAGTCACCAGTAGTAATTCGTAGTTTTAAAATTTCATCTATAAAAATTTGGTGCTTATCTCCTTGATATGCTCGAGCGATAAAATAAAGGGTAACAATAGGTGACTTATAGTATTTGGAAATATTTTTCAATTTAAATGACCCATCGTTTACTTGTTGTTCAAATAACTTTGTTAAGTTCGGTACATTTATCCCGATGAGTGAAAGCATAAAAGCAATATTGGCATTAACTGCAATATCGCAATCATTAAAACGCATGTCATTTTTAAAATCAGTAATCCAGGTATTGTACGGACCACCTTCTGTTGTTTCTGTGGAAAATAATGAATGCACAACATTAGCAAGTTCCTTTCCACCAATTTTTTTTGGACTCCATATTTTAATAGCTGCTAATGCAAGAGATGTGTCATCCATGTCAGCCGGAATCTTATCGCGTCTTGGCTCTGTTCTTTCCCAGTAGTTCCAAGTCGTATACTTTTCCTCACTTTCAGTAATGAGGTACTCGACAGCATTTTCCACAACTTGCTTTAAAGATTTTCGATCTATTACTGGATATTCAAAAAGTGGCCGTAGTGAGGTGAGAATGAGAGAAGTAGTGAATGCTGTTTTTGAAGCAACCCATTTTCCATCGCTAGTGAAAGATATTCCGCACCATTTACCGTTGGGTTGTTGTTTTGATTGAATAAACTTCCATCCATCAAGTAGACATTTGGTTATGCTGTTTTTCAGTTTTAGGTTCATGTATTTGCAGAGGTAAGCTAATTGTAAAAGTCGTTCCTTTGCCAAGAATGCTTTCATATAAAATAATCCCGCCGAAATTTTCTTCAATGATGTCCTTACTTGTTGAGAGACCAAGGCCGATACCGCTTTCCTTGGTTGTGAAAAAAGGAGTGAATATCTTTGCCATAATTTCAGGTGGTATACCGAGAGCATTGTCTGAAAAGCTACAAGTTATTTTCTCCGTAAGTTTTTTGAGTTCGATAAAAATTGCCCCATTTCCATTAGTTCCATAAGCGTCGATAGCATTATTGATGAGGTTGGTTATCACTTGGTTGCACTTGAGTGGATTCCCGAAAATCTGGATATTTTCTGTTGCTTCAAAATGGACAGAGACATTTGCTTTTTGGGCACGAAAACGAACGAGCTCGATAGCGTCTTCTATTTCTTCGTTGAAAGAGAATAGGTATTTTTGATTATCTGATTTTATTTGTTTTCGAATAGTAAGCATAAATTGCTCCATTCGTTTGGTTGCTGCGACGGCAGTTTTGATAGACTCAGTAACTTCTGACCCATCAGTTGTTATTTCATTTTCATTATTAAATCTACTCCCGTCGTCTTGTTCCATTCCACTATTTAACTTATTTTCAATATTAAGTTTATTTTCTTTGCGTAGTCTGTTTTGTCTGTCCAGATTAGCAACAGAAAGTGATACAGCTGTAAGTGGGCTGAGTAGGTCATGGAAAATACCACCAGAGAGTTTGCCAAATTCTGCAAATCTATAAAGTTCTCGCAGGCGTTCTCTTTCGGATTCGCGCAAAGCCTTGGTCCTCACTTCGACAATTATTTCGAGGTTGTCTCGCTCTTCTTTAAGCGCTTGCTCGGATATGCGTGCTCTTACAAGCGACTTCTCCATTTCTTTGTTAGATATTCGGGAGAGAAGCGCAGTGAGAAAAATCATTACGATATAGCCAAAGACATCTTTCTTCTCTATTGCCTCAAGTTTCCATGTAGGAAGCGCTCCTGCGCTAGATTCGTTTAGTCCGACACCTAAAATTGCAAAGCAAGAAAAAATTGCGACAATAAAGCCAAATTGACTGCTGATTATTATACTTGCCATAGTAACGACTAATCCATAAGCGAGAAGACCCATAGGCATACTTGCTCCCCACTGAATACTGCCGTAAAAGGTTATCGTAAAAAATACTAATATAAATATGTATCCTGCAGTGCGATAGTAACCTTTACGCGAAATTAAAATTAGAATAGCGTAGAATGTGAGAATTATAGTAAATAATAAAATTGGTACACCATGGTAGTTGTTCCCTAGACTAATCTTTTGAATAATGAGTCCAGTTCCTAGTATTGCAGTCAGGGTAAAGATAAAAAGCAAAATGAGCGTAAGTATCCGTTCTCCTCTGTTATTGTCTTCGCTCTCTGATATTGGTTTAAGAAGTGCAACATAGAAATAATGAGCACAATTTCTGTACCACCCTTGGCAGGTTGTGACGAGTAATTTTGTGCTCAGTTTTCTAGTGCTCATTATTTCTTTTCGTATATTTTTTTTTCTGACTAACTCCACCAGGGCTCAAACTCTCCGGCATTTACCGAAAGATTCCGAACTTCTTTTTCGGATCTTGATTCCTTGCTGTTGAGCATTTTCTCTATGATTAAAGCCATATTAATCTTAAATTATTTTTAACGAAGCACTACCTCGACCAACATGGTGGCTGCTCCAAGAAAAGTATCTCAAAGCCATATTAAGTCCTCATAAATTTTTTATAAAATAAAAATTATTTTATTATAAATATTACAAACTATTTTGTCTCTAGCATATATCCACGACCAGGTATTGTTCGAATAAGTTCATTTTTACCACCCCTAATCTTTTTTCTCAAGTTGAAAACATGAGCCTCTATTGTGTTTGAAAAAGGGTCACTTTCCATATTCCAAACATGTTCCATAATAGTTCCTCTCGTGACTACTCGCCCTTCGTTACGAGCCAGATATTCAAGTAGTGAATATTCTTTTCTGGTAAGATAAATTTCTCTATTACCTTTTGTTACTTTTTGTTTATTTGCGTCTATCGTAATATTTGAAATATACATAAGCGGTGAATCGACTTTTTTAGGTCTCCGAATCATTGCATTAATACGAGCCAGTATTTCGTCTAGGGAATAAGGTTTTGTGACGTAGTCGTCAGCGCCAGAGTTTAATAACTCAACTTTGTCGCATATTTCATTTCTTACAGAAGTTAAAATAATTGGCATATTCTTACCACTTTCACGAATTTCGTGACAAATACGCAGGCCATCTTTATTTGGAAGTATGTAGTCAAGGACTACCACGTCGTAGTCATTTGTCCTTGCTAAAAAAGATCCATCTGCTCCGTCTCCGGTGGTATCAACTGCAAAACACACAGATTCGAGATGTGAAGCAAGTGCTGTTCTTATCTCTTTGTCATCTTCTATTATTAATATTCTCATGTTTTGAATTATACGCCGGCAAAAAATAAACCAAATTTTAGCTGGGGAAAAGAATTTAGAAAAAATTAAGAATTATTTTAAGAGGGAAGAAAATTAAAAAGGCGCAAAGTACCCACTATAATATGCATAAGCAGCTACTCCGAGTAATAAAACAAGCATAACTACGATAATAGTTAGTCCGATTTTTGCATAAGACTTGTGTGGTTGTACCTGCAGTATTGGAATGGGTTGCACTCCGGTGATTTTTTGGGGAACGATGTTCGTAGGCTCGGTTATGTCGGGCAAATCTAATTTTGTTTGATTTAAGCCAGATTGGTTTAAGCTCGGTTGGCTTGTTGTTTGTCCGTAGGTTTTTATTGCACCAAGAATATTTGTTGGTTGGATATTAACAGGTTGTATTTTTTCGATAGGCCTCACTGGAGCAGGCGCAATATTTATTGCATAAACTATTTGTTCTGCATCAACAATATCTTTTTCCTGCCAACCACTTTCAAGAAGCATTTTCTTTATAGTATCTTTTGGGATGCCACGTTCTTTTTCTGAGCGGACATAGTCTAATAGGTCTTTGTTTATCATATAAATATTATAACCCTTTTTTTATTTTTTCGGCATAGTCATTTATTTCATTACCTGTGTATTGGCCTGTCCGCCAACCATGAAGTTCGTCGTTGTAGAAACGGGGAATTAGGTGAATGTGAAAATGTGGCACATCTTTGCCAACGACGGAGACCTGGACATAATCACAAGCAAGACCGGACTTCATTGCAATCATGAGTTTCTTGGTTTTGATAAACATCTGACTCAAAAGCTCATCTGGTACATTTTGCATCCAGACATATTGAACTTTCGGTATAAATAGTAAATGCCCATTGGCAACTGGTGCGATATCCATAAAGGCCAGTGATTCATCGTCTTCGTACACGATAGTTGCTGGTATCTCACGGCGGATTATTTTTCCAAAAATAGTGTCGCCCGCGGAATCTTTTTGCCCGCCGATTATTTTCTCGTTTGTTGTATCCGCTGGCTCTTTTTGCTGGTCATTCATATGTCTCTAGTATATGGTAAAATCGTATTGTGAAAAAGTGGGAAATCGCCCCGGATGTGCCGGGGCATTTATTACAGACCTATACTGAAATCGTCCGCAAGATGCTTTTTGTGCGTGGTTTGATCGACGAACAAAACGCCGAGAAGTTTTTGCTACCCAAATACGAAGACTTGCTCGATCCATTTTTATTTCGTGATATGGAAAAAGCCGTTGTGCGTATTTTTGAAGCAATGGAAGGGCACGAGCAAATTGTCATTTACAGCGACTATGACTGCGACGGCATTCCGGCGGCGACAATAATGTCGGATTTATTTTTAAAAATTGGTTATGACAAAGTTCGTTTTTATATTCCTCATCGTCACGACGAAGGTTATGGACTGCACATGGATGCGATCAAGGAATTTGTAAAAGACGGCGTAAAGTTGCTTATCACTTTTGACCTCGGTATTACGGCAATAGAAGAAACCGCTTATGCGACTGCAAACGGTATCGATGTCATCATTACCGACCACCACTTGCCACATGGCGAAATACCACGAGCGTACGCGCTCATCAATCCGCATGTCGATGATGTTGCGCAATTTGTCGGGACAGAAATAAAAGGGAAAGAAACCGATGTGGAAAAAATTGGCGAAGAAAAAGTTTCTGAAAAAAATAATGAACAGGTTTCTTTGCCCGAAGTTGCTTTTGTGGCTTCGTATCCTGAACAAGTTCTTTCTGGTGCGGGCGTGTCTTTCAAGCTCGCACAAGCCTTTGTCAAAAAATATGGTGAGTATTTTAAAATTTCCGAAGGCTTCGAAAAATGGTTTCTTGATATGGCGGCCCTTGGCACGCTTTCCGACATGGTGCCTATTCGCGGTGAAAACAGAATTATTTCGTACTACGGCATGAAAGTTTTGCGCAAAAATAAACGCCCAGGCTTGCGTGCACTTTTTTCGAAAATGAAAATGGATACCGAACACCTGACCGAAGACGACCTGACATTTATGGTTGCACCGCGGATAAATGCGGCTTCGCGAATGGACACACCGATGCGAGCCTTTGATCTTTTGTCGGCTGACACCTACGCCAAGGCCGTGCCAATGGCTGAACATTTGTCGAACATAAACGATGAGCGCAAACTTTTGGTGGCTCGGATTATGAAAGAGGCCAAAGCCACTCTTGCCAAGCGTTCGGCGGGAAAAGATAGTGACGAAACTTCAGCCGAAACTCCGGTTGTGGTTATCGGTAATACTGGTTGGGCGGCGGGGATTCTTGGGCTTGTCGCTGGTAAACTCACCGACGAGCTTCGCAAGCCAGTTTTTGTTTGGGGAATGGAAGAGGAAGACGAACACATCAAAGGTTCGTGTCGCTCGGACGGCAGTGTCAATGTTGTAGATCTGATGACTGCCAACACCGAATACTTTGTGCAATTTGGCGGGCACACAGTGGCTGGTGGTTTTGTTGCGACTCGCGAGAAAATTCATTTTCTCGAAGAAGCACTTTGCAAGACATATATTTCACTGCGTGCAAATGCGGAAGCTGCAAAAATTTCGGAAATTGAAATGAACCCAAACATCGCGCTCGCAACGCTTTCGCTCGACAAAGTAAAGCCAGCTTTTATTGCCGAGATAGACCGATTCGCGCCATTTGGTTTACACAATCCAAAACCAATTTTTCTATTTCAAAATATTACACTTGAAGCCGTAAAGCAATTTGGTAAAACCAAAGAACATTTGGAAATCACAATGAGCGACGAATACGGTTCGTGCAAGGCGATTGCGTTTTTTAAAACTGCCGCAGATTTTGGGAGTGCAGATGATAACGGTAGCCTTGTCGCAGGACAAAATGTCACAGTTGTCGGTACTCTTGAAATGTCATACTTTCGGGGCAGGGAAGCAAGAGTGAGGATATTGGATATTCTTTAATCAAAAAAATTTATCACTACCACGCGCTTAGTTGTTATAATAAATTTTTTCCATTGCAAAATGTTTCGGTGGGGGTAGTATTATACATATGAATAAATATAATAAGGGCTTTTCTCCTATTGCCGTGATTTTAATAATCGTTGCGGTTTTGGTGGTTGGAGCAGGTGCGTATTTTGTTGGGAAGAATAACAAAAGTAATTCCTTGATTAATCAGGATCAAAATACACAAGCTACGAATACAAATACCACACAAAATAATTCTAATCAAAATCAGCCACAGCAAACTGCTTGTAATGCTAACTCCCCAACAACCATTCGGTTGATTTCCCCAAATGGTGGCGAAGTATACCAAGCAGGACAACAAATTACGGTTAAATGGAAGGGTTGCAACATCGACCCTAATACAATCGGTGTTGCCCTTGTAAAGCGCACAGGCAATACCCCATACACACAGAGTCAAATAGAAGGTGATTATTCTGGATTTACTCTTGGTGGGATAAACCCTTATGTTGGTTTGGCGGATGATGGAAGCGAGGTCATTACTTTGCCCCCAAGTTCCAATACAAACCTAACACCTGGTCAGCATTACTTCCTTACTATTATGGGCACAGGTGACGCAACTCATGTTGGTTCGGGATACGGTCCGTATGACTACTCAAACGGATTATTTACTATAAACGTTGTTCCTCATCCACCAATTTCAACCACACTACCGCAATACATTGGTACAGCATTTAATTCATGGCCTCCAATAATCCAGAATTCATTGACGGCATTTTCTTGCGCAACAGGAAGCACGGGAGGTGATACGCCAACGGTTGCATCTCAAAGAGTGATTGGTACAAGAACTTATTGTGTTAGTAAGGGCGGTGATGGCTACGCAGGTGGCTATGGTTTTACTTATACATATACCACAGCAAATGGAAGTGGTACAAAGACAACAACCTTTTCTCTTTTGTATCAAAGTTGCGGTGTGTACGGTGGTCCAACTGAACCAGTAGTTATTCAGTGTCATGCAAATCAAGATAATTTCAACGCAGGTCTCGATGCACTTATTGATAGTTTAATGTAGTTAGAACATAAGAAAATTTTATTAAACAAAAAACCCGCTTCAAGCGGGTTTTGTTTTGCACAATCTCGCCACATTAATCTACTGAGGCAAAATAATTGAGATAAATTATTCAGGCTTATTCTCGTCAATAAGTTTCTTAACTTCTTTGTCGAAGTCCGATTCGATCTTCTGGTGCTTATTGAATTCTCTGTATTCTGAAATCGCCTTTTCATCAGCGTCAGCTTTCGATATCAGGCCTTTCCCATTAAGAACCTCGTATTCATTAAAAGTCAGGAATTTATCAACGCTCGCGGCAAATTCTTTCATAGTAAATGTATTGCTTCGTTCTATAAGGCCTTCAATATAGTCGAAAAATCCCGTAACCGTCCTTTCGAGTTGTTTGATGTCTTTTTCTTCCAAATAGTTCTTGGCGATAGTGACGTCGGATTGGAGTATTCTGCCAGTAGGGGATTTCTTCCATGTCGAGAGACCTATATTCGGCAATGTTGCATCTGCCTTGCTATGGATTATTTCAGGCGCAGTTTTGCCTGTGATAGCGAAGTGAAATTTATTTTGAACCATCGCGTAAAAGTCATGCGTGATACGAGAATCAGGGTCGTAGTCAATACTGCATTCGGCAAAGATGTCGGTAATCTGCTGATAGATACGGCGTTCGCTCGAGCGGATTGATCGAACTCGTTCGAGCAACTCTCGGAAGTAATCAACATTAAATAATTTTTTACCTTGCTTGAGGCGTTCATCATCAAGTGCAAACCCTTTTATTATAAAATCACGTAGGACATGGGTTGCCCAAATACGGAAATGTGTGGCTCTCTTGGAGTTTACCCTATAACCCACAGCAATAACTGCGTCAAGGTTGTAGTGCTCAATTTCCCTTGAAACCTCTCTTTTCCCCTCATTTTGAACTATCCGGAAATTCCGGACAGCTGAATCTTCGATCAATTCCCGGCTTTTAAAGATATTTTGTAGATGTTCGCTAATAGTGCGAATGTCCACATCAAAAAGCTCTGCCATGAGCTTCTGGCTCAGCCATACCATTTCGCCCTCAATACGAACCTCGATTTTCGGCTCTCCTGTTTCGGTAGTGAATATGAGGAATTGGGCAGTAGTATTTTTTTGTCCCAAGTTATTTTTATCCATATTTCTTCTGTCTATATTGGCAATGTTACTTGGTTTTTTAATAAAAGACAATGCGAAAATTTTGCTCTATTCAGTATTAATAATTATAAAATTTATTAACTCGTTTCTCCAATACTTATATTTAGTAATAATCGCCCTGTGCATAACTTCTCTTGACGATACATATCGGGGGGGGGGTACACTTTAGGCATTATGAATAATAAAAAGACAACATTAGTAGTGCTTGTTATCTTGGGTATTGTCGTCGGAGGTGTTATCGGTTACAAATTTAAGACTCCAGCCAAAACAGAAAATGCTGGGGCGGTGGCTTTGAGTAGTAAGGTAGCTTTAAATAGTAACCCTACTATTTATTTTGATGGTATTATCCCAGATCTAAAAGTAAAATTCCCTCCTATGTCTGAGTCAGAAAAATGTAAAGTATTAAATAAGCAAGGAATTTTTGAATGGGGTGTTTTGGCAGAAGATGGCTCGTGCTTACTTTTTTCAAGCATTCCAAAAGGTTCAGTAGAGCTTTCTAAAAAAATGATTGCTTATGCTACTGATATATTGGCATCGGGTGGAGTGGTTGTAACTAATAATCCGTCAGCAAGGATGAGATGTACGTCTGTTTATTCTGAGGGAGGAAGTCTAGGCACTGGTACTCACATAATTTGTCACCACCGCTTTTTGATTTTTGATTGGTGGTCTAGAAACTCTTAATGAATAAGTATTAATATTGCAAAAACCCGCTTCATGCGGGTTTTGTTTTGCTTAGATATTTGTCTTCAAAAATAAAAAGAGTACAATATCTCAACATGAAAAAGAAGCAGTTGAATCAAAATAAAAACGTAATTATTTACCAAGCCAAAAACGGAGCTATTGAACTGCGTGGTGACTTTACGCGCGAGACTTTTTGGGCAACACAGGCGCAGATTGCCCAGTTATTTGAGGTTACTCCTCAAAACGTGACACTTCACTTGAATAATATTTTTAAAGACAAAGAGTTGGAGATAAAAGCAACTTGTAAGGAATCATTACAAGTTCAAATTGAAGGAAACAGGCAAGTTGAAAGAAATATTAAATTTTACAACTTAGACGCTATTATTGCAGTTGGCTATCGAGTAAATTCAAAAATGGGAACAAGCTTCCGTATTTGGGCCACAAAAACCCTCCGTAGCTATATTGTCGACGGCTTTGTTGTGAACAAAAAACAAATTGCCAAAAATTACACTCATTTTCTTGGTATTGTCGATGAAGTAAAAAAACTTTTACCAATTGGTTCGGCTGTTAGTCCAAAAGATGCCGTAGAGCTTATTTCGCTTTTTGCCGACACTTGGCTGTCGCTCGATGCGTACGACCAAGAGCTTTTGCCGAAAGCCAAGCTCACGAAAAAGAAAGTCGGACTTACTTCAGATAAAATTTCAAAAGATTTGTTTGAGCTTCGCAAAACTCTGATTGAAAAAGGTGAGGCAACTGATATTTTCGGCAACGAAAGAAGTGCCGGAAATGTTTCGGGCATAGTCGGCAATGTCATGCAATCATTTGGTGGCAAAGAACTTTATCCGACAGTCGAAGAAAAGGCTGCGCACCTTTTGTATTTTATGGTTAAAAATCATCCTTACACAGACGGCAACAAACGCTCGGGTGCTTTTGCTTTTGTTTGGCTACTTCAACAAGAGGGAATTCTCAATATCAAAAAAATGACTCCGTCTGCTCTCACTGCTGTCACGGTTCTTGTTGCGGAAAGCAATCCGAGCGATAAAGACAAAATCGTTAAACTTATTTTGAACCTTATTTCCAAATCTTCATAAATTGTATAGAATGCTGGTGTGAAGAATATGATAACTATCTATACCGACGGCTCGTCGCGTGGCAATCCTGGTCCGGGTGGCTGGGCGGCGACTATGGAGTTTTCGAGCCACAAAGTCGTCGAGATAGGCGGTGCTGATGCGCATACGACCAATAACCGCATGGAACTTACGGCGGTCTTACGGGCACTCGAATACATTCGCGACCATATCGGCACAGCAACAAACAGCACGACAACAAACGGCACAGCAACAAACAGCACGACAACAAACGGCACATCGGCGGTTGGAGCAGTAACGACAGTCGAGATCAATTCTGATTCGGCCTATGTACTAAACGGTATCACTAAATGGGTATATGGCTGGTTTAAAAACAATTGGCAAACTGCCGATGGTTCGCCGGTTGCCAACAAGGATATTTGGGAACCGATGTACCAGCTCGTCTGGTATTTTAAGTCAAAAATCGAACTCACATTTACCAAAGTTTCTGGTCACTCTGGTGTGCTTGGCAACGAACGTGCCGATATGATTGCGACTGCTTTTGCTGACGGTGACCGTATTCTTTTATTTTTGGGAAATAAAAAAGACTACGAACGATTGCTCGGAGACACTGTCGCAGACCGCCCCGCGTCACCAGAAAAAAAATCAAAAAGCAAAGAGCAAAAAACTCGGAGCATGACACCAGCGTATTCGTATGTCTCGATGGTCGGCGGAATGATTGAAACACATCGCACTTGGGTTGACTGTGAAGCGCGAGTCAAAGGAAAAAGTGGTGCGAAATTTAAAAAGGCATTGTCAGAAGCTGAAGAGGCGAATATAATTGCGTCGTGGACAGAAGGGAAGATAGTAATTTAAGGAAGGAGAGAGTTAAAGAAAAACTGGTTCAAGTTAAAATCAGAACAGGTGAAGTCAGTCTAGTAAAAGTTGGAATTGCCGGTTGGCTCGCCGGAATACTAACAGCCAGTCTCTTCCGAAATAGTTTTCTATACATAATGCCGATTGCAATTGCAATCGGCATTTTACTTTGGCCGAGCAGGAGAAAAGAACACACAAAAATAGAAAGTGCGGAAAATTCTGACGCGAAACAGAACAAAATAAAATCCAATCGCTCGAAACGCGTCTACATTATTTTTTTCATTTGCGCCGGGCTGGCGATGTTTCGTTTTTCTATCACAGAAAACAATGTTAATAAGAAAATCGCAACGCTCCAGTTTGAGCAAAACATCGAACTCGTCGGCATGGTTGTGGCTTCGTCTGAAGCCGGAACTAATGGTAGCCAATTCATCATGAAGGGAAGTATAAGAAATAATAAAGAAAATCTCGCCAGCGAAAACAATAAAAAAAATGTAAGTAATAATATAAGTAGTAATAATATCCAGAAAATAAAATTCCAAATCCGCGACAGCGAGAGCAAAGACTATTCATATGGCGATATCTTGCGAGTCACCGGCAAACTCGAAAAACCAGAACCATTTGAAACGACAACTGGCGGAATGTTCGACTATCCAAATTTTCTAAAAAAAGACGGCATACTCGCCATCGTCAAAGCCAAAACCATAACCGTGACTGAAACCAAAAAAGGCAATCCTGTTTTGCGCGTACTTCAAAAGTTTGAAAGTAATCTCGAAGATGTTATCAAAACACTCGTGCCAGGAATGAAAGGAAGCCTCTCGAGCGGCGTGCTTCTCGGCGACAAACAAATCACCAAAGAAAATCGCGAGGAATTTATCACGACTGGTACGACGCACATCATCGCGCTCTCTGGTTACAATGTCAGCATTGTTGCCAATTTTTTTCGTGAACTTTTTTCTTTCCTGCCACTCACTGGCGCGCTCGCGATGGGCGGACTTGCGATTATTCTTTTTGTTGTCATGACTGGCCTCCAGTCGAGTGCCGTGCGAGCGGGGATTATGGGTTGCATAGTGCTCTTTGCCAAAGCCAAAGGTAGACAGGCGAATATCGGTCTCGTGCTTTTGCTGGCTGGTTTCGTCATGACCGCGATAAACCCTTACACACTTTACTACGATGTCTCGTGTCAGCTTTCTTTCATTGCCACTGTCGGCGTCATTTATTTTTCACCACGTGTCGCACATTGGTTTATGTGGCTACCAAAAGAAAAATTCGGTTTGCCGTGGCGCGAAATAGCAACCGGAACGATCGGCACGCAAATATTCGTCTTGCCATTTATTCTTTTCAAAACCGGTGTGCTGTCGCTCGTCAGCCCGCTCACCAACATTGCGGTTTTACCTTTTGTGCCATACCTTATGGCTTTCACGACAATAGTCGCGCTCATCGGCATTGTCTTTTTACCGCTCGCCATGCCTTTTGCGCTCATCGCTTCGGCCATCTCTGGTACGATTCTCGGCATTATTCACTACTCAACGAAAATACCGTTGGCAGCCATCCCACTATCGACACCATTTTGGGCGATGGCACTCATGTATATTTTCTTGTTTTACAAGTTTGATCCGTTTGGGTGGAAAAGGCTTTAGAATACAATAAATTGACATTGGTAAAATTAAATGTATAGTTGTTTAAAAAAGATATGGAAAATCATATAAACGGAACGAGTGTATCTCTAATTAAAAAATGGGTAACCGAGATTGAATCATTAATTACTCCGCATGGGGAGAAATTATATTCCCAGACAAACAGGTTGCGTGAAGAACAAAGAATTCCAATTGAGATTATTACAAAACTTGAGTTTCTGCAGACAATAATGGCTCACACAGATGATTCCTTTAAGCAAGATAGAAAAAAACTAGTTTACGAAGCGTCTAGTACTAGTGGAATCAGGTATGAGTCCAGCAGGGTCTCGAATTACATTAAAAAATGGAAATCGTTAATAGATTGAATAATAAAATTAGTTCAAAGAACCTTCTTACTGGAGGTTTTTTTATTTCAATTTTCTATATTAATATTTACTCCGTAAAAAACTGCTCGGCGACTTTCCAGTTTAGATTTGCGAAAAAATCTTCGATGTATTGTTTCTTGCCAGAAGGTTGATAGTCAGCGACAAATGAGTGTTCCCACATATCGAGCGCCACAACAGGTGTCGTATCTTGAAGTTGCCCGAGATGTTGTTCGTCTACCCAATGCAGGAAAAGTTTGCCGTTAATATCGCGCGAGAGCATTGCCCAACCAATACCGCGAGTAAGTGCGAGTAACTTGAATCGAGCAAGAAAATTTTCAACAGAACCCCAAGTTTCTTTGATGGCATTTTCGAGCGTGCTGCCAGCAGTGCTGCCAACCGAGTTGTCGGATGAAGGCGATATGCCAGACGAAATAGCAGTGGCACCACCCTCGAGTAAGGCAAAATATTTCTCATGGTTTTTCATGCCGTTCCACTCAAAAGAGAAACGACGCATGAGTTCGCCGAGGATGTAGCCGTTCTCTGCTGTGTTTTTGTTGTATTCCTCGACTTTGGCAAGTATTGTGTTGGCGTTCGCAACATAGCCCTCGTACAATTTTATGTGTTCGCCAACGGTCTTGGCTGAAATACCTTTGAGCTCCGGAATGGAGAATGTTTTTGGGGTGAATTTGTTCATATGGCTATTATAACCTATTGCATTCTGAAGTGATAAGTCTATACTTGGAAAAATTCTTAAAGATATGAAAATAATACTCGTTGATGTTGGCAGACTAGAATCTGGTTTGCTTTACATTGAGCTCCGAAAACATTTTAAAAAAAGTCAGTTGCCAAGACTTGAAATGGGAGATAATTTTACTTCTAAAATTGATTCTACGAAAGTAGATTCAACAAAATTAGTGTTTATCGAAACACTAAAAGAAATAGACAGTGAGCTTGTCGAAAAAATGTTGAGATTGTTCCCACAATCTTCTGTTATTGGAGTTATTGACTCAAACAAAAAAATACCTCGATATTTACCGAAAGAAGTTTTATTTCTTCAGTATATAAAAACCGAAGGTGTGGTAAATTTTATTTTGAGTTGGCTCGATCTTGCGCCGGTATAACTACCGGCGTATTTTTTTTGCACATACGATTTTTATATATAAAAATGCTTCTATAATCCAAAGTTCTTGAGCATTTCCTCGAAAGGTTTATTTAATAAAGTTGTGAGAAGAAAAGCCGGTAAATAAATAATGGCAACAACTATCAAAAGTACGCCACGCCAAACGTAGCCCAGAAATGTTCCAATTGGTTTGAGAATATCGTCCATGTTGGCAATCCTACATATTTTCCTCGCCGATAGCAAGCCATTGTGATAAAATGCCAACATGAGTATACAAACATTTCTCACAACTATTAGTAATTCTATTTCCGCAATAGGCCTATGGTGGTTTGTTGGATTGGTCATCATCGATATCATTCTTTGGCGGATTCATCCAGCTGTTGGTACGATCGGCGCACTTGTTATATTGGCTTATCTCCTAAATTTCTTTTAATCGTCTCCAAATTATATATATGTTTAATATTGAAACATTTTCTACACTTGGACTGCTTGGTCTTGCAATCGCTATTTTTGCAGAAACCGGCCTTTTGGTAGGCATGGTTTTCCCCGGAGACAGTTTGATTTTTGCTTTTGGTATATTAGCAGCTGTTGGAAAAATGTCTTTTTTCGGCGCAATATTGGTGACCGCGGTCGCCTCATTTTTAGGATACGAACTATCGTATTATTTAGGAAAGAAATACGGCAGTCAGATTTTTAATAAGCGGGAAGTCGGACTTGTTTCAACAAAAAGTATGGAGCGCGCAGAGCAATATTTTACTCGCTTCGGTGTTCTGACTCTTTTGTTCGCAAGATTTATCCCGATGGTTCGTACTGTTGTCGGACCACTTGCCGGCATTGGAAAGATGAAGCGTTCAACTTTTACTCTATACAATGCCATTGGTGCGATAATTTGGCCGGTAATAGTTGTCGGAGCCGGGTATTTTTTTGGTCAATATATTCCAAACCCTGATAGATTTATTATGCCAATAATCTTCGTGGTCATCGGACTATCAGTCCTAATTCCTTTTTTGTTTAAAACTTTTCAGAAAATAAAAAATAAAAAAAAATAAATTTATGAAAAATTATAAATTACTAGATTCTGGAGAAGGAGAGAAACTCGAAGCAATCGGGGACTTTGTTTTGCGCAGACCCGACCCCGAAGCTCTTTGGCAAAAAAGTGAACCGGCTGAAGTTTGGAATGACTCGGATCTGGCTTTTGAACGAGTGGATTCTAAAACTGGAATTTGGCGGAAGAAAATTGGGCTAGGTAAAATCGATAATAAAGTTACGGGAAATGTGCCTTTGCTGTGGCACATTGAACACGGTGGTCTAGTTTTTGTTATTAAACCAACATCTTTCAAGCATATCGGTGTTTTTCCAGAACAAATTTCAAACTGGGAATTTATAACAGAGGCGATTCAAAACAGAAAATCAAAAGGGGAGGAAATTGTACAAGAAAATATTAAGGTGATCAATCTTTTTGGATACACCGGTGGTGCGACCTTGATAGCAGTAAAAGCCGGCGCTGAAGTCACTCATGTTGATGCCTCAAAACCTGTTGTTGATTGGGCAAAAGAAAATGCTGAGCATAATAATTTATCTGACAAAACAATTCGCTGGTTGGTTGACGATGCTCTCTCTTTTGTTAAACGCGAGGTTAAGCGGGGGAATAAATATGATGCTATCGTTATGGACCCGCCCGCTTTTGGTCGAGGACCAGATGGTGAGGTTTGGAAAATCGAAGATAATTTCGCAGAACTTTTCAATGGGTGCGTACAGCTTCTGTCTGATGATCCTTTGTTTTTTATTATTTCGGGTTACGCCTCGGGTTATTCAGCTATTGCCTTTGGAAATTGTTTAAAAGCGGTAGAAGAAAAATTTGGAGGGAAAATAGAAACCCTAGAGCTTACTATTGTGGAGTCTTCAAAAAGGGGAGCTATTCTGCCTGCTGGTGTTACTGCAAGGTGGAGAGCAGAAAAGTTTCTTTAATATTAGTGAATGTGAATTACGACAATTTCAGAGTTTGTTCCAATCCTGATCGGAGACATGGCAGTTCCTGCTCCACAAGAGGTGATCGAAGCACCGTCTTTTGTTTGATTTGAAATACCATAAGTGTATTTACCGTAAATAGCTCTGACTATTAGATTTATTGGAAAAAATTGACCACAGTGAGTGTGTCCCGAAACAACCAGCGAGATTCCTGCGTCTAAAAGGGCTTGCGTGTTTTTTGGATCGTGCAAAAGAGCGATACTAGGTAGATTTTTATTTATATTAATTTCCGATATACGAGTGCTTGTTTCAGAAAGGCTCTCGTTACTAAAGTCGACACCTATTATATTTGTGCCATTTATTTCAATACTCCTATCAATAAGAGTATTCGATAAAGATTTAATGATAGGAAAAAATATTTCAGGCTCGTTGTTGTATGCCTCGTGGTTTCCTGGAGTGTAAAATATTCCTAGTTTAGATTTAATTCCATTTAGCGGTAATAAACTTTTTCTATAATTAAAAACAGGACTATCGATAATATCGCCAGCAATAAGTACAATGTCCGGCTGTTCGCTGTTTATTTTTTTAACAACCTTGTTCATAAAATTTTCGCTTCTAACAACTCCGAGGTGTAAGTCTGAAACAAGGATAATATTTTTAACCGCCCAGTTCTTGCTAAGAGAAGGCGAGTTTATCTCGTAATAAACAACTCTCGGGATTGAGGCATTAACTATTCCAAAAACAATCAACCCACACACGGCAATAATTATAGAAAGAGCAACAGGAAACATTCTTAAAGCTAAGGTTTTATTTTCCCCCGTACTAATTCCAGACTTGGTTGCAATAAATTTTATTATAAATAATATAGCGATTCCGATAGATAAATAAACAAGGATAGGAAGCCATATTACAGTTATTAGATAGAAAAAATTATTAACTGGGCTATAGATCTTGCCACCTATTGTCATTGTTGCAATAAGAACAATGGGCATAAGGATTATTATTATCGAAGCAATTTTTTTAGCGATTGGTGTCCTAATTATTCCGAATGATATCCCAGCCTTAAATATAATAAATGATACAACCCCTAAGAGTAATAGTATCGGTATTATGAAAACCAGAAACCCCAATTTCATATTATTAATTATACACGAAAGTGTTTTTTTGTTTTTTCACATATCAGTCAATACGGTTGATGTTGGGATATTGATTTCTATAGCTAGTATTGTGTTTAGAAGTTACTCTAATAGTCAGATAAAAAATAATGTATAATCTTATATATGAATAAAACATTAATTTCAATTTTAGTTATTATTGCGGTAATTGGTGCAGGTTGGTATTTATTAAAAGGTAATAAGAATAAAACAGGTATGAACGATAACCAACAGCAAGTTTTTGAAAATATTTTAGCAGATGGCAAGTTAAAGGTAGTCACGAGTGTTGAAGGGTCAGGCAGTGCTTCTAGAATAGGAGACAATGTTACTGTAAATTACACAGGTACACTTGTTGATGGCACAAAATTTGATTCAAATATAGATCCTGCATTTAGTCACGTTGAGCCATTTTCATTTAAACTCGGAGAAGGTCGTGTGATTCAGGGTTGGGAGCTTGGGGTGCTTGGTATGAAAGTAGGTGAAAAAAGAACTCTAACTATTGCCCCAGAGCTTGGTTACGGAGCTGCAAGCAATGGAATTATTCCGGCAAATGCAACACTTATTTTTGATGTTGAGCTTGTAGCTGTCAATTAAATAAATAAACTTATAAATAATAAGTCATCAATTATATGTTAAACGATATACAAAAACAGAGAATTTCGACAGGATTGGTAGCCTTTCTTTCTATTATTTCTATTTATTTTGTTGCAAAGATAGTCAACGAAATCCGCACCGGTCAGTACATTGGAACGAAAGATACTCCAAGTACCATTTCAGTTTCTGGTGACAGTGATGTTTTTGCTGTGTTAGACATTGCAACTATTGCTTTTACCGCTCGCGGAGAGGGTAGTACAACTAAAATTGCTCAAGAAAAAGAAAGCGAGCTAGTAAACAAAGCGATCGCTTATCTAAAAAGTCAGGGGATTGATGAGAAAGATATAAAAACAAGTAATTATTACGCGCAACCAAAGTATGATTATGGTACGGCCGTTTGTACAAATGGTTATTGCCCATCACGCAGTCCAAAGATTGTTGGGTATGAAGCCAGTCAAACTGTCGATGTTAAAGTTCGCTCGATAGACACAGTTGGTGAGTTGCTCACAGGTCTTGGTACAAGTGGTATTTCCAATATCTCCGGTCCAAATTTTTCTATTGAAAACGAAGATGCATTAAAGGATCAGGCTCGCGCGGAGGCTATAAAAAAGGCTCGTGCTAAAGCTGTGGTGCTGGCTCGAGACTTAGGTGTTCACATTGTCAGGGTAATTAGTTTCCAAGAATCAAATGGTGGATATTACGGTATGGCCTATGGCAAAAATGCTAGCCTGGATGCTTCCGAGGCTTCTGCTCCAGTTGCAGAAATCCCAGCCGGTCAAAACAAAATCTCTTCAAATGTGACGATTTCTTACGAAATAAGATAGATAATTGACCGATTCGACTATTAGGAGTAGTATAGAAATACCGTCCTCCGGGGCGGCTTTTTTATAAGAAGAATATCAAAAATATATGAAAGCAATTGATTACATAAAATCTACAAAAGAAGAGATGAAGCAGGTAAAGTGGCCAACTCGCAAAGAGGTTATGGTTTCAACATTTGCAGTTATTCTTATTTCAATCGGTGTCGCATATTTTCTTTGGGCATTTGATTCACTGTTTTCATTTGGACTTGGAAAACTATTGTCGTTTTAGTTTCATTTAATAAATTTATTTAATAACTTTTAATTTCTAATCATTATGGCAAAACAAGAATCAAGCGGTGAGCGACACTGGTACGCAATTCATACCTATTCTGGTTATGAAAATGCTGTGCTCCGAAACCTCCGCCAGCGTATCGAATCTCTCGGAATGCAAGACAGAATTTTCAATGTCATTGTGCCTGTAGAGAAAAAAATAAAAATCAAGGGAGGTAAACGAGTTGAACAAGAAGAAAAAATCTACCCAGGTTATGTTTTGGTTGATATGATTGTGACCGACGATTCTTGGTATGTTGTCCGCAACACTCCACGTGTCACTGGTTTCGTCGGCGCTGGTGTAAACCCAGTCCCACTTTCACCGGAAGAAATTAAAAACTTGTTCTCAAGAATGGACGATAAGTCTGTTACTCACAATATTGACCTCGTTGTTGGCGAAACAGTAATGATTGCTGATGGTCCGTTTAAAGAACTCGAAGGCAAAATCTCAGCAGTTGATACAGATCGAGGAAAAGTCCGGGTGCTCGTTTCGATGTTCGGTCGCGAAACTCCAGTTGAGCTCGACTTCTTGCAGGTTAAGAAGCTCTAGTCCTCGGTTTGACGCGGGAGCTATTATCAGGTAATATCATGCTCGTTACGCACGCTTCAATTTTTAAATTTTCAAACAATATATGGCTAAAAAAATTATCAAAAAAGTAAAACTATTGGCACCAGCCGGAAAGGCTACGCCAGCACCACCAATCGGACCGGCAATCGGTCAGGCTGGTATTAACATTGGTGACTTCGTGCAGAAGTTCAATGCCGCTAGTCAGGAATGGCTCGGTGAGACAGTCGGAGTCAAGATCAATGTTTATGAAGACCGAAGCTATGATTTTGTCGTCAAAACCCCAATAACATCAGCGCTCATCTTTAAGGCAGCAGGTATCGAAAAAGGTTCAGGTAAACCAAACATCTCAAAGGTAGGGAAGATCACACGAGCTCAGGTTCGTGAAATAGCAGAGAAGAAAATGCGTGATCTCAATGCCAATGATATCGAGGGAGCGATGAAGATCATCGAGGGAACAGCAAAGAATGCTGGTATCACGATTGTTGACTAAATTAACAGCAAAACAAAAACCGCCCTTTTGGGAGGTTTTTGTTTTGCTGTGATGTAAAATACTATCTACTTCATCTTTTCTTTAGATAGTATTTTATCAATTTCAGAATAAAAATCTTTTAGTGAACCACTGTTGCTTATCGTATATTTTGCTTTTTTTGCAACAGCCGTTATTGTTTCTTCTGTTTCAGCATTGTCTTGAATCATAAACTGTTCCCATTTTATTTTTGCCTCACCAGGATTTTGTTTTCTTTTTTTAAGTCGAGCGAATCGCATTTCAGCAGGTGAGACTAGTTGTACAAGAATAAACTTCGGAAGCTTTGTTAGAGTTTTTATGTCATCTATTCGGCGGATGCCGTCTATCGCAATAACTTTTTTCTTGCTAACAACTACGTCTTCAAAAACAGTTTGAGAAAAAATATCCTGCCCAAAGTTTTGGCGAAGGATAAGTGAAATTTTCTGCATATTTTCTCGGGTTGTCGGCTGATAGATTCGCGCCAAGCAGTCACGCATTGACTCCGAAAAAAGAATAGTGTCAGCCGAATATTTCTTGGCAAGATATTCTGTCGCCACGCCTTTGCCCGAGCAAATTTTTCCAACAAAACCAACAACGATTTTATTTATTGATTTTGCTTTGTTTTTTTGCACCACTTTATTTTTGGTTTTCATAATTTTCAATATTTTCATCTATAAAATCTAGTTTAAGTCCAACCTGCTTAAACATTTCCTCGCTCTCACCACCTGCGTGATATCTTTTTTCGCAGACGACACGCACTACTCCAGAATTGATAATCATTTTTGCACAAGTCGAACAAGGTGTCATTTTGCAATAGATAGTACTTCCATCTATCGAGACACCACGCTTTGCTGCCTGAACTATGGCGTTTTGCTCGGCGTGAGCTGTTCGAACACAGTGTTTCGTCTCCGAGCCATCTTCGTGACGCATCGTTTTCATCTGGTGACCGACTTCATCGCAGTGTGGCATCCCTTTTGGAGCTCCCACATAACCCGTTACCAATATTTGTTTGTCTTTAACAATGACACAACCGGAGCGTCCGCGGTCACAAGTCGCACGACCCGCCACAGCCTCAGTAATTCCTACAAAATATTCATCCCAAGATGGACGCTCGTGTTTAGTGTTTTCCATCTAAATATCATACAATGGCGCCAACTTTTTTGCCATTCTATAAAAAAACAGCGCAAATTGCGCTGTTTAATGTTTAAATTATTTGCCTGTCATTTTTACTCTAGAATTTTATTCTTTGAATTGTGTCCAATATGGAATTCTACTTCTTCGCCAATTTCTGGCTCAATCAACTCTACGTGCAGGTGCTTTATTGTCGCACCTGAGAGTTTTGTGTTACCAAAACGGATAACAAGCGCACCGCCTTCGATGCCTCTTTCGATAGCTCCTCGAGAAAACAATTTCAATAAGTCAGCACTAACTCCCGGTTCAATTTCCCAAATCGTTTCAATATGTTTTTTTGGTATTGCAACAAGCTGGTTTCTTTTTCCGTCGGCAAGATTTTGTTTTTCAATTAGCAACCAATAATCAGTTTCGTCGATTATTTTGTTGCCGTATTTTTCAAGATTTTCTTTGCAAAACGGACAGACCTCGTCTTTTGCAATTATCTTGATAAGGTTTCGATAGTCTTCGCCTGTGGCGTTTTCTACATCAACAAATGATTTTTTATAGTCATTTTTCATATTTATTGTTTTTAAGTTTCTAGTTTTGGTTTAAAATTACTCCACCTGAGTATTTTGTCAAATTGTAGAAAAAATCAGGCGTGTAGATTTTGACTAGCTATGTTACTATAACCGCGTGGAAATAAAGATTAAAAAACTTAAGCCAGAAGCGACTTTCCCGAGTTACGCTCATCTAACTGATGCCGGAGCGGATCTTTTTTCTTGCTCTGAAATAACAATCCCAGCCCACGGCAGGGGGACTGTTGGAACAGGTATTGCTCTTGAAATTCCCGATGGCTACGCGGGTTTGGTTTGGGGAAAAAGTGGTTTAGCAACAAAGAAAGGTTTAACGACAATAGCTGGTGTGATAGATTCAGAATACCGAGGTGAAATTATTGTTGCAATCGCAAATCTTTCAGGCGAAGACCATACCTTCCATGTTGGAGACAAAGTTGCCCAATTGCTCATTCAAAAAACAGAACAAGCTGTTTTTAAAGAAACTGATATACTTTCAGATACAGAGCGAGGAGGTAGTGGTTTTGGTAGTACTGGCAGATAAATTTCCCATCAATAAATAATCAATTTATGAAAGATAAACTCCAAACATTTTTAGAAGACACAATGCGCAAGGTCGGCTTTTTGGTCGGCAAAGCAGAAATAATGTACCCAAAAGAACTGGGACACGGTGACTATATGTCTTCTGTGGCACTTAGTATTTCAAAGCAGTATGGAAAGTCACCAGTTACTATTGCGCAGGCTATCGTCACTGAGATGAAAGACAACCTACCCCCATATATTGATTCAGTGAATGTCGCCGGACCAGGTTTTATAAATTTCAATTTATCGCGTGAATATTTTACCGGTATCCTAGAATTTATTCTTCGCGACGGCGATCTTTTTGGAAGAAGTGATTTATTTGAAACAAAAAAAGTTGTCGTTGAGTACACCCAACCAAACCCGTTCAAGCCTTTTCATATTGGTCACTTGATGTCGAATGCAATAGGGGAATCGATCGCCCGCCTGATTGATTTTCACGGAGGCGAGGTTGTTCGCGCAAATTATCAGGGAGACATAGGACTTCATGTTGCAAAAACAATGTTTGGTATATTGAAAAAAGGACAAGGGATACTCGGAAAAACAGTGAGTGAAAAAGCTGACTATATTGGCGAGTGTTACGCTTTCGGCAGTGCTCTGTATGAAGACGAGGAAGGCGTCAAAAATGAGATTGATATTTTAAATAAAAAACTATATGAGGGCGATGCAGAATACAAAGAACTTTACGCTGAAGGACGCAAGGTTACACTTGAAGCATTTGAAGAGATATACAAAACTCTTGGTACAAAATTTGATAATTATTTTTTCGAATCAGAAGTCGCTTCTCACGGAGTGGCTTTGGTTCGTGAGTATTTGGAAAAAGGTGTTTTTGAAGAATCAGATGGTGCTGTTATTTTTCGAGCAGAAAAGTTTAATAAAAAGTTGCATACCCGCGTATTTTTAACAAGCCAAGGACTGCCTTTATACGACGCAAAAGAATTGGCACTTACTGTTGAGAAATTCACTAAAATAAATCCGGATCTTTCTATTGTTACAACAGCCATTGAGCAAAAAGATTATATGGAAGTTGTGACGGAAGCAATTCGCCAGATGTTCAAAGAAGAAAACTATGCCGAAAAAATGGAACACATTACACACGGAATGATGCGTTTCGCGGCAGGCAAAATGAGTTCAAGGAGGGGCAATGTTATAACCGGAGAGTCACTTATTCGTGATGCCAAAGAATCTATCTTGGAAATTATCAAAGAACGTGACTTCACTGCTGAAGAAAGAGCAGTAGTTGCTGAGGCTGTCGGAGTATCTGCTATAAAATTTTCGATATTGCATTCCGGAATAGGAAGCGATATTATTTTTGATTTTGATAAATCAATTTCTTTCGATGGTGACTCTGGTCCGTACCTGCAGTACTCAGCAACTCGTGCGCGCTCCATCTGTCGCAAATCAAAAGAAGCTGGTATAAAACCAAGTCTTAAAAATCCCACAGATGTCACAATAAACATCGAAAGAATTCTCGAGCGTTTTCCGGCAGTCACTCTCCGTGCGATAGAAGATCGTGCACCACACCACATTGCGACATATCTCATAGAACTAGCTGGCGCATTTAACAATTTTTATGCAAACGAACAAATAATTTCTGAAACTGATACGACAAGCGGTTACCGTGTCGCTGTGTCTGGTGCAGTTGCAAACGTTCTCTCTAAAGGATTGTATTTGCTCGGAATAAAAGTTCCTGAGAAAATGTAGTTTGACAATAAGTTGTTTTCTAGTACTATGCATCTCAAACTCTAAAAAATGTACCATGAAAAGATATGCCAAAAACTCCCATTTGCTTCACGGGCTTATTAAAAATGTTTTTAGTCAAAACCAAAAAAAATACAGTGATCATGAAAATTGGCACGATTTGTATCGTTTGGCTCAGGCTACAAATGAGATTAAAAGTCTCCGGATTTGTAAATCGATTGACCCGAACATGAACGCAACTTGCTTACCTATTTTTATTGATGGATTCAGTGAACCTTTTTTTGACGAAAAGAGATGGGCGTATGAGAATGTTGAAGAAGAAATAACTTTCAATCATCGGCCTCATATCACCAAATCAGATTTGTTTCATCTGTATTCGCTTGAATTTACGCCGGACTCACTCCCTGCTGTTCGTGAAATATTTATGAATATTTTGAAAAGAGGAGAAAATTGGGTGTTAGTTTCCGGTCCAATTTCAACGGGCGGAACAGGCGATCGTAAAAAAAACATTGAGTTGTTTCATCAACATGTTATTGATACAACCAATAAAAATCATTTAGTTTTCAATCAGACGCCTTTTGAGGATATTTTCAGAGAAATTGGCGCAAGATTTCCGGAAAAATTTTCGGGTACAGAAAATCCTATTTTGGAAGAAGTATATGTTCCAGTTTTAAAAAGTGGACATATAAAAACTTTGAAAATGATGCCCGGTTGGGAATCATCAAATGGTGCGACTCGCGAGCATCGTATTTCGAAAGAACAAGGAATTCGGATTTTAAATTAGTTTCCCCCATAGTAAGGCTCCTCGAAAGGGGAGTTTTTTTATTTGTCATTTTTTTTTCTTGCAAAATTCCTATTTTCTCATATAGTTAGGTCACAAGCGCTGAAGGGGTCATCACCCCTGAGCTCTGGAAAGAAAGCCTGATTTGCATTTTAATGCGAAACAGCCCAAACTAAAAGTTGGGAACCGAAAGGAAGGTGAGTAAAATCCGGCGGGTTGCCCGTAATAGCAACAATGAGTTGTGTCGTTGTTTTGCAGAGCTTTTGCAAAATCCTGATGCAAAAAAACAAGGTGGTACCGCGTGCTCGTTGCCGGCAGATTGTCGCGCAGAACAAAGAAGCTCGCCCTTGGATTATGATTTTTACAATCGTAATTCGTGGGCGAGTTTTTATTTTATACAATCAAGATTAAGAAAATATTAATTTTAAATAAATAAATATGAAAGATAACGAAAAAGAAAAAAATCAAGAAAAAGACCAACCAACCAAGTCAGTGCAAGCACTGAGGGAAGAAGCCGTGCTGCATTTTTGGGCAGAGCAGAAAATTTTCCAGAAAACTCTTGAAAAAGTTGCTCCAAAAGGTGAATATGTTTTTTACGAAGGCCCACCGACAGCCAATGCCAAGCCTGCACTCCATCACCTTGAAGCTCGGGCTTTCAAAGATGTCATGCCTCGCTATAAAACGATGCAAGGCTTTCGTGTGCCTCGTCGCGCTGGTTGGGACACTCACGGTTTGCCTGTTGAACTTCAGATTGAAAAAAAGTTGGGTCTCAAGTCAAAAAAAGAAATTGAAGAATATGGAGTTGCAAAGTTTAATCGCGAATGTCGCGAAAGTGTTTTTGAATTTATCGCTGATTGGGAAAGTTTTACCGATCGCATCGGCTACTGGGTAGACAAGTCAAAAGCTTACTATACTTTTGATACCAATTATGTCGAATCACTTTGGAGTATAGTCAAACGCGTCGACGAACAAGGTTTGCTCTACAAAGACTACCGAATCGTGCCATGGTGCGCGCGTTGCGGAACTGCTCTTGCGACACATGAGCTCGCGCAAGGCTACGCAGATGTCAAAGATCTTTCTCTGACGGCGAAATTTAAGCTAAAAAATAAACTTAAATTCGAAGATGGAAAAGAGTATGTTTGTTATTTGTTGGCTTGGACAACGACACCATGGACATTACCAGGTAATGTGGCTTTGGCTGTGGGTGGAAATATTAATTATGTTTTTATAAAAAAAGATGATGAAATATTAATTATTGCTGATGAAAGAAAGCAAACTTTAGGTGATAATTTAGAAATTGTAACTTCATTTACCGGAGACCAAATGGTCGGCATGGAATACGAACCACTTTATCCATACCTTAGCAATATTATCTCGGCGGAAGAAAAAAATAGCGAAAAAGAAAAAATGCCAAATGCGTACAAAGTCTACGCGGCGGATTTCGTCACGACCGAAGACGGTACTGGAATTGTCCATATTGCGTCCATGTACGGCGCTGACGACTTTGAACTTGGTTCAAAAGTTGGTTTGCCCAAATTCCACACTGTCGATGTCGAAGGTAAATTTATTAAAGGTACAGATTTTCTTGAAGGCCGTTTTGTAAAAGACGAAGATGTTGCAATCGACATCATAAAAGACCTAGCAAATCGCCCGACCGGTTCACTTCTTTTTGATAAAAAGAAATTTGAACATAACTACCCACACTGCTGGCGTTGCAAAACTCCGCTCATTTATTATGCGCGGGATTCTTGGTACATTGCTATGTCAAAAATGCGAGACCAGTTGGTTGCTGAAAACGAAAAAATAAATTGGGAGCCGGAGCATATCAAAGAAGGTCGTTTTGGCGAATGGATTCGCGAAGTCAAAGACTGGGCAATTTCACGCGAACGATATTGGGGAACACCTCTGCCGATTTGGATTGCCGAGGATGGCGAAAAAATAATTGCCGACTCTTTTGAGACTATTCGAAAACTTACAAAGCGTAGTGGAAATACTTATTACGCAGTGCGCCACGGAGAGACAGATTCAAATTTACTAAATCTTATCACCGATGAACTCAGTGAAAAATCGAGCCTCACAGAAAATGGTAAAAAAACAGTGGCGGATACGGCAGAAAAAATAAGATCTGAAACAAGTCTCGATTATATTTTCTATTCACCACTCAGTCGAACCAAAGAAACCGCTGAAGAAATAGCCAAAATTTTT
Source organism: uncultured Candidatus Saccharibacteria bacterium (assembly GCA_964354985.1). Taxonomy (GTDB): domain Bacteria; phylum Patescibacteriota; class Minisyncoccia; order Phycocordibacterales; family UBA9973; genus JAGOSA01. Next base: position 26,538 of record CAYHBR010000004.1, on the reverse strand, counting down.
GGCCTCGACGCGAGTGCAGTAATAGAGGATATTCGCTTGATCGAATTTCAACTCGGTGAGACCTACGATGGAAAAACTTGGGATGAGTACCACTCTGCTTTTCCAAAAACAGCTGAGTATTTTACGACTGCACCAGTTGGTGGTGAGTCATATGCTGATGTTAGAAAGCGTGTGCTCGATTTTATATTTGATATTGAAACTAAGTATAGTGGCAAAAAGATCTTGATAGTCACACACGGTGGTCCGGCGTGGCTACTTGATACTTCAGCTAAAATGTTTTCGCCACAGCAGTCGCTCGATGCTATTTCAGGAATTCCCGGTTATCATTATTTCAAAAATGCGGAGTATAAAAAAATTGACTTCGCGCCATTTCCACACAACGAAAATTTTGAGCTAGATCCGCACCGTCCATTTATCGACGACATTGTGCTCGAAAAAGATGGCAAGGAATTTCGTCGTGTCAAGGAAGTTATGGATGTTTGGTTCGACTCGGGTTCGATGCCGTTTGCCCAAGATCACTATCCATTTGAAAATAAAGAATGGATCGAAACGAAAGGCTACCCAGCTGACTTTATTTCAGAAGCGATCGATCAGACTCGTGGCTGGTTCTACACACTGCTCGCTGTCGGTGTACTCATGGGTCGCGGAACGCCGTACAAAAATGTTATTTGTCTCGGACACTTGCTCGACAAAGACGGCAAAAAAATGTCGAAGTCTATCGGCAACATTGTAAATCCGTGGGAGCAAATGGATAAATATGGCGTCGATGTTTTGCGTCTCTGGATGTTCTCAGTTAACCAGCCAGGCGAAGGAAAAAACTACGATGAAGCAGTCGTGCGTGAACTTGCAAGTAAAACGCTTGGACTGACTTACAATGTCTTGGCTTTCTACGAACTCTATCGAGATGTGGTGCTTGAGGCAACAGCAGAAAGTGCTGTCGAAAAATCCAAAAATGTTTTAGACCAATGGATTTTGACACGTCTCAATCAATTGATTGCCGAAACAACAAATTCACTCGATGGCTACCGAATGATCGAACCAGTTCGTGCAATTCGTGATTTTATTGGTGACATGTCGACTTGGTATTTGCGCCGTTCGCGCGACCGATTGAAACATGATTATACAAAAAATGAAGGTGCAGAAAATACACGCGACACAATCGACACACAACATGCAAAGCAGACATTATATATAGTGCTCAAAAAACTTTCGCAGGTACTCGCGCCATTTGCGCCATTTGCCGCCGAAGATATTTGGCAGAAATTGAAAATCGTTGGAGACGAAAAAAATCTCGCACGCGAAAAAAATGCAGACGCCGAAAGTGTGCACCTTTCGACTTGGCCAGTTGCAGGCAAAGTAAACGAAAATGTTATCTCTGATATGACTCGCGCGCGAAGCATTGTTGAAAAAGCACTGGCTGCTCGTCAGGAAAATAAAATTCCAGTGAGGCAACCACTCTCGAGGTTTGTGATTTCTCAAAATAGAATAACACTATCTGACAACTGGGTTGATTATCTAGAAATTATTAAAGATGAAATAAATGTAAAAAATATTGATTTTACATTTTTTGATGATGCTCAAAAAGAAGCGATATTTGTTCTTGATACTGAGATCACCCCAGAGCTTCGCGCCGAAGGCAATGTCCGTGAACTCATTCGTGCGCTGCAGGATATGCGCAGGGTCTCTGGTCTCACTCCGTCTGATACGATTTCACTAATTATAGAAACCGATGAATCAGGCAGAAACTTGATTGAAAAATTTGTCGATGATATCAAAAAAACTGTCATGGTTTCGAAAATAAGTTTTGATGTAAATGATGGGGAAGAGGTTAAAATCGCCGATTCTATATTAAAAGTTAAGATAGAAAAATAAATGGTAGATATTATAATTCAGAAACAAAATAAAAAGTACTACGACGACAATGCTGAAAATTGGACAAAGGAAAAGACCAATTCTTTTTTTCACGAAAAACGATTTCCACTTTTTAGGTCTATGCTTGAAAAAGGAAATAATGTGATTGATATTGGTTGCGCGTGGGGAATTCATGTACCTCTGTTTATGGGCATGGGGAGTGATCTTCATTACACGGGTCTCGATTTTAGTAAAAAAATGATCTCTATTGCGAAACGACGTTTTTCTAATCAAACATTTGTTAATGGCGATATAACTGCAAAAGCAACATTACCACATAAAAAGTATGATGCATTTTGGATGGGTGCAATACTGATGCATATTCCACCTCAGGACTGGAGTACTGTCTTTTTAAATCTTAATGCATTAACCAAGTCTGGTGCCATTGGTTACATACCGTTTCCTTTTCAGCCTGGAGATGCACAACAAGACGCAAGACACTTTACTTTTTTAAGCAAAAAGGAATTTAAAGACGAGGTTATAAAACATGGCTGGAAAGTTGTACGATCAGGAAAAATAAATGGAAGTGCGCGACATTTTTGGAATTGGTTTATCATTAAGAAAGCAGTATGAAAAAAGTATTTATAATTCACGGTCTCGATTCATCGCCAAATAAAGCTTGGCGTCCTTGGCTTATGCGAGAGCTTGATAAAGAGGGTGTGTATGCGTGTGCGCTACCAATGCCACTTGGGCTAGAGCCTACATGCGAAAGTTGGATTACTGTGCTCTCCAATGTAATTGAGGCTGACATAGAAATATATTTAGTTGGGCATAGTCTTGGTGCGAGAGCGGTGCTTAGATACCTAGAACAAGCTACTCATTCAATAGAGGGTGTCGTTTTGGTTTCTGGGCGTTTTGGAAAACCAAAATCTGGAGTACTTTCTTCTTTTTACAATGAGCCATTAAATTTCTCAAAAATTAAAAGTAATGCAAAACATTTTGTTGTCATTCATGGCGACAATGACCCAAACATTCCATACGATGAAGGTAAAAAACTTGCAGAGCATCTTGATAGTGAATTGGTGACAGTTGTAGGAGGTGGGCACCTCAGTGGAAAAGCAAATTGGCATGAGTTGCCCGAGGCGAGAGATGCATTACTAAAAATGATGAAATAAAATGAAAAATATTCCAAAAAACACTTTCTTTGATATAAATAAATTCCCGAAAGGTTATGGCATTTTGGTTTTTCCAATATCTCTTGCTAGGGTAGAACACAGAACAGGCCAATCACCAGTGCAATTGATAGAATATTTAAAACATTTTTCTCCTGCTAAAATATCTGATCCAAAAATTGGCCTAAATCTTGTTTATGGTGATTCTCTTTACCTCAACTCAAGAAAGCCAGCAACGGAGTTAAAGGGTAAATTTATGAATCTTATTTTGAGGCATAATAATGGCTTTAAAAATCTACTTAATAAAGAAAAAGACCGCTTTCAAATCCAGCAAGCATTTTCTTATGAAGTTTGGAATCAGCTATATTTAGATTACAAGGGTGCAAATATTGAACAGAATTTTATTGATTTTAAGAAGTGGTACCTAGGTGATGTCCTATTTCAGAAATATGTTAAAGAAGATGCCGTATTTTGTGGACGTGAAATTACTCCAGAGCAAGAGAATTTTTTTCTTGAGGAACATTTTTTATTCTATCTAGTTGCTAAAAAACAAATATTTTTTCCAAACGAATATATTCAGGGGAGAGAAGAATGGGTACTTTGGTGTTACCCAGGTGTTCCACTCAAAGGACAAGTGTATGTGTACCAGCAAAATCCATTGGAATTGGATGTTCCAGAAAACCCTTATCAAAACTGCTCATACGATTTGGAATCAAAAAAATTAATTGATTTTACCCGCATTGACTTAGAAACATATAATTATAAATATGAATAAAAAAGCCTACATCATACATCGTTGGGGCGGTACCCCACAAAGTGATTGGTATCCTTGGATAAAAAACGAGCTTGAACTTCTCGGTTACGAAGTATTTGTACCTGAAATGCCTAACACCGATCATCCAGTGATAGAAGAACGCGTTTCTTTTCTCCAGAATTTAATTATGGTGCCAGATGAACATACATTATTTATTGGTCATTCAATTGGTTGCCAAACAATTATGCGTTTTTTCGAGACACTGCCTATTGGGGCAAAAGTCGCAAAAGTTGTTTTTGTTGCCGGGTGGTTTAATCTTGATAATCTTGAGGATAAGGAAACGCAAGATCTAGCGAAGCCATGGATAGAACATTCAATTAATTTTGCAAAAGTAGGCAAAATTTGCTCAAACATACAAGTATTCCTTTCAAGTAATGACACATACGGTTTCGTTAATGAAAATAAAAATATATTTATAAATGAACTTAATGCAAAGGTGGATATACTAGAAAATAGAGGGCACTTTACAGAAGAAGATGGAGTAAAAGAATTACCGGAAATATTAACTTTGTTAAAATAACTGTAAACAAATAATGTCACAATCATTTACTACTAGATTTTCTACAATAAAAAAAGACTGAAGTTTTTCAGTCTTTTTGTACTCTATTTTTTTATCACATTTTCCAATCTTCTTTCCACGGGAAGAAGATTGAAGAATTATCGATCACAATCTCTAGTCCTTCATTGAAAAAATTGTAGTCGTCATACGGCCCTGCATAAACTAGTTTATTTCCTGCATAAAATATATAATCATCATTATATGTCGGGCTATCTTTTTGGTAGCAAGGTACCCCGTTAACATATTCAAGAGACAGGACTTCTTCCATATCAAAAATTATAAAATTTTTGATCGGCATTGCTTTCATATTTCTAATAAGGAGTCCGAGTCGTTCTTTATGCAAAGATAACTTTTTTCTTTCGCGTGTAATTGAAAACATTGAGAGCAGTAGGTATATCATAAAACCTAATGCAATACAAATAATTAGCCACTCAATACTAAATAGTTGTGGGTGGCTCAGGTGAGAGATAGTGTCCATTTTTTATTTTTTAGGTTTCGTTCATACTACATTGTTTTTGCAATAAGTCAACAGCTAAATATTTCATTTGTTATAATAAACAAACATGCACCCAATCCACCACACCGGAGCTGTTGCTGTAGCTTTGCAGATATATTTTGTTTAAAACGATGGAGGAAAAGTGAAAGTTGGAGATAATATATTTAAAATTGAGATACTGAAATAAAATGTATAAAAAAATAGGCGAAGGATTTTACTATAATGTCTATTATATCAATCCTCGATAGTTATTAGTTGAAATAAAAAAAAACGACCAATGGCCGTTTAAAATTCTAAGCTGTATCGAGATGTTGGGGAAATTTGGTATCTACCATGACCAATAACAATTCCTTTTGTAAAAAATGTAAACTGAAAATCAAGAGAAATTATTCCGGTATCTCCGTGTACAACACTGCTTTTTACTACATTTGCGTGCAATGTTCCTCTGCCTTCCCGAGCGTTCAAAACTTTCCAAGTATCAATAAGTCTGAGCTTGTCTTTTGGTATATCTTTTGAATCAGTCGTGACTTGATTAATAAAAGATATTTCAAGTTTTGTTTCAGTACCAATTGCACCTTTTGGTTTCCCTGGCAAAATAAGACTAATGACACAGTTGATAATTTTTTCAACTATATAACTAGAGATGTCTGTTTCGTTTGTTCCTTTTAAACGCACAATTGCTTCAGTTTTTTCTACTGAACCAATAGTTCCGCTGACGGGGCATTTTCCGAGGGAAAGAGCAAACTCAGAGCCGTCGTATGTGTGACATATTTGTTCCATAAGTTTTTCTTTAAAATTAGACTTAACGAGGGATTTTGTCAAATGTAGTAAAATAGCAATATGCACCACATCCACCACACCGAAGCCATCGTCCTTGGCGGATACGCTAGGGGCGAGGCGGACAAGCAAATTGTCCTCTACACGAGGGATTTGGGGCTTGTTCGGGCGGATGCGCGGGGTGTACGAAAACTGACCTCCAAACTCCGTTTTGCGCTCCAGCCATATATGGTTGTCCAAACCGACCTTATCGCAACCAAGGCCGCATATCGAGCGGGAAGCACCGACCTAGTTTTGAGTCTTGATAAACCAGATATGGCGACACTTACCGTGCTTCATCGGATAGCGACACTACTCCGCCGACTAGTTCCTGAGCAAGAAAAAAATGAGCCACTCTACGATGCACTCATAGAGGTCATGAATTTTCTATCAAAAAATAATCAAGAAAAAAAAATAGACACCTCTGCCCTCGAGCTTTTGGCAGTATTCCGTATCCTTTTTTACCTCGGATATGTCACTGATAGTGGCGAAAAAAGTATACTCGAAGCACCGATTACAACCGAACTCCTTGCCCAGGTGACACTCCGCCGCGAATCACTTGTCGCCGAAGTTAATAACAGTCTCCGCGAAACGATGCTTTAGTGGTAAAATAAATGCTATGGACGATATCAAAGACCCAAATAAATATCAAAGTAATAATCCAAATATAGACCCCAACCGAACCAGCCGTCTTGAGGCGCTCAAGAAAAAACTTTTTTCCAAAAACGAGGCACTTCTTCGAAAAAACAAAGAAGGAGTTTTTAGTCACAAAGAATTTGAAGTAGGAGAAACATGGCAAGAAGAAAAAATGAAACCTGTAAAAAAACAAATAATAAATTTTAGAGCACCATCATCCTTATTCAAAAAGTTTTTTGTCGGCGCCGTTTTATTTTTAGTAATTGGAGTTATTTTTGCTTTTGCAATGCTCTATACTGGCGAAAATACAGTTTCGACAGAGAGAGTAATAATCACAATTTTAGGAAATTCTTACACCGCAGGTGGTGAGGAGTTGCCGATAGATGTAATTGTTAAAAATGAAAATTCTGTTTCGATAGACAGTGCTGATTTGATAATAGAATACCCACGAGGTGGAAGCACTGCGAGTGCCGGCGACTATGAACGAAAACGCATAACATTGAAATCTATTTCTCCAGGAGAAGAAGTCAGTGAACATGTTTCAGTAATTTTGTACGGAGAACAAGGAACTACCAAAGATATTCGCGCCAGACTCGAATACAATGTCAGAGGTTCTATTTCTACTTTTACCAAAGAAGAAATTTTTAAGATTCAAATAAATACGGCGCCACTCGTCCTTTCGATAGATGCTCCAGCCGAGAGTGTTTCAGGGCAAGATTATGAATTGAAAATAAAAGCATCTGTCGCATCCACTCATCTTGGAAAAAATGCAATTGTCAAAGTCGACTATCCACCCGGTTTTCGTTTTGTGGATGCAACACCAAGTCCAATATTGGGAAATAATATTTTTCCACTTTCAAAAACTTCCGTCGGCTCTGAAAACATTATTTCAATCAGAGGCAAGGTTATTGGAATCAACGGCGATATAAAAGCCTTCCGAATTTCAGCAGGAGATAGCGATACCAAAGACGGCTCACTGATTGCTGTTCTTTATAATACGACTGTTCAAGAAGTAACTATCGGGCAACCATTTATAAATGCGACGCTGACTCTTGGTGGAAAAGATTTGGAGACTTTTGCAGTAAATGCTTCAGACAAAATCGAGACTAAAATTAAGTGGGCAAACAATCTACCTGCTTCGGTAAACAATGTAGAAATAAGAGCTAAGATTTACGGCAATGCGTTAAATAAGGCTTCGATAACATCAAGTGGGTTTTATGACTCAAATACCGGCGAAGTAATTTGGGATGTAAATACAGTGCCAGGATTTGTAACAATGCAACCTGGAGCAAAAGGTGAACTCACGCTGGGCTTTGCTTCACTTTCACTTTTGGCAGGCTCAAATACCGTTATTCCAGATCCAACTATTACTATTGAAATCAGTATAAAAGGCAGCCAGCCTAGTGAAGGCGTTGTTATGAAAGAATTGAATGGTTTTGAAAAAAAGGACTTTAAAATAAACACCGATTTGCAACTTTCAGGTAAGACGCTATACTCGACTGGTCCGATAACAAATTTGGGACCAATTCCACCAAAGGTTGGGGCTGAAACAACATATACTTTATTGTGGACAATCACAAATACGAGCAATAAGGCCTCTAAGAGTGAAGTTAGATCAACACTGCCTGCCAACGTTTCTTTTGTGAAGCTCGACCCAGGCTCAAATGAAGATCTAAAATATAACGACACGACGAAAGAAGTTATTTGGAATGTTGGCAATGTTGCCAGGGGAACAGGGTTTGTTGTCCCAGCTAAAACGGTGGCATTTCAAGTAATGATAAAGCCCTCGACTTCGCAGGTTGGCAGTACTCCAAATCTGCTCAACGAAGCAATATTTACCGCAACGGATTTGTTTACCAATAATCCAATTCGAAAATTAACTATCAAGCTCACGACACTCATTGCTGGCGAACTAAATTTTCCGCCAAATGGACAAAAAGTAATACAATAATAATTTTAAAAAAAATGAAAGAAGAAGAAAAAAACATCACAATGGAAAAAATAATATCGCTTTGCAAGCGACGCGGTTTTATTTTTCAGGGTTCTGAAATATACGGTGGCCTCGCTGGTGCTTGGGACTACGGACATCTCGGAGCAGAATTGTTGAACAGTATAAAAAGTTCTTGGTGGAAGAAATTTGTTTCTGATCGAGAAGATATGTACGGTATCCGAGCGGCAATACTTATGCGTAGTGAAGTTTGGGAAGCATCGGGGCATGTTGCTGGTTTTGCTGATCCAATGGTTGAGTGCAGTAAATGTAATCATAGATTTAGAACAGACCAGATAGAAGATGTTAAAAAATGTGCTGACTGTGGAGGGGCACTCGGTGAATCTCGCCAGTTTAATATGATGTTCTCAACAAAGATTGGCGCAGCAGAGGACAGTGCTTCGACTGCATATCTTCGCCCAGAAACAGCTCAGGGTATTTTTGTAAACTTTAAAAATACAGTAGATGCGTATCATCCGAAACTTCCTTTTGGTATGGCTCAGATTGGTAAAGCTTTTCGAAATGAAATAACACCACGTGATTTTATTTTTCGAACTCGTGAATTTGAGCAGATGGAAATAGAATATTACATACGTGAGGATGATTGGGAAAAACAATTTGAATATTGGAAAAAGGAAATGTCTGATTGGATGGAAAGTATTGGACTTGATATGTCGAAAGTTCATGTAATAGATATTCCAAAAGAGGACTTGGCTCATTATTCAAAACGAACTTCAGATTTCGAGTTCGAATACCCGTTTGGACAGAAAGAACTTTTCGGACTTGCTTATCGTGGCAATTTTGATCTTACTTGTCATAAAATAGATTATCAAGATGAGGAAACTGGCGAGAAAATAGTTCCTCATGTTATTGAGCCATCTTTTGGAGTAGAACGCGCCTTCTTGGCGGTACTACTTTCTGCTTATACAGAAGATGAGATGGGAGGAGAAACCCGTGCTTATTTGAAACTTGCGCCACATATTGCGCCCGTGCTTGCCTCTGTTTCGCCTCTTTTGCGAAATAAACCAGAACTTGTAGAAAAAGCTCGCGCAGTATTCTCGGCGCTCAAAAAAGAATTCGGCCGAATAAGTTACGATGACAACGGCAACATTGGAAAACGCTATCGCAGACAAGATGAGATCGGTACTCCTTTTTGTATAGTTGTTGACTTTGATACACTTGGTGAAAATCCTGAAAACTTAGACACTGTAACTATCCGGTATCGTGACAATGGAGAACAGGAAAGGGTACCTATCGTAGAGCTTGCTTCTTTTATAAAGCAAAGGATTTTTTAGTAGATTAGGCTGGCAACCCGCCAGTGGGGCGAAAAAATTCAAAGAATTTTTTCGCCCCAAAGAAAACAAAAACATGCAAATAAAAACCCACGAACTTAAAAATGGTGTGCGAGTGGTTTCGGTTTATATGCCGGAATCGCTCAGTCAAACCACGATGATTCTTTCCCGTGTTGGCTCAAACAACGAGACAGACATCGATGCAGGGATGGCGCACTTCTTAGAACATATGTGTTTCAAGGGCACCACAAAACGCCCAAACGCGCTCCAGATTTCGCGTGAATTTGACGCGCTCGGTGCACACATAAATGCTTTTACTGGCAATCAATACACCGGCTATCATGCCAAGACAGCGCTCCCAGATTTTGCAGAAAGCCTCGAAATACTTGCTGATATTTACTACAACTCTATTTTTCCAGAAGCTGAGCTTCAAAAAGAGAAAGGTGTTATCGTTGATGAAATTAAAATGTATATGGATGAACCAAGAGCAATGGTTGATCAGATTTTTGATAGCCTAGTCTTCGCAGGTTTGCCTGCCGGTAGGCCTATTATCGGTTCTGAAGAAACTGTCCGAAGTGTTACTCGTGAAAGACTTGTTGAATGGCATAAAAAACATTACAGCCCAGCTGGTACAGTTGTAGTTGTGGCAGGTGGTGTGACACACGACGATGCATTTTTAGAAATTGAAAAATATTTTAATGATGCAGTTGTTTGCGAACCGACACCTGTTGTAAAAATAGGCGAAGGATTTGACGGCAGGGTAAAAGTAAAAAAAGACGACAGTGAACAAATGCATATTTTGCTCGGCGTTCGAAGTTTTGGTTACGATCACCCCGATCGTTTTATTGCAGGAATGCTGGCAACTATTTTAGGAGGAACAATGTCATCGCGCCTTTTCCAGCGCATTAGAGAAGAGCTCGGCTACGGATATTATGTTTTTGCAAATCAGTCCGCCGCTGAAGGCTACGGTGTTTTTTATGGCGGAACAGGACTAGACCCAAAAGGTATTTCAATAGTTTTACCTGCAATGATCACCGAATTTCAGAAAATAGCCAAAGAGCCTGTTAGTGATCTCGAGCTTTCTCTTGCGAAAAAATACCGTAAATCAAGTTTGCTTATGGGACTAGAAGACAATGAAAATGTTGCCAATTTTTATGGAAGCTCACACCTTTTCAATCATGAACTCGAACTTCCCGAAGAAAGATCGAGAAAGATCGACGCGGTCACAAAAGAAGACATCTTGCGTGTAGCAGGAGAATTATTTAAACCGGAAAATTTCCGTTTGTCGGCTGTCGGTCCTACGGCCGACAGCCTAGAGCTTGAGAAGTTCTTGCCTTAGGTGTACGATACAAGCAATGGAACATGAAGATAAGCGTCTAGTCGTAATATCAACCGGTACAATTATCCGTGTACTTCTCTTCGGGTTACTTTTATACGCACTTTTTGTTTTGCGGAATATCGTGCTCGTTGTTTTAACCGCAGTTGTCTTTGCCTCTTTTGCCGAAGCAGCAATTCGCCGTTTTAAAAAGATCGGTATCGGAAGAATGCTTTCCGTTATTTTGGTTTATGCAATTTTGATTTTAATTTTCTCTGGCGTTTTCTATCTTTTTGTACCGCTTCTAATAACAGAAACCTCGCGCTTGCTTGAATATCTTTCAAACTATATTTCATCGCCTGGTTTTCAGGGGACAGCAGACAACCTAAATAATGCTTCAAACTTTGTGACTTCTATAGGTTCAGGATCTCTTAGTGACCTTACGAGTTCAATTCAAAAATTCGCAGCTAGTGTCTCTGGTGGATTTTTTGCTTCTTTATTTGCAATCTTTGGTGGAATAGTAAATGTCATTCTTATTTTCATAGTTTCTTTCTATCTTTCAATCCAAGAAAACGGCGTCCAGAAGTTTTTGAGAATCGTTACTCCCATTAAACACGAGAACTATGTAGTCGGCCTTTGGGATCGTACGCAACACAAAATAGCGCTTTGGCTCAAAGGACAACTCATCTTAGGTTTAATAGTTGCCGTTATGATTTTTATTGTGCTTACTTTGCTCGGTATTCCATACGCACTTATTTTAGCGCTCGCAACTGGAATATTTGAACTCATTCCTTTTGGTGTCACACTTGCGATGATTCCGGCTGCCGGCTTTGCTTTTGTGCAAGGTGGTCTAAAGCTTGCCGTGCTTGTTGCTGTTTCATATTTTATAATTCAACAAATAGAAGGCTATGTTTTTCAGCCACTCGTTATCAAGCGGGTAGTCGGGATATCTCCACTTGTTGTTATTTTGTCAGTTTTGGCAGGATATGAACTTGCTGGTTTTTGGGGACTGATCTTGGCTATTCCAGTTACAGTCGCATTACTTGAATATGTTGACGACGTCGAGAAAAAAAAGGTAGCATTTGAAGATGGACAAATCTAAACCTTTTTACATAACAACGACCTTGCCGTATGTGAATACAAATCCACATATTGGTTTTGCGATGGAAATAATTCGCGCCGACACTATTGCCCGATACAAAAAACTAACAGGTAGAGAAGTGTTTTTTAATACAGGTACAGACGAGCACGGACTGAAACTTTGGGAGTCTGCTAAAAAATCCGGCAAAGATGTCAAAGAATATGTCGATGAATACGCGGAGAAATTCCGTGGACTAACTGATTTGCTTGGAATTTCAAAAGATATCAATTTTATCCGCACAACAGACGAAGGCCATGAATTTGCCGCACAGGCACTTTGGAAAGTATGTGATAATCGCGGTTATATTTACAAAGGAAAATACAGCGCAAAATACTGCGTTGGTTGCGAACTCGACAAGACTGACTCGGAGCTCGATGAAAATGGACATTGTCCACTTCACCCAAACAGAGAGCTTGAGCTTATTGACGAAGAAAATTATTTTTTTGCACTTTCGAAAGTGACACCATTGCTCGAGAAACTTTATGAAGAAAATCCACGACTTGTTATTCCTGATTTTCGCTTCAATGAAATGAAGGCGTTTCTTTCTCGTGGTTTACAGGATTTCTCTATTTCACGCAGTCGAGAGAAAATGCCGTGGGGTGTTGCTGTTCCGGGAGACGAGAGCCAAGTTATGTATGTTTGGTTTGATGCACTGACAAATTATATTTCGACACTAGGCTGGCCAAATTTAGATGATAAAAATGATGGCGAAAATAATTATGAAAAATTTTGGGAGAATGGCGAAAAGGTTCAATATTGCGGAAAAGATAATACTCGTCAACAGTCACTTACTTGGCAAGCAATGCTTTTGTCTGCCGGATTGCCTTGTACTGATCATATAATAATAAATGGTTTTATAAATTCTGGTGGACAAAAGATGAGTAAGTCTCTTGGCAATGTTATCTCCCCGTATGATGTGGTCGGTGTATTCCAGCCAGTCGCAGAGGATTTATCTTCGGATGTTTTGCGTTATATTTTACTGCGCCATACAAATTCTTTTGAGGATTCAGATATAACTATGGAGGGAATGATAGAGCACTACAATTCCAATCTCGCAAATGGTCTTGGAAACCTTGTGTCGCGAACAATGAATATGGCTGTTACGTATGGAGTAGAACTTTCTGACGACGAAAAGAAAATAGTTATGTACGGAGATGTTTTGGATACACAACTTGAGAATTTCGAAATTGTAAAAAGAATGGAAGATATTTGGTTAAACCTAAAATCACTCGATGAAGATATCCAAAAGAACGAACCATTTAAAAAAATTAAAACAGATCCTGAAACAGCAAAAGAAGATGTTCATCGCGTTCTATTTCACTTGTATGGGCTGGCTCTCTACCTTGAGCCATTTATGCCAAAGACCTCTAGCGTGATAAAAAGTTTAATCAAAGAAAACAAGAAGCCAGAGAAGCCTTTGTTCCAGAGAATATAAGACATCAATATAGTAAATATGGAAATAAAATACATCGACATTCACTCTCACTTCAATCTGCCGGAATTTTCAGCCGACTTGGAAAGTGCGATAAAAAAAATTGAGAAAGAGGGAACTGCAACTATCTGTGTCGGAACTGATTTGGCATCATCTCGGAGGGCAATAGAGATAGCTGAAATGAGCCCGAATATTTGGGCAACAGTTGGGCTACATCCAAATGATTCGGGAGAAAACCTCGATGAAATAGCATTTGAGGAAATAGTTAAACACCCCAAAGTGGTAGCAGTAGGCGAGTGCGGTTTCGACTTTTTTCGAATGAGCAAAGAAAGTATTTCTAAAAACGACAAGACACTTTTTGAGGTGCAAAAAGAAATATTTATAAAACAAGTTGTTTTAGCACAGCGGTTTAATAAACCACTAATGATTCATGCGAGACCGAGTCGCAACACAATGGATGCATACGAAGAGACATTAAAAATTCTCTCAAATTATCCTGAAGTTAAAGCTAACTTCCATTTCTTTGTTGGTGATATTGAAATTGCAAAACAAGCGCTCAATGCGGGTCATACGATGTCATTTGACGGGCCAATAACTTTTTCGCACGACTTTGATGAAGTGATAAAAATGCTTCCTCTCTCGGCAATTATGGCTGAAACAGATGCGCCTTTTGCAATGCCAGAGCCGTACCGTACTCTTTCTCGGTCATCATCACTAAGTTTGGATGATTCTACAAAATATGAGAGATGCGAACCTTGGATGGTTTGCGAAATCGTAAAATCTGTTGCCTTTATAAGGGGTGAGGACGAGGAGGAAGTTCGCAAGGCGATGATAGAAAACGCCAAGCAATTTTTCAGAATACTGCTATAATGCCAGCATAATGTTTCAGAATAAAGTTCTTAGGTATTCATTTTTTGGCGCCGGACTCTTGTCGGTAGGCTTCTTGTCTGCTTTTTTTATTGATCATAAAATCTCTAACGCTATTTATTCTACTGAAAATAAAGAGCAAATTGCACCAAAGGTGGAGGATATAAATACTGAGACTTTTTCAAATATTGAAAATAGTCTTAAAAAAATAGGGGAGCCGTGGGGAAGTGTTGTTGGACTTACTATGTTTCGTGGTTCACCGACGCGCACTTTCTATGGTATTGGGCCACTTCCAGCAGAGCCAAAAGTCCTTTGGCGCTATCCAGGCACAGATGTTTTGGGTAATATAGGAAAACCTATGTGTAGCTTCTCGGAAGCAGAGGGAGTGACGAAGCAGTGGTGCGGTAGTGGTTGGACAGGACAGCCTGTAGTTTGGGAAAGACCAGATGGGATTACTGAAGTCATTTTTGGAGCATACGATGGTGCTGTGCATTTTGTGGACGCAAAGACAGGAAAAGAAACAAGGCCAAAATTTCAAACCGGTGATCTTATAAAAGGCTCGATAACTCTCGATCCAGACGGTTTTCCGCTTATCTACTTCGGCTCGCGCGACAATAAGCTCCGCATTGTCGCGCTCGACCGCGATATTCCCACCGAACTCTGGGCATTGAATGCCGATGAAGTAAAAGGCAAATGGAACAATGACTGGGACGGAAACCCAGTTGTCATAAACGACTTTCTTTTTGAAGGCGGTGAAAACAGTTGGTTTTTTACAATGAAAATAAATCGCAGTTATGTTTCAGATGCGGACAGTGTTGTCGATATGAATGTAAGCGGCGAAAAAATTGCCGAGAAAAAAGTTGCCATCGCTCCACAAATAGTTTTCAAAATGCCCGGTTGGAATGATGAACTGCTAAAAAATATCGGTGATCAAATGGTGAGTATTGAAAACTCAGTAACTTTTTTTGGCAACCGTGTTTATTTTGCAAATTCCGGCGGGAGAATACTCGGCTTAGATATTTCTAAAATCGCCGAAGGAATCGCACCGATTGTTTTTGATTATTGGGTAGGTGATGACACTGACGCGACGATTGTCGTTGACGAAAAGGGAATGCTTTATGTTGCAACGGAGCTCGAGCGAATGAATGCTCGCTCGGCTGAACTTGGACAACTTATCAAGCTCGACCCATACAAACAAACTATCATTTTACAAACGACAGATACGGGCGGGCAAATAACAACACAAACAACAGGTGATCCGTATGTTTGGGGCATTCAAGTTCCAAAAGAAAAAATGGCAAAAGGTGGAATATGGGCAACCCCAGCATTATTTGGCAACTACCTATATGTTGCGACTCACACCGGAAACCTACTCACTGTCGATCGCGAAACTGGAAGTGTGACAAACAAAGACTATATTGGAGAGCACGCATGGTCTTCGCCTGTTGTGATCGCAGGCACAGACACAGCGAGCACAGAAGCGGTTGGCGCAAAACTTTTGGTCGTAACCTGTTCTCCTGGTGGATTTAGGCAGTACGACCTCTCAAATCCAGCAATTCCAAAATTAACAAATACAATGCTTCACACCGGTGGTGCTTGTATAGAGTCCACTCCAGCCGTCTGGAAAGGACAGATTTTCGTCGGCACTCGCGACGGCTATTTTTATAGTTTTGGAGATAAATAGCAAATTCAAAGCGCAATACGCTGTGCTTGTAATTCTATTGTTGGTAAGTTATATTGTATTTGGCACTTGTGAGGGGTTCGCCTCTCTCGCGGTTAAAATAAACTGCAGCCAGGTGCTATCAAAGATCCCGCCATTAGGCGGGTTTTTTGATGGTTAGTCATTCTCTGGGTTACCACTAAATAATATTCGCTCGCCATTAATTTTATTTGTTCCCCAATAAGGAATAATACTAAGGAAATATTTTTCGCCACCCTCTACTTGCTTCACGATTATTTTAATACGTATTTTTGCATTAGGTATTTCCATTATCGCAATGAATTCGTAGAAAGTTGTTAGTTTAAGAACTTTTTGCCACCCACTTTTCTTTTTAATCCTTTCAAATTTCTGCGTCATCCAAATGCCCTGAAGTGTTTTTGAGTGGCTAATAACTTCCGGAGCAAGATTTAAGTATTTAAATCTAATGAATTGATCAGCGATAAGACGGGTTTTGTTCCATTCTTTAAAGATTAAATGTTCTAAGCCCTTAGCATTGAAATGCACATTTTCTTCAAAATACGGACAACGCACAGAGATAATCTTTGAATAGAAATCTTCCGCCTCATGTTTTACTTTATTGAATTTTTCTACTGAAAATTCCATCTCGATATTTTATCATAATAATTAATTACACAAGCTCTTGCCAAATTGCCAGTTTTCCTTTAAAGTAACCAAGTCACGTTCGCGGGGGTACTGAAAACCCCAGCGCTTAGGTCCGAAACGGGGCACGCTGATTTTGTCCAAAAAACAGAATCAAGCATTTTACAAGAATTTTATGCCTTAGTGTCGTGTTTTATATACACGGCGAAGGCTTTAGACTATGGAAGAAATAGAAACAGGTGGAGATTCACAGTCTCGAATATACGAGCTTGGATATCTTATCGTTGGCAATATGCCAGAAGAAAATGTAGCAACAAAGGTTGGTGCTATAAAGGAGCTTTTAGAAAGCAAAGGAGCATTGAGCATCAGTGAGGAATTTCCTCGTCTTATCACTCTTGGTTACGAGATGTCTCGCCCAATAGGAAACAAGAAAACTTGGTTTAGTGAAGCATATTTTGGTTGGATGAAGTTTGAAGCTGATCCTTCTACAAACGAAGAAGTCAGTGCAATTTTGAAAAGAGATGAAGATGTTCTTCGTTTCTTACTTATCAAAACAGTTCGTGAAAATACTATCGCCAGCAAGCGTGCTGTCGGTACTGGTATGAAGCGCCCTGCTCGAAAAGTTGAAAATGCCGAAGAAACTCCTATCGATGAGGTTGAAATGGAAAAGAAACTTGAAGAGCTTGCAGTAACAGAGTAATATAAGAACGTATCACCTTGGCAGGTAGAAACATTACAAATTTACTTGAAAAACTTATATGTATCTCAACAAAGTTCAAATCATAGGAAATCTTACTCGCGACCCAGAGCTCAAAAGCTTGCCGTCAGGCATAAAGGTTATGTCGGCTGCACTTGCTACAAATCGTAGCTGGAAGGACGCAAACGGAGTGAAAAAGGAGCAGACTGAATATCACAATATCGTAGCATTTGCCAAGCCTGCCGAACTCATTGCTCAGTATATGAAAAAAGGCGGATCGCTCTATGTAGAAGGTAGACTTCAAACAAGAAGTTGGGACGACAAAGAAGGTAAAAAGAACTATCGCACAGAGATAGTAGTTGAAAATTTCCAGTTTGGTCCAAGTGGAACAGGTAAGCCTGGAACTACTGGCTCATACCAGAGACCTGAAGTCGCCGGTGGAAGTCCTGCTCCAGCCGAAGCAAAAGCTGATGAAGGTTTCGATACTATCGAATACCCAACAGACGATAACAATCTCGAAGATATTCCTTTTTAAAGTTAAAATTTATTATTATTACAAATTATTATATGAAGCATGATTATTTCTCAGCGAACAATATAAAGCATGTCGACTATAAAGATACCGACATACTTAAAAAGTTCCTTAGCCCAAGTGGAAAAATAACTCCACGCAAGCGTTCAGGACTTTCTTCAAAGAACCAGCGCAAGCTTGCTCTTGCAGTCAAACGTTCACGATTTATGGGTCTTATTCCGTTTATTGTAAGATAGGTTTGAGAAGTAGTAGTAAGTAAAGTTAGCGAAATTTAAAATTTCGTCAGTGAAGAAAAATAAAAGCGCACGTTTTCGGCAAGGCCGAAAACGTGCGCTTTTTGCATCTTGTGGTAATGTACTTAAAACCTCCAAAAAATGATAGATCTTATAAACACCGAAAACCTCGAATGGTATATCTTTGCTGACGGCAAAGATGAAGCAAAAACAATTTCGCAAACAATGCAAGAAATGAACATTGATCAGGAAACGCAATGCCTCGAAATCGCTTCTGGAAGTATTTGTAATATTTTCAGAATAAACGAACATCTTGCAAAACTAATTATTTCGACTCGAGAACTGAAAGAATATCAGTTATATGCGAAAGAAAAAGATTGCAAAGTAGCTTTTCCAGTGGGTCCGCAATCAGCGAAAGCCCTGATCGGAAACATTCATTTGGGTAAACACAATCCCTCGTACAAAAAACTTGCCGACACCATCGGTCGCGCAAAACATATGTATGATGCAAAAAGAGTGGTCGAAATGACTGCCTTGAAAGAAATGTCGGCGAGCAAAAAAGGACAACGCACTTTTAAGATATATGATTTGGTTGAGTCATATGAAGAAGAAAAACCAAAACTTATGGACTTGGTCGGTTTTGATAAAGTTGTTCACGACTACCTATGTCAAAAGTCTTATGTGCTTAGAGTAGAGAAGCGAAAAGGGAAGTATCAACTCATTGCAGTTTCGTATCCAGCTGTTCACACAGCACACGAATTGCGTAGTATTCCATTTCCGGAATAGTTTAATTAAACCCCCGCATTCTCGGGGGTTTTTTATGCTCAATATATTTTAGACTCGTTCAGTATATTCGCCAGTTTCCGTATTTACGACAATCTTGTCACCGGTCGAAACAAAAAGTGGAACGTTGATGACAGCACCATTGTCAAGTGTGACTTGTTTGTTTCCGCCAGTGCGTGTGTCGCCTTTGATAGCAGGTGGTGCATCTTTGACTTCAAAAGTCATTTTAACTGGTATTTTTATACTAATTATTTGCTCCTCGTCATCATTGTCCCAAACGAGCGCAGTAACAAGTTCATTTTCTTTTAGAAATCGAACACTGTCGCTGAGAAGCTTTTCTTCAAGTTTAAAGCGGTTTGATGGGGTAGTTGGATCACAAAACCAAAATTCGCCTTTGTTTCGGTATAGGAACTTTACATCACGCTTCATTGTGTCAGCTTCAGGAGCCTGTTCGGAAACATGGTAAGTAGCAGCAAAAGTTTTGCCTGAAATAAGGCTACGAAGTTTGACTTGGTTTTGAGGCTTGCGCTGTTGGGTGCGAGCGACATGACTGTCGACTACTTCACAAGGTTCACCATCGTGGAGGATAATCTTTTTTTCCTTAATTTCGTTGTATGAAAGTAATGCCATAGATCTGGGTCTTGTTACGAATAAAAATAGCCCGTGGGCTAACTCCGCAGAGTATAGCGAAAGTCGGGCACTATGGCAAATAAAAATGCCCCCAAAAAAACCGGGGGCTTTGAAGATCTCACTTACACAAATTCTAAATTAGAACTGTGTAAGTTCGTGTTCGATGATAGCTAATGATAAAAGATTGATAGCCTCAGCGACCATGATACGTTGCTGATTACTTTTCTGGTAGAAATCAATTCTACCATTGTTATCAATATCGTAACTTAATAATGCCTTATTAAGTAGTGGTTTGATATTCTCAACATCACTTAAAAATAACATTGAGTATCTAATAGACGCCTCAATTCTTTCGTGAAAGAGTTTATTCTTTGAGTATTCAAGAATAGGGGTATTTCCTGATTCTTTCTCTATAATACTAATGCAGTATTTCCTTCTTTCTGTATGATTTTTGAAAGAATCAATAATGCATGAACATCTTGGATAAGAATAGGGACCAAATTCGAACAATTTGTGTCGTCCCGGCTCCCACCTGAGACTACTACGGTTTTTCGTATAAATTGTCTCATAGTCTTGCATACGGAGCATTGTTCCGTAGTCTGGCTTGATTGTGTGTTCAAAATAATTACCAAACACTCTAATGAACGATGGGCTCATTTCGCTTTTTATTTTTGTAAATAACATAATTGATATTTTTCTTTATTATACCATCTTATTCCAGTATAAGTCAAGTTACTGTAAAAAATCAACCTGTATATTACTTGTCTATATCATCCAAATTGAAACCAAGGTCTTTAAAGATTAAATTCCTAAGATATATACTTCCAACAAAGAGCAAAGAACCCAAGTCGGAGCCAGTTTTAAAAGCCCCGTCTTTAAGTTTGTCTACGGTTTCAGGACAAATCACAGGCAGTTCCATGAGTGTCTTTAAGATTTCTTGCTCTGCATCGTAGGCATTTTTCGGTTTCTTTTGTCTAACTGCTTCTAGTAGTATTACCTTATTTGAATCAATGATATTTTTTATACCGCTGTCATCAAGTATATTAATGCCAACTGAGTTTAATTGCCTAGGAGAACTATTCGGTGCAAATCTGTCTTTCCACAAAGTGCCAACTTTTTCATTAACAGAGTCGATCAGTGTTTCAATTTTAGAAAATCGGCTACCAGAATACCATGCAAGCATAACTAATACACCCAGTATTCCAAGGAAATATTCCCAACTAATTTTTATAATTAATCCGTCCATAAATATATTATAAACTATAAACTTATTTATTCACCACTACTCTCGGAAACAACTTCTTTCATTCGCTTTTTTATTACTTTCAAAATCTGGTCGCGGAGTTTTGGATTTTCGCGAAGTGCTTGACGCGTTGCGTCATAACCGCGAGCGAGGGGGATTTTCTCGGCTTTCTTGTCTTTCTCGTCTGGTGGAAGGTAAGTGTAAGAAGCACCACTTTTTTCGATTATGCCGAGCTTTTCACCAAGAGCCATTATTTCACCTTCGAGCGAAATACCTTCGCCGTATATTATGTCGAACTCAGTTTGTTTAAACGGCGCGGCAACCTTGTTTTTGACAACTTTGACGCGAGTGCGTGAGCCAACAACTTCTTCACCTTTTTTAATCTGAGCAATGCGACGTATGTCGAGTCGCACAGAAGTATAAAACTTTAATGCTTTTCCTCCTGGAGTGGTTTCTGGGTTGCCGAACATCACACCGATCTGCATACGGATCTGGTTGATGAAAATAACAACAGTGTTTGACTTGGCAACAATAGCCGTAAGTTTGCGGAGAGCTTGGGACATAAGGCGAGCTTGTTTACCCATATGTTGTTGTCCCATATCGCCTTCGATTTCGTCTTTTGGAGTAAGTGCGGCGACGGAGTCGATAACGATGACATCTATTTTACAAGTTCGGACAAGTGACTCAACTATTTCAAGGCCTTGTTCGCCTGTGTCTGGTTGGGAGATAAGTAATTCTGCGATATTTACGCCTAGGTTTTGTGCGTATTCAGGATCCATTGCGTGTTCTGCGTCTATATAGGCACATACACCACCGAGCTTTTGGGCTTCGGCGACGACGTGCAGGGCGAGAGTAGTCTTTCCAGATGACTCTGGTCCAAATATTTCAACGATGCGTCCTCGTGGTAGTCCTCCGACACCAAGAGCGATATCAAGACCAATCGAGCCAGTCGGGATAGCATTTATCGCGACCTTCGGTGCGTCTCCGAGCTTCATAATAGAGCCTTCACCAAATTTGGTTAGGATGGACTTGATTGCGTCTTCGACTGCTCCGCCGTGTGCTTTTGGTTCTTTTACTTTTTTTGCCATAAATTATTGGAAATTAATTACTAAATCTCTGCAGGTATTTTATACCACAGAGATGAAATTCTTATAAAGATTTAATAAAGAGATGTATAACTTTGCTTTTCACTCTGCCAAATTTGTCGCTCGCTTCTAGTGTAAGTATATTATAGCCGTCTTGTAACAGCAATGTATCGACAAAATTACCATTTTTATCGAGCAGGAGCTCTTTGTTATTTACCGTAAAGAGCGACGTGTGTGGTGCATTGCCAGTAAGATTTAATAATTTTGAACTTAGGACTGCGCCGTCAGAAACCGAAGCGGTAATAGTTGTACCCCAAATAGCATCTCGACTCCGAAAATATGTATAACCAAATATTCCAATAAAAAGGAGAGACAGAAGTGATATTTTTATGAAATCTTTGGGATCTATCATTATATTGTTATTGTCCGAAACCGGCGCTTTCTTCGGCAATACCTTTCTCCAATACCTCGCGAGGCTTGGCACCATCCGCTGGCCCGACAACACCGCGTTCTTCAAGAATGTCCATAAGTCTCGCTGCTCTGGCGTAACCAAGTTTGAGTTTGCGTTGGAGGTATGAAGTCGAAGCCTTACCAGCTTCGATGACAGTCTGACGAGCAGCTTCGTACATTTCATCATCATCGCCGTTGTCGTCAGAGTCGAGTGTCGCTTCAAAAATAGATTTATCGACACTTGGCGTTCCTGTAAGAACAATGTCGCCGATGACTTCGTTTTCATATGTTTTGCCAAGCCATGACACGACGCGTTTGACTTCTTCTTCAGTAATAAAGGCAGATTGGATACGCTCAGGTTGCGAAGAGTCACTTGAAATGAAAAGCATATCACCAGCACCGAGGAGTTTTTCGGCGCCACCAGTGTCGAGAATAGTTCGTGAATCTATTTGCGAAGAAACTTTAAGAGCGACACGAGCTGGAACATTGGCTTTGATAAGTCCAGTGATGACATTTACTTCCGGTCGTTGAGTAGAAAGTATCAAGTGAATACCAACTGCGCGAGACATCTGAGCTAGTCTAACTATTGCGGCTTCGAGCTCCCTCGGAAAAGAAGACATGATGTCGGCGAGCTCGTCGAGAATTATAACAATGTACGGCATACGGTCTATTTCCTCGCCGTCTTTTGGTTTTCGATTGCCAACAAGCTTGTGATAAGAATCAATATCTCGAACGGCCTCGGTTTCAAGAATGTTATAGCGTCGTTCCATTTCTTTAGCTGCCCATTTGAGTGAGAGAATGGCTTTCTTGGCGTCGGTAATGACAGGAGTAAGCAGGTGGGGGATTTTGTTATACAAAGTTAGCTCGACGCGTTTTGGATCGATCATGATAAATCGCAAGTCTTCTGGTCCGAGACGATAAAGGAGTGAAGTAATGAGTGTGTGGATAGTGACAGATTTGCCAGCGCCAGTTGTACCGGCGATGAGCATGTGCGGCATTTTTGCTAGGTTGATGAATTTTGGTTTGCCAGAAAGTCCACGACCGACACCCATAAAGAGTGGCTTGTCGGAATTTTTGTATTCGGCGTCTGCAAGCAGGGAAGCTAGTCCGACAGTTGATTTGGTTTTGTTTGGGATTTCGACACCGACGAGCGATTTGCCAGGGATTGGGGCTTCGATACGGATCGGGTGAGCAGCGAGAGCGAGTGAAAGATCGTTTTGAAGTCCGACGATACGCGCCAGCTTGACGCCTTCGGCTGGCTTGAGCGCGTATCTGGTCACAGAAGGCCCGACAGTGATTTCATCCATTTCGACTTGAATGCCAAAGTTGGCGAGAGTGCGCTTGATGATATTGGCATTGCCTTTGATGTCTCCAACATTGGCCTTGCCACGGTCACCTTCAAGAAGTGAAAGAGGTGGCGGAGTGTATGCACTTTCTCGGCGAATACTGGCGATCTGGAAGCCGGCGAGTTCTTCGTCTCCCGATTTCTTTTTTGTTGATTCGTCTTTTGAATTATTCTGCGCATTGTTTTGCGCTGTAATCTGGTCTTGAATAGATTTTTCTTCTTTGGCAGTTGTGGCATCTATTTTCTTTTGTTCTTCGGCCGACAAGGCTGGACCCGCAACTATTTCTTTTTTGCCAGTTATAAGAGCCCAAAGTCTTTTTGCAAAAGAAAAAAGAGCGGGCTTTCTGTCGAAAAGCATAAGAAGTGAAATGATAATAAGTGTGCCGAAAAGTAATATTGAAATATTCTTATCAAAAAGAAAAACAAAAGGATAGGCGACAGCCTTGCCTACAAGTCCGGCAGAATGAGCAGTCGATGCGATGTCTATTATAGATAGACCGGAAACAAGAAAAAGAAAAGAGGCGACAAGGTGCTGAGTGGAAACTTTTGCGCGATATTCTCCGACAAGGGAAAGGCCAAGTAGAATGGCACTAATGGGCAAGAAAATATATCCAATACCAAAGAGTTGGTAGAGAACTTTGTAAAAACCAACGCCTGCTATTCCTCCGCCACCAAAAGCGGCAACGATAAAGAAAAAAGCAAAAAAGAAAGCCAAAACAGCGTATATAGTCTGTTTGGTTTCTTGCTTCAATCCTGGTTCGTCTAAATTCTGATTTTTCTTTTTAATGTTCGGCTTCTTGGCCTTCTCTTCGATCTTTTTTTTCATATTTTATTTATTATATTTAAACATTGTAACATGGAATATAAATATTGTTTTACTGAGAGTAATTGTATTTACGGAGAGACATTGGAAGGCGCGACGGTGCCGGACATAGGAAAAACCCACCAGGGTTTTTTCGCGTCTCGAGGGAGATACAATTACTCTCAGTAAACTAAAATACTTGCTTACATGTCCGATATGTTTATAATAAAAGACATATGGAGCCCCAAAAAGACATATTTCTAAGAGACAACAAAAACGCCATAGAGACAATGGACAAATCCCTTGCTCAGTCTGCCAAAAGAGCAGGGAACATCGTGGCTGCTATTTATATGGTTTCAAATATCCTTCCCACAGGAGAACCACTTCAAAAAGAGCTTCGCCAGTCGAGTCTTGCTTTGCTTTCTGTTGCAAACGACATAGCAGGAGCTAGGGGCGAAAGTTATGACAGAAAGACTGCCGAAATAAATACAACAATAAAAAAGATCATCGCCTTTCTTGAAGTCGGTGTGACACTTTTCCTTGTCTCTGAGATGAATTTTAGAGTGCTCAGGCTCGAGCTTATGGCACTCGGCGGTAGCTATGAGTCACGCCGAATGGGTTTAATCGATATAGAGAGCCTATTAAAGACAGATAGAGAAAACGCTTTCGGCGTATCGGACACACCACAGGAAAAATATAAAGGACATACAAAAGTTATAAAAGACATAAAAACTCCAATTTTGATAAATGTCCTCAACAAACCACTAGCACCAACATTTGGGGCGAAATCTTTTATAAAGGACAAATCCACAGATAGCGAAGACCGAAAATCTAAAATACTTATTTCCCTTAAAAACAAAGAACAAAAAACAATTGCCGACATAAAAAACGGTTTTCCAGATGTGTCCTTTAAGACCATTCAGCGCGACCTTCAGTCCTTGATAGACAGTAAAAAAATAGAAAGAATAGGCGAACGACGCTGGAGTATGTATCGGATTATTTAGTCAACGAATTTGTCACCGGCGGTATTGTATTTGACAAAGATATATTTTGTTTTTTATTGTTTTCTATTGTCACCATACCCTTAATACATCGTCATCTTTGCTGTACTCATCCGAGTGCCAGTTGTTGGGCTCATATCCACAGATTACGCTTTGTTATCCTTTGTTATCAGTGTTTTATAGCCTTATAATTGATGAGCATATTAGCTGGCGGAAATCACCGTTATGTGCTAATATGCCTTCTAACGTTTGCTGATTTCGGAGATAGGATTCCGACGAAAAGCTTGCGTTATATAACGGTTCGATCATTGACAATTTCATAGGCTGGCGAAACTTGATACCGAGGAATTGTCCGTCTTTTTGTTTTTGTTTTCTTGATCGGTCCTTATCGGCCCTGTCGACAAGGCAGATATCAGTTTGTTTGAAATTGTTCAAATGCCAATCGCACAAAATGCGATAGCGTAAAACTATCCAAGCACTCTGGTTTCGAGTTTGAATAATTCTCAATAAAAATTATTCATGAGAAATGCACACTGTGAATCTTGCTCCTTATCGAATAATAATTTTCGAGAGCACGTCGAAATTCATATAACGTGCATAAAAATTAATAAATATATTATGTCTAATTTTCTAAAATCTAACTCCGCGAAAGTGGTCTTGGGTTTGGTAGCATTTGCATTTGCCTTCGCAGGCACTGCACAGGCTTACACATTTACAGCTCCTACTCTTAAACAGGGTTCAAAGGGTGCTGCAGTTATGGAGCTCCAAAAAGCTCTTAACTTGTGTACAGATACAATGATCGCAAGTGGCGCTGGTTCTACAGGCTACGAAACAACAAACTTTGGTGCAAAAACTAAAGTTGCTGTAAAGGCTTGGCAGACAAAAGTTGGCCTAACAGCCGACGGAATCTTTGGTCAAAAAGGCCGAACAGCAATGAACGCAAATGGTTGCGGAACAACAGGAACTCCAGTTGTCCCAGTTATTGGCCAGACTGGTCCAGTAACAGCTATGCTTTCAACTGACAATCCAGCTGCGGGTA
>CAYHBR010000003.1:0-69941 GCA_964354985.1 uncultured Candidatus Saccharibacteria bacterium | reverse complement strand
AATTATGCTTAGCTTCCGGTTCATTATTCGAGATTAATTATACATCAAATCACAAAAGAAACGGCTCGTTGTTTGTTAGTAAATATTTATACTACGCTCGAAATAGTCTAGCGTAGCATTGCTTGATCCGTTTACGTAATGTCCGATATAAATATAACCAGTAAGGCCACCGCCTGTACTACCGCTACCCGCAGAGATTAATACTTCAGGTAAAAAAGTGGGAGCATTTGTGTATCCAGAAAGCGGGTTGGTTGTTGGCCACCCTCGGGCTGTGAAATCGGAGGCATTGGCCATAGATTCTTTGTATAACATGCGTGTGTAGTACGGAGATGTTGGATACGGAGACAGTGTTGCTGTTTCATTCACACAGTCTTTGACTAGTCCACCATTATAGTCACCAAGTAGAGATATTTCATCTAGTACTAATTCATAATCGGTTATAGCTTTTGTCACAGATTCAACAGTCTTCACCTGTGGGTATAGTTGTGCAAAAACTTTCAATTGTGTAGCCATAAATTTATCAAAATTTGGGGTACCAACTCCATAATTTGTTTCTGCCTGCAGTATTTTATTGTAAATATTTTTTAAACGCAAAAACATAGTTTCAGATTCTTGTTCAGCTAGAAGGTTTTCAGCAAGAACGTCTTGGTATCGACTTTTTTTTGAGTATTCCTGCTTGATGAGACCAGTGATTGTGGGCATAGATGGACTGTTGACTCCGTATTTATAGTCAATGTATTGTTTGTAGCCCCATCCACCTATTTTCTCACTCAAAATATGTTTAATTGCGTTATAGACAGCAGTTGATTCCTTATTAAGGTTTGATGTAAAGCCGGAGGTGTCAATAGAAAAACCAGTGAAATTACCCATTTTAGTCTGTATTAGTAGTGAAAAGGCTGCTAGGTCGACATCACTTGCATCATCTGGAGTATCCGAAATAGAAGGAAGGTCAGTCTCAAATATTTCTTGAAGACCGTTGATTACCTCAGACGCTCCTTGATACCAATCACTTCTTGGTCCGGGGATACAATAGTCAGCATAGTTTATCCAGCGAATAGTTTCTCTTATTTTTATATCCTGTGCTTGGAGTACTTGTTTGTATGAATGTTGAAGTACGGCGAGTCCTTGGTTGCAGGCAGGGTCATTTACAGCGTCCGGGTTCGATATTATTCCTGTTGAGCTACTAAAATGAATTTGGCAGTCTGGGTCATCTAATACTCCTCCTGGAGCTATCGCTTCTTTGAGGTCAAAAGTTTGATTTTGGTTGTACCATTGGTCAAATTCTGCCGTAGATCCTGTAGTAGAGGTTGAACCAATTGTCGAACTTCCTGTATTTGAACCAAAACCCCCAAGTGAGCTAACATTTGAGCCTGTGTCGTCAGCTCCCGAAAGTGCTTTAACTCCTTTACTAAATAGTTGTGACATAAGTGCGTCGAAAATAGCACTGATACTTTCATTTAGTTCATCTGCAAGCTCGAGTTGGCGCTTTGTGTCACCAAGGGAAATATTCATTTGTTCGGCAATAGCAGTTCCAGGTGTTTGGGTTTCCCATTTTTCGCACTTGTGATAGTAGAGCCAATCTTTTGCTTCTTGTGTATCTGCATCTGCTGGGTCATTTTTTGCCTGTGCTTCTGCCTGTGCCAAGGTGAAGGATGTATCTCGACTAGGGTCTTCATACCAAATAGGTTTGCCACATTTTTTCAA
Organism: uncultured Candidatus Saccharibacteria bacterium; assembly: GCA_964354985.1. GTDB lineage: Bacteria > Patescibacteriota > Minisyncoccia > Phycocordibacterales > UBA9973 > JAGOSA01. Next base: position 68,237 of record CAYHBR010000003.1, on the reverse strand, counting down.
AGAAAGGAAACCACTAGCTTGTTGGAGTTCGCCAACAATTGCCGTAACAGGATTTTTTTGGCTAATGGCCGCACTTACAACTGGCCCAGTATGATTTACGGCACTGATATAAGAATCAAACGGGTTGGCTTGAGTTATCTCTGTAACAGCTAAATATCCATCCCAGCCACCTGCGTAAAGAAAGTCGTTTGTGAAAGCCTCGAAGCGTGCCTCGTAGGGTTTATTTGGATCAGCTTCGTCTTTTAAAACAAAACCGGAGCTGATTTTGGCGTTGTTGTCGAGTTGTCCTTGTATTCCTTTTATAACATTTTGCGCGGTAAACCTTCCAAACGGATACTGCTCTGGGTTGAAGGCTATTTTTGCGGTGAAACTGTTTACTTGCTCGTTTGCTATACTTTCAAAAAAAGAGCCGGGGTCTTGGACAAAAGTTGGAGAACCAGCAAAGCCGGAATTTATCCAGTTGAGAGTTGATTTTGTTAGTTTGGCAAGCACTATTTTTGCTGCAGTGTAAGCGATGGCATCGAGACAACCTTCCTTTTTATTTGCTGGATTATCTAAAACAGGAACAGCACTAGCTACCCCAGTCAAACCACCAACCAAATTGGAAATCGCGCTCGTTACTTTATCCATCAAACCAGAGCAACCAATAGCAGTAACAGCAATGTCACCCAACTGAGCATCAGCTTTTTTTACATTAAAAAAAAGTGGCGAGAGTGCGAAATTTAAACAAAAGAGAGCAATAAGACTTTTTTTAAAAATGTTTTGCATATAGTTATCTGATTATACCATTGCTTTTAAAGTAAGTAATAAAGCTCGCTATTGTTTTTTCAAGTTTTGGCTCATTTATCTCAAATTGTGAAATAGCGATAAGTCCCACTATTGAGTTGTCATTTATTTCTGTGATGTTTTTGAAAATCATAGACATGTTTTCACTCTCATTTAAAAGTGCAAGGTGTAGTTCGACAGCACTGGCAGGAACTTGCATTGTCGAAAGAGTTTTTGTGAGAGTACTATAAGTGGAAGCGATTTTTATAAGAGAAGCATTGTTTTGGTTGTCGTTTGAAAAAAAAGAGGCAATGGTCTGTAATTCATCACCCATTCCATTGCTTTTGGCAGTAGCCATAGCCTTTGTTAGTTTGTCGTAATATGTTTTTTTTGCGACTGCAGTGTCAGGTCCTTGTTTTATGTCTGCCATAACATATTTTTCTAACAGGCTTGCTTGATTGCCGATGTCACCACTAAATTTTTTTGCTAAGTTGGTAATATTCGAAGTGTTTAAATTACCAGATTCTTTAAGAGTAAGAACAGTAGCTAAAAATTCACGGGCTATTTTTTCAGTGTCGTTTAATTTCTCCACAGAATCAGTTTCAGTCTTATTGTTGCTCGCGATCTCTTTCTTTTTATTGTCGACGTAGGTTTTGTCCGGTGTATTAAATGTGGCAGGTAAATTTATGTCTGTCCCCCAAAGGATTTCTTCCCAATCCCGGACACCGTCGCCGTCGGTGTCCTTCTCAAGCAATTCCTGTACTGGAACACTTATTGTTGTTATCTCAGGATTTTTTAATGTTATATATGTTTTTGAGTATAAAAAAATAAAATAAACAATTACCAATGTCGCAACGGATGTGACTGCGATTTTTGTAAATTTCTTACTCGGTAAATATTTTTTATCAATCATTTTTTTTGCTAAATTTAAATTATTTTGAAACACCGTATATAGTAATGTTTCTGACTGGATAAGGAATCTCTCCTGCTTCAAAACAGGATTTTATATTTGGCACTACGTCATACAGGCCAAGTATCCATCCTCCGGGTATTGGTTTTTTTGTTGTGAGAGGGTTTGCAACATAGTAAGGAATAGGGTTGAGCAAAAAAACAACTTGCGGATTTGGAGCACAGACTGCACCAGGTAAAACTGTCGATATTACTTTTCCAAAGAATGGTAATTGAGGAGAAAATGAAAATGCAGAGGATTTGTTGGTAGCTACAGAAAAACCGACAAGAATTGCGACGACAATAAAGAAATATTTCATGCTATATATTATAACCTACTTTGTGAGTTCTTTTGCAAGTTTTTTCCAGTCGTTTATGTTTATATCTTCGGCGCGCGTATCGAGAGACATTTTAAGTTTGGTAAAAACAGCATTAATTTTATCTTTATTATAGAGGAGTGTTAGGTTTCCAGAGAGTTTTTTTCTTTTGTGGGCAAAGCCGGCGCGAACAATCTTGAAAAAAGTTTTTTCGTCGATTCCAGTGAAGTTTTTCTTGGAAATGTCTTTTATCAGTAGTATTGCCGAATCAACCTTTGGTGGAGGGGTAAAAGATCCTGCTGACACTTTCGCTATGATTTTAGGCGTACCATAAGCTTTTGCGGCAATGGAAAGGAGGCTTTCCTTGCCTTCGGTTCCACTTTTACTACCAGTTACTGCTGTGTTTTTAGCAATTATCCTTTCGGCGACTTCTTTTTGGATCAAAATAACCATTCGCTCTGGCTGGGTGTCGCTCTCGAGGAAAAGCCTGATTATGGCATTGGTAATATAGTATGGAATATTAGCAATAACCTTATACTTTAAGGCTTTTTTCTTGAATACGGTCTTTTCTATGTCCCAGCCTAAGATGTCTCCCTCGGCGAGCTCGAGCCGAAAACCGTCTATCGCGTGTGAGAATTTCTGAGTCAGTTCGGCTACGAGCTCGCCGTCCTTCTCTATAGCCACTACTTTCCCAGCATATTTAAGCAATTCCTCTGTCAAAGCCCCTTTTCCTGGGCCAATTTCGATGACAATATCGTCCGCAGAGACTTCCCCAGCGGAGATTATCTTATCTAAAGCCGACTTTGAGTTTAAAAAATGCTGACCGAGGGACTTTTTGGCTAGGAATGGGGATTTTCCGGCTAAAAAAACTCTCTCACTCCGCAGGTCTTCTTTTCTATAAACACCAGCTCTTTTGTCTTTCCTTCCAGAATGTGGTCTTTTTGCAAATTTGCTCATATATTATCTTACAAATATAGCATTATTTCAGATAAATATATTTATTGCTAGTGATATTTTTTACCTTCCGTATCAACTATAGATCAAAATAAATTGTTTTTTCCCGATAATTTGGCTCAGTTCCACCGCCACCATTGGTTTTGTCTAGTAGTGGCTCCGGTATGTCGTATAAATATTCCGAAGAACTACGAACCTCCTTGCTTCCATATATTGTTCTAAACATAGAGTGTGACAAATACAGCTTTTTCTTGGCACGAGTAACTGCCACATACATAAGTCGGCGCTCCTCTTCGCCATCTTCTTTGCCAAGTCTTTGTCCGTCGCGACGAAGTGGGAAAAGTCCATCTTCAAGTCCAGTCACAAAAACCGTATCAAATTCTAGTCCCTTGGCCGAATGTACTGTCATAAGTCTTACTCCTTCAGCTTTGTCACGGTCGCTTTCATCTTGGTCGCTTGCGAGCGATGCCTCGGCTAGGAATTGTTCAATGCCTTCTTCTGGCGAAAAATGGTCATAGCGAATACCAAGGGTTACGAGTTCTTCGAGGTTCATCAGTCGCTCGACATCGTCAGCACTACTTTCTTTAAGCATTTTTTCAATACCCGAAGTAGTGAGTGCAAATTTGATAGTTTCAGAAACTTTATTTATTTTGGCAAATTCACCGATTTCTTTAATGATTTTAAAATACTCATCTATTTTTGCCTGGGTTTTTGCAGGAATACTAATATGATTTGAGTTGTTTGTGTTTTCATCCATTTCTGAATTTTCTCTTTCTGAATCAAAAGAAAGATTCCCAAACATTTTTGCAAGAGTAACTTTTCCGATACCGCGTGCAGGTATGTTGATACTCCTTTTTATGTCCTCCTGACTTTTTGGATTGAGCGCTGCTCTCAAATATGCCAGCAAATCTCGCACTTCTCGTCTTTCAAAAAAACGAACACCAAGAACAGTATAAGGAACATTGTGCGAGAGCATTGCTTCCTCCAGTATTCGTGATTGAAAGTTGGTTCGATAAAGAACGGCGATTTCTTTTCCGGGAATTCCAGCATAGATTGCTTCGCCTGCTCTTTCGGCAATAAAGTTTGCTTCGTTGCGCTCATCGTAACCCTCAAATGTTGTTATCGGCTCGCCTTTTTCAAGTTGAGTAAAAAGATTTTTTTCTTTTCTGTTTTCATTTTTCTTTATTATTTCATTTGCTGCCTCGAGAATAGTTTTAGTCGAGCGATAATTTTCCTCAAGCAAAACCACTTTGGCTATTGGGTAGTCTACTTCAAAACGCAAAATGTTTTCTATCTGTGCACCACGCCAGGTGTAAATAGTTTGGTCAGCATCTCCGACGATACACAAACGCTGATGCTTGGCTGCCAAAAGGTTTGCCAGACGATATTGAACTTCGTTTGTATCCTGATACTCATCTATGTGTATATATTGATAACGATTTTGATAAGACTCCAAAATCTCTGGTCGCTTTTCGAAAATTACAAGCGGAAACAAAAGCAAGTCGTCAAAGTCGACACTGTTTTGTCTTTTAAGTTCAGCCTGATAAAAACCCCAAACTTGTGAAGCCAGTTTATCCATCGGAGTCCTCGCAACACTGCTGTATTCCTCGATTGTTCGACATTCGTTTTTTGCGCGTGAGATCTTCTCTCGCAGTCCTCGTGGGTCGTGATCTTTCGGGTCATACCCCAAATCTTTTAGAATATTTTTAATAATAGTAAGTCCATCATCTGGATCAAGAATGCTAAAGTGTTTTGAAAAACCAAGAACATCCCCGTGTTCACGCATTATCATAGCTCCGAGAGAATGAAATGTCGCCATAATAGGCATCGGCATCTCTCTTGGTATCTCTGTGCGTACTCGGTCGCGCATTTCGCGTGCGGATTTGTTGGTAAAAGTTACCGCTAGGATGTTGTTTGGCGCTGTCCCCTTCTCAATAATATTTAAAATACGATGAACTATCGTTTTTGTTTTTCCTGCACCTGCCCCCGCAATAATCAAAAGCGGCCCGTCAATGTGACTTGCCGCTTCTTTTTGTTTGTCATTTAGTCCTTCAAATATATCTCGCATGGAGATACTATACACTATCAGCAGGCTTACTATCTATAGACATCGTCGACAACATTCTTGTTGATATGTTTTACGGAATCATGGTCGAGAATATTTGAAATAAACTTTCTGATATTTACGCCGTCATCTTTCATTTTCTGGAGCGCTTCTCTGATGTAAAGACTTGTTGGCTCGCCTTCTCTTGGTTCAAGTCCGGATTTTTCGTGGACACTTTGGATAATATTGTAATAATTTTTCGCATTCTCGCTGGCATTTTCACCTGCTTTAGAATGAATATCATCTTCGGCTATGTTTGAACGAAGCATGTTATTTATTTCTCGATTGACTTCGACATCACCCGTCATCGCGTTGCGTTCACCAAATGTATCACCAATAAGTCGACTATATTGTCTATTTACTTTTCCATCAAACATACTTGAAACATTTGTACTATGTGTGTTCACAAGAGTATCTTTCCCGTCGATTTTCACTGTTCGGAAATACTCACCGTTGTGTGAACGAGGAAAACCAAATTTATCGTTTTGTATAAAGTTTTCAGAATTGCCTTGTTGGTAATAAGCATTTTGGCCTTGTGGTGTTAAATAATTTGAGCCGTGATTTTTTTTGTTGGCTACATAGTTTTCCCACTGACTATTGTCTGATTTTTGTGGCGTGAGGTAGTTTCTGTGTCTTGTACCATCTCCGACGTGCTCACTATTGTTGAGTGATTTTCCATATTGAACTTTTGCGACAGAAGAAGCATGGCTTTCTGCTTCTGGTGAGATTTTAGTTTCGACATTGCCGTCGTTGGTTTCAATATTACCATCGTTGGTCTCTACCGTTCCATCATTTGTTTCAGATACGGCGTCGTTTGCCTCGATATTTCCGTCGTTTGTTTCGACTTCAGTGCCAGTCAAACTTTGTTGTTCTATGACCCCAGTTTTAACTCCGTTTTTGTAAATATATTCATTGGTGTCGCTATCAGCGTAAGTACTACCATTTCCTTCTTCTATGTCATAAGAACCGTCAGCTTGTTTTTTTATTTCATAAAAAGAATCTTTGTCACCAGTAAACCTTACACGAGTCTCGCTTCCAGTTTTTGGATCAACATAACCCTCTTCTGTGGCAAGTCTGTGGGCAGCACCACCAGAGAATTTGTGAAGTGGAGTTTTGCCGTCCCAACCAAGTTTTTTTGCCATATCAGGATTGTGTTCGATTTGCCTACGGAGCGCATTTTCAATCCCCTCGCCTTTCTTTATGTAGGCATCGCCCGGGATTTCGTGTTTGATAGTAAAAGGTTCGTGTGGAGGAATAGTCGTATTTGGTATTTCCGTTGCAGGGACAGTGCCAGTATTTTTTATTGCTTCGGCAATATGCTCAACTCCCCCGGCTTCACGAAGTGCATTTATGACATCTCTGGCGGCATAACCAACCATTCCAAATGCGACGCCGAGAGCGGCGTTTCTGATGGTAAAATTCCTGACAAACTTTTTTTGCTCAGCTCTTTTTCCCGCATCTTTAGAAAGATCGTTTTCAATAAGACCAGTCATTCGCTCTTGGTATTTTTCCATAATTTTCGGGTCTGCAGCGAGACTATATGAAGCACCCATATTTATCGCAGAAGTAAAAGCTGCCTGATTTCCCAGACGAACACTGCTGTCGCCAAAAGTAACTTTACCTTTACTAGCTCGGTCAAGCGCATAGTCCACGCGATTTTTGAGCATTGTTTTATAAAACACAGCACTTTCCTCGTCACCTTTTTCATCGGCCGTCTCGATTTTTTTGATAATGCCATTTATTTTGTCGATATAACTATTGTGTTTTGCCCCTTTGCTTCTTTCCTCTAATTTGAGCATTTCCGATGCTCGGCCTTTGGAGTCGGTTTCCGCTCCGCGACGGAGTTTGTTTTCGTCATCACGAACCATGTTTCTTGCCTTGTCATATCCCTTTATTCCCCCGACAGCGCCAGAGACTATTCCGGCAGAAGCAAGTCCTGCGACTTCGAAATATTTTGTTATACCTCTTATTCCCATTCCAATTCCCATATTTGTCAGACGATTTTCTTTAAAAATTAGATCTTTAGCTATATTTTTTAAAATCCCACCAGATGAATATCGATTGAGCTGGTTGAGCATTTTCTCATTTCCCGGATTCGAATTCATCAGTCTGTTGAGGTTTACCTTGCAGTCAACAAGTGAAGATTGCTCAAGCATTTCTTCTGAAGCTATCTCACCGCCGTCTTTGTTAAAAGAAAAACAAGCTTGTCTCCTTGCGTCGTAAATATCTTTTCGAACTTTAGCTTCTGCTCTTTGCCCTCTTGTTGCTGTTTCGCTTTCCCACTCTGGCGGAATATTGTGAAGATCTGTCGCCGCTTGGTTGAATGCTCTTTGCGCCCACAGAGACTTCGGGTTGTTTTTCAGCATTCCTGTTATCTGTTCCGCATATTGTACTTCAAGCTCACCTTTTTCGTTTTCTATCATTGGTACACCCATCGCATCAGCGCGAGCAATGATAGCATTGATGCTTTCTTTTTGATTTTCGTAACCACCATTTTTTATTTCATCATAAACACGTTTCCTTACGCCAGACATTTTTGTCTCTCTAAACATGTTGTTGACGAATCGGCCAAAAAAACCCTTGCTGGCAGTTTTTTGCTTGTAGTTTTTATCAGAAACTTCCTCAATTTTCTCGATAGTTGAAGTGGTGAGTGAGTCGAGCACAAAACGCTTTTGTCCGAAAGAAAGTTTTTGGTATTCAGGATTTTGGTCAAGCTCCAAGATCTCCTTTTCAGAAAAACCAAAACGATTTTTAAATTTTTCCTTCAGACCAATGTCCCTTTCTTTTGCGGAATTCTCTATTTCCTTAGAATCAACTTGCTCAATTTTTCCAGTAGAAATGCTACGAACCATAAACTTACCATTACCCTGTGTACTTTCTACTGTCACAGCTTGTCCGTTGATAATAAATGTCTCGCCCTCGAGTTTCAGCTTTGGTGCTTCTACGACATTTTCTTTTTTGTCAGCTTGCTTTACTTTCTCTTGCTTAATGTTGTTTGTTTCATTTTGATTGTTTGCACTGCTGTCTAACTTTTCAAGTATTTCTTTCTTTGCCTCTTCTATCGCTTCAGACTTTTTCATCCCATTGTCAACAAGCTCCTGTATTCGGCCTTTCGGAATAGCGATAGTCTCTTTGCCGACTGAAATACCATCATCTTTTTTCTCAGTGTTGGTAAATTTAGCGTGAGCCTCGTTTGCAATCTTTTTAGATATTCTTTCAATGTCATCATCAGATATATTCATCGGGTCAATCGGTTTTTTGCTTAGGATTTCTTCCTTTTTTGCTTTCAAATCCTCAATATCTTTTTTGTCGTTATTTATTTCAGATTCCAAGTTGCGCAATTCTTCATTGATTTTTTCATTATCGTTATTGCCGTATTCATTTTTGAGTGGTTTATTTTCGTTCATATTTCTTACGCAAACATTACTTTCAATTTACCGCCCGAGATCATTATTTGTTTAACCTTCTTATTATACTTTTTTGTTTCGAGATATTCTAATATGTTTCTGGTTATCTCATCAAAGGGCATTTCGATTTCCGACTTTATTTTTTTCTTGATAAAAATATTATTTACGGTTACTTTTGTTTTTTTCTCAACCGGAGAAATTCCAAGACCATCATTGCTTAGCTTAACATAGCAATTAACTTTTTCTGAAAGCCCGTTCTTTGTCATTACCGATAAATATATATGGAGACTATCACTCGAGGGAGAGATTTTAAATTCGTTTACCTCCCATTTGTTTGCCTGAAAAAGTGGGCTCAATTGCTCCATTATTTCCGCTTCTATTTCTTCGTTTGAGATATACTCCTCTGCTTTTTTCTCACGGTCTTCTCCTGCTTCTTTTAAAGGAGCGATGTTTATTGAGGACATTATTCGCCCTTTCAGTTCTGCTATTTTCCCTTCCTTTTCTTTGAGGCTGGCTTCTTTGCTTTTTAGTAACATTTCAAGACCGATCAGTTCGTCGTTTACGGCAGTTGTCTGTTTTGATTTTTCGTCCGAAATATTTGCAAGATTCTCTTTGTTGTCGGTCGGGGATGCTGTCGCTTCCTCGTTTTTGACGGGGGCACCATCGTCATTAGTGAATTCGTGTGTCATATGTCATTTATTATATCAGCCGAAGCCTGCTGTTGTCGGAAAAGATGTTGGTAAATATTAAATCTGCAAAATTGCAAGAAAAATTACAACACACGCACCCCGTTGACTCCAGCTTTTTGGCGCGTTACCATATCTTTACCACAGGAAAGACGTTGATTACGGTTGCATAAAAGCCTTATATAATAACGCTTTTTTCAGAAAGTCCAGAAATACCCTTATATTCCTTGTTTTGTAGCGGAGAGCACCTATGGTCGGACTCTACGCGCTCTAAAGGAAGGAAAAACATCCTTTTTTAGAAGCAAATCGAAGGAATAAAATAATTAGGCTTATTTTACCCTCACCTAAAAAAATGCCGGGTTCGTCAAAAAACCCTTCATTCATAAGACTATTTAGAAATTCTGCTAGTATTTTCCCACTTGCGGTAATTTTAGTCGCCTCTACTTCCTCCGTCGGCATTGCCAAAGCTAGTGTATTTTCTTTGTTTAAAACAGCTTCAGGCAAGACTGTTGTTGAAAATCAGACCCCAATTCAAAAAATGAGAATCTTGGAAGCATCCTTCTCTCCTACTTTAAATGGTCAGGGCGGAATTGATAATATAACGGATGAGTCAGCTCTTATTGCAAACGACAACCCTCTTTCAGACGATCCAGAATCTTTTTCCTCAAACAGTTCTGTGTCCGAAGACACGGGGAACGTAACTATTCAAACCTATAAAGTAAAAAGCGGAGACACTATCTCGTCGATTGCTGGTAAATTTGGAGTTTCTATCAATACTGTTATTTGGGCAAATAACCTAGACCGAAAGGGTGCGCTCGTTGTAGGTGACGTTTTGGCTATTTTACCTGTTTCCGGTATTCAGTACACTGTACGCAAAGGTGACACTATCTCGGACATAGCGACAAAATATGGATCAGAGATTTCAGATATTCGCGACTACAATGATATAAGCGACAAAACTTTAATTGCCGGTAAAAAGATAATTATTCCAGGGGCAGAACTTTCTCAGCCTCAAACAGTGACTGCTCAAGCTAAGACAACTACTATTCCAGTAAAAATTACTCCGGAAAAAATTAATATTCCTGAAAAATTGGATATTCAAGAAACAGACACACCTACTGCCCCGTCTCCAATATTTGGAACGCTTGTTAGGCCAAAAACAAGTGTTGGCGATAGCTCAGATTTTATCCGTCCAATAGAAATTGGAATAGGAAGACTTTCCCAGGGGATGCACGACAAGTGGGCAATAGATATTGCTGCTCCAATAGGAACACCTATTTTAGCTTCTTCTTCCGGCACAGTTATTCTCGTAAAACCGACTGGTTATAATGGTGGCTATGGTAAATATGTTGCCATTGAGCACGAAGGTGGAATACAAACATTGTATGCTCACATGACATCAACTAAAGTTGAAATCGGCGAAGTTGTGACTCAGGGTCAGATAATAGGACTTGTTGGATCAACTGGTCGCTCTACTGGACCACACGTTCACTATGAAGTTCGCGGTGCGCCAAACAATTGCTTGAAGTCTTGCGAATAAATTCTCAGGTAAGGTTTTTTAGTTCATAATTTTCGGTCTATATTGCAAGGCTTCGAGAATATGGCGCTCGGATATTTTCTCTGAATCTTCTAGATCCGCAATAGTTCGAGCAATACGAATTACTCTATGATATGCGCGCACAGAAAGTGCCAATTTTTCCGCGCTTAAATTTAAAAGCATTCTGATTGGCTCTGAAAGTGGAGCTGATTTCTCCAATTCCTTTGAATTGAGTTCGGAGTTTGTTTCTTTGTCTATACCAAGCGACCGCAGTCTTTGTTTTTGTCTTGTTCGGGCACACATCACTTGCTCGCGTATTTCAATCGAGGTCATCGCTTTGTCTTTTCCTATTACTTTATTTATTTCACTCAATTTGTCATAAGAAATATGTTCAATCGGCAAGGTTATATCTATTCGGTCTAATATTGGCCCAGATATTTTTTTTCGATAACGAATAATGTCGTAGGGAGAACAAGAGCAATTGCGTATTTTTGAGCCATAAAAACCACATGGACAGGGATTCATTGCGGTTATTAAAATAAAATGTGAAGGGAAAGTTTCAGAATTTTTTGACCTTGAAATATTTACAACATGTTCTTCGAGTGGTTCTCGGAGTGACTCTATTACTCGACGGTCGAATTCTGGGAATTCATCAAGAAACAAGATTCCTTTGTGTGCGAGGGTAACTTCCCCTGGTTTTGGGTAAGCACCTCCGCCAATCATTGCTGTGTAAGATGAGGAATGGTGAGGCGATCTGATAGGAGGAAAATTGATAAGAGTTTGTTTTAGTTTGCCGACAGCTGAATGAATTCCTGTTACAGAAAGCGCATCAGCCCGGGAAAGTGGTGGTAGTATTCCGGCGAAAGCTTTTGAGAGCATTGTTTTACCTGTTCCAGGAGGTCCGAACATAAGAACATTGTGTCCTCCTGCAGCTGCAACAACAAGTCCACGCTTTGCACTTTCTTGTCCGCAAATATCCGCAAAGTCTATTTCCTGTTTTTCTGTGATAATATCGACGTCGTCGCGGTGGTGTTCCGGAATTATGTTTTTTTCTAAAGCTGAAACAATCTCTATTATATTTTTTGCGCCAAATACTTTTATTTCATCGACCAAACTGGCTTCGTCTGCATTTTCTTGCGGGACAATAATTGTTTTAAAACCAGCTTTATTTGCTTCAATCGCTATCGGCAATATTCCGCGAACAGGACGCAGGCTACCGTCCAGAGAAAGTTCTCCGACAAAAATTATTTCATCAGTTTTAGCGCGTAGCTCGCCACTTGAAAGGAGTAGCGCAATGGCCATTGCTATGTCAAAAAAAGAGCCTTCTTTTCGTAAGTCAGACGGAGAAAGAGACAAAATTATTTTTTGGTTTTGAGATTTTATATTTTCAAAACCCGAATTTTTTAAAGCAGAAGATACTCTTTCGCGTGATTCATCTACTGCTTTGCTGGCTAGTCCAACAATGTTGAATGTATGTAATCCGCGAGTGCGGTCGACTTCTACCCTGACAATACTACCGTGTAGTCCTGTGACTTGTGCGCCAAATACTTTTGAAAATGCCATACGAATATTTTATTTAGGTGAGATGAAGGCGTGATAAATTTTTTCTAAAGAAATTTATAAACGAAAAATCCCGCATCATTCGATGCGGGATTTTTCGTTTAACTACTTATTCATATGTGCTTTACATGTACCAGCTGCTGGATTGGCTTCCATTCTGTCGGACTCGATCGGAGCTCTGCAGACTTCACAAATTCCAAAACCCGAGCTGTCCATCTTTGCGAGTGCGGAAGTGATTTCTCTGAAACGTGTTTCGAGGGTTTTCAGCATATCACTTCTTTCTTCGTAAGACTCAAACTTGTCAGCTAGGTCATTGTCGTCTGCAGTCGGCATCTGCTTCTCCGGTACCGCTTCCCAGTCACCTGTTTCGGCATCAACGACGACACCAATTTCTTTCAATTCATTGATTAAAATAACCTTCTCTTCTTCTAGTTTTTTGCGCATTGCGTCGTTTTTCATATCGAATACTATACCACAAACAGTTGAAATCAATAAGAAACTATCTGGTGCTCTGAACCCTAGTTATTACCTCTTTGAAGCTTTCCTGGCCATCGGTGATAATTAGGGTTTTATCATCAGCAAATCCATAAAGCAAAATTATTGTCCCATCATCTTGTTTTAATACTCTCGTGTCTTTATTTTCTACCAATAAGTCGGTCCACTTGGTTGTGAAGTTATCAGCATTGCTAGGTAGGCTAAATGGTAAGAAAAAGTCGCTGAAAAGATTTTTCTCCCAATCGTACATATTGGCAAAAGCAGTTTGGAAATCATTGGTTTTTAAAATCAAGAAAGGATGGTGTAAATTATCTTTTGTAAACAATCCGAGCATAAAGTTTGCAGAAAGAGTTTGAATTAGCGCCTGTGGAATTGCCGATTTCATTCCCGCTAGGAATTCATTCGTCGGAATAATTTTTTTCGCACCAGAGCGTGAATCAGTAAAATAGATGTTAGTAATTTGGTTTTCTTGTCCGGCGACATTTGCAATAGTGCTTTTTGTTATTTCAATAATCTTACTATCAGCAAGACCACCTACTTCTATACTCGTTGTCCCCTCGGCGTTAATCAGGGTAGGAATTTTGGTTTCAGTTATTACAACATCAGGTGTGCGATTTTTTTTAATATAATAAGTTCCCGCAACTCCACCAAGAGTTAAAAGAATTATTAATATGCCAAGAGTTATATACGTTTTGTTTCTAGAAGAGGCAGGAGAATTTGTCGATTCCTCTTCTTTTCTCAAAAGCTCTTGTTCAAGCGCAACTTTGATAACTGCCATCTCGTCTTTACGAACAGCTTTGGCTAAGTCAGTAGAATAAGTTCGTAGCGGTGAATCCCCCTTGCCGTGTCCATGACGAACTTCAGTCGAATGAGTGTCTTCTTTTTTAATCTCGTTTGGTTCCATGTAAAATATTATACCTTAAAAACTTGCTGGTATTTTATATTCCTTTTTGCAGACTCTCTATTTCTTCTTTTTGTAATACCCCTTCAAATAATTTTTCAACAATGACTTGTCTGGCATTTTCTGGCATATATCCAAAAGGGCCATTCAAGTGGCGACCATTTTTATTCCAATCAGCAAGTGCCTTGCGAACGAGCGTTTGATCAATAGAAACAAGAAGAATATCGTCAACATCCGTTGCGCGACCGCGGGCTTTTTCAATTTGATCCATTTTGTGTGCAGTCTTGCTCGCGTTGACCGTAAACTGAATGCCGTAGTTTCTCTCCTCGTAATTATTTTCTAGTTTGTCACTTGTGTTGCTTGCCTCGATGCCGACCCCACGTTTTTTTGTTTTCGCAGTTATGATAAAATCAATTTTTTCTTCGACATCTTGAAAGGCATTGGCCGGACGGATTTCAAGGTGCAAGTCTGGACGATCAAGCGCAATCATTTCAGCAATCCCCTGCATCATTTTTTCGGCAACGACACCGAGCTGTTTGTTTTCTGCCTGCTGTTTATTTTCTTTTTCTCCGTTACCTTCCCTGCTCGCAATAGCTTCATAAGCTTTTGATTTAAACATATCCTCGCGCTTGGCTTTTTCAGCAAGCATCGTGGCTAAATCTTTATTGAGACTTTTTGTGAGCACGTCACGCACTGCGTATTCCGTATAAGTCTTTTGCAGTTTCTTACCTTCAAATGTTTTGGCAGTGTCGGTCGGAATATTAAAATTTTCATTGAAGTGTCGGCTCGCCACGAGTTGCCCAAGGGTTACCTTTTCGCCGTCCACAAGGAAAGATTTTTTATACTTATCATAGGCAACTTCTTTTCTTGAAGTGTTTTCATTCCATAAATTTTTTTCAGTATAAGTCGCCTGCTCAGTTGCATTTGCCAATGCCTCACCACCAAGCATCGCCGCGTGGTTGGCATCGAGAAAATGCTCAATTTCTTTTTGGTAATTGACTGTTGGAACAAACTGCTCCGCTTTTTCTTTTTGTACTTCCTGCAGAGGCGGGGTTTCGAGATTCATGTGCAAAGTATACTCCAGCTTGCATAAAGTATCCAAAATGCGCTTAATATGAGATAGCTTCAGGACGAAGTAAATCCAATGAGCTCTTTCGATTATTTTTCATCTTCTTGTTGTAGTAGTAATTTAAGTACCTTGAACACCTGGCTAAAATTTTCGTCATATTTTTCCTCAATGTCCTCAATTTTTTTCCGTAATTGTGCGTTAGTCGCAAGTAATTCTCGTAATTTTGTGAACGTTCGGATTATCTGAATATTGACCGCAACCGCACGTTTACTGTTCAAAATACCCGACAACATAGCGACACCCTGCTCAGTGAATGCATAGGGCAAATATTTTTGGTGTTGACCTCTACCGCTCTCTAAGATTCCAAATTGGAATCTTAGAGAGCTCAATTCTTCTATTGTAAGTTGAAACATAAAATCATCAGGAAAACGATCTATGTTTCTCCTAACCGCCTTGTTTAAATTGCCCGTATTTACTCCATAAAGCTCCGCCAAGTCTCTATCAAGCATTACTTTCTTTTCTCGAATTAGAAATATTTTATTTATAACCCGTTCATCGGGAATTTTTATAAGCTCATTTTTTATCTGCACCATATTTATATAATAGAAAACAGAGATGAAGGAAAGCTTAAGAAATTATAAAAATCTGTACACAGTATTGTTTTTTTGCGCTAATTGCAATTTGATATACTTACAATATGAAAAAGCCAGCAAATAATAAAATAACGTTGTTTGAGGGGCGCAATATCCGTAGGAGCTGGGATGTAGAAAAAGAGCTTTGGTATTTTTCTATTATCGATATTATTGAGGTACTTACTAAAACCGACAGACCACGCAAATACTGGAATGACCTGAAAAGTAAGCTAACCACAGAAGGAAGTGAGTTGTCCGATAAAATCGGACAACTGAAAATACAGTCTACTGATGGAAAATACTATTTGACCGACGTCGCCGACACAGAAACAGTGCTTCGTCTTATTCAGTCCATTCCCTCTCCAAATGCTGAACCTTTTAAACTTTGGCTTGCGCGAGTCGGCTACGAGAGACTTGAAGAAACAGCTGACCCAGAGCTTGCCATAAATCGTGCCCTAAAAACTTACTTGCAAAAAGGCCATACAAAAGGATGGATTAATCAGCGATTGAAAAGTATTGAAATCAGAAAATCACTTACTGACGAATGGGAAAAACGTGGAGTAAAAGAAGGAATCGAATTTGCGATACTGACCAACGAAATTACTGAAGCCTGGACAGGAATGACAACAAAACAATACAAAAACCTAAAAGGATTGAAAAAAGAAAACTTGCGCGACAATATGACCAACTTGGAACTGGTACTAAACATGCTTGCCGAAACCGCAACGACAGAAATTTCAAACAAACGTGAACCAAAAGATTGGAAGGAAAATAAAATCGTAGCTCGTGAAGGAGGTAGTATTGCCGGTGGCGCTCGTAAACAAATAGAAGCAAAAACCAAACAGCCCGTTATTACTAAAGAAAATTTTAAAACAAAACAGAAAAGATTAAAGTAAAAAGCCGAATCAAAATTGATTCGGCTTTTCTTATTACTAATTTATTTTTGCAAACTAATTCTGTGGCGTCGATGGTGGAGTACTTGGTTTCGGTGTATCACTTCGTGGCGCGTCTGATTTAGGCGCAGTCGGCGGATACGGATTCTTTATAAAATCTTTATCAGCATCCTTGATCGAAAGCGAAACGCGTCCGCGTTCTTTGTCGATTGCAACAACTTTGATCGGCACGAGATCACCTTCTTTCAAAACATCGGTAACCTTCTGAACACGGAACGGTGCGATTTCAGATATATGCACCAGGCCGTCAGTGTATTCAGAAAGCGCGACAACGGCGCCGATTTCCAAAATTTTCATCACGAGACCTTGGGTCGTGTCGCCAACTTTCCATTCATGCGTCATTGCTTCAATAATTTTTTTGGCGGCTTCAGCTGCGCCATTTTTGCCGGTGACGAAAACTGTGCCGTCATCTTCGATTGTAATTTCTGCGCCAGTTTTTTCGCGAATCATATTTACGGTTTTACCTCCGCCACCGATAACCAAACCAATTTGTGTCGGCAAGATTTTGACGATCAGGATCTTCGGAGCGTTTGGAGAAATGTCTGCGCGAGGTTTTGGAATTTCTTTTTCCATAATGTCGAGGATTTGCAAACGAGCAATGCGAGCTTTCTCCATGGCGTCAACGAGGATAGCTAGCGGAATGCCACCAACTTTGATATCAAGCTGAAGCGCAGTTACGCCATTCCTCGTTCCTGCAATTTTGAAGTCCATGTCGCCGTGGTGATCTTCTGGTCCTTGGATGTCGGTGAGAATTTTATACTTAGTAGAATCTTTTTCATCTATCATCGCACCCATTGCGATGCCAGCAACTGGAGCGAGAATCGGTACACCAGCATCCATGAGTGCAATTGTCCCGGCACAAATCGAAGCCTGAGATGTTGAACCATTTGAACTTGTCGATTCTGAGACGACGCGAATAGTGTATGGAAAAATATCTTTACTTGGAATAACAGCGACCAAAGCTTTTTCTGCTAAAAAACCATGACCCATTTCACGACGGTTAATACCACCGAGTCTGCCAGTCTCGCCAACTGAGTACGGAGGAAAATTGTAGTGGTGCATAAATCTTTTTGTACCACGAACTTCCATTCCTTCGATCGAAAGCAATGTGTCAGGTCCGCCGAGTGTCGCAACAGAAAGTACATGAGTTTGTCCACGGTAAAAAATACCAGTGCCGTGGAGCACGCTCGATACTCCGCCCGCTTGCGCGTAGAGTTCTCGGATTTCGTCCATGGCTCGCAAGTCGACACGTTTGTTTTCTTGCAGTGCCGCGATGTGAACTATTTCATTGATAGCATAGTCAACATAATCTTTGCCTCGCATAATTAGCTCGTCGCGAGTGACTTTTTGTGATTCGTACAGTGCCTCGTTTTTAATGTCGTACAAAGTCTCGAGCATTGTCGCCCAGCTATCTTCTATTTTAGAAATTCTGGATTTTGAGTCATTACCAAAAAGATTGCTCTCGATTTCAGGCTTAACTTTCTCATTGAAAAGAGCAAGCATTGTGGGGTCATTTTCAGGTTCAGGCATGCTGAGTTTGGTTTTACCTTCCTTTGAAATTATTTCCTTTTGCCAGTTTTCAAGTTGTGAAACAGAACCAAGTGCAGTGTCAATGGCATTCATTACAAGCACCTCATCTTTTTGAGAGGCGCTAGATTCGATCATAATTACGTTCCCCTCCTTTCCGCAAACAGTCATTTCTAGATCGTAATTTGGTTCGCCTGTGTAAGATAGATAGTCATTTATTTTAATTTCGTTAGAACCCTCACCAGTCTTAATGTTTTTTGAAATACTTACCTGAACAGCCCCAACTGGTCCCGCCCAAGGAATAGGTGAAACACTGAGCGCAAGCGAAACAGCATTGATTGCTAAAATTGTTGGGTCCATTTTTCCGACAGCGACAACAGTGACTATCACTTGCACTGCGTTTTTAATGTGGTGCGCAAAAAGTGGACGAACAGTTCGGTCTATTACGCGTGAGGCAAGGATGGCTTTGTCGCTCGGTCGGCCTTCCCTTTTATTGTACTGACCACCAAGGATTAAACCCGATGCATAAAATCTTTCTGTGTATTCAACAGTCAAATTAAAAAACCCAGGATTATTTTTCGTGTCCTTTCCCATTACTGCTGTTGCTAGGACAACAGTGTCTTCGCACTTAAGCATCACAGATCCGTTTGCTTGTTCAGCTAAATCTGAAAAAATAGCTACAAATTTCTTGCCTGCAATCTCAATTTCGTACTCTTTGCTTTTCATTTATTTCGGCAAATCTCCAAACTTTAGTATTGAAATCTGCATTTCATTACTACCTGTTTGGGGACTTGCAATTACTATTAATACTCAAAATTTAGCACGTTCAAGCCCCTGTGTAAATCAAGGAAAAATAAAATAATTATTAAATAAATATCAATTAATTATGAAGAAAAGTTAAAAAAATTATGAAAAAAAGATAAAATATTCCCTAAGAAAAGATAAATTTTTTATAAAAAAAAAGAACCCGTGCGAGAGGTTCTTTGAAATATTTTTTTTATAATTTTAAAATAAATTCATGTCGTGAAATCATCTGTAAATTACAATCACTTCAGATTCTGAATGAGACTCAGAATTTTCACCGTTGCCATTCCCGTCGTTTGTAGTTTTTTCCAGATTGGTTTTTTTCCGAAGTCCGTTTTGATATCTGACTTCGGTATTAACCTCAGTGTTTGTCGATTGATTATTTTTAGCACTATCATTTTTGGGAATTAGTGGTTCAAATAATCTTTCCGTTTGTTTGGGTTTCGGTGGTTCCGAATAAACCTTTGGCATCGATCTGTATTCAGTCCGCCCATTAAATTTATGATTGTCGTTACAACCAAAAATTCCAATTGAAAGTATTGCGATGCAATATAAATATTCAGTTTTCATTTCTTTAGTTTTTTATATTATATCACATATTAATCACTATAGCAAGCACATATATTCGTCCATAATATACTAGACTTTCGGATAATAAGATTGCCAATAATAAAAAAACCGAACTCAGTTGAGTCGGTTTTTTTTATCATTCCGCAAAATATATATTTAATGAAATATTTATTTAAGCAGAGTAGCTTATTGGCGCATGCCGATAAGATATTTTTTTGCGTTTTGCGAAAGGTCTACGAAATCGTCCGCAACCTCTTTGAGCTTCTGTGATGAAGATTTTCCAAAGGCCGCAACTTCTACTTGAATACCTGAATGTTTTTGAAGATATTCGACGAGTGGGACAAAGTCGCCATCGCCAGAGAGTATTATCGCAGCATCTATTCGCGGTGCAGTGCGCACAGCATCGATAGCTAGACCGACATCCCAGTCACCTTTTTTAGCACCGCCAGCAAAGATCTGAAGATCTTTTGTTCTGGTTTCGATGCCCATTTTTTCAAGTGCTTCAAAAAAAGCTTTTTCATCCCCCGCTTCCGAGGTGATGACATACGCTATTGCTCGAACGAGTTTTCGTCCGGCAACAGCGTCTTTGACTACAGCCCCAAAGTTTACTTTGCGATTGTAAAGATTGCGAGCGCTGTGGTAGATATTTTGAGTATCTATAAAAACAGCGACACGCTGTTCCTTGTGTTTTATAATTGACATAATGTATAAAAAATTATTTGTATTATTAAAAATCGACCGTATATGTTGAATAATTGGCTAGGTTAGCCTAACCGATTATAACATTAAAACAAAGCTCGCCATTGGCGAGCTTTGTTGTTTATTTTAGAGCTAAAGCTTTAATCACCTTTTCGTAAGCCGGTTTGTTTTTGCGTTCCAAAAACTTCATGTGGGAACGGCGGTCTGCCACCATCTTGATAAGACCACGGCGGGAATGGTTATCCTGTTTGTGTTTCTTGAGGTGACCGGAAAGGCTTTCGATTCTTTCGGTTAAAATAGCAATTTGCGCTGGCGAAGAACCATTGTCCTTGTCATGTAATTGCACTTTTTTGATTGCTGTCTGCTTCTTTGTTTTCTTCAACATAGCCCGCCTATCATAGCACACTATTAAAAAATATGCAAGCTCATGCGTCAACAGCACCTTTGGGGTAATAAAAAACCCACACAAAGCTAAGTGTGTGGATATTGAGGGAAATTTCTTCAATTTCGAGGGTTTCGCGGGTTTTATTCCGGATGGTTATCGAAATAACTTTCCTTGTCCTCGTAGAATTCATTTGATGAATAACGCAACCATTTTAATATTCTGAGTATTGTCACGGAAATGATAATGCAAATTAACATTAATGTTACATTTGCAAACAAATCCCGCGAATTCTCAGAATCAAAATACTTCGGCAGGATATTATTTAATAACAATCCTTCCCACAATTTCTTGCCACCAAATTCGGCAAGAAGAGCAAAAACAGCAGCTGCGATAACCATTAATTTAACAAAGTAGACAACAAAGTTGATTTTTTTCATAGTGTGTCGTTTTTTTGAAACTTTAACACGCAACTAAGTCTGTGTAAAGACCATGCGAGAAACGCTCACTATCGCTCACTCACAGTCGGGAAATTTAAAGTCCGGGTTGTCTTTTTTCGCTATTCTATATAGAACATATATAGCACCAATAAAAGGACCTACCACAATGCAGAAAACTGCAATCGGAAGTATTACGTATTTTACTATTTCATTTTCCATAGGATCATTTTTCTTAAGTCTAGACTGATATATCTGTAGTGTCAAAAAACAGTTTAATGTCGCACAATATTTGCTATAATCTATTCATGTCAGAAGATATTCAAAAAATGAAGCGACAATTTCTTGAATATATCGAGATTGAGAAGGGTAATTCTCTAAAAACTGTCGAAAACTACGATCGATACCTCACCCGTTTCTTTAAAGAAGAAAAAATAGCAAATACGAATGATATTTCTGAAGACGCAATCCGCTCATTCCGTCTCTCTTTAAACCGAGCGTCGGGTATAAAGGTCAAAGGACAAGCCTCCGGCACTATGAAAAAAAATAGTCAGAACTATCACCTTATAGCACTTCGGGTTTTTTTGAAATTTTTGATGCGACGAGGTGTAAAGGCCTTGCCCCCAGACCATATAGAGCTTGCCAAGGTAAAAGAAAGAAGCTTAGATCTTATTACTACAACAGAGCTTTTTCGAATGATCGAGGCTTCTGGGAGATTTTTAGAAGGGACTCCGGTGTCATCAAAAGATGCATTAACAAAGAAAAAGAAAAATAATAACGACGAAGAGCGGGCTCTACGGGACAAAGCCATCTTGGAGCTTTTTTTCTCGACAGGGCTTCGTCTTTCAGAACTTTGTTCATTAAACCGTGATCTTGATCTGTCTCGAGATGAATTCTCTATCCGAGGTAAAGGTGAAAAAGTGAGGGTGGTTTTTTTGTCTGATGATTCAAAAAAAGCTATTCGTGAGTACTTATCAAAAAGGAAAGATATGGATGAGGCAATGTTCATAGAGCTCTCGCGAAATAAGTCAAAAGATGGCTCGCGCAGGCTCACTCCCCGCTCGATAGAAAGAATGGTTCGTGATACTGCGATAAAAGCAGGGATTTCAAAAAAAGTCACACCACACGTACTGCGACACTCTTTTGCGACCGACCTCCTTTCAAATGGCGCGGATATTCGTTCTGTTCAGATCATGCTTGGACACTCGAATATTGTGACAACGCAAATATACACGCACGTTACAGACAAAGCGCTACGGGATATACATAAAAAGTTTCATAGTAAGAAAGATTAGTATCGGTCTTATGAATAATTCATAATAAAATTTTCAATCCGATGATGTGTATTTAGAGTGACTTTTTTGAAAATATATCAATAATGGAGTAAAATATTGGTATGCGCATTGTCTCTTGGAATACAAATGGCCTTCGGGGCACTATAAAAAATGGAATGTGGGAGCCTTTTATGGCTTCTGTAAAGCCAGATATTATTTGCCTGCAAGAAACAAAGGTAGGGCCTGAGCAGTTGCCTGCTGAATTTTTAGAAATGACAAAAAGTTGGCACAGTACTTATTCTTGGAGCAAAGTTAAAAAAGGCTACTCTGGTGTCGCGATAATTTCAAAAGAAAAGCCATATCGCGTCGACAATGGCATTGGGTATCCAGAATTTGACGACGAAGGTAGGATAGCGACCGCATACTTCGAAGACTTTGTCCTGATTTGTTGCTATTTTCCAAACGGTGGCGGTGGTCCTGTTCGACTAAAATACAAACTCTCCTTCTATGAAGCCTTTCTTACACATATATATAGTATGCGCAAAAAATATAATGTCATTTTCGCTGGTGATGTAAATACCGCACACAATGAAATAGACCTTGCTCGCCCAAAGGAAAATGAAAACAATACTGGATTTTTGCCAATAGAGCGAGAGTGGATGGATAAATTGGTTAAGAAAGATTGGATTGATATCTTTCGATATTTTTATCCTGTCGCCACAGGAGCATATACTTATTGGGATCAAAAAACCGGCGCCCGCGCCCGAAATGTAGGTTGGCGCATAGATTATTTTTTTACTACACCAGAAGTGGTTCAGTATATTTCAAAAACAACAATTCATTCTGATGTTTACGGAAGCGATCACTGCCCTATTTCGATAGATATAGATTTTGAAAAATAAATGATTGACTTTTAACATCTTCGTGTTAGTATTTTGGCTGTACATAAAAAACCAAATAACGTATGAAGAAAATTGTTTTATTAACAATCCCGAGTAGTTGGCTCACGGTAGAAAATGCTTCGGATAGAATAGATATTCTTGAAGAAGCAATAAAGGACAATCTGGACAGCAAAATAATAATTGTTTCGAGTATTCTCGATAACGGTTATAGTGTTGCTCGCAAAATTAATATTTGCGGTAAGCATAAAATTGAGACAATACCATTAGTTTACGAACAAATTGACAGGTACTTTCTACTTTGCCGCAGAATGAATCTGGGGGTTAGAAACCAAAGATTGTTTGATTGTGTAGAGAATGTAAGGAATGTCATTTCAAAAAATTCTAAACTAAATTGGATTATTGCCGGCGCACTTTCAGCCCGATTTGCCGATGCAAGTCAGGTTTTACTCGAGGATTTTGTTGGTAGTCTAGGAAAAAATTTGGTCAGATGGCCAAGCGACACAGTCTATAACAAAGGGAATCGTTTAAAAATGACTTTGTGTAACAAAACTACAGAGAGTAATGTCTGCAAATTCTTAAATAGTGGTGATTTGCCAGACATAAGCATCGTCAGTCCATCATATGGGACATCACTTTCCGGCGTTGAGTTATTACTGGGATCAGACAGTGTCGATAGTTTTTCAGATTTTTTACTTTTTATCTTGAAAAACAAAAGCAAAGAGCTAGGGATAAAAAAAGTTAGTAGAGTAAGTATGGCCTTTTATAAATCCAAGTTAGTGGTGGAGGAAAATAAAGTAGCCATAGGAGCCTAACGTAATGTATCGTCAGCTTTGCAATACCCAGGGTACATATATGCCCACATCATGCACGTCGTTTTATTACGGCGTGTTTTTTTATACCCCGTGTTTTTTTCTAATTTCGTTAAGCTCAGCCTTCTCCTTATCTTCTTTTGCTGATTTCCCTGAAATACCTAGGTCTCTAAGTTCCTTGTCCGATAGATTATCAAGCTCAAGTGCCCTATTTTTAAGGTTCCCCGTTTCATTTTTCGCATCATCTTCAAGACATTCCTCAAGCAAGGCATTCAAAATCCAACCCATTCTTGGTCCGGGTTTCATGTGTAACGTTTCAATCAAGAATTTACCATCAATTTTCAGCATACCCACAGAGGTTGGTGCACGCAAAGCTTCTTCTATCATCGCGTGGTACTTACGTAGGCGAAACGGCGCTTCCCTCTTTTTCATTCCTACTCTGTCGCATTCTCTGACTTTCATCAGGTCCCAGATATTTTCCCTGCCAACATTTACAATGGTTCTGCGGACAGCAGATAGAGTAATTGTCTCAGTGTCAGAAAAAAACATGTGGTATCTTACTAGTTTGCTTACTTTCTCTATCATTTCACGTGAAAATTTTAGGCGCTCCATTATCTTTTTTACAGTTCTTGCCCCAACAACCTCGTGACCAAAAAAAGTATATTTACCCTTCCCTCCTGCTTTTGTTGCGTCCCAGCGTCTTGTTGGTGGCTTCCCTATGTCGTGAAACAAGGCAGAAAGTCTTATGTCTAGAGGCCAGTTTTTCTCGGCAGAGTGACCGAGCGCATGAAGAATATGTTCAAAAACATCGTAAATATGTTCTCCTTTCTGCTCACAACCGACACCTTCCTCAAGTTCTGGTACCACATATTTATTCACCCCTAGCTTCACCATCATAGCTATTCCAGACATTGGATCAGAAGACATTACTATTTTTACGAATTCGTCGCGGATTCTTTCAGCGGATACTCCTTTTAGGTTACTTGAGTGGCGTGAAATCGCTTCAAGTGTTTCATATGAAACAGCAAAGCCAAGCTCGCACGAGAACCTAATTGCTCGTAGGATGCGCAGGGAGTCCTCAGAGAAGCGTTCGTCCGGCTTCCCTACTGTTCGTATTATTTTATCCTCAATGTCCTTTAAACCGCCGTATATGTCCTTTAGTTGTCCTTTAGAAATATCATACGCCATTGCATTTATTGTAAAGTCCCTTCTTTCGAGATCTTCCTCTAGCTTTGTTGCATATTCTATTGTGTCAGGATGACGATTATCAGTATAGCCAGCTTCTTTTCTGTATGTCGTGACTTCAACAATGTTATATTTTTCCTTTGCCAAGCCTTTGGTTTCTGCTGAGTCTTGTGTATCTGCTGGGTTTTTAGAGTCGTTGGTGTCATTTTTATCAACCAAGTCCTTAATAATACAGACAGCAACAGTGCCAAAGCGATTTTCGTAAACAGTTTTCTCAAACAAAGATTGAACCTCATCAGGCTTTGCATTCGTAGTTACATCCCAATCTCTGGGTTCCCTTCCAATAATGAGGTCTCTGACACAGCCACCGACAATATATGCTTCAAAACCCTTATTTTGTAGGGTGTCCGTTACATGTGTAACGTATTTTGGTACCATCTCAGATTTTATTAGATCTTGTTTCATATGAAACTATATGTGCACCCAGAGGGATTCGAACCCCCAACGACAGTTCCGAAGACTGTTGTGATATCCATTTCACCATGAGTGCTTTAAATTGATTACTATTATTTGTAACTAATACTGATAAAATAGCATTATATCGGTTAATTGTAAAAGAATAAGGCCAATAATCATTGCAAAATAAGTGTGGAATGAGTATAATAATCGCACGTTTTTGTATGTTGGATAAATTTGCGGGTATGGTTTAGTGGTAGAACACGTCCTTGCCAAGGATGAGACGGGAGTTCGATTCTCCCTACCCGCACAAATAAGTTATTAACAATTCTACTTTTCGTTCTATTTATATATGCGGATTACTTATAAAATATAGGTAAAATACGCAAAAACTGTGGATAACTCTGTGTATATTGTTGATAAAGGACAACTTTAGACTGAATTTATGTTTAATTGATGAGGAATTAATGTTATCCCTGTATTATTTTCACATGAAACAATTCACATCAAAAACACAGAAAATAGGACAAATAGGGGAGAATATAGCTTGCAAGTACTTACAAAATAAGGGTTTTTCCATAATTGAGCGAAATTTTACTAGAAAATGCGGTGAAATCGATATAGTTGCGGAAAAGGATGGAATTATCAGGTTCGTGGAGGTAAAAACCTGTATTTATAAGGGAGAAAAGCCATTTTTACGACCCGAGGACAACTTACATAAAAATAAAATCAAAAAATTAGCCAGGACATGCTTGGTCTATGTAGACACAAAAAAGATCGGGGAAAGTATCCAGTGGCAGATAGATGCGCTAGCTATAGAATACGACAGAAAGATGAAGAAAGCTTATATCAGACATCTAGAATGTTTGTATTGACAAGCGGTCGTATTGTTTGTAGTATTGAGAAAAGTTAAACAGTTTAAAATTAAATATTATGGCAAAAGAAAGCATTATTGACCAACCTATCAGGTTAAAAAAGTCAAAATCAACGCGGAAAATCAGTATCCGCGAGGAAGTATCCAATCTTTACAAGGCACTCGACTGCTACTTGAAAGAAAAACAAAAACAAAGTGTAGTCGGCACTATCTCAAAGACAAGCGCCGGGCTAGTTTTGGAAAAGAACAGTTTGTACTGTGAAAAATTGAACTCTAGAATTAGAGAGATCCATCACCGGATTAAATTAATTCTGGAAAAAGAAAACCTTTCAAACAAAAGGGAAGTATTCAGTTCGATGCTTTGGACGCTGATATTCTTGGATGGAAAGATGAAGGAAAGCCAAACAGAACCTTTTGACCATTGTGTTAAAAGAGAAAAAGAGGCTAGAATTTTGAAGAATACCGACAAGGCTGATCTTTACAAGACTTTGGAAAATTTCTTCTTAGTAAGCTTGGATGAGTTTGAGGAAGTCATAATCAATCATTCTGGCGTGTCTATTTCTCCTCATAAAACAAAAAGAGCTGAAATTCTGCCATTGATTAACAAGGCTAGAGAAAATGAGATAACTTCTCATTTAAATGAGGAGTTCAACAATGACGATTCTGGTTTCTCAGAGAGAACAATTTCTGACTACTCAGAGGAATTGATATTGGCACTAGAGCTAAGTTAAGAACGATTAAAACCTACCTAGACAGCAGGGAAGTGAAACGGCCTACTCAAGGCCGTTTTTTTATGCATATTTTAAGCCGTTTTGTGCTTATTTATTTGACCGTTTTATTTAAAGTAAAATTTGTGTTAGTATAGGGAAGCAATTTTCGGGGTGTAGTATATCGGTAGTATATATGTTTTGGGAACATAAGGGCCGGGTTCGATTCCCGGCACCCCGACTACAAAGAGGGATTTTGAGTAATAAAAAAAGAGTCTAGAAAAGACTCTTCTGCGATACACACAATCATATGGTATAAGGCGGTTTCTAAACTTTGTTAAGGCTCTATGAGAGGCCTTAGTTCTTCGGATAGCTCGTATGCATACTTTCGCCAGCGACTTAATTCGTTTGGGCTTACATTTCCGTTGTTCGGAATCGTAAAGTGAGCAAATTGGACTTTTCCGCAACCAAATGATTTTGCGATTGAAACAATCTTTTTGCGCTCGTGGTTGGTGGGGTTTAAAGAAGCAATTGTAATCGGATCGATAATAATGCCTTTAGCATTGTTATTTTCCACCACTGAAATAAATTCTCCAACAGTATTGCTTGAGATAAAATCAAAGCCTACAAATTTTTCTCTGCTAAATTGTTCTTTGTAGCTAAGTGCGGTTACGCTGTTTGACATTAGCGTAATGCAAAGGGGGTTGGATGGGGGATTGGAGTGATTTTCTGCCATAGTTTTGGTATTTAATTGGTTAAGGAACTGCTTATTCGGATTGTCATAATACGATAATATCTGTGATTTGGCAAGTAAAAAACCCTCCAGCTGGAGGGTTTTTTACTTAATAGCCTTATTTTACAGCGTCCTTCAAAGCTTTTGCGGCTCTGAACTTTGGCACTTTTGTTGCGGGAACACTGACTTGCGCTCCGGTTTTCGGATTGCGAGCCATTCGCGCAGCGCGAGGCTTTACAGAGAAAATCCCGAGACCTGCGATAGATACCTCTTCGCCCTTCTTTAGGGTTCCAACTATAGCATCTAGGAGGCCATTCATGATTTCTTCAGCTTGTACTTTTGTACCGCCGATTTTGCCATGAATCCACTCAACCATGTCTTGTTTATTCATACTCTGTCCGACACCACGCATAGCGCTGGCCGGAAGCTATATTGCTAAATTTCGACTCAAACCAAATGTTTTGGATAGGACAAAACAAATAGCTCCTTAAAAAGTATTATACCGTAAGGGTTTATTAGGGCAAGTTTGACAAATTTGCCATTTATGCTAATATAATAAAGAATAGTTCTAAATATAACTCAAAAAAACCCAAAATGATTATGAAAAAAGATCTTGTCGTAAAAAAGTTCCTTTCTTTTATTGACCACATATTACCTATCTGGTTGATAATAATGCTGGTGCTTGGCTGTATTTACCTTTCAGGTAAGCCAGACCAAATCTATGTGCCACCACTTTTGGCAACGAGTATGATTGTTTCTCTTTTTATTCTATTGGTAGCTTCTACTGCTTCCACCTTAGATAAAAATGAAACAATGCGATACGCGATATTACCTTTTGCCAATTTTGTAGGAGCAGTTTTCTTTCTTGCAGTTAAGAAACATTACTACTGCCATATTGGTTCGAAAATAGAATCATATGCGTATTTGTTCCTTATTGCCTCTAGCTTAGCTCTACTTGTTTATGTTATTTTTCTTTTTTATGTAAATAAAAGTAAAATAGCACAGACGAAATAAAATCTATTTGGTTTAAATAATTATTTCGCAGGTCCACAAAATGGCCTGCGATTTTTTTATTACCGATTGCTTTAACGGTTGATTTTGAACAAATCATAACGAGGTATATAATTTAAGTAATATTAATTTACAAGTTTCATTATTATGAACAAAACTTTTTTAGATAGACCATATGTATCAGCTGGGATTGTCCTTGGGTTGGCTTTCATTGCTGGTTTGTTTGTTTTGGGTACTGCTGTGAGTCACCTAAAAGCAAATGAAAACACTATTTCAGTCACTGGTTCAGCAAAAGAGCGAGTAAGTTCCGACATCGGTAAATTCTCTGGTTCTTGGACTAGGCAAACTACTCGCGCCGTAATGGCTTCTGGCTATACTGAGCTTGCTTTAGACCTTGGAAAGATAAAAACTTTCCTCAAGTCCGAAGGTGCGACAGATGAAGAAATCTCTATTGAGCCATCTTCTAGTTACAATGAATACGACTATGACGACAAAGGAAATAGAATGATGAGTTCTGAGCGTGTAATTTTGCGTCAGAATATTACTGTTACCTCGAGCGACTTGGCTAAAATTAAGAAAATATCAGACGATGCCTCAGAAATAGTTAAAAGGGGAGTCTTCTTTGAGGCAAACCAAGCGCAATATCTGTATTCGAGCGAAAAACTCTCGACTATCCGAGTTACGCTGATGAGTAAAGCTATCACTGATGCCAAAAACCGCGCCGAGGCTATCGCGAGTGCAACGGGAGCCAAAGTCAGCAAACTCGCCAACGCCTCGTCCGGTGTAGTCCAGCTTCTTCGCCCAGACTCTGTTGATGTTGAAGACTATGGTTCGTACGACACTTCAACTATAGAAAAAGATGTCATGATAACCGTGAGAGCGAATTTTGAGATAAAATAATAAGTCAAAATATAAAAAACCTCTGGACTTACCAGTGGTTTTTTTATTAACCAAATTAATTATTGCAAAACCTACCTCGCAAACTCCACAATCCTATTTTCTCTAGTGAGAACGACGCGGATTTCGCCAGGATACTTGAGGTCAGCTTCGATTTTCTTGGCGATGTCGCGGGCAAGGTCTTTGGCTTGCAAGTCGTTTATCTCAGAAGGGGAGACAAAGACGCGGATTTCGCGACCAGCTGAGAGTGCATAAGATTTTTCGACACCGGTGAAACTCTTTGCCACAGCTTCGAGGTCCTGCAGTCGCTTCAAATAATTTTCGACAGAGTCACGACGAGCACCAGGACGACTACCAGAAATCATGTCAGCGGTCTGGACGATGACGGCTTCGATAGAAGCATGAGGATAGTCATCGTGGTGAGACTTCATCGCGTCGATAACGCGTGGGTCAGCTCCGAACTTTTGCAAAATACGAATACCGATTTCGATGTGTGTACCTTGAACTTCATGGTCGAGTGCCTTGCCGATGTCATGGACAAGTGCGCCAGCTTTGGCGATCTGCACATCAGCCCCAAGTTCTTCGGCGAGCATGCCAGCGACATGTGTCATTTCAATAGAATGTTGCAAAACATTTTGACCGTAACTTGTGCGGAAATACAAACGACCGATGATAGCGACGAGGCGTGGATCAAAATTGAATATTCCACATTCGTACACAGCTTGTTCGCCTTTTTCTTTAATAATTTTATTGATATCAGCTTGAGCTTTTTCCACCATTTCTTCTATTTTGGCTGGTTGAATACGACCATCCATGATGAGGTTTTCGAGAGCAACACGAGCTATCTGTCTGCGTACTGGATCGTGAGCCGAGATAACTATCGCACCCGGTGTATCGTCAACAATAAGCTCAACTCCAGCGGCTTTTTCAAAAGCGCGGATGTTGCGACCTTCTTTACCAATAACTTTGCCTTTTATTTCTTCTGTCGGAATACTAACCGATGTTGTCATAAGTTCAGCTGCGACGGAGCCAGAAAAACGCTGGATAACAGTCGCAAGAATATCTTTTGCTCTGCGCTCGAGTTTTTCTTCACTATCAGACTCAAGTTTCTGCATACGAATGAGAAAATCCTCAGATGACTGTTCCTCTATCCTTCGCATAAGTTCAGCTTTGGCTTCATCCAAGGTTAGACGAGAAAGACCAGCGAGTTTGGACATTTCCTCGGCAAGCATTCCTTCGGCTTTTTCTTTTATTTTCTTTATTTCTTCCGCTCGCTCCCTTATGTTCTCGGACTCTTTGTCTATTTCAACTTGCCTAGCATCTAGAAGCTCATCCTTTTTAATAAGTCGGTCTTCTTTTTTCTTTTCTTCACCTTCTTTTTCTATCTCACGCGCTCGCATTTCTTCTTCTTTTTCACCAGCTTTCTTCTTGGCTTCATCAACTATTCGCGTAGCTTCTTCTTTTGCGGAAAGGACGAGTTGTTTGATTTCGATATCAACTGAGCCTTTTTTGCCAAGCGAAATGATAAGGCGAAGATAGTAGCCGACTGCCACGCCCACGATTACCGCGGCGAGTATATATACTCCTATGTTCATATATTTTTATAGTCCTGAAAACGCCAAAAAATCACGGTGCCAGTGCACTGCGAGATAAGCTACAAATTTCTTAGAAATGATGCCGGTCATGGGAGAATTCTGGGACAAATTAAATTTAAATTACCAAACTTAAAATACCACAGAAATCTACAAACAGCAATGTGTCGTTGGTTGCTACTTTTTCTTTTCTCTAACAATCTCGTCGATGAGGCCGTATTTTTTGGCTTCTTCGGCAGACATAAAGTAGTCGCGGTCGGAGTCCTTTTCGACTTGATCAAGTGGTTTGCCAGTATTTTTTGCCAAGATTTTATTGAGTTTGTCTTTTGTACGGAGAATGTGACGAGCAGCTATTTCAATGTCGGAGGCCTGACCTTCGGCGCCACCCATTACTTGGTGAATCATAACTTCAGCATTTGGTAGGGCAAGTCTCTTTCCTTTGGCACCAGAAGACAGTAAAAATGCCGCCGAAGAAGCAGCCATTCCGACACAGATGGTCGAAACATCAGGCTTGATGTGGTTCATAGTGTCATACATAGCCATTGCAGCCGAAACCGAACCACCAGGGGAATTTATGTAAAGTTTGATGTCCTTTTTCGGGTCTTCGTTTTCAAGGAAAAGAAGCTGGGCTATTACGATATTTGCCGTGTGGTCGTCGATAACGCCTGAGAGGAAAATGATGCGATCACGTAAAAGTCGTGAGTAAATGTCGTATGCACGCTCGCCTAGGCTTGATTTTTCGATAACTGTTGGGATTAAAATATTCATAGGGCTATTATAGCAGAGGAGGCTGTCTCTTGGTAGTTCTTGACTATTTTTCTGCGTGATTTTTTCTCAAACAAATTATTTGGAATTTTACGAAACGCTTTTTTCAAGAAATTCAAAAACAGCTTCGTTTGTCATCACTTGTTCTATATATGCGATGGCGCGATTGCGGTCGGCACCTGGATACTGTGCGAGTAATTTGTCTACTTCAATGTTTACAATTTCTTCAGTAGGATTTAGATTTTCTTTTTTCCCTATCTCAAAAAGTGCTAGTTCCATAATTGCGCGCTTTTTTGCATCAGGTTCAAAATCTTTTTTCATTTCGTCTTCAGTTTTTCCGATGTGCTTACTGTAATCATCAAAAGACATTCCAGCACGTTCGATTGTTTCCTTTAGTTGCATTAACATTTTTCCAAGTTCTGACTCGACAAGAATATCGGGTACTTCGACTTTTGTTTCTGCGGAAATACGTTCGACAATCTTTGAACGGTTTTTGTTTTTATTCTCGACACTCTTTTCTGTTTTTAGATTTTCCAGCAGTTTTTCCTTAAACTCGGCAACAGTTTCAAATTTGCCAATAGTTTTTATATATTCATCTGTAAGTTCTGGTAAATCTGCGTCGGCGATTTCTTTGTGATCGTGAGATTGGTGTGGAATAGCAGAATCGTGCATTTGTTGATGAGCACGCATCTTTTGGATATCTTTTATCGCGCTTTCAATATCCGCATCAGTTACTTCCTCGCTTTCGTTTTTCCATTCTTCTTTGGCGATTTTTTTGTAGTCAGGAAGAGTAACTTCAGGAATAACGGCAGTTTTCACTGTAAACTCAAGCGCATTTCCACGAGCGAGTTTGGTGATCGAAACTTCCGGGTGACCGATAGCTGGGATTTTTTCTTCAGCAACATGTTTCGGATACATTTCCGAAATGACGAGCTCCGCCATCTTTTCGAGAATCATTATTTCTGGAAGGTGCTTACTGAGAACCTCTATCGGTGCTTTGCCTTTTCGAAAACCATCTAGCTCGATATCTTTACCGAGAAATTCAACTGCTTCGGTTTCGCGAGCAACCCAAACTTCAGCGGGTACTTCGAAAAGCATTTCCACCATTGATTTGTCTAATTTGTTGGTTTTTTTTAACATACCGCCCCAGTTTACGGGGAAGAGGTTATTTTGTCAAAAAAGTTAATTTATAGATAAATATCATGGTCGCCAACTGAATGAAAGTAAACCATATCTTTTGACTCAAACTCAAAAATTATTCGATGACTGTGTGAAATAGAGAATGACCAGAAAGAATCAAGTTTGCCAGACAATTTATGAGTACGAAGCGATGGTTCAAATGGGTTTTTCCTAAATAGTTTCTCTTTCTTTTTTGCAGACTTTACCCCGAGTTATCTCAATACGGCTTTCATGAAGTTCTTTGATGAGCTGGTCTTCCTTCCAGCTTCTAATCGCATCACGAAAAAACTCACTAACGGAAGCATAGTTTCCCTTTTTCACTATCATATCAACCTCGCGCTTGAGTGCCGGTGGCATTGAAATGTTTACAATATTTCTCATATACAGATTGTAACAAAATGTATTACAGCAAGTCAAGCTACTATTTGATTAGCATCCCTACGATAAGCAAAGCAACGATGTTAAGAATTTTGATCATTGGGTTGATAGCGGGACCTGCTGTGTCTTTGTAAGGATCACCGACAGTGTCACCGGTAACAGCTGCCTTGTGGGCATCGCTACCTTTGCCACCAAAATTACCAAGCTCGATATATTTCTTCGCATTGTCCCAAGCGCCACCACCAGAAGTCATTGAGATAGCGACGAATAGTCCAGTGATAATAGAACCAACGAGGAGTCCACCGAGTGCTTCAACTCCAAGAATAGTTCCGACAAGTATCGGCACGATAACTGGCAAGAGAGCAGGGACGATCATTTTTCGAATAGCGCTTTTTGTAACGATATCAACTGTTCGTCCGTAGTCTGGTTTCTGTGTGCCGTCCATTATGCCTGGCTTTTCTTTAAACTGAGCGCGAACATCAAGCACAACACTTCCTGCAGCATCACCAACTGCTTCCATAGCAAGAGCTCCAAATATGTAAGGCAAAAGTCCTCCAATAAGAAGACCAGCAAGAACACGAGGGTCGCTGATATCAAAGACTGTGTTTGTTCCAACTTTGTTGGCATAGTCGGCGAAGAGCGCGAGCGAAGCGAGCGCGGCAGAACCTATAGCGTATCCTTTTGTAACAGCCTTTGTTGTGTTTCCGACAGCGTCTAGCGGGTCAGTAACATTTCTAACAGCATCACCGAGGTCTGCCATTTCAGCAATACCACCAGCATTATCAGTGATAGGTCCATACGCATCGATAGTCACGATAATACCTGCCATTGAAAGCATTGAAGCTGCAGCTATGGCGATACCGTATATGCCAGCAATAGAATAAGCTCCCAATATTCCCGCAATGATAACAAGTGTCGGATACATTGTTGAGCGCATCGAAAGAGCGAGTCCAGCAATTATGTTCGTACCGTGTCCTGTTGTACTAGCTTCTGCTAGTTTCTTTACTGGGGCGTAGTCTGTACTTGTGTAGTATTCAGTAATAAAGATAAGTACACCAGTGACAGCGAGTCCGATAAGCGAAACAAAAAAGATTTTGTTTGCCATGTCAGCATCGAAAAATGTCATTGCGACTGGGTAAAATCCAACAAGCGCCAAAACACCTGCGGTGATAAGTCCTTTGTAGAGCGCACGCATTATCCGCTGTTTTTTATCAAGACGAATAAAAAGAATTCCAATGAGTGAAGCGATGATAGCTACTCCACCGAGTGCAAGAGGGAAGAGGGAAATATTCGCAATCGCTGGGAAGAAAATTGCACCAAGTAACATAGCTGCGACTGTTGTCACTGTATAAGTTTCAAACAAATCAGCTGCCATTCCTGCGCAGTCTCCAACATTGTCTCCAACATTGTCAGCAATAACCGCAGGGTTGCGTGGGTCGTCTTCGGGAATACCCGCCTCGACTTTTCCTACTAGATCTGCTCCAACATCAGCAGCTTTGGTAAAGATTCCACCGCCAAGTCGAGCAAAAATAGAAATAAGAGAACCACCAAAACTAAAACCAATAAGTGCATGCAAATCACCTGTAACGAAATAAATCATTGCAGTTCCGAGTAGAGCGAGTCCAACAACAAGCATTCCTGTTACAGATCCACCTCCAACAGCTACCGCAAGAGCCTTTTTCATCCCACTTTTTGCAGCTTCAGCTGTACGAACATTTGCGCGGACAGAAACATGCATACCGATATAACCAGCGGCGCCTGAGAATATTGCACCAACAAGGAAGCTGATAGCAGTAGTCCAACCAAGTGCTGGCACAAAACCAAGAACAAGAAACAGTATCACTGCAACTACCGCTATTGTTTTATATTGACGATTTAAATAAGCACGAGCACCTTCTTGAATGGCTTTTGCGATTTCTTGCATACGAGCATTGCCGTCTGGAAGTTTCATAATAAGACTTGCGCGAATTGCTCCGTAGAGAATTGCGATAACAGAAGTAGCTAAGATAAATATTTTCATAGTTATTTGTATATAAATTAATAATTAATCTTCGATTTTGTCACTACCCATATCAACTCCTTCGCTATAAGTATTTTTAAGATCTTTTAGAGAAGAAAAACCACCTTCCTCTTCGACTGTTTCGCCGTCACTTGATGTGACAGACTCGGCAGTGATACCTTTGATGTCTATTCTCCAACCAGTGAGTTTGGCAGCTAGACGGACATTTTGTCCACCTTTGCCGATAGCGAGAGAAAGCTGGTCGTCGGCGACTTCGATAAATGCCTTGTGTTCAGCTTCGTTTACTTCAATATTGATGACTTTGGCAGGAGAAAGTGAGTTTGAGATATAGGTTGCATGGTCTGCACTCCATTCTATAATGTCGACTTTTTCACCGCCAAGTTCATTGGTAACAGTCGTGACACGGACTCCGCGTCCTCCGACACAAGAACCAACTGGGTCAACATGGTCGTCTGTCGAGAAAACAGCCATTTTGGAACGAGATCCTGGTTCGCGGGCAATAGATTTTACCTCTACGACACCACTAGCTATCTCGGGAACCTCAAGTTCGAAGAGTTTCTTCAAAAACATGGGATGAGTGCGGGAAAGTTTGAGCGATACACCCCTTGCTCCTTCGTCTACGGCATACAAATATGCGCGAATTCGTTCGCCACGGCGGAAATTTTCGCCAGAAATCTGCTCCTGGGGAGGCAAAATACCTAAAGCCCGGTTAAAATCGACGATGACAGTGCCACCTTCGATCTTTTGGATGATTCCAGAGATGATTTCGCCTTCTTTGTCGCCATATTCGTCGACAAGAGAGCTTCTCTCGGCCTCACGAATACGCTGCATGATGACTTGTTTGGCAGTTTGGGCAGCAATACGGCCGAAATCCTCTTTGGATTCGAGGGGGAAGACAATTTCGTCGTTGACTTCGGAATTTCCCTTGATCATGCGGGCGTCAGCGAGGAGAATGTGTTTTTCAGAGTTAAAGCGCTCGCGTTCTTCACCTGTTGGGGTGGCAGACTCTTCATTTTCAGGCATCCAGACCAAAGAATCGTCTACGACGATTTTTACCTGTGAAAATGAGATTTCGCCGGTTTCGAGGTCAAAATGACATCGAACTATTTGCCAGCGCTTTCCGAAGTCTTTTTTATAGGCAGCGGCGAGGGCCTGCTCTATGGCCTCAATTATTTTTTCTTTTGGAATTCGGCGCTCTTCCTCTAGTTGTTCGAGAGCCGACTTGAGTACTTTCATGTCTAACATATATTTATTATTATTATTTATTTGTAAAAAAAGCCTCGGTTTCGGCCGGGACTTACGGAAATCATAATATCAAAAAAAAGACTTTTTTGCAATCCACACAAAAATGCATTGTTATGCTCGTAGAATAATAGTAATATTAAAGTTAATAGCATTATGGCAATCGATAATACACAAATACAGAAAAAAAAAGGACACGCAGGTTTTTTTGTATTACTCGCCATTATCGCAGTAGTGGTTTTTACTGCATACACTCTCACTAAAAATCAAAAATATTTAAATCCAAATTCAAATCTTGTAAATATTGAGAAGCCACTTACAAAAGCGGAGCAAGAAGCAATCGTCAAATCTTTTTCCGAAGCGCCTGCGCAAAAACCACTTTCCAAAACAGAACAACAGGCTATCTTAAAATCTGTTGCCAATATTCCACCAGAGAAACCTCTCACCGAAGCAGAACAAAAAGCTATCATTGCTTCATTCCAAAACTAATGCCCAAACTAATACGCATCAAAATATAAATCTTCATATGAACCGTTTTTTAAAATCAATAATAATTTTCTCTGCTCTGTCTCTCGGAGTTTTTGCTTTTGGCTTGCG
The DNA here is from genome assembly GCA_964354985.1 of uncultured Candidatus Saccharibacteria bacterium. Lineage (GTDB taxonomy): Bacteria > Patescibacteriota > Minisyncoccia > Phycocordibacterales > UBA9973 > JAGOSA01. Next base: position 30,869 of record CAYHBR010000003.1, on the reverse strand, counting down.
CGCACAGGCCGCACCCACAACTGCTCCACTGTATGGCTATGCTTGGAGCGACTCGGCTGGTTGGATAAGTATGAATTGCGACAACTCCGGAGCGAATGCAGGGTATCAAATAAACACATGTGCTGGGTCTGGAGGAATATACGGAGTCACCCTAGACACAACTACTGGAGAAATGAGAGGTCTTGGCTGGTCTGATAATATTGGTTGGATACGGTTTGATCAAACAGTAATGACACCTTCTTTGGCTGGCAACAGGCTTGGTGGTGCGAAGGTTACAGGTATTGATATTGCAGGAGTTCGCCCGGTTGTGGGCTGGGCTCGTTTTTGTAGTGATTTTACAAATACAACAAAACCTGACAATTGTGGATCTGATACAAATATCATAACCGACCAAAACGGTGGCTGGAACGGCTGGGTGGCAATGGCAGGAAAAGCTCAATCAGGTGATCTTTTTGGTGTCACATACGATACAACTCTCGGCTTATTTTCAGGATACGCTTGGGGCGGAACAGTTTTCAGCTCCGGCACAGAAGTCGCCGGCTGGATTTCTTTTGATGGAGTTTCAAGTGTACCGAAAATAACACCGAGGTATATACCTATTATTTCTTTAAAAGCACTTCCCGGTAATACTGTCCCAGCAGGAGGCTCACTCACAGGAGGCATTAGTTATAATTGGCAAAACAGTATCGATGCAGATATTGTAAATTACCCATTAAGAAAATTTGATAAATGTAACATAGTTGGCTCTGGTGGATTTTCAGATCTATTTTCAACTCACATAATAGGTGGAGTGCCTGTCACTGGTCCGCTACTTACTGGCTGGGACTCAACAACATTTGCACCTGGCGGTGTGGCATTACCGTCAACCACTTCACCAATCGGTGGTACAAATCAAAATACATATGTATATGCGCCGGACACGACATATTATTTAGATTGTATAAACTATGAAGGGATACGAGCGGGAAAAGTACCAGCTCCAGGTCAGGTTGCAATCCCGTGTGATCCAGCAACCAAAGCAACAGCGATGGCTACTTGCCCGCAAGTAACTGTTACGGTCACGCCAGACCCAGGCAACAATATTTTGCTTGAAGGTAATTCAAGTATTACAAATCCTTCATACTCACAAGGACCATTTTCTGTAGATCCTGGAGAAACTGTCTCAATGAAATGGACATCTAGTGGTTCTGGTTGGTCAAATTGTCAGGCAAATATTCCAGCTAGCGGAACGACTCAAAATATACCTTTGTGGAAATTTTCAGGAGTGGGTCAGCCTATATTTAAAAATGTGCCGACCACAAATGGTATCGGCTCCACGGAGTCAGGCATAAGTGTGCCTTCAAACCCAACCTTATATAGTATTACTTGTTTAAATTCCAGCGGTACTGCAGTCCAATCAAATGTCGTCGAAGTTTCAAAAAATATGGGAGTTTTAGGTGATTTAACCCTTAAAATTAAGCTTTACTCAGACTCAAATAGTTTGTTCACCTCAGCTGACATTTATGCAAGCTCAACAGATACAGTCGATCTAAGGTGGGAATCAAGCGCCGACATTACTCCAGACTCTTGTTTTTCAACATCCACCCCATCAGTTTATTGGACTAATGCAGCCGGAACATTGGCGGATGCTTCGTTGCCCGCAACTGGAAATGCTCAAATACCAATGGCAACTGGAAAGAGTCACAATCCAGCCTATCCAAGCACTACAACTTACACTATAAATTGTGACGCAACTATCGGAGGAATTTCTGGACAACCACTACCGCCGGCAAGCGTGAGAGTTATTACACTTGAGCCACTAACTCCAAGTATTGATGTAGTAAATAGTTGTGTTCCAGATGACACAACTGTATTTTCTCCAGTAGTAACTGTAAATAATCTTGCCGGGGCAAATAATTGTATGTTGCTGGACGGTGTCGGAGTCCCAGCTTGGACAGGTCCATTTTCTGTGCCGATCGGGAATAATAGTTACATTGTGCCGGTCCCAAGTGTTATTCCTAACTTTACGATAAGTAGCTCGACATTATTCAGTATTAAATGCGATGGCACACTCAAATCATTTACTGTAGATGTAGACCCTGCTTGTAATCCACCATCAAATCGAAACTGGTTTTTCCGATTCTTCGAGCGTTGATTATTTCAAAACATTATCCACTAAAAAAGTCGCCACATTATTAATCTAGATTTATAATAAAAAGTATGAAAAAGTTTTTAACACAATCAGCAAAGACAGCATTTCTCGCAATACTTTTTGGTGCTATTGCAGTCTACGCTCAAACATCTTTTGTTGGACCGACAGGAACACCTGCGAACTCAAACGCTCCACTTCCGATAAATACTAGTCAATATTCTCAAATAAAAGGTGGAAGTCTCCAAACATATCAATCTCGAGTCGGAGCTGGAACAACACTTCCTTTGATTCCAACTTCTAACCAATCAGGCATATTGCAAGTTGATAATAAAGTTGGTGTTGGTACTGGCATAGACTTTGCCACTGTTCCAGTCAATGGATTGAAAACCATGGGCAGGATTTTTTCCGGCGGCTTTTATTGGACCCCCACACAAATTGGTGCTGGTATTGCGGCTCTCGGAGCAATGTCGTCAACGAGCCCTGTCCCAGATCCAGGCTCAATTTTCGCCAGTAAGTTTTGTTTCTCGCTCACCACTTGTATAAGTGCGTGGCCGACAGGGGGAAGTGGAACGACTCTTTCTGGTGCGACCAATAACACTGTTCGATTTTCTGCGCTAGACACGCCTGTTGCGGCGACAAATTTATTAAACGATGGTAACTCTGTTACTGTAGGCAAGACTCTTATTTTAGATGCTGGATTGACAGCTAGTCAAAACTTTAGAGTTACTGCTAATAATAAAAACTTCGTTGAATTTTGGACAAACATGAGTAATACATATGCTGGAATTATTGCAGAGAGTATAAATTTAAAAGGACTAACTACAGTCCCATCCATAAGTCCATTGTGTGTATATCCAGGTGGAAACGTTACCACATGTGGATCAAGTGGAAGTGGCGCAACTGTCAATGTAGGAAGTGGAGTTTATCGAGTACCAAGATATGATATAGGCGGTCTATCACTTAGTGGTAGCGCTAATTTAACCAACGATGATATAACTGTGAAAATAGGAGAAACACAACCAGCTACAGCTACTCGACTAGATGTAAGTGGTGGTGCAATTCAGATAAATAACGCACCGTTAAAAGTAAGTCTTTCAGGCAGTGGTAATGCAGGAACAGACGCTATTTCTCTAAATACATCTACCTCTTCGGGAATTAGTTCTATTATCACAAACAGACCCGGATTAAATTTTTGGAGTAGTGAAGGGGGCGGACACAATGCAGATGTGTACGTAAGAGATGTTCATGTTGGAGGTGACATATTGATCCCGGGAAACATTTGGTCAGGAGGTTCAGTAACTGCCCCCTTTGTAAGTGGTATGCAACTTAGAAGCCCTACCTTGGCCGCTGGTTCAGCTGGATATAAAGCTATTTGTGCAGATAATATCGGTAGTCTGGTTTGGTGCCCCCCAGCAAACTCTACTTCAGGAGTGCAGACATATACATCTGTCGGATCATCTACATGGACTGTGCCAGCAGGCGTCACAACCGCGCGAATACAAGTATGGGGTGGCGGAGGCGGTGGTGCAGGAGGATACGCTTCATTATTTTCAGGTAGTGGAGGAGGTGGTGGTGGTGGTGCAGGATATATCGACGCCAATATTGCGGTTTCAGGTGGGCAATCATACTCTGTAACAGTGGGTCAAGGAGGGAGTGGAGGAATGTTTGGTCAGCCTGGAAACGGAGGAACTAATGGAGTTAATAGTGTGTTTAATTCAACCTATATTGCGACAGGTGGAAAAGGAGCACCAGCAGCAGCCTTAGGAACTGCAAATGGTGGATTGGGTGGTATTCCAACTGCCCCAACAGGAATTGCCCTATCTGGTTTTTCTGGTGCAATTGGCGTAGGGTCGGCATCTTACACAGGTGGCACTGGAGGATCATCTGGCGGCGGGGTGGTTTATGGGAAAGGTGGTAACGGTGGAGTGGGAGGAAATGCCGCATTTAGCCAAGGTCTTGCAGGGACAAGTGGTGCTGTAATAATTACATATAATTAATAAACGAAACCAGTGGATAAGAAATTCATAACAAGTTGGGTATTGATAATAATAATTGTGTTTGGAATTTTGTTATTTCGATTCATTAACAAAAATAGTATGCACAAAATTATTGCTACTAAAAATTGTGGAGACATTTTTATACAAAAAAGTCCTGCATATTTTACAGATGGCACAAGTCGGTACATTTTCAACGCTAAATTGAACTCCTGTTTAATTTTTAATATCCTTGCTGATGTACCACTGGGTAAATATAGGATAACTGTTGTTGACATGATAAGTGATAAAATATTGTTTGCTTACGAATTAAAAGTAGGGGAAAGTATAGATAGTGTTTACGCGATAACAAAGGATAAGGCTCTTGATTATGTCCGTAGTTTTGGTTTCCCAGTCTTTTAAAAAGGTGTATAATGTTTATATTATTATTTAAGAAGAATTTTATGAAAAAAAATATCATTATAATTTTGGTTTTAGTTGTTGCAATAGTAGTTATTCTTTTTATAGTTAAAAGCAATAATAAAGACCAGGGGGCTGCTGTTATTACGTCAAAAAGTTTAGTTTCTGATTACAAAATTATTTCAAATACAAGCAAAGCACCTGTTACAGCTATTTACGATGTAGCAAGGTTTAGTCAGGCAAAGGCAATACTTAGTCAGCTTTCGAAAGCGACCAGCTTATTATCAAAAGTATCAGATTATCCTAAAATGGTGATATCTGGTGGAACTAATCCTTTGTTTTCACAAGAATTAGATTGTACTACAACCAACAATAGTACTGGTGAACAAACGTCTGATTCTGGTGTGTGGAATGGTGCTAATCAGCCAGTAGGAAGTGGATTTTCTATAGACATGGGAGGTTCTACTATGGTGTGTACTTTTGGTTCAATTTTATAATTTCAAACGTTATACAAACAAAAAAAACCGCAAATGCGGTTTTTTTTGTTTGTAAGCTTTAGTATTTAGAGTAGAATGAATAAATATGAACACCACATACATCATCGCCAACTGGAAGCAGTACCCAGAAACAAATAAAGAAGCCAATAAAATCGCGACAGCTTTGACGAGCAAGTTAGCTCTAAAAAATATTCTTAGTCACACCCAAAAAGGAGTCACGATTGTCGTCTGCCCGCCATTTCCTTTTATGCAAAGTGTTGGCGCGACAATCAAGAAAGGAAAATACTTACTCGGCGCTCAAGATCTCTCACCAATGATGATAGGCGCATATACCGGTGAAGTTTCTCCCAAAGCGTTAGCTTCTGTTGGCGTAAAGTATTCAATCATCGGACACTCCGAACGACGTGCGATGGGCGAGAGTAATGAAGTTGTTTTAATGAAATTGAAGGCCGCACACGCAGTCGGTATTCGTCCGATTCTATGTGTCGGAGAAAAGAGTCGCGCAGATGCCGAGAAATCTCATGCCGAAGTTCGCGAACAGGTCGCGATACTTGAAGGCTTGTCAAAAAAAGAGGTAGGTAATACCATCATTGCCTACGAACCGCTTTGGGCAATCGGTGCCAAAGTTGCCGCGACACCAGAAGACGCCCGCGAAATGCGCATTTATATACAAAAACTTGTCGCAGATATTTCAGATGAAAAAACAATGAAAACTGTACCTGTTCTCTACGGCGGTTCGGTGACGAGTAAGAACGCCAAAGAATTTATCACAGTTGCCGGTATGCACGGACTACTCGTCGGTCGCGCAAGTATCGATCCAAAGGCATTTATTGAAATAATAAACCGTTTTGCTAAATAAGAGGAAAGAAAAAATGAAAATCAAAAGCGTTTCTGAAATCGAACATATCGAAGGCAAGCGGATAATTTTGCGCAGTGATTTGAATGTGCCAATAGTTGGTGGCGCTGTCCGTGATGATTACCGCATTCTGCGAGCTTTGCCGACTATCCAGTTCCTCACTTCGCGTGGCGCCAAAATTGTTTTGCTCACACACTTAGGCGACGACGGAAGTGAGAGTCTGGCGCCAATTGCCAAAAAACTCGAAGAGCAAAAAGTTCCGCTCGCATTTTTGGATACCACAGACAAGGCGACCATTGAGAAAGCTGTTGATGGAATGCAAAACGGTAATGTTCTTCTCCTCACCAATATCCGTGCCTTTGCTGGTGAAAAAGAAAACGATATCGAGTTTTCAAAATGGTTAGCTTCGCTCGGAGAAATTTTTGTGAACGACGCCTTTTCTGTTTCTCATCGTGAGCACGCCAGTATCGTTGGTTTGCCAAAACTTATGCCGTCATTTGCAGGAATGCAACTACTCGAAGAAGTTGAACACCTGTCTGCTCTGCAGGAAAACCCAGCCCGGCCGTATGTTGTTATTTTCGGCGGTGCCAAACTTTCGACCAAAATGAAACTCATCAAAAAAATATCTGAAAAAGCCAACAAGGTTATCGTTGGTGGCGCACTTCTAAATCAAATTCTTTTTTTGCAAGGCAAGGAAATAGGGGATTCGTTCCACGACGAAAGCGCCGGCATTCCTGAAAACGATAACTCCACCAAAGATTTTATTAACTTAAAAATTTTTGATACTGAGAAATTTTATTTACCAGAAGACCTTGTGGTAAAACGCAAGCCGACAGAAGACTCGGCTGATGTTGTGAAAAATATTAATACAGATGCTGTCATAAAAGGTGACGTAATCGTGGATATCGGCCCAAAATCAATTGTGAAGATTAAATTTATTTTAGATGGAGCCAAAACTGTTCTTTGGAACGGTCCAATGGGCAAATACGAGGATGGCTTCGGTGGGGCGACAGAGGCACTCTTAAACAAGCTTGCAGGGGTCAGTGACGCTACCCATTCGACTATCGGCGGAGGCGACACTGTTGCGCTCGCTTCCAAGCTAGGACTTGTCGACAAATTCCACTTTGTTTCAACAGGCGGTGGGGCTACTCTTGAATATTTAGAAAAAAGCACATTGCCGGGGATTGTTGCGCTGGAACAATAGCCTGTGCCTTCTGGTGGAAATAATAGTTATTTCTATGGTGCCCACCCCAACCTTGTAATATAAGGCCAATTCGCTCGTCTCCTTTACGGACTACGGCAGGACTTGACAAGAGTCATATATCTTGCTATAATGTACATAAGAATAAACAAATATAAAAAAACCAAAAAACCTTTAAAATTGAAAAAAATTATGGCAAAAAGAATCGAAGTGCTGACCTTGAAAATCAGCGAAAACAAAGAAATTTTTACGATCGGGGTAGCACTAGTAACAGTGTTTTCCTCAATCTATTTTGGTTTAATCGCTTACGGGATAACCCCAAGCGAAATTCTAAAAAAATTAAATTAGTGCCCACACCGTACAAACACCATTGCCCGTAAGCAATGAACACACCCTCGGCTGACTAAAATCAGTACGGGGGTTTCTTTTTTTAATTTGATAATAAATTCATTTCATTCATATATAATTCATTCACGATGCTATTTCAGAAAAAAACTAAAATTCTTATTGGTGCAAGTATTCTTTCTGTCTACTTGGCAATATTTTTTTCTGCTAAAGTTTTCAGTTCAAATAATCTTGAACTCCAAGTTTCATTTCTCAATGTCGGACAAGGTGACAGTGTTTATGTAAAAGCTCCGAACGGCAAGGATATGCTCATCGATGGCGGACGAACGAGTGGTGTACTTTTAAAAAAGTTGAAAAACGTGATGGCTCCGGGGGATAAAAAAATAGATGTCGTCATTGCGACTCATCCTGATGCAGATCATATTGGTGGACTACAGTCTGTGGTTGAAAATTTCGAAGTTGGGGAATTTGTCGAGTCTGGAGTTTCTGCTGAGACAAAAGTTTACAAAAACTTGCTGGATTCTTTGGCTTTACGAAAAGTACCGCACCTTGTCGCTAGAACTGGCACCACTATCTCCCTGGAAGAAGAAAAAATAATATTTACAATACTCTCGCCAGACTTTGTAACAGAAGGCGAAGACACAAACGAAGCATCAGTAAGTGGCTTACTTTCTTTTGGCGAGCAAACATTTATGCTCACAGGCGACGCACCAACAAGTGTCGAAGAAAAAATTGTGAAAAATGGAATTAATAACAATCTAAATAAAACAAAAATAAATGAAATAAACATGAGCACCGATGTCCTAAAACTCGGTCACCACGGCTCGCGCTCAGCAACATCGGATAATTTTCTGAAAGCCACAAACCCAAGCATTGCAATAGTTTCTGCTGGTTGTGATAACACTTATGGCCATCCTCACAAAGAAGTGATAGACAAACTCGCAATTCTAAAAATAAAAACTATTTCCACCTGCGACTCCGGCACCATCACTTTTTTCACAGACGGCAAAACCCTTTCCACAAAAACCGAGAAATAAATCAATGGATAATAAAATAAAGAATAATCCCACCATACGAGGGTGTCTCAATAAAAAAACCCCGGAGAAAGTATTTTTCGAGGGGTTTCTGCAGGCCGACGGGCCGAAGCCTAGGAAAAAATCACCAGATTTTTTCCGACCCCTCGGGGGATACTTTCTCTGGGGGTTTTTAGAGGTTACTTTATTATTCCCGCTTTCTTTAGAGTAATGTAAGCCCCTCGCTTGTTGATAGTTTTGATAGCGTCTGTCGAAAGAGTCAAAATAAATGACTTGTTGAGTTCTGGAACGAAAATCTTCTTTTTGTGTAGATTGGCGTATTTTCTGCGATTGACTGTAGGGTTAAATTTGGTAGCACGAACACTGTTCGAGTATCCGCTCGCCATCATTGAACTTTTTTTAGTTATTGCACACTCTTTTGCCATTGCGTTACGCATGTTATCATAGGGGACATATCTATGCAAGCCAAAGACACAATATTTTACGTCATAATACTTATACTTTCTGTAATGGTTCACGAAGTGGCCCATGGTTTTATGGCAGACAAAGAAGGGGATCCCACCGCAAGACTCAAGGGCAGACTTACTCTAAACCCGATCAAACACATAGACCTCGTTGGAACTATTATTTTGCCACTACTTCTCATTGTCACCCACGCCGGTTTTCTATTTGGTTGGGCCAAACCAGTGCCATACAACCCGAACAATTTCCGAAATCGCCGACGAGGAACACTTATCGTCGCATCAGCAGGAATAATAATGAACCTTATTATTGCAGTCGTTTTTGCTGTTCTGATCAGGTTTTTACCGATGATGACATTTTTGCCAACCGCTTCCGCTGGGGCATTCCTCAATATTTCTGTTTCGATAGTTTTGATAAACGTCCTATTGGCTATTTTCAATCTTATGCCGATACCACCGCTCGATGGCTCTCGTATACTTTTCTCATTATTACCAGCGAGATATTTCAAGTACGAATCCTTACTCGAACGCTATTCCTTGCTATTTGTGATAATTTTCATCATTTTTGGCTGGAAATTGGTTTTACCGTTGGTTTTCTCTGTTTTTACCCTTCTAACTGGTATTTCTGCTTAAAGACAAAAGACTAGTGCTTGCATTTTTCCGCAGGGCATAGTACATTATTCCCGCTAGTCCCTTTTGGGCTATTTAATTTACATCATTATGGCTCGCATAAACCAACTCGTAAAAAAAGCTAGAAAAAAGCAGACGCGCAAAACGCGTTCTGTTGCACTTGCTCGTGGTTTCAATACCATCAAGAACAAGCCAGTTTTTTACCCATCCCCATTTAAGCGTGGTGTTTGTACAAAAGTTACAACCACTACTCCTAAAAAGCCTAACTCAGCTCTCCGAAAGATTGCCCGCGTTAGACTTACAAACGGACAAGAAGTTTCTGCATACATTCCAGGAGAAGGTCACACACTTCAGGAACACTCCGTAGTTGTTATCCGTGGTGGTCGTGTCAAGGACTTGATCGGTGTTCGTTACCACATTGTACGAGGTGTTCTCGATGCAACAGGTGTTGAAAAGCGTCGTCAGAGTCGTTCACTATACGGTGCCAAGCGACCAAAGGCAGCAAAAGCATAATCTCTCTAAATAATAATTAATTTTTTATAAAATATTAAAATCATATGCGAGGCAAAGTCAAAAACCGAAATATTCCAGCTCCAGACATTATGTTTAGTAATGCCCGTCTTGGAAAGTTTATCAACTGCGTTATGTGGGATGGTAAAAAAGAAACTTCACGCAAGGTTGTTTACGGTGCGCTTGAAATAATTAAAGAGAAAACAAAACTTGATCCTATAGAAGTTTTCGATACAGCTATCCGCAATGCTGGTCCTTCGATGGAAGTTCGCTCTCGCCGTATTGGTGGTGCCAACTATCAGGTTCCTCGTGAAGTTCGCGAAGAACGCAAACGCGCTCTCGCTATGCGATGGATAATAGCTACTGCTCGCTCTGGTAAAGGCCGACCTATGGCTGAAAAGCTTGCTGACGAGATAATCTCCGCTTCAAAGAACGAAGGTGTTTCTATCAAGAAACGTGATGATACTCACAAAATGGCAGAATCAAACAAGGCTTTTGCTCATTTTGCTTGGTAAAAAAAAGAAAAAGTTCAAATTTTAAACTAAACGAAAAACTCCCGAAAGGGAGTTTTTCGTTTGACACCATGTGGCCGTTTGACACTTATAACAATTTTGCGTAGAGTAAAGAAAAAATAAATATGAAAGAACTAATCACGAGTATGTCGATGGTCCCTATTCCTGTTCAAGAACATATGAACGATTTTGAAAAACACATACTAGCGTCACTTCTAGAGCATGGTTTTCATTTGCGTTGCTATATGAGCCTTGAGGGATACAAGATCTTGCCAAAGCAATTCAAGTTTGACTTGCCATTTCACCCGGAAATTTTCAAAAGAGAAATCAGGGATCATAAACCATCTGAGACATTTGGAAAAACTCTTAAAAGTTTCATTGGCGCAGTTGTTTCTCACGAAACGAAACTCGGATTTATTTACATTAAAGATGAGCAAAGACAAGCAAACTATGCGGTTTCGCCAATGGAAAGAATAGAGGAAAGTTATTCAGCGATGAATATTAAAAATTTCCATCTTGGGAAAGTTACCAAGTCACAAGCAATGGAGATATTCACTAGCCTACAGAAGAGGGAAAATGAGATATTGGGTCAGGCGACATCTACCACGAAGTCTTATTAGGAAATTAATTGCGAGTGGGGTTTATTTTGAGTAGTGAAGGGCACCTAACAAGTGCCTTTTTATTTTGTGTTCTATTTGCACAACAGCCTCAAATGCCGTATAGTGTTGCCATTGGCGGTCCGCCAGCTGGCGGACTATTTTTTTATCATTATTATTGAAGCGGGCTTCGGCCTTATTTAGCAAAGTATTAATTTATGGAAAGAGATTACCCACTGGAGAAAGTAAGAAATTTCGGTATTATCGCCCACATCGATGCGGGTAAAACAACTACGTCTGAACGCGTTTTGTATTACACAGGTGTGTCGCACAAAATCGGCGAAGTTCACAACGGCGAGACGACAACCGACTGGATGGAGCAGGAACGCGAACGCGGTATCACTATCACGGCTGCGGCTATTACTTGTTTCTGGAATCCAACATACGCACCAGATGACAAGAACAAAAAGTTTCGCTTCAATATCATCGACACTCCTGGACACATCGACTTTACTGTGGAAGTAAAGCGTTCACTCCGCGTTCTTGACGGTGCTGTTGTCGTCTTCGACGGCGTGGCTGGTGTTGAGCCACAGTCTGAAACAAACTGGCGCTATGCTGACGAAGCGAGCGTTCCTCGTATTTGTTTCATCAACAAGCTCGACCGCACCGGTGCTTCTTTTGAACACTCTTTCAAAACAATTCTCGATCGCTTGAACAAAAAAGCCATCCGAATGCAACTCCCTATTGGACTTGAAGAAAAACACGAAGGTGTCGTCGATCTCCTCACTCGCAAGTCATTCCACTTCGAAGGCGAAATGGGAAGCAAAATAGTCGAGGGCGAAGTACCTGAAGATATGAAAGCAGATGTTGAGAAATATCGAGCCGAACTTATTGAGGCAATTGTCCAGCACGACGAAACTGCTATGACTGCTTACTTTGACGGCAATGAACCAGACCTCGCAACACTCAAGAAAATTCTTCGTAAAGCGGTTATCGCCAATGAAATTTTCCCAGTCTTCGCTGGCTCTGCTCTCAAAAACAAGGGAGTTCAGCTTGTTCTTGATGCTGTTGTTGACTACCTTCCATCACCACTTGATATTCCACCACTAGTAGTTATAAATCCAGACACAGATAAAGAAGAAACTAGGGGTGCTTCTGACACAGAACCTTTTTCGGCTTTGGCTTTCAAAGTTGCAACAGATCCATTTGTCGGTCAACTCATTTTCTTCCGAGTTTACTCCGGTACACTTTCTGCTGGTTCTTACGTTTACAATCCACGAACTCGCAACAAAGAACGCGTCGGTCGTATCTTGCGTATGCATGCAAACGACCGCGAAGAAGTGAAAAAAGTTTTCGCTGGTGAAATCGCGGCCGCGGTCGGACTCAAAGATACAAAAACTTCTGACACACTTTGTGATGAAAATCACCCAGTGCTACTCGAGCGTATCGTGTTCCCAGAACCTGTTATCTCGATGCGTATTGAACCAAAAACAAAAGCTGACCAAGAAAAAATGGGTCTCGCACTTTCCCGCCTCGCTGACGAAGATCCAACATTCCGTGTTTCAACTGACGCTGAAACCAACGAAACTATTATTGCCGGCATGGGTGAACTTCACCTCGACATTATCGTCGACCGTATGAAGCGAGAATTTGGAGTTGAAGCAAATACTGGCAAGCCACAAGTTGCTTATCGCGAAACTATTACCGGCGAATCTTCAGTTGAAGGAAAATATATCAAACAGACTGGTGGTCGCGGTAACTACGGTCACGTCAAGATCAAGATCAAGCCGATGGATATGACTGTTGATGTTGAAGACTTGCCAAGAAACACAAAAAGAACTGAAGGTTTTGAATTTATAAATACGATTAAAGGAGGAGCTATCCCTCTCGAGTACATCGCACCTTGTGAAAAAGGATTTAGAGAAGGACTTGATCGCGGAGTTTTGGCAGGCTTTAAAATGGTTAATGTTTCTGTTGAGCTTTGGGACGGTTCGTACCACGATGTTGACTCCAACGAAATGGCTTTTAAAATCGCCGCTTCGATGGCTGTTCAAGATGGTTGTAAGCAAGCAAAGCCAGTTATTCTCGAGCCAATGATGAAAGTTGAAGTTATCACCCCAGATAAATTCATGGGTGATGTCACCGGTTCACTTTCTGCAAAGCGCGGAATCATCGAAGGAATGGAGTCTCGTGGACTCAACCAAGTTGTTAAAGCAGTTGTCCCACTTTCCGAAATGTTTGGTTATATGACCGCACTGCGCTCTATGACAGAAGGACGCGCTGGATTTAACATGGAATTCCTGCGCTACGATGTTGTCCCAAAGAATGTTGCAGAAGAAATTATCACTGCGAGAAAGTAAATTGTAGCGAGAAAATAATTTAAAAAGAGGGGCCAAATAAAAAACCGCATTTTTGCGGTTTTTTATTTGGCTAAGTTTTTGCACACCTTTCGCTTTTTATTATTTTATTTAAGTATAAAATATAAAATATGGAAACAATACCAAAGAAAAATCCACAGCTTCATATTCTCCTTATTATTTTAACTGTGGTTGTTGGAGTTCTTATCAGTATAATGGCAGTAAATTATTCAATGAGCCTTGAGGGAGCAGTGGCTAGTTCTCAAAGCATAGGAACAACAAAGTCTGTTGTTGTTAAAAAGTCAGCTGAAGAAAAAGTTACTGATGCCGTACTTTCAACTTTAATAGAAACCGGTAAGGCAGTCAGAATAGATGTCGATCAAAAAACCAATGATGCATTAAAGAAAATAATGCTTGGATCTTTTGGAATAGGTGGAGTTCTTCCTGATGCTTATATGTATTTTTGCCGTCCAAACGGAGGTGGAACAGGATCACTCATTCAGACTCAGGTTAATATGGGGAGCTCAGTTGTGACAGAGACATCTACTTGCGTTCAGGTTTTGATTTAAGTTGAAAAAAGACTAAAAGAAAAAAACTGCCCATGGCAGTTTTTTTCTTTCGCTATCTGTGCTAGTTTAGAGTAAAATACATAACAATGGAAAATAACACAAAAAACAAAAATGTTCTTGTAACTGGAGCGACGGGAGGAATAGGTGGTGCTATTACCAAAATCCTTTCAGAAAATGGGTACACCATATACGCACCAGTCCGTGACACGCAAAAAGCCGAAGTAAAATTCGCAGATTCAATAAACAAGCAAGCAATTGTCTTTGCAAAATGTAATGTTGAAAATGCACCCGAAACAAAATCCTACATCGAAAGCCTAATTTCAAGCGGGATAGAAATCGGTACTGTGATTCTCTCTGCCGGAACTCTCAAGTTTGATGATGAATTTGCAACGGTAGATGAATCTATCAAAGCCAATAGTCAGGCCAACTTGGTTACCAAGGAAAACATAATAATGCCGTTGCTCGATATCAAAGGGGATTTGTTGAAGAAAACCAATTTGTTCCTTTTTGGTTCACAAGCTGCAAATTTTGAAGTCGGTCATCCTTGGCGAGTAAATGAAGAAGGTTATGTCCAGTCACACCAAGGAGTTATGGCTCTCGGGAAGCGTCTACTTGAAACAGGCAAATTTGCTGGAGTTCATGTCGCCGAGCCAGCACTTGTGGACACACCGTTAACTCGAGAGAAATTTGCCTTAGACGACAGCACAGGATTGCCACGCGATTGGTCAAAAGTTCCTACTGAAAACGAATTTGCATTATCCTTCCTTATTGAAGCCGGTCTTATTTAGTTTAGGCCGGTTTTTTATTATCCAATTATCGCACCCAAAGCCTATTATTTGACAACCTGCCTCTTTCTGATAGTATGAGCTTAATCGCAAAAGCGGTTTTTATTTTGATAGTCGATTTTTTATAATTAATATATGTTCTGTACCCACTGGGTACTAGAACCACTATAAATCATATGGCAGCAGAAGTATTTAAAAGAGATAAGCCCCATGTAAACGTGGGCACAATCGGTCACGTTGACCACGGCAAGACTACTCTTACCGCGGCTATTTTGCATGTATTGCAAATGAACGGAAACATCGTAAAAATGAAGGGTGTCGGCGAAATCGACTCCGCTCCAGAAGAAAAGGCTCGCGGTATTACTATCAACCTTTCTCACAATGAGTACGAAACAGCAGCTCGTCACTATGCTCACATTGATGCTCCAGGTCACGCTGACTACATCAAGAACATGATCACAGGTGCAGCTCAAATGGACGGTGCAGTTCTCGTTGTCGCTGCGACAGACGGTGCTATGCCACAAACACGCGAACACATCTTGCTTGCAAAACAGGTTGGTGTGCCTCGTATTATTGTTTTCCTCAACAAGTGCGACATGGTTGATGACAAGGATATGATCGAACTCGTCGAAGAAGAAATCCGCGAAATCCTTACAAAACAAGGCTTTGATGGTGCAAACACACCAGTTATCAAGGGTTCAGCTCTCAAGGCACTTGAAGCTACAACTCTCGAAGACCCATGGGCTCAGAAGATTCTTGAACTTACAAACGCTCTTGATACATTTATCCCAGTTCCAGAACGCGACACTTCAAAACCATTCCTTATGCCTATTGAAGACATATTTTCAATCGAAGGCCGTGGCACTGTTGTCACTGGTAAAATCGAACGCGGTATCGTCAAGGTTGGTGAAGATGTAGAAGTTGTTGGTATCAAAGATACTCAAAAGACTACTGTTACAGGTATCGAAATGTTCAACAAGTCACTCAACGAAGGTATGGCTGGTGACAATGCTGGTATTCTTGTCCGCGGTCTTAAGAAAGAAGACATCACTCGCGGTCAGGTGCTTGCAAAACCAGGTTCTATCATCCCTCACGCAGAATTCGAATCTGAAGTGTACATCTTGAAAAAGGAAGAAGGCGGTCGCCACACTCCTTTCATGCAAGGTTACAAGCCTCAGTTCTACATCCGTACAACAGACGTAACTGGTGAAGTTACTCTTCCAGAAGGTAAAGAAATGGTCATGCCGGGCGATACCGTGACCTTTAAAGTCAAGCTCATTACTCCAGTTGCTCTTGAAGATCAGACTCGTTTCGCAATTCGCGAAGGTGGTAAGACTGTCGGTGCAGGTGTTGTAACGAAAGTGATCAAGTAGTAATTCGCTAAAAGTTTCCCATGGCTACAAAAACATCGACAATCAAAAAAACAAAGAAGACAGTTTCCGAAGGTGGTGAAGCTATTGTCTCAATCCTCCGAATTCGCGTTCGGGCCTATGAGAGCAAAGTTCTTGATGCATCCGTAAAACAGATCATCGACACAGCGCTTCGTTATGATGCAAAGGTTCTTGGACCAGTGCCTCTTCCTACCGAAATCAAAAAGTATACGGTCAACCGCTCTTCTTTCGTTTACAAAAACTCTCGTGAACAGTTTGAAATGAGAACTCACAAGCGCCTTATCGATATCATCAATCCTTCAGGAAAGACTATCGAAGCACTTACGAACCTCTCTTTGCCATCTGGTGTCGACATCGACGTCAAGATGATCTAACTCTCTCGATCACTAAAAATTTGGATGTGTATTAACTTGTAGCCACAAACTGGACTATATGAAATTTATATTAGGAAAAAAACAAAATATGACACAATTCTTCGCTGTCGGCGGGAAGGTTTTTCCTGCAACAGTCGTAAGTATTATGCCTGGTGTTGTTACTCAAGTGAAATCAAAAGAAGTTGATGGCTATAGCGCCACTCAGGTTGGTTTCGGTAGTAAAAAAGCTGAAAAGCTTTCAAAATCAGAGCGCGGTCATTTCAAAGAACTCGGTAATTTTTCTGAAGTACGAGAATATCGTGTCGATGGGGGAGAAGCAATGACAGTTGGCCAAAATGTCACTATTGAAGCTTTTACCGAAGGTGACACAATTCGTGTATCAGGAATAACAAAAGGTAAGGGTTTTCAGGGTGTTGTAAAAAGACACGGATTCCACGGTGGTCCTCGCTCACACGGACAGAAGCATTCTGAACGTGAGGCTGGTTCTATCGGTGGCGGTCTGCGTACTCACGTTCCAAAAGGAATGAGAATGGCAGGACGAATGGGTAGTGATAAAATCACTGTCCGCAATTTGAAGATTTTACACATCGATAAAGATGAAAATGTGATGTTAATTTCAGGCGCAATCCCAGGTCGACGAGGCACTCTTATCGAAATAACAGGATAATCATATGGAAGCAAAAATATACAACATAAAAGGTGAATCAGCAGGAACAATAAATCTTCCGGAGTCTGTTTTCGGTGCCAAAATTTCTAAAGACGCTATTCACTCTACTCTAGTCGCACTTGCTGGTAACCAGCGTGCTGGTACGGCAAACGCAAAAGGACGCGGAGAAGTTCGCGGTGGAGGCAAGAAACCGTGGAAACAAAAAGGAACAGGGCGCGCTCGTCATGGATCATCACGAAGTCCAATCTGGATTGGTGGAGGTACAACACACGGACCACTCAAAGACAAAAATTATAACCGAAAGATAAACAAAAAAACACTTACAGCAGTTTTGTACGGAGTTCTTTCTGCAAAACTCAAAGACAACGAAATTGTTTTTGTAGACAAACTTTCTTTTGCGGATTTTAGTACAAAGACTGCCAAAGAAGCACTTGCAAAAGTTGGAAAGGCAGTAGAGTCACCACGTATTGCAAATGGCCGAAAGCCAGCTTGCTTGGTTCTTCTTTCAAAGTCAGACAAGCAAACAGTTAAAAGTCTTTCAAACCTACCGTCAGTCGTGGTAGAACAATGGAAGAACCTCAATCCTTTGATGGCGACAACTTATAAGTACATTCTTATTTCAGAACCAACTGAAGCTGTTAAATTCTTTGAAGGTAAAAAGCTTAAACCTCGCAAAAGCGAGAAGGTAGCATAAATATATGGCAACAAAGAAAACAACAAAAGAAGTGAGCGTTGCAACAAAAGCAGATAAAGTAGAAGCAAAAGAAGTTTCTATCTTGTCAAAACGCGTCACAGAAAAGTCTGGAATACTCTCAACAAAAAATGCATACACTTTTCTTGTTCCTATGGACTCAAACAAAAGTGATATCATAAAAGTATTCAAGAAGGAGTACAAAAAGAATCCAGTCAAAGTAACCATTGCTCGTATGCCAAGTAAGCCACTTTTCCGCGCAGGACGTCCTGCTTGGAAATCAGGCTACAAAAAAGCGGTCGTAACACTTAAGGCAGGTGATAAAATAGAATTCATGTAATTTTATGAGTATTAAAACATATAAACCAACAACTCCATCTCGCCGAAATATGACCACGATCAATTATCGTGGAGTCATAACTCGCACAGAACCAGAAAAGTCTTTGACTTCAGGTTTTCGTCGATCGGTCGGTCGCAACAGTCAGGGTCGCATCACTACTCGTCACAAAGGCGGTGGTAACAAACGACTCTATCGTGATATAGACTTTAAGTTCAACAAGCGTGACATCCCAGCTATCGTAGCTTCTGTTGAGTATGATCCAAACCGCTCAGGTTTTATCGGACTACTTCAGTACAAAGATGGTGAAAAGAGATACATGCTTTTGCCGAAAAATGTTACTGTCGGTGCAAAGATTTTAGTTTCAGAAAAAGCTACAATCACTCCGGGCAATCGCTTGCCATTAAAGTTTATTCCAGTTGGAACATACATTTACAACATTGAAGTTAAACCAGATGGTGGCGCAAAGCTCGTTCGTTCAGCTGGTACATTTGCTCAGCTTATCGCTAACGACGCCGGTTACGCTCAGATCAAGATGCCTTCTTCAGAAGTACGAAAGATCCCAGAGTTTGCTTGGGCATCGGTAGGTTCTGTTTCAAATGATGAGTACCATCTCATCAACTACGGTAAAGCTGGACGTTCTCGCTGGATGGGTATTCGCCCAACAGTTCGTGGTTCTGCCATGAACCCAGTAGACCACCCACTCGGTGGAGGTGAAGGCGCACAGGGCGCAGGTATGAAGCGCGTCAAAAACGTCTACGGTAAAGGTATCCGTGGAAAGAAGACTCGTAAGCCAAAGAAATACTCAAACTTCCTCGTCCTCACTCGTAGAAAGACTGGAAAGAAACGTTAAAACTTTTAGCACAAATAAAAAATTCCCGCATAATGCGGGAATTTTTTATTTGAGAAATTAACACTTTTTATTTTAGAAATTTTTTAGCGTGGTATCATTTGGTTATGTTAAATCACAAAGGTTTTTACCCACGCACTCGCCTCAAGTCTATGTCGAACGCTTTGCGGGGGATAAGGATAATGTTTCGGGGACAATACAATATCTGGATTCATACTATGATCTTAGGCCTTGTGGTTATCGCAGGTATTTATTTTCAGATAACACTTCTAGAATGGATTTTCATTATTTTTGCTTCAGGAATGGTTTTCTCAGCCGAAGCTTTCAATACGGCAATTGAAATAGATATGAACCTAACTAGTCCCGAATATCACCCTCATGCAAGAGACACAAAAGACGTCGCGGCGGGGGCGGTACTGATAACCGCTATCATTGCTTTCGTAGTTGGTGTCGTAATTTTCCTCCCAAGGGTAATAATTACTTTCCTATTGTAAAATAAGGCTTTTGTGGTCTAAGCCAATATTTGACTTTAAATCTCAATCTGCTAATATGCAGGGAGCTCCATTAGGGCTTTTCTTTTTCTAATACAATAAAAACATGACCAGATCACTTAAAAAAGGGCCGTACGTTGACGAACGCGTCCTCAACAAAATAATAGGCAAAAACCCCATGCAAACTGGGGTTATAAAAACTTGGTCACGCGCCTGCCAGATAGCCCCAGAAATGGTTGGTTTCACTTTCGGCGTTCATAACGGTAAAACTCATGTCGAAGTCCTCGCTACTGAAGATATGGTGGGTCACCGATTGGGTGAATTTTCACCAACAAAGAAATTTGTCAGACACGGAGGTAAAATGCAGAAAGAACTTGAAGCCAAGAAAAAGGAGTCTGAAATCGCAGCCGCCAAGTCCGGAAAGGAGTCAGCCGACGCCAAGCCTAAAAAGTAATTCCCTAAATTATTATCATGAAAGCCTTTTTGAAAAACTACAGACAGTCTCCCCGCAAGGTTCGCCTTGTTGGTGACGCAATCAAGGGAAAGCGCGTTGTAGACGCTATGCTTTATTTGTCATTCCTACCAAAGAGAGCAGCAGAACCAATTTCAAAACTTGTAGCTTCAGCTGTTGCAAATGCAAAACAAGCAGGGGAATCAACTGACAACCTTATTATTTCAGAAATCCGCATCGACAAAGGTATTGTTCTCAAACGCATGATGCCCCGCGCTCGTGGATCTGCTTTTAGAATCAACAAAAGAAGCTCACACATTACACTTTCACTCGGTCACAAAGCCGAAAAAGGTGCAAAAAAGGGCAAGCCACAAGTATCAGCAACGAAAGCTGAACCAAAAGCTAAAAAAACAGCTAAGAAAAAAGTAACCGCAAAATAATATGTCAAAAATAGTCCACCCATATGCACATAGACTTGTAACCCTCCGCGACTGGAAGTCACGTTGGTTTGCAGAGCCAAAAAAGTTTGCAGAAGAACTCAAGTCCGATGTTGTTATGCGTGAATACCTAGGCAAAAAACTCCGCGGTTTTTATGTTTCTGTTATCGAAATCGAACGTAACCGCAAATCTACTCGTCTCATTATCCGCACATCACGCCCAGGTATGCTTATCGGTCGTGGTGGAGACGGAGCAGTCAAACTCAAGGCTGAAATAGAAAAAAGACTCAAGAAAGCAAAACTTCAGGTTCCAGAAGATTTTAAACTCGACATAGTCGAAGTAGAAAATCCAGATGCTGACGCAGCCATCATCGCTTACGCAGTTGCAGAAGGTATCGAAAAGCGCTTGCCATACCGACGTGTTCTCAAGACCACTATCGAAAAAGTTATGGCAGTTCGTGGTGTCAAAGGGGTTCGTATTGTTCTCGGAGGCCGTCTTGGTGGTGCAGAAATTGCACGCGGAGAAGAGCTTAAAAAGGGCTCTATTCCACTTCAGACAATCCGCGCCGATATCGATTTTGCTCGCGAAAAGGCACATATGCTTTACGGAGACATTGGTATTAAAGTTTGGATATACAAAGGAGAAGTCTTTGCGGCCGAAAAAGCACTAGCAGATAAACGTAAAGAAGCTAACCAATAATTTTATGTTATTCCCCAAGAAAGTAAAACACAGGAAGTGGCAATCCACTCGCCGAAATATGAGCAAGATTACTCCAGAAACTCGTGGTACAACTCTTGCCTTTGGTTCATTTGGACTAAAGTCAGAAAGTTATGCTCGTGTTGAGTCAAAACAGATTGAGTCAGCAAGAAAGACTATGGCTCACCAGCTTTCAAAGACAGGACGCATTTGGATTCGTATTTTCCCAGATAGACCTTTTACAAACAAACCACCAGAGGTGGGAATGGGAAAAGGAAAAGGCGATCCAGCAGGATATTGTTTTGAAGTAAAACCAGGTCGTGTTATTTTTGAAGTAGATGGTGTCGATGAAGCTACCGCAAAGGAAGCACTTCGAAAGGCTGGAACAAAATTGCCGGTCAAAACTCGAGTCATCGCTCGTTAGTCGCATAAGTATTTTTTTATGAAAACAGAAACAGAAACAACAGAAAAAAAGGTAAACCGAAAAACGCTCGATGGAGTGGTGGTTTCAGATAAAATGCAGAAAACTGTGGTTGTTTCTGTAACTCGTTACGAAAAGCACCCAAAGTACAAAAAATACGTCAAGATTTCGAAGAAGTACAAAGCCCACGATGAAGCTGGTCACAAAATAGGGGACAGAGTAACAATCGTCGAGACCAGACCAATTTCAAAAGATAAACATTTTAAAGTAGTTACCGAATAATTATATGATACAAGACGGAACAAATGTAAAAATAACTGACAATGCTGGTGGAACCATGGGCCGTGTTTTCAAAGTACTCGGGGGTTCAAAGCGTCGTTATGCTTCAATTGGTGATCTCGTAATTATTTCAGTTAAGGTGGCTGATCCTCGCAAGGGCGTCAAGAAAAAGGATATTCACCAGGCTGTAGTTGTTCGTACTACAAAGGCATTTCGTCGTAAGGATGGTTCATATATTCGTTTCGATGACAACGCAGTTGTTATTTTGGAAAAAGGAAAGATGGATCCAAAGGCCGGTCGTGTTTTCGGACCAATGCCACGCGAACTAGCTGAAAAAGGTTTTCAGAAAATTATTTCACTAGCACCAGAGGTTATATAAAATCATAAAAATAATTATATGTTTAAAAAAGGAGATAAAGTAATAGTGGTTGCAGGCAAAGACAAAGGAAAGTCTGGTGCAATTGTTCGTGTCTTGCGCGAAGCAAACCGAGTTGTTCTTGACGGTGTCAATGTTGTAAAAAAGCAACAGCGTGCAAAAAAGGGCGGAGCGAAGGGAAGTGTTATTGAAATCTCAATGCCAATCCATGCTTCAAACGTAATGATCCTTGATCCAAAATCTGGCAAGCAGTCACGACTTGGTAAAAAGAAAGTCGGCAAAGTATTTGTCCGTGTCGCAAAAAAGAGCGACCAGGAGATATAGTCTAAAATTTTAAATAAGAATTTATATATGAAACATTTAACTGTAAAAGAAAAAAACGATAATGCTTTTGAAATCCTCAAGGGTGACTTTGGCTACAAAAACAAGATGGCTGCGCCAAAACTCACAAAAGTAGTTATCTCTACTGCTACTGGTACAGCAATGAAGAAAGATCCAAAACGCAACGAACACGTACTCAATCGTATTTCAAAAATCACTGGCCAAAAAGCCAATGTTCGTGGAGCTAAAAAGTCTATTGCTTCTTTTAAGATCCGCACTGGAGACCCTGTGGGTGTCACTGTTACACTTCGTGGTGCGCGTATGTATGGTTTCCTAGAAAAGCTAATAAATATCGCTTTTCCTCGTACCAAGGACTTCCGCGGTATAGATCGTAAAAATCTAGACAATATCGGAAACCTTACTATCGGTATCAAGGAACACACTATTTTCCCTGAAACTGGTGATGAAGATATCCGTGATGTTTTCGGAATGGCAATAACTATCGTCACTACTGCAAAAGGTAAAAAGGAAGGAGAAAAATTCTTCGAACACATTGGTATTCCTTTCAAAAGTCCAGTTGCGGTTAAATAAATTTAAAATAAGTACTAAAAAAAGCCCGCGACATACGTCGCGGGCTTTTGCCTCATCGTAAAATTTATTTCAATATTCTCGTCGACTTTACTAAGCCGCCTTCCTTTCTTTAAGAATCTCCTGTATCTCTGGCCGTTTCAACATCTCGAATTTTGCTCTGTATATCTGGCCTTTTATTGTCCCAAGCGGTTTACCCAGTATTCTCGCACAATCGAGATAACTGTAATCCTTGATATACCGGTAGAAAATAATAATCCGATATATTGCCGGCAGTCTATTTATCGCTTTTCGAACCAAAGAATCTTGGTCTTCCTGAATAATTTTATCCAAGAAACTTTTTTCTTTAGTTGAAATCTGAAAATCATAATCTGCTTTTTCGATATGAATCTTCTGAGTTTTAGATTCTTTGGTCTTGATATGATCTATGGTCAAGTTTCTGGCAACAATGTAAACCCAAGTCGAAACCTTAAAATCAGGCTTGTATCGACCTTCTTTTATGGCCTTCATCGACTTGGTAAGTGCCATTATGGTCAAATCCTCGGCGGTCATTTTGTCGACCTTAAATCTTGAATTTATGTAATGTAATATATTTCCATAATAATATTTATAGAAATCATTTTCTGCACCACGGTCTCCGAGTGCGATTTTACGAGCATTTTCGTGACCTCCTTCTCTAGAGAACAGGTCTACTCTCTTATTTGGTTTTTTCATGGTGAAGTGTTTTTTACAATCTTATGCTTGTTTTAGGTAGTCGTCAAAGCCGGTTTGACTTATCATGGGCCTTCTGCTAGTATTGCAGAAGCCTTTTATTTATTGAGGTAATCCGTTTTTCTCCTTTAGTTTTGTGGGGTAGGGCACACAGCTCAATCTTGCAGGTATAAAGAAAACAAACGAGATATTCCTCGACCAAAAGGTACTTATCAATATGGCAAAAACATCAGTAAAAGTACGCGCTGCGCGTACACCCAAATTCTCTACTCGGAAGACAAACCGTTGTTTTCGCTGTGGTCGTGGACGTGGTTTTATGCGAGATTTCGGTCTTTGCCGAATCTGTTTCCGTGAATACGCCAACGAAGGAAAAATCCCAGGTGTACGCAAGTCATCTTGGTAATAAACAATAAATTATATGACCGACCCAATTGCAGCAATGATAACAATGATAAAGAACGCCTCACACGCTGGTAAAGCAGTTGTGTCTGTTCCTCATTCAAAAATGAAGGAGTCTATTGTTGTTTGCTTAAAACGCAATGGTTTTGTCGTAGATTTTGATACAAAGATCCGCAACGAACGCCCATACCTCGACATCACAATCGCCGCAAAAAATGGTGACCAGATAAACGATGTTACCCGTATCTCAAAGCCATCACGCCGAATGTACAAAGGAACAAAAGAAATCCGTATGTACAAAAACGGCGCCGGTATTTTCGTATATTCAACTCCAAAAGGCATCCTAACAGACAAGGAAGCCCGCAAAGAATTGGTCGGCGGAGAAATTTTATTTTCAATTTGGTAAATAATATATGTCACGAATCGGTAAACAAGAAATCAATATTCCATCAGGCGTTACTGTCACCCAGTCAAGCGGAGTTATTACCGTTGTTGGTCCAAAGGGGACACTAACAAAGCCTATGCGTGACGAGATCGTTATCACTATCGAAGGCGATAAAGTTACTCTCTTGCCAAAAAACCTAGATACAAAATTCATGAACTCTCTCTGGGGTACATACGCATCTCATATTAAAAATATGATCAAAGGCGTAACCGAACCTTATTCAAAAATTCTTATTCTTGAAGGTGTTGGTTTCAAATCAGACGTAAAAGGTTCAAACCTAGAACTCGCGCTTGGTTTTTCTCACCCAGTTTCAGTTCCTATTCCAGAAACTCTTACTGTCGTCGCGGTAAAAAACAACATTACTATTACAGGTATCGACAAAGAACTTGTCGGTCAATTTACCGCCAAAGTTCGTGCTCTTAAAAAGCCAGAACCATACAAAGGAAAAGGTTTCCATTATGACAACGAAGTCGTCAGACGTAAGCAAGGAAAGAAGGCCGCATAGTCTACACTCGTTTTTAAATAAATTTTATGAAATACAAAAATATTAAAACTGAAAAAAGAAATCGATTGAAAGGAAAGATCCGAGCCAAAGTTTTTGGAACGGCTGAACTTCCTCGTCTTTCAGTTTTTCGTTCAAACAAATTTATCTACGGACAGCTTATCGATGACACAAAAGGTTTCACTATCGTTTCAGTAGCTGATATAAAAAAAGGTAAGACAAAAGAAACAAAACGCGTTTCTGCAAAAAACATGGGAATCGAAATCGCTAAAAATGCAACTGGAAATGGGATTACAAAAGTCATTTTTGATCGAAATGGTTTCAAGTACACTGGTCGTGTAAAGGAATTTGCCGATGGTGCACGCGAAGGAGGTTTAATTTTTTAATACAAATATGTCTGAAATAACACCAAAACCAAATACAACAACAAGTCCTAGTCCAGCTAGTGCAAACACTCGCGGAACACGCCCAGCCGGAAGTGTAGGCGGTTTCCGTGCAAGTACTCCAGGATATCGCGGTGGTGCTTCGGCCTCACGCAGTGGTAGTGGAAGCGGTGCTCCTCGCCGTGGTCCACGCCGAGACTTTGCAGATCGCCCTAAACCAGAATTTGACCAGAAGATCATTTCTATTCGTCGCGTTACTCGTGTGGTTGCCGGAGGTCGCCGTTTCTCTCTTTCTTGTGCTATCGCTATTGGTGATAAAAAAGGAAATATCGGACTCGGAACCGGAAAAGCAATTGATACTTCTCTTGCAATCAACAAAGCTGTTCGTGCCGCTCGCAAAAATATGATCACACTAAAGCTTACAAAAGACGGTTCTATTCCTTATGATGTCACTGCAAAATTCGGAAGTGCAAAAGTTATGATTATGCCAAATCGTACAAAAGGTCTTGTTGCTGGTTCGGCTGCTCGCGATCTTCTAGTTTTGGCTGGGGTTAAAAATGTTACCTCAAAAGTACTTTCCAAATCAAAGAACAAACTTAACAATGCTCGCGCCGCTTTTATGGCACTTTCATCTATTGCAAATCGCAAGGTTGAAAAGTCAGCAGTTCGCGATGCGGAGATTTTCTCATAAAGATAAATAAAATTATATGCAACTACACGATATAAAACCAAATACAAAAAACAAAAAGCGCATGACCGTTGGTCGTGGTGGTAAAAGAGGCAAGACTTCAGGAAAGGGAACAAAGGGACAGAAGTCACGAGCCGGACGAAAACTTCGCCCAGAACTTCGTGACATCATCAAGAAACTTCCAAAGATGCGCGGACGCGGAAAGAATATCAACCAAGCATTTAGACAGAAACCAGTTGTTGTAAATATTGGACTTATTGATACTGCTTTCGAAAAAGGAGCAGAGGTAAATATCGCTTCTATTCTTGCATCGGGCATAATCCGTATTCGAAAAGGAGACAAGCCAATGGTTAAAATCCTCGGTACAGGCGAAATCACAAAAGCTCTAAATTTCAGTGGAGTAGAACTCTCAGCAAGCGCAAAAGAAAAGATCGAAAAAGCAGGTGGCAAGATAAGTTAGTTTTGCTCGGCCTTTCGGTTTATAATTCTATATAATCAAAACTATGGCAAACATCACTCACAAAGCAAAATTACTTTTTTCTGACAAAAGTCTTCGTAAGCGAATATTTTTCGTGCTCGGAGCTTTTGTTGTTGCAAGACTTTTCTCCGCAATTCCAATCCCAGGAGTAGATGCTAACCAGCTAGCATCTTTCCTTGCCAATAACCAGTTTTTTGGTCTATTAAATGTTTTCTCCGGTGGTGGGCTTTCAACACTTTCTGTTGTGATGCTCGGAGTTGGTCCATACATCACCGCCTCCATCATAATGCAGTTGCTGACTCTTATGGTTCCATCGCTCAAAGAGCTCAATCAGGAAGGTGGCGAAGCCGGACGAAAAAAGTTTGCTCAATACACAAGACTTCTCGCTATTCCACTTGCGGTTGTCCAAGGCTTCAGTCTTCTAACCGTTCTTTCTGGACAAGGAGTTATTGTGGACGTTACTATCTTTGCGAAAGTCGTGAACCTCGTAATAATTACCGCTGGCTCAATGCTTATGGTTTGGATCGGTGAGCTTATCTCAGAATTTGGTATCGGAAACGGTATCTCACTCCTTATTTTCGCGGGTATAGTTTCTGCTTTGCCAAGTAGTGTTAGTCAGTTTTTATTCACATATAGTTCAAGCGAATTACCACTTTATATTCTATTTTTGATAATGGGTCTTTTAGTTGTTGCTGGTGTTGTGATTATTACCGAAGCCGAGCGACCAGTTGGCGTAACTTACGCACGTCAGGTTCGTGGTATGTCATCTTCAACAGGCGCAACAACCTACATTCCACTTCGCTTAAATATGGCAGGTGTTATTCCAATAATTTTCGCTCTTTCGATCTTGCTTTTCCCTCAACTTTTCGCAAATATTTTTGCTAACTCGTCACACGCTTGGCTTAGTAGTTTTGCTTCCACAATGGGTAGATTTACAGATACAACATGGGCTTACGGCATTATTTACTTCTTGCTTGTTTTTGTTTTTACATATTTTTACACATCTGTTACTTTCGATCCAAAACAAATGGCTGACAATCTTCAAAAAAATGGTGCCTTTGTTCCCGGAATTCGACCAGGAGAATCAACAACAACATTTATCTCAAACATCGTTACTCGCATTACTTTAGTTGGTGGTCTTTTCCTCGGTATTGTCGCTGTTCTCCCTTTGATTGTTAGAAATATAACCGGTATTACGTCCATCGCTCTCGGCGGTACAGCTCTCCTTATCGTTGTTTCCGTGGTCATCGATCTCATCAAAAAAATCGACGCTCAGACTTCAATGCGAGAGTATTAAGACTTTAGTCATATAATTTGCTATAGTTTTCCCATGAATCCTAAAACCATTATATTTATGGGTCGCTCTGGCTGTGGCAAGGGAACCCAAGCAAAACTTATGCAGGACTACTTGAAAAAAGTAGATCCAGCGCGTGAGCTTTTTTATCTTGAGACTGGCAGCGAATTTCGAGAATTTGTAGACCAAAACAACTATTCTAGTAAGCTTTCAAAAAAAATAATGGAAACGGGCGAACTCCAGCCAGCATTTTTAGCAATCCATATTTGGTCGCACGTCTTTATAGAAAACCTAAAGGGAGGAGAAAATCTTATTTTAGACGGAACCCCACGCACACTTTCTGAAATAGAAGCGCTTGACACCGCTTTCAAGTTTTACGAACGCATAAATCCAACAGTTTTCGTAATCGAAGTCTCAAAAGAATGGTCAAAAGCTCGGCTTGATGCCAGAGGGAGGACAGATGACAGCAGGGCGGGTGATATAGAAAAAAGGCTTTCTTGGTATGACACAGACGTGGTCCCCGCTATTCGTCATATGCAAGACGCAAAACTCTATGATGTAATAATAATAAATGGTGAACAAACAATCGAAAAAGTTCACGAGGATATTATTTCAGAATTAGAAAAAATTTAAAATATATGTCCAGAATTAAAAATGAAAAAGAAATAAAAATAATGAGGGAAGGTGGAAAACGTCTTGCTGAAATCTTGGCAAAAGTTGCGAAGGCTGTTAAGGTCGGGGTGACAACAAGCGAGCTCGACTTACTTGCTCGGAAGTTGATTGAAAAAAAAGGTGATACTCCATCTTTTCTTCATTACATGCCAGAAGGTATTCGCAATCCATATCCCGCTGCACTTTGCGTCTCGATAAATGAAGAAGTTGTTCATGGTATACCAAGTAATAGAGTTATAAAAAACGGTGATGTAGTCACAGTAGACCTCGGACTAAAACACAAAGGAATGTTTACTGACCACGCCACAACAGTTGTTGTCGGCAAGATGAGCCCAGAGATAAAAAATCTAATAGACGGTACAAAGAAAGCCATCACAGCTGGGATAAGTGCCGCAAAACCAAAAGCCACAACCGGTGATATTGGTTCTGCTATTGAGAAAGTTTTGAAAGCTCATAAGCTCGGTGTTGTGCGAGTCTTGGCAGGCCACGGCGTAGGTCACGCGGTCCACGAAGAGCCATTTGTGCCAAATTACGGCAATCCGGGCACTGGCGTTTCTTTGGCTCCCGGAATGATAATAGCTATTGAACCTATGGCCACACTCGGCTCAGGACGCGTTCGTGTTTTGGCAGACGAATATACTTTTATAACAAGCGATCAAAAAACCGCGGCTCATTTTGAGCACACGGTTTTGATTACAGAAAAGGGGAGTGAGATTTTGACTAAATAATTGAGAAATAGACTAGAGGTGTTCGTGAAGCATTTCGGCGTAATCTTCGATACCAGTTTCTGGGTCGAGTTGTTTTACATATTGATGTTTGTTTATTTCCTCATATTCTTCGACAAGTTTATCGAATACTTCTTTTGTCTTTTCGTATTCTTTCTCTGTTCCGTATTTTTTTGCAGTCAACAATTTGAATTCTTCGCTCTCAAGAGCTTTTTCAGAAAGTGCTTTGCCTCGGATCCCCATATCAGAAATAATTTCGTGTGTTTGGCGCTTGTCTTTCAGCTCTCGCTCTTTCTCTTCAGTTATACTGTCAAGTTCAGAGCTATCTTCTCTTTCATGTGCAAGTTTACCTTGAGCATCTTCTTGTTTATTAAAATCGCCACCCATATTTTCCATGTTTTTCATATATAAATAGTACCTTGTACACGGTTTTTTGCAATGCCATGACATTTTCTTGGTATAATATCGAAAGTATGGAAAATAAGTCAGAATCATTTGGTGGATTTAAAAATCCCGAAGAAGAATTACATTTTCTCCGTTCGTATATAAAAGAACGAGAAGGTTCTTTGCCACAGGCTGAAAAATCGCCAACTTCTAATGCTGAAACAACAAGAACCGTTGTGCAGGAATACTCCGCGGTGCCAAAAGAACAAGTTTTAGCGCCATCGGCAATAGTAGGAGAAGCCGAGTCAGACGCGATTGTCCTCAGGCTTTCACCAGAGGTACACGACAAGAAAATCGAAGAACTTTTTGGTATGCTCATGCATAATGGCCTGAAGAATACCTTGAGTGTTGTTCAAAAAATGAACGACCCACATATCGACGACGATTTTCACCGTTTTCTTATCCAATATCTCCAAAATGGCAGTTTGCCGGATCTAAAAGAAGGCACGACTCTTATTAAAGCGCTCCATATGAGACTTTTTGAGGTCACTTTGCCAGCACCCGGTGAAGAAGAAAAAAAGGATTTTAAAGAGTTACTAGCAGGAACGGAACAACTCTATGCCGGTATGCAGTCTGTCTCAGACGGCCGAGACAACAAAGGGCGTGATTATTTTACTTTTGAAGTGGCTGAGCAAAATAGCAACAGTCATGTTGTTTTTTACGCTTCTGTCCCAGAGTCAAAAGCTGATATGTTTGAAAAACAAGTCCTAGCAAGTTTGCCAAAAGCCAGAGTTGTAGAAAAACCAGACGACTACAATATTTTTACTGATGGCGGTGTCAATGTCGGAGCAATTGCTGAGCTTTCGGCCCACGATGTTTTTCCAATTAGAACTTACGACAAACTAGACCATGACCCGATCCACGCATTGCTTTCTGTTTT
>CAYHBR010000002.1:24708-77175 GCA_964354985.1 uncultured Candidatus Saccharibacteria bacterium | reverse complement strand
TTTTGTGGGATATAAAAGAAGAAGACATGGCAGATTTGCCTGTTAATTTTTTGATAAAACGCATACTTGTGTACGGCGGCTTTGTTTTAATTTGTGAAGTGCTGAAAGAATACGGAAAGGAAAAAACTCAAGAAATTTTTGAATCACTGAAGGTTTCAGAAGTTGGAATTAAAAGGCATCATTTTTTTAAACAGTATTTATTTTCATAATTTTCCCCATGATTCACTACGATACAATTACAGAAAAAATGCGATTTGTCGGGAAAATAATAAATGATAATTTATCACCTGAATTTTATCTAGCAGGAGGCACTGCTCTGTCTTTGCAAATTGGACATCGTGCGAGTATTGATTTAGATTATTTTATTAATTCTCACATAGATACAATAGAACTTAAAAAACAAATTTTAGACATATTTGTTGATAAAAATATTGAATTCGTTTTTGAACAAAAAGACACATTGTGGTGTATCGTCGATGGAGTAAAAGTTTCTTTTATTTCCAGATTTGACAACTTACTTGGAGAAGTTTCAGATGTAGGTGATTTTAGATTAGTCAGTATTAAAGATATATTGCTAATGAAACTCTCTGCTATTTGCAGCAGAGAAGAATATAAAGATTATTTTGACCTTGCTTGTATATCACAAATTACCGATGTCCGTTCATGGGTTTCTTGGTGGCAAGAAGTTTATAAAAATAGCGACCCTATTAGTTTCATAATTGCTCTTTCCGCGATTGATCAAATTCCTATAATTACTCTTGATACGAGAAATGAATTTATAAATATAAAAACGCAAGAAATTTTAAGAAAAGTAAATGCGGAAATGAGCGATTTATTTTAACTTTATCTTTTCTTGAAGTTTTCTTCATGTCACTCGTATAGACTTTTAGAAACTCCTTAAAAAATGAAAAATGAAAAAGATCCTCTATTTCCTGATTGTACTTTCAGTTGGTGGCGTTTGCGCTCAAAACTGGCAAGTAGTCGACAACGGCCTCAGCGGGGCAGTGCGAAGTATTTTACCCGACTCCAGCGACCGATTGGTCTTGGGCGGAGAATTCCACTATGTAAATGGTGTTTTACAAAAAAGTATTTCGGTGTGGAACGACACCTCTATACTGCCAATGGGAGAATTTACTTGCAATCCTGTTTTTACTCTGGCTCGTTGGCATAGTGAAGTATACGCAACAGATTGTACAGGTATGTATTCGTACCAAAATGGCGATTGGACGGCTGTCGGACAAGGTTTTGACGGCACTGCGTTGTGTTATTTACCAACGGATAGTTTTCTCTTTGTTGGTGGTGGCTACAACTCCATAAATGGTCAGCCTAGTAGCGGTCTGGCTTCTTGGAATGGATCTGTATGGCAAGATATTCCTTTGCCATACTTTGGTATGGTTTCTGATATGGCGGTTTTTCGAAACACGCTGTACGTAGTCGGACAATTTGCCGACTCTACTGGCAATATGATAAGTCGGGTTCTGCGACGTGGGTGCAGTTGTGCCGGCTGGGTTGATGTCACTCCATATCTTGGAAGTGTTTCTGCTTGGCTGTCTGTAATGACTGTTTACCACGACCGACTTTATGTTGCCGGTTCATTTTCCAAAGCCGACGGCAGTGTGGGAAATTCTATTGCAAAATACGACGGCTCCTCTTGGGGCGATGTTAGTGGTGGAATAGCACAGTCTGGCTCGTATGGAAAAGTTTTTGCGCTCCATGTTTTCGACAGTGTTCTGTATGTCGGTGGATATTTCCAAAATGTTGGGGATTCTTCTGTTATCACTCCTGGAGGACAGTCAGGCTATATTTCAGCTAGTAATATTGCTAGTTGGAATGGAACAAGCTGGGGTACTCTTGGAGGTAATTTTGACCAAAGTATTATGACTATAGCCGATTGGAATCAGAAAATTTATGTCGGAGGAAGGTTTACCGAAATAGATAATATTCCGATAAAGTTTATCGCAAAATATCTTGGTCCATAGTGAATAACAAAAAAATTGAAAACAAAAAAATAAAAATCAAAAGAATAAGAGCACCCCGCTTAGCATATTTGCAAGCGGGGTTTTCTACTGCAGCTTTTTCTGCTATAGTCTCTCCATATGCATCCAAAAAAAGAAAGGACATTGGTTATCCTCAAGCCAGACGCGATCCAGCGCTCTTTAATAGGGGAGATTATTTCGCGATTTGAACGAGTCGGTCTCAAGCTGGTTGCCATGAAAATGGGTATGGCCACAGAAGCGCAGCTATGGAAACATTACAATAAAGACGATGTTTGGTTTCAGTCAAAAGGTGAAGGTATTGTGGCAAATCGTACAAAAATAGGTCTTCCTATTGAAAAGGAAGCCATAGAATACGGCCGAGGAATTATAGGCGCTATTATAAAATATTTTACCGCTAGTCCAGCCATTATGATGGTTTGGGAAGGTAACCAGTCAGTCGCTGTTATTAAAAAACTTGTTGGCACAACAGAGCCGGCAACTTCAGATGTTGGAACAATACGCGGAGATTTCACTATCGATTCTTACCATATGTCAGATTTTGATGGTTCACGCTCTGTTAGAAATCTTATTCACTGCACAGACAACCCCGCAGAATACGAACACGAAGTCTCCGTTTGGTTTACGAAAGAAGAACTTATCGACTACCGTTTAGTTCAAGATGGAATACTTTACGATGTTAATCTCGATGGATTATCCGAATAGTATGATTGTTTGAAGTCTGTCACCTTCCGAGAGATAAGTCAGTTTATGAGATAAAAAAGTTTCGAAATGTTTTTTTCCTCATGTCTATATTGTGGACAATTTAAAATAGGAATACAATTTAAGTACGGTTATTTGAACGTATTACCTAGAACAACTGTGTTATGAGAGCGTTATGTTCACTGCTCCGATTGCATACTATCAATGTGTACAAGACGACAGCGACGATGCACTCACCTAGTGTAGAGCTAGGGTAATACCATCAAATAACCGTAACAAAATCCCGACCGTAGCAATACGCGTCGGGACTTTGTATTTATAGTGCTTGTGTGCGATTATTGAGTCATATGACACAGAAAGAACGAGCAATAATAGCACTTGGACTTTCCTCTGCCGTGTTTTTTTTAAATTTAGCAGGTGGATATTTTAGTTGGTACAGCAGTGTTTGGTGGTATGACATCTTGATGCACTTTACTGGCGGCCTGATGGTTGGCACAGTCGCCTTACTTTTTTCTTTTACGCCTATCTTTCCTTGGTTCGGAACACCACATAAACCAAAATATTGGCTGATTATTAGTATTATAATTTCAGTTATTATTTTTTGGGAAATTCTTGAATTTTCTTTATCGTCGATTGGAGGGGATTCATTTATTTTTCTCGACTCAGTCAGTGATATGTGTCTTGGTTTGTCTGGATCGCTCTTCGTTCTCGCTTCGTCATTAAAATTTGAAA
This sequence comes from uncultured Candidatus Saccharibacteria bacterium, assembly GCA_964354985.1. Classification (GTDB taxonomy): domain Bacteria; phylum Patescibacteriota; class Minisyncoccia; order Phycocordibacterales; family UBA9973; genus JAGOSA01. The sequence continues at coordinate 73,747 of CAYHBR010000002.1, read as the reverse complement.
ATATTGGTGTATAATATATTTATATGCCACCAGAAAAAGTATTTATAACATTCGCTGCGGGAGCGGACACTGTCACCGGAGCCAATTTTTTTGTTGAAGGAGCTGGTCAGAAATTCCTCATCGACTGCGGTCTTGTTCAGGGTGAAAAAATAGCCGATGATTTCAATTGGGAACCATTTGTCTACGACCCAAAAGAAATAGACACACTATTTGTGACACATTCTCATATCGACCACATCGGACGCATTCCAAAACTTTACCACGATGGATTTCGTGGCAAGATTGTTTCATCCATCCCAACAAAAGACCTAGCTGTGATAATGCTAGAGGATACTATAAAAATATTGGGGCACGACAAGACGGGTAAATTGAAGGAAATGTACAACACTGAAGCTCTCCATAAAATAATGGAGCTTTGGGAAACTCGTGAATTTCATAAACCTTTCGAATATGGTAAGTGGAATGTAAATCTAAAAGATGCCGGACATATTTTGGGTTCTTGTATGTACGAATTCGTACTCAACGGCAAGAAACTTGTCTTCACTGGTGATCTTGGAAATTCGCCATCGCCATTGTTGCCCGATACTGAACCAATTACCGATGCAGATTATTTGGTAATGGAAAGTGTCTATGGTGACCGCAATCACGAAGCGCGAAATGAAAGAAAAAAGATGCTCGAAGGTTTTATCGAAGACAATTATAAAAGAAAAGGCACACTTGTTGTCCCGACTTTTTCACTCGAGCGCACCCAAGAATTACTTTTTGAAATAAATGACTTGGTTGAGAATCAGCGTATTCCCGCTATGCCTATTTTCCTAGATTCACCACTTGGAATTCACATCACAACTGTCTATCAAAAGCACGCTAGTTATTTCAATAAAAATGCGCGTGACCAGATCGGTACAGGAGATAATATTTTTTCTTTCCCCGGTTTGAAACTAACAGTTGAAACACAGGAATCAAAAAATATTTCACATGCCCCAAATCCTAAAATCGTTATTGCCGGTTCCGGTATGAGCAATGGCGGACGAATAATTCACCACGAACTCAATTATCTGCCTGATCCAAATAACACTCTGTTGCTCACTGGTTATCAGTCTATGGGAACCCTCGGTAGAAAAATAGAAGATGGTGCAAAAGTTGTCACAATACTCCATGAAGATGTTTCGGTGAAAGCTCACGTAGTAAAAATAAGTGGTTACTCAGGACACAAGGACAGCGATCACCTCATAGACTTTGTGCAAAACACAGCAGAGACTGTAAAAAAAGTTTTCATCTGTATGGGTGAGCCAAAATCATCGATGTATTTAGCTCAAAGGTTGCGCGACGGCCTAGGTATAAACGCATACCCACCAAAAGGCGGAGAAAAAGTAGAAATAGAGTTATAATAAAAGCTATGAATGAAGAAGATTTCAGTAACAATTTAAAACACAATCACCTAAGAGTTAAGATGGGAGTTTCTGGTGCGGCTGAGACTGGTCGTTGCGGAGTTCATGCTCTTGAAAAAGCCAAAGAACTTGGTAGGGAAATAGTCAGACAAGGAGGAATAATAGTTACAGGTGCAACAACAGGTTTCCCTCTTTGGAGTGCAATGGGAGCGAAGGAAGAAAAGGGAATATCGATCGGACTTTCTCCTGCCGCAAGTGAGAGGGAACACGTAAATTCCTACAGACTGCCACTCGACTATATGGACTTGATTGTTTACACCGGTTTTGGTTTTCCGGGAAGAGATTTACTTTTTACTCGTACTTGCGATGCTGTATTTATTGGTTGCGGACGCATCGGAACAATTCACGAATTCACAATAGCATTTGAAGATGGCAAGCCTATCGGAATACTAGAAGGTGAGTGGGATATGGACGAAGAAATAAAACTTATTTTAGAAAAGGGCAACAGGCCAAATGCTAAAATAGTTTTTGATCCAGATCCAAAATCACTCGTAACGAAAGTTATGGCACTGGTTGTAAAAGATAAAGTGGAAGAATATAAACTTATCGGCAGAGAAGAAAAACAGCCAAAAGAAATAGAGCATTTATAAAAGAAAATATATTTGAATGGCAGAAAAAATCCCTCTAAAAAGAGGGATTTTTTCTGCTCGTCTATAGATGTTTATTTTACTGACGCAATAACTTTCTTAAATGTCTCGGGGTGAAATTCTGCTATCTCAGCCAACATTTTTCTGTTGAGGCCGATACTCTTTTTCTTTAGAGCATCGATAAGTCTTGAGAAGGAAATACCTTCAACTCGACTACTGGCATTGATCTTGACCTGCCAAAGTCTTCGGCGGTCAGCTTTCTTGTCTTTGCGGTGAGCAAAAGAATAAGCTCCAGCGTGCATAAGAGCATCGCGAGCAGCGCTTTCTTTGTTTCCACGGCCAAAGCGAAAACCCTTTGCTCGGCCTAGTATATTTCTTCGTCTTTTGAGTGCATGCACTCCTCCTTTTACTCGTGGCATATATTGAAATTAGATTAAAATGATTAAATAATTAGCTGTTTGGAAGCATTCGGCTTCGGGCTTTGTTTTTCATAACAAAGGGTACACCTCTCTTTCCTGCCAATTGAGTCGATCGTGATTGCTTGGCATTGAAGTGGTTGAAACCTGGCTTGCGCCCTATAAGCTTGCCATTTTTGGTGACTTTAAGTCTTTTACTAAATGATTTGTTGGTTTTCATCATAAATTTATTAAGCCTGTGGCTTCTTATCCCTTTCTATTGTAACGATATAACCTTTTGGATTTTTCTTGAACGGGTCGGAGACCTTAAAGTTTACAGTAATGAGCTTGAGTATTCGCTCGAGTCGCTCCCGAAGGAATTTCTCTTCCATGTACTTTGCTCGGCCAGAGAGATAAAGTTCAACTTTAATTCTGTGTCCTTCGCTAAGCCAGTTTGATGCCATCTTGGCCTTGAGTTCAAGGTCGTGATCGCCAGTACCAATTTTGATTTGAATCGCCTTGGTCTCGCTTGGCTTTGCTCCTGCCTTGGCTTTTTTAGCCTTTTTGTTTTCTAAATACAGGTATTTACCAAAGTCCATAATCTTACAGATTGGTGGTAAGGCTTGGGGGTTGATCTCAATGAGATCGACACCTTTGTCCTTTGCCATTTGCATTGCGTCTACTGTCGGCATTACGCCTAGGTTTACGCCTTCGCTGTCGATTACTCGAACTTCTTTGGACCGTATTTGGTTGTTTGTGCGTTCTTTCAAATGTTTACGAGTATACCGCCTCCTTTTAACCAGGGGGAAACATAGGAGTGTTTACTACTTCGCCATTCTACCCGATGTTGCCCATAGAGTCAAATGGCAAATTGGGGTATAGTCAGGCAATGGAATTGGTCAGATATTTCAATAAAAACCTAGGCGAAACACCACTTGAAGCACTAAATAGGTTCAAGTCTGAAAATCCGGAATATTTAGGCCAGGTAGCCACGTATGCTGGACGGCTCGATCCCGCGGCAGAGGGGGAGCTCCTGTTTTTGTTTGGCGATATGGTTCATAAAAAGGATGAATATTTGGCTCATAATAAAATCTACATTGCCACTTTTGCTTTAGGTGTTTCGACCGACACCGGCGACTTGCTCGGGCTTCCTGTTGGAGAATCGACGATTCCAAATTTGAAACCTTGCGAAACAATATCAGAAGTAGATGAAGAAAAAATTAAGAATGTATTAATTGAAATTAAAAATATTAAAGTACAGAAATATCCCGCATATTCTTCAAAGACAGTAGAAGGTAAGCCTCTCTTCGTTCACACAAGAGAAGGGAATAATGTCGATCGACCAACCCGTGCTGTTGAAATATTTTCCTGCGAATTAGTAGAAACAAAAGTAATTTCGCGCGAAGCACTTTTTGAACGAGTAAAAAAAGTTTGCGGTCTCGTTACGGGTGATTTTCGCCAAAATGAGATATTAAATGAATGGGAAAAAATAAATAAAAATTGTTCTGAGAAAATTACACAGGACAATAGTTATAAAAAACAGCTAGAAAATCTGTCGCCACAAATTCCGTTGATTACAGTTTCTCTCCATGTTTCTTCTGGTACATATATTCGGACGATGACAGAGATATTTGAAAAAGTTTTTGGCGTCCCAGCGGTTTTGTTTAAACTAGTGCGGAGTGAAATAAAAAATGAGATAAAAAAATAGCCGTATCAATTACGATACGACCATTCGTACACCATTTTGCCTTAGTCTAAATTCTTAGATTAAAGGCAACTTTTCTGCTTTTTTAGCAAAAGCAACATTTTTCCTAACGAGTTGGATTAACTCGTCTAATGGAATAGATGTTGGTCTTTTCTCTAGAGCAGACCGTGACCCATTTAGGATCATTTCCCCCGACTTTTGGTAAAACCAGTTCGTCACCAGTTTTACTCCTTCGGCTTCGCAGTCTTCCGAAGTTTCAACATCAGTTTTGTTGAATGTAATCTCGAATTCTCTTTTTCGGATTGCACTTACTACTCCTCTGAAAGTAAGACCAAATTTTGCATTCGAAAAAATTTGGACATTACCATTACTGTTTTTTTGGACAACAACAGAATACGATCCACCAAGTGATGACCGTAAATAGCGGTCGACCTTTTCCATGTCTGTTTCAATGACTGCTATTTTTATCTCCCGTCCATCGATATCGACACCAAAGCGTTTTGCCTTGTTTTTTACTTCACCACCTATAATGTGGTGGAACTGCCGCTGTTCGTCGTAGATCAAATCAATAACATCAAAGACTTTGATCATGATTTTCCGAAATGCCCATTTTGCATCTTGCATTAGACGGATCTGGTGGGCCAGATCAAGGAAAGAACTTTGACCTTTCAGGTCATTGCTCTCAACGTACGCGATAATTTTTTTCAGTTCAGGGTAATTTGCCACCCCAAGGTATTTCGCAACAAGTGTCGCAGAGCAACATCCTGTCTTTCTGTCACCTGCATGCGAGGGGTGTTCATCAAAGATACCGCCACCGATACCAATGGCAAGTATGCCTTTTTCAAACAGCATTTCTTCACCGGTAAGTGCGTCTTCGCCGATATAGTTATCAGCGTCAACATGTTCAATTTTTAAATCCTCGAATATTTTTTCGATGTTTAAAAATTTTAAATGACCGAATTTTTTCAATAACCAAAACGAAACAAATTCGTCTGGGTGTTCGTTGTGATGGGTTATTAGCCCATTCAAATTGATTTTCCGAGCGACGGGCTTAAACTCACGCTGGTTTTTTAGAAGGTGCTTGCTTGTTGTCATAATATTTTGTTTTTAAAGGTTGGTCTATATTATAGCAGGAAACAGTAAGAAAGTCAAGCACACGTAATGGCACAAATACACACTTGAATTGGCTGAAAAAGACAACAAAAAACCCCGACCGGAGTCGAGGTTTTTTGGGTTCTGATTATGCGCGTCGTACGTTGACTGCACTTGGTCCTTTTGGACCATCTTCGGTTTCGAAAGAAACCTGATCGCCTTCGCGAAGTTCGTCAAACGAAACACCAGAGCAAGAATTCATGTGGAAGAAAAGGTCCTTTTGCTGGCCCTCAACTGCGATAAATCCAAAGCCTTTGTCAGAAACGAGTTTTTTTATTACACCGTTCATTGTTTTTGGTTTGAAAAATTAATAAATACAATAAACATATGTTTGCTCGACGTACTCACCATAGCTATATTGCGGAAAGAGTATACCAGAGTTGGTATTAAAAGTCAATCAATTTCATTTTAGCTATTGTGCTAGAATATCTTAATGAAAAGCTTTTGTCTTAAATACAGTAGCATTAGTAAAATATTTACTATTATTATAATAGTATTATTTTTTTCTCTAGTAATTAATCCCGTAAAAACTTTTGCTGCGTCCCTGTCTCGTGGAGCCGTACTAGGTGTTCTCACAGATACTTCTGTGAAAGTTTGGGTGCGAACAGATTCGGCTGGGACTTTCAAAATAGAATACAAGACTTCAGCGGGTGCGTACCCAGGTACTTTTAGTTCAACTGTCTCAACAAGCTCAGGTAATGATTTTACAAATGTAACTTCATTGTCAGGCCTGTCCGCAAACACTGTGTACAACTACCGTGTGTATGTCGATGATGTGCTTGAAGTGGGGACTGGCTCAAGTGGAACTTTCACCACAATGAAAACAGCCGGTACTGCCTGTACATATAAATTTTCTTTGACGGGAGATTTACAGTTTGGACAATCATTTACTCCTCTCGCAAATGCAGGAGCGAAGGCACCACTTTTTTCAGTTTTCCCCGGCGACCAGATTTACGGACCATCGTCCGGAACAAAATCATATCTCGAAAGTTTTTATCAAGACAACTGGGGTGTTTCCGAAATGCGTGCATTCCTCAACAATATACCAGGATATTTTATTTGGGACGACCATGAATTATTTTTGCCACAATCAGGACAGCAGGGAAATTGGGATGGCGGAAAATCCGGTGACTACAGCATTTCAAGGTCAGTGTATGAAGAATATCAAAACTCAATAAACCCAACATCTCTTGTTCCTGGCGAAACTTTTTACAAATTCCAAGTTTGCGATACGAGTTTTTTTGTAGCTGATGCTCGCAGTTACCGAAGCCCTATCTCAGGAAACGATAGTTCGAACAATGATATGTTTGGAACATCTCAGCTCGAACACATAAAATCATGGATGCAAAATGACCCTAGTAGCATCAAGTTTTTGGTTTCACCAGACCCATGGCCAGACAATGTCGGCAATGGAGATGATAGCTTCCGAGGTTTTGACAATGAGAGACAAGAAATATATTCATTCATAAAAAAGAACAATATTCGCAACGTCTTCATTCTCTCCGGAGACCAACATAACCAAGTTTTATATAAAACAGATCTTTCCAATGTAAATAAACTATACGAATACACGGCGACTCCGATTGCAAATACTGTTCTTATGGCCGATGCGTCTCTTGGTTCTGGCGGTTCAACAAAAGTTTGTGTGAACACTGTTCAATCGAGGCATTACGGAATAGTCGAAGTTGATACAACAGTGAGTCCAGCACAAGTTCATTTCAAATCGTATAATTCGTCTGACACTATAGTTTGTGACCAAATAATTACACTGACTAACACAGGGCCTAGTACTCCAACGGTTGTTTCTGCGTCCGACCAGACCTTTAATACTGGCGGAGCCTCTACTGCGATGAGCACAATGACGATTACCGATGCGGCTACTGCAACTATCACGGCACTCAAAGATATTCGCATCCGTATTCCTGCATCAGTAAATATGATTTGGGATACTTCCATCACGACTGCAACTATCGGTGGAGCTGCTTCGGCAAAAGTTACTGGGACCGGTGTTACATACGAGGATTCAAATAAAACTGCAGTGATAAATGTTTCGACAAACTTTACCAACAATGATGCTGTTACAATCGCAGGTCTAAAGTTCACAAGTTTTACGGCTGTTAATGCAAAAACAAATTTAGGCGTTGATATTGCAAATGACGGTGGGGCTGATTCGACAGACACAAAAACTATTGAGATATTACCAGCATCAGGCGCAGCATTTTATACAGCTCAAAATCATGCATACAATGTAAGTCAGTCAGCTCAAGCAATAGACACGATAACTGTTGTTGACGGTTCAACCCCGGCAATAACCTCAGCAAATGATATCCGTATTAAAATTCCAGCTGGATTCAATATGATATGGGACTCAAGTGATACTACTGCCGTTATTGGCGGTACCGCTTCAGCAAAAGTTTCAACTACGGTAAGTTATGAGGATAGCGATAAAACTCTCGTACTCGATGTCACAAGTGATTTTGTCGCAGGAAATTATATTACAATTTTCGGTCTTTCTTTTAAAAGTTTTACAAATACTTCTGCGCTAACAAACCTCGGACTTGATACAAACAATGATGGAGCCAATGATTCAACAGATCTAAAATCAATAAGGGGCAATTCTTCAACTACAAAAGTTTGGACAGCTCTCGGTAACGACAAGCTTTGGTCAAATCCACTAAATTGGAGCGGTCAAACTGTCCCAATTGCGGGTGATGCCGTTTTGTTTGATAGTACAAATACTTCAGACTGTATTGTTGACTACACTGCAACTGGATTGTTTTCTATTACCCTTGATGCGACATATACAGGCACTGTTCGCTATACTCCATATGCAAACGAAGGAACACTGGGAACACTTACTGTTACTAGTTCTATTACCGTAAATGGCGGAATACTTTTATTTGAAGGTGATAGTCATCTAGATAGTGATCCAAGTACGCCGTCATATACAGACGGCACTGGGTATACCATAACATCACCATCTATTACTGTTGGATCCGGTGGAGCTATCTCAGCAAATGCAGAAGGGTTTGAACAAGGAGTTGGACCAGGATTCGGCGGGGATCTTTCAAATGTCGGCGGTACGGGTGGTTCGTACGGCGGTGTCGGCGGGTATCCATTTAATTTCGGAGTAACCCCAAGTAACCCTTATGGCTCTGCGACTTCGCCGGTTTCGCTTGGTTCAGGAGGAGGAGCTGATGGAATAAATTCTACTGCTACAAATGGTTATGGCGGAGCAGGAGGCGGAGCGCTCAAACTAAATGTGAGCGGAACACTTTCTGTTGCTGGAACACTTTCCGCAAATGGTGAAAATGCTTCAACTGGTACAAATGGAAACAATCGTTACGGTGCGGGATCAGGCGGAAGTATTTGGATTGTCGCCGGAACTGTTTCTGGTGCCGGCACTATCAGTGCAAACGGAGGAACAACAACTGGAACTGACGCAGCGTCCTCACACGCGGGAGGTGATGGCGGCGGAGGAAGAATCAGTTTTGGAAATTCCGGGTATTCTTTTTCCGGATTAGTTCAAGTAAATGGTGGAAGTGTTGCGACGACATATGCTTCGACAGGTACAGCTGGACACGCCGGAACAATTTCTTTTCCATCTGCAACTCTTGCAAATTTTACAGTTTCAAACGCGCTAACTCTTGGAAATGATATTGCTTATACTTTCGGAGATCTCACTATTGCAAGTGGTGGTACTTTGACTTTTGATGGTAACCCTGTTGCCGGTACTGGTGCAACAATAAATGCCACAAACATTACTGTTGCAAGCGGAGGAACACTTTCCGTAAATGGAAAAGGTTATCATTCTGGAGACGCAAATGCACCAGGAATTGGAACTGGAACATCGGCTCGTGGAGCAGGCGGTGGTTATGGCGGACGAGGTGGTGATACATCTTCTACTTATGGTGGAATAGGTGGTGCAAAATACGGCTCTGCCACATCCCCGGTGTCACTTGGATCCGGCGGAGCAAAACCTTCAGCAGATGGTGCCGGTGGCGGTGCTCTTAAAATAAATCTTTCTGGGACAATGACAGTAAACGGAACATTTTCAGCAGATGGAAATTCTCCAGGATCAAATGCAACAGAACGCGGTGGTGGTTCTGGAGGAAGTCTTTGGATAAATGGAGGAGCACTTGCTGGTTCTGGAACGATAAGAGCAAACGGAGGATCTGGTGCAGTTGGTGCCGGAGGTGGCGGTGGTGGTGGCGGAAGAATAGCTCTCGGAGTTACAAGTAATACTTTTTCAGGTTTATATCAAGTTAGTGGTGGTGCACGCGGAACTTCGGGTCACGCTGGTTATGCAGGAACAATTTCATTTCCAACCGACACTGATTTGGTTGTTGCCGGAGCTATGACACTTGGAAGTGATATTTCATATACTTTTCATTCAATAACAATAAATAATGGCGGGACACTAACAATTGATGTTGATGCGACAGGGGATTCAAATCGTGGAACTGGTACAACTATAAATACAGGAAACCTAACCATCGCGAGTGGTGGAACGTTGACCGCAACTGGAATGGGTCATACTGATACTACTGGTGTTACCGCAAATAAAGGCGCAACTGGAACTACCAATAGAGTAGGAGGCGGAGGCCATGCGGGCGCTGGCGGTAATGGTTCGGCAACTTACAGTAGTCCAGCAGGCGGAACCGCATATGACACAAGTTCAAATCCGATAAACCCTGGATCAAGTTGTATTTCATCAGTTACTTGTTATCCAGCACGAGGAGGTGGTGCGATGACAATAAATGTCAAAAATAATTTTGTACATAACGGTGCCGTCACAGCAAACGCTACAATAAGTTCTCCTTCAGCTGGTGGTTCAATAAATTTCACTGTCAAAAATTGGTCTGGAACAACAGGTACTATGACTGCCACCGGTGGTTCTGTTACAACTGGATCCGGCGGCGGTTCGGGTGGTTTGATAAAAGTTGATTATGTAAATAAAACTTATACCGGTTCTGCTCCAACCGCCGCCGGCGGAACTTCTACGGGAGCGACACCGGGAACCTCCGGTGCAGCCGGAGTAATTACGCAAAATGCTGTTACAGATACAACAGCACCAACTATTACTTCAGTTGTTTCTAGCGGTGTTTCCGCAGACGGCGCCACTATTACTTGGTTAACAGACGAGGCCAGTTCTTCTATTATTGACTACGGAACAACTGGTGCATATGGAGCCTCAACAGCTGAAACAGACACAGGAACACGAGTTCTTTCCCACTCTGTTGTTTTATCAGGTTTGGGTGGTGGAACTTTGTACCATTTCCAAGTACGGTCAAAAGATGATGCCGGTACTCCAAACACAGGCACATCAACTGATTTTACTTTTACAACAACTGCAGCCCCAGATACTACTCCACCAGTTATCTCAAACATCGTCGCTACTCCAACTGATAATTCTGTTCAGATAACTTGGGACACAGATGAACTTTCTTCGAGTTATGTTGGATATGGAACGACTGTTATATATGATTCACTTACTGATGAGATAGACACTTCACCAAGGGTCACTTCTCACTCTGTTACTATTACCGGTCTAACTGATTCAACTACATACCATTTTGCTGTTCTCTCAGAAGATGGATATTTCAACCTTATCGATTCTGCTGACCAGACATTTGTTACAAATGGAACTCCAGATGTGACTGCTCCGATTATTTCAAATGTTGTGGCTACTCCAGCTGGAACTTCGGTTCTTGTCACATGGGACACAAACGAAGCATCATCGTCTGTTGTCGATTACGGAGCAACCGCTTCATATGGAACTTCGACATCGGAAACAGATACTTCACCGAGGGTAACCAGTCACAGTGTGACTATCTCAAGTTTGATTTCTCAGTCGACATATCACTTCAGAGTAAAATCTACCGACGCTTCTACAAACCTAGCAACAGGATCTGATGGGACATTTTCAACTACAGATATTACTGCGCCAGTTATCTCAAACATAGTTGCCACACCCACTCACAACTCTGTCCAGATAACTTGGGACACAGATGAAGCTAGTTCGACGTATATAAATTATGGAGCGACTTCTTCTTATGGAACAACTACATCCGAAATAGATACATCACCTAGGGTGACAAGTCATAGTGTAACTATTTCAAGTTTGACTCCGTCGAGCACCTACCATTTTAAATTAAATTCTAAAGATGCTTCTACAAATCTTGTACAATCAACAGATCAAACATTCACAACAAGCGCAGCACCTGATGTTACCGCACCAATTATTTCAAATATCATTTCTACTCCAAACCACATTTCAGTTCAGATAACTTGGGATACTGACGAGATATCATCATCTGTTGTAGAATACGGGGAAACTGCTTCATACGGAACTTCTACATCAGAAGCAGATACTTCTCCAAGAGTTAGCTCTCACTCAGTCATTGTTTCTGGATTGACTGCGTCGACAACATATCACTTCAGAGTAAAATCTACCGACGCTTCTACAAATCTCGCAACGGGAACAGATCAAACATTTGTCACAAATGGAACTCCAGATGTGACTGCTCCGATTATTTCAAATGTTGTGGCTACTCCAGCTGGAACTTCGGTTGTAGTTACTTGGGATACAGACGAGATAGCATCTTCCCTCATCGACTACGGGGCGACTGCTTCTTATGGGACATCTACAACCGAATCAGATATTTCTCCGAGAGTCACAAGTCACAGTGTTACAATTGGCGGGCTTGCTTCTCAATCTCTATACCATTTCCGCATAAAATCGACCGATGACTCGACAAATTTGGCGACAGGAAGTGACGGTACATTTTCAACAACAGATATTACCTCACCAGTTGTTTCAAGTATTGTTGCAACACCTACTCACAACTCTGTCCAGATAACTTGGGACACAGACGAAGCCAGTTCAACCTATCTTGACTACGGCACTTCTATTTCATATGGCACGACTACATCTGAAACAGATACATCTCCCAGAGTTACAAGTCATAGCGTTTCGCTCAGCGGACTAAATCCCGGTTCATATTATTTTTATAGATTAAATTCTAAAGACTCATCGCTCAACCTTGGTCAGTCTATTTCACAATTTTTCATTACAACGGATGCACCAGATGTTACAGCACCCGTAATTTCAAACATTGTTTCAACTCCAACAATCGATTCAGTCACAATAACCTGGGATACAGACGAGTTAGCATCCTCTCTCGTCGACTACGGAACAACTGCATCATATGGAACAAGTAATATAGAATCGGATCTTTCACCAAGAGTTGATATGCACAGTGTCACTATTTCAGGATTGTCGGCATCCACTACATATCACTTTATGGTCAACTCAACGGATGGATCAACAAATCTGGGTCAGTCAACTGATCAAAATTTTACTACAAGCGCCGGTAGTGCTGTAGTTTCTGGCAGTGGTGGTGGCAGTATATCTCTTCAAACCTTTCCTGTAGTTCAGGTCCCGTTACCAACACCCCCTCCGACAGTAGTCGTTCCACCCACTGTTGTTACCACTACTTTGTTTGCAAAAAATCTTAAGAGTGGAGTAGTAAATATTGATGTAAGAACATTGCAAAAAATATTGAATATCAATGGATATACCGTCGCCAAAAAAGGTGCTGGCTCAGTCGGCAAAGAAACAACAAAGTACGGTGCCGCAACTCGAGCTGCAATTAAAAAGTTGCAGACTAAATATAAAATAACCCCAGTCAATGGAGCATTTGGGCCAAAGACCAGGGCATTAGTAAATTCTCTTATTGAACAGGGGAAGTTTGTAACAAAATAATTTATTTACAAAATTTCTTCAAAATAAAATTTGTAATAAAAAAAGCCTGTCTTCCGGACAGGCTTTTGAGATTGTTGTGAGCATTAGTTTTTCCGGACATCGTCCGGTATTCCAGCCGGAAACATTTTTTTGATTTCTTCCTCGTCTTCGACAAGGGAATAAAAAGTTTTTTTGAGAATACCATAATGTTCAAACACAATCGGTACTCTCTTGTTTCCGCGGATTATCCCCAAAAAGACCCATTTTTCTTTTTTACAAAGATAATTTTGTAACGCTACACCTACTCGAGAAAGTGCTTCATTTACACTCTGAGTATAACTTGTTGTTGTCCTGCAATCATTTACAAAATCTACTGAGTTCGGAGGCATTATCCTGACAACTTGAATGTCTATAATTACCTTGGTAGTTTTGTCCTTTAGTACTATTTCTCCCTTGGTTGTGAATACCGGAAGCATTCCAACAGAGAATAGTTTCCATTGGTCACTGATTGAATTGAGTGCAATTTCCCCAGTCATAGGGATAGATCCTTTTGTTTGTGCCATTTTCTTTTTTGGTTTTTAGATGAAATTATTGATTTGTATAATACAGCATATTTGTATTTTGTAAATACCCGCGCGGTTTGCTGTTTATCTCATTGACTGAACCAAATTATGCTATAATGTACTTACCATATTTTAAAGAGGTCCTGGCAACTAGATTGTACAAAGCATCTCTTCTCTACTTTATGTCTATAACGGTAATGGTCGATTATTCTGACTAGTAAAAAATCAGTAAAAATTCTTCTAAATTCTTTTAAAAATTAAAATCATTAAATTATGAAAATATTAAATAAGATTTCAATTGGTTTAGCCCCTATGTCATAGGGAATAGTAACAATCTGACATGAACAGAAAATCAAGAAAAAATAAAATCCGCCCCACACGGGACGGACTTTAATCTTCACCTCTTGTTACAATAAATTGTATACTCATTTTTATTTTTTGCAATAAAAAAGGGTCGCCAATATGACGACCTTCAAGTTAAAGCATCGTTTTTGCGATGCAGAGAATCCATTTTCGTTTTTCAGCATACTTTAGATACACAACCTCAAATAAGGACTTCTCCATACATTCCCAGATTTCTTGTTTTGAATAGTATTGGTAAAATTTTGGTGCATCTAATTTTTCATTCGATACAATCTTCCCGATGCCATTTTTAAATGAAACTGCAATGAGACCACCCGGGTTTTTGATGGCCCGGTTCAGGTTTGCGAGAACCTCAGGGAGCATTTCTTTTGGAGCATGAGGTAAAACAGCATTGGCAAAAATTCCATCGAAGAAAGGCAATTCGTCAGACAATTTATATCTGAAATCAAAGTGTGCAGTCCTAAAACCTTCTTTTGCCAGTTGTTGTATTGCTTCTTGAATAACATCAGTGCACAACACTTCAATACCATTTTTTCGAAAGTATCGAGCGTCTCTACCAGTTGCAGATCCTATTTCCATAATTTGTGAATTTTTTAGTAATAGGGAAATAAAATGGTCAATCCATTCCTTAAATTCACCAGTAACTTCATTTGGGGTACCGTCGATATATTTCTGAAATCTTTTACGGTAAGAATCTATTGTAATTTCTATTTTGTCCATTATTTTTTTGTTTAGAACTGTTTGTGGATAAGGCAGATAAAACGTTGAACGCCTTAAAATCCTACTTATCTCGCTTTTGGACATACTATCAGACGAGTTAGAAATTGCAATATGCCCTTGAAAAGAAGGGATTGGCTTCTAATCAGGGGTCACAAGTAGGGTATTAGTATTCATCAAAGTATTTTGACATTGCCGGTTCTTAGGTATAGAGTCAACAAAAAAACAAATGAATGAAACTACACTTAAGGTCAAAAGCGGCATAGCTTACGCCTCCGGAGTCCTCAATGAGCTTCGACACCGAATCACAGGTAGAACTACAGAGCCAATTCATGATAATCAAAAGTCATTTCTTATGGATGTACTCAATCTGAGTCTTAT
Source organism: uncultured Candidatus Saccharibacteria bacterium (assembly GCA_964354985.1). GTDB lineage: Bacteria > Patescibacteriota > Minisyncoccia > Phycocordibacterales > UBA9973 > JAGOSA01. The sequence continues at coordinate 58,689 of CAYHBR010000002.1, read as the reverse complement.
TGACCAGAAGTCTGAGTTATACAGGTCATGGCTAGTAGAAAATACATTGGGTCAAACTCCCAAGGAATTGGCAATTAAATTGCTTGAAACAACGTTGCGGCAGATTACAGAAAATTTGCCGGCTAATGGTCAGCATTATATTGCTTCAATTATGTTTGCACTGAGAAATGGAAAATATGATCTTTTACAACAACCCGACAGGATTATTGTAAATTTAATAGAAAATTGGATGGAAGCAATTCAGAGTGATTAAGTAAAATAAACTAAAATGCCAAACTAAACCTTTGGCTTTTTTATTTCTAAAATAAGTTTGCGGAGATTATTAAGCCTGATTAGAACCGAATTAGGAAATAGTTAAGGTAAATAAAAAGGCCGCATTTTATTGCGGCCTCGATATTCTATTTGTCACGATTTTGGAACGCGAAATGCAAACTATTGGCTATCAATACCCAAAAGTAAAGATTTCCTCTTTCGACGGTTCATTCTTCACTCGGTACAGCAAGTCTCATTTCGATCAAGCCGAAGACATCGAACCCTTTCTCCAAAAGATATTTTGTTACATTGGCTTCAGCCTTCATTTTTTCGGCATGCTTATACCAAGTTGGCATTTCGCCCGGAACCCGAAAATAGCCAATCTGACTAATCTCGCTTTCTTCGTCGGAAGTTATTTTCGACATCTGACGGAGTATCGGGCGAATAGATATTTCAACAGCCGACCATTTCATTTCAATAACCTGCCCAGGCTGTGTGCTGCTCTCGAATCGAACACATTTATCATCTGGGTGCTGATTCAAGCCGCGATCATCTATGCCTATAAGATGAAGTATTGCATTGGTATCTGTCCTACGGCATTGTCTGCCAAGATAGAAGTGTAAATATTCCTTTAAATTTGCCATATTATTTTTTTTAGAACTGTTTGTGACGATTGCTAAGCTAGACTACCTCCGAAATCCCCATAAGTCAACTAAGTCTAATAGAAATGATAGTATTCTTAACGTATGAAAAAATTCAAAAAATATCTTCTAACACTAATTGCTTTGGTTGTGAGTATATACACAATAATAACGTTTTCGTATTACCTTCACTATTTTCCACAATGGACACAGATTGCGTTTACTTCATTAATAAAGGATCCATCGTTCTATTTGGTTAATATCTCCCAGACATTAATGCCTCTTGTGTCTGTGATTATTGTTATTATTTCTATCGTTTCAATCTTTACTAAAGATGAAATACTTTTTAAGAAAAGAAATAGAATTATTGCCAAGCTTATGGTTTCTCTGTTTGTACTGTACCTTATGTTGTTTGTTGGTTTTATGCTTATGCCTACTATTGGATTGCCATTGATGTAAGTATTAATAAATATATATAAAAAAAGAGGTACGATTTTAATTGTCCTCTTTTTTGTTAATCACTCATTTTGGTATGCAAAGTATTCTGCATGCCTTGATGTATGTGGGAAACCTGCTGGTCGATAGATAAAAATCTTTGTCAAATTTTCCCCCAAGGCAGAAGTAATTTCCATACTGAAACTTGCATCGGTACTGTAAATACAGGAAATTATATTTACTTTAGAAATAGGTAATTTAACAATTTTTTTTTCACCAACCGTAAATACTATTGTTCGATCTTCAAGAGAAAGCGTTCTCATAAAATCGGGGTCTTTGTAAAGGCTCCACTCTTGCGGTGATATACCAATGAATTTACACATACCTTTAATGCATCCCGACGGAGATATTTTAATCTCATCGGCAAAGGCTTTGAATTCTTCCATTATTTATTTTTTTAGAACTGTTTGTGGAGATGGGGAGAATCGAACTCCCGTCTAAGAATGAATATCGGTAACGTCTACATACATAGCTAACTCTATTTGTTTAAGCGCAGTAGCTTTAGAGTAAGCAAAATACTACTGTGCCGATCCCTTGTTTCGGTGACTGCTTCGGGCGGAGCAATTCCTAACCTCGATGTATAGTGCCCGAACTTGCCGACGAGGTGGTAGCAAGCAAAGACATTCGCCGGACCTGTTTAGGCGCGTGCGAAAGCGAAGGCGTTCATTGCGAACGGTGACTTCACTGAACTAAATGCGTTTGCATTTGGTTTTTTGAACATAGTTTTACGAGTTGTGCCCAGGCTCGGTATGCGGCTATTCGATAGAATCAAACCTATCAACACCAATCATCCCCGCTATATTTTGGCAAATCACACAGGTGTGATTTGCTTCTAAGTGCCCAAAATTTGGCACCTATCTTATTTTCAAAGTTCTAGCTATGTCGCGTTTCGTGTCGCGCTCTTTGATCTTTTCTCGCTTGTCGTGCTTTTTCAAACCCTTGGCGAGTCCGATTTTGAGCTTCACGATGCGGCCTTTACTATACAAGTCTATGGCCACTATTGTCAAATTTTTCTCTTTGACATCGCGAGCTAATTCGTTGATTTCTTTTTTGTTTAAAAGCAGGTTGCGAGTGCGATATGGATCGTATGCAGGGGAAGTGTTGTTGGTTTGGTATTCAGGAATGAAGGCGTTGATGAGCACCGGCTTGCCGTTCATGATTTTGACGAATGAACCACGCAGCGAGCCTTTCCCACTCTTGATAGATTTAACTTCAAAGCCAAAAAGCTCGATACCAGCATCGAATGTATCGAGAATCTCATAGTCTCGCCTGATTATATTGTTGTCCACGAGGTTTGCCATATGGAAATAATAGCGGAAAGGGGAGTAATTACCAAATATTTTTGACTTATGTCGACATTAGATTTGTGGGTGAATTATGGTAAAATGGGTCGTTATGAAATTACCGAACAAAATGAAGCCAAACAATAAGCCACAGGGAGAACAGTCCAAAAACACAAAACAGCCTAAAAAAACTTCTTATAGTAGTTATATTTTCGGGGCGATTTTCCTATTTTTAGCACTGACTTTTGTGTACTCGCTTGTCACTGGTGGTAGCACAGAAACAAAAACTATTTCACTTTCAGAAGTCGCTCGAACAATTTCTGCAGGCGAAGTCAAACAAATAATTGTCGCTGGGAATAATCTTGAAATTATTAAAAAAGATGACATTAAACTAGAAGCTAAAAAAGAAACCGAAGCGTCACTTTCAGAAACTCTTGCAAGTCTTGGTGTCACGACAGAGAAAATGGCTGGCGTTGATATTCAAATTAAAAATGAAAGCGGGTTTGCATATGTATTATTGAATATTTTACCAATTGCTCTGCCGATTCTTATCCTTGTAATATTTATCTGGATGTTGTCACGAAAGGTGAGTGGTGCAGGAATGCAGGCATTTTCTTTTGGACAATCAAAAGCCAAGATAACTGACCCGGATGATAAAAATAATCGAGTTACATTTAAAGATGTTGCAGGATCTAAAGAAGCCAAAGAAGAATTGAAAGAGATTGTTGATTTTTTGAAAAATCCAAAAAAGTTTTTGGAAATTGGTGCGCGTATTCCGAAAGGAGTTTTGCTTACTGGTGCGCCGGGAACTGGAAAAACTTTGCTTGCTCGCGCTGTCGCTGGAGAAGCCGGTGTTCCTTTTTTCCATATTTCAGGTTCTGAGTTTGTTGAAATGTTTGTCGGTGTCGGAGCATCTCGTGTCCGTGATCTTTTTGAAATGGCAAAAAAAGCCGCGCCCGCGATTATTTTCGTGGACGAAATAGATGCCGTCGGGCGCGTGCGCGGTGGAGGTTATGGCGGAGGCAACGATGAACGCGAACAGACTCTAAACCAAATTCTCGTAGAGATGGACGGTTTTGAGCCAAGTGAAAAAGTCATAATCATCGCCGCAACGAACAGACCGGATGTACTTGATCCAGCACTTCTTCGCCCAGGTCGCTTTGATCGTCGTGTCTTGCTCGATTTACCAGACCGAAATGACCGTGAAGAAATCCTAAGCATCCACGCAATAAAAAAACCACTTGGCGAAGATGTAAACTTGCGCGTTATTGCTGAGCGCACACCGGGTTTCTCAGGTGCCGACCTTTTCTCTCTTATGAACGAAGGAGCTATTTTGGCTGCTCGCGAAGACCGAAAAAAAGTTACTCAGTACGACCTGCTTCGGGCTATTGAAAAAGTGATGATGGGGCCTGAGCGAAAAAGCCATCTGCTTTCTCCTGAAGAAAAAAAGATTACGGCCTATCACGAAGCAGGGCACGCTATTTTGGCTTCAGTCCTTCCTCACGCAGATCCTGTTCACAAAGTTTCAATAGTTGCTCGCGGTCGAGCAGGTGGTTACACTCTCAAACTTCCGCTTGAAGAGCGAAAACTTCAATCTAAAAATGAATTCCTAGATGACATCACAGTTTCGCTCGGTGGCTATGTTGCCGAGAAAATGATTTTTGGAGATATCACAACTGGCCCGTCAAATGATCTGCAAGTTGCTACAAACCTTGCCCGTGCCATGGTTACAAGATGGGGAATGTCAGATGCTATCGGCCCGATAGCCCTTGAGTCTGATGGGGGACGCACAATGTTTGGACAAGGCGTTGATGATAAAGAATATTCAGAAAAAGTTGGCGCACTTATCGATTCTGAAATTGAAAAAATAATTAAAGACTCGCATAGTCGTGCGATAGAAGAAATCACAAAACATCGAAAAGTTCTTGATGCTATTGCGGCCAAGCTTATAGAAGTCGAAACACTTGAACAAGTAGAATATGACGCAGTGATTATTGCAAATGGCATTATCCCAAAAAGAAAATCAACCCCAGCTGACTTGGTGGTTTAAGCTTTGTGGTTTAATTACCGTAAAATATTAATTAAAAGCAAATTATGGAAAACCAAAAAGTTGAAGTAGTCCCAAAAATAAATTCAGAAGATGCAGGAAACCTCGAAAATCGTCTTTTGGGCCTACCGTCATACAACAATTTATCAGTCCTTCTGATTATTGTTGCCTCATTTATTTCATATTTTGTTTCAACAAAGTGGTCGCCAAATGCTTTCTCGATAGCACCAATTTATTTTTTAATTGTCATTCTAGCGGGGTTAGTATTTGAGGTTCTTATTCTTTTGCTTTCTACAAAGCTTGCTAAAATATCCGGTAGAAATCTTGAAAAAATATTGTTTTCTGCTTCCGGAGTCAATTTCATCAACAGTGTTTTTTCAGTTGTGAGAATACCATTTTATTCAAACTATAAATGGATTACAATTGCGCTCGCTACAGTTTTCGGTATCGCTACTTGGTATTTTGTGAAGCGCGTTTTTGGAATCAAAAATAAGGAGGTCTCTAGGCTCTCATTGTGGATTGCGATGGTTATACTTGCGGTTGTAATAGTAGCTGGGTTTGTTGGTTCGCTACTTTTTTCTACAGAACTCAAGAAGTTGGGTATCGACCAATAGGGCGGTTGAGCCCCTTGTTTGAACTCAATTTAATTGGCTTGACAAGTCTGGTCTATTGTGATACAATAATATTATATGAATAAAATGACAAGTGGAAAAAACCTATATAAAACAGCAATAATTTCAGCTATTTTTGGCGCGCTTTTTATGCTCGCTATACCAAAAACTCATGTTTCTGCCTATATGCTAACTCCTCAAAACCCAAGTACTTCAAGTAATTACTACAATGGAGGTGCTTCAGGTTGTTATTACAATGGATGTTACGGTGGTAATAACAATGGGAATAATACTGGCAATAACAACAATAATAATTACGGAAATAACAATGCGAATAATTTTGTTGTCACATACAATACCGCTTTTGTCTCTACAGAACCGGCTTTCGACATCAACAAGACAAGCGCAGTCGTACAAGGTACAACATTTGTAGATGGTGGAAATGCAACTGTTTGGTTTGAATGGGGAAAGAATGTAAGTAAATTTGAGAACACAACACCAACTATTGTTGTCGGTCAGTCATCTTCGGGTGCATCATTCCAGCTTACAAACCTTTCTGCAGGTACAAAATACTTTTATCGTATTATTGCCCGCACTGGTGCAGGTAATAGTTATGGAATAGTCCGTAGTTTTACAACTACCGGTTCTGCGGTGATAGTAAATACAAATTCTACAAACAATACCTCAACCAACACAAACAATAATTCTAATAATACAAATTCTTCGAATAATACTTCTGGCTCACAAAGTACATCTTCAAATTCAAATGGAAATATAAAAGGATCACTTTCTGCCACGGCTGCAAACGCGAATAATTCCAATAGTTTTATGCCAACATCAGTTATTGGTTGGATGATTATAATTATTTTGGTTTTAGCAATTGTTCTCGCTGTCCGAAAAATTCAGATTGATAATGAAGCAAAAAAGAAACGTGAAGAAGAAGCCAAGAAACTCGCTGAAGCATTTAAGACAGTTTAAAAATGTAAATTTTATTGCAAAAATCCGACCTTATGGTCGGATTTTTGCTTAGTGGAAATAGAACAAGAAATAGGGTAATATCTATGAGTCACCGCCCTTAGCTCAGTTGGTTAGAGCACAGAGCTTATACCTCTGGGGTCCATGGTTCGAATCCATGAGGGCGGACCAAATGTTAGATATAACAAGTGACTAGTTGTTGAATCTTAATTAAATAAAGTGTAAAATAATCACACAAGTTACCCGCGCCTTTGCCGGGCGCGGATGTTCTTTTTTGGGTATATAATTATGACAATTATTTTGAGTTAATTACTTAATTTAGCTTTTATGTTTACCAAAGATCTATTTTCAGAATTTAAATTTGAAAAGTTTAGTAATACTGACACTATTGCTGACTCAGTGAAGCTAGACTATATCAAAGAGATGATTTCACTTGCTCGAAATGACAAGCAAGCTGTTTTTCTCTATTTCGGTTTCAATCTCGCGGCAATTGCTTTCTTGTTCGACAAGATAGAGGTAGCAGTAAAATCTTTTGGAATATGGCCACTTTCTATTTTCTACATCGGCATACTTTGTCTAATTGTTTCGACTGTGTTTTTCTTTACCTACTGGCGTAAAATCCACCACTATCAAATGGACATTATTTCGTGTATTCCGACACTCAACATAGTTCGCGTACGAGACTTATGGATTGAGCTCTGGAATATAAACAAGAGGTATTTTAAGTACGGGCTTTATCTCATGGCAAGTGGTATTTTCATTTTAGTTGCAATTATGTTTATTTCAAAACTTGCAATTTGATTTCTTCAAACAGGGAAGGATATAGCTCGCTCGGAAGCACATCATAAATAGCACTTAGTTTAAATAGGTTGATGATACTTGGCATTGCTTTCCCTGTTTCCCAATGAGAAATCCGGTCTGCACAATCTAGCCCAAGAATTTTAGCAACTTCACTTTGCTTTAGTTTTCTCCCAAGGCGAAGCCCTCTCATTTTGTTGTTTGTAATATTAATGTTGTATTTCATGGTCGCATTACTCCCATTTATGTTACCGCTTTCAGTTATTATAAATAGGCAGACTTTTTTGCTATATCTAGACATTTATTCACCCTATTCTGTTGATTAGATTATTAGAACCTACTAGTGTTCTCTCTCACGGGGTTTTTATTTGTTATAATATGTAAATCATGGCTTTTATTTTAATGGACGAATCTGGTGACCTCGGCTTTTCTTTCGAGAAAGGCTCCTCGAAGTATTTTATAATAACCGTAATTTTCACTGACTCAAAAAGACGTTTAGAAAAAATAGCTAAAAAAATTCATAGCACACTTAGTAAGAAGTATAGAAAAGTTGGTGTCTTACATTCTTATTCCGAAACACCTATAACTAGGCAACGTTTACTTAAACTAGTCAGTGAAACCGACTCAAATATTCTCGCAATAATTCTTAATAAGAAGAAGGTATATACCAAGCTCAAAGACGAAAAAGCAGTTCTTTATAATTATGTAACAAATATCCTGCTCGATAGGCTTTTTACAAAGAAGTTATTGCCACTTGATCGAGAGGTGTTTATGATTGCAGCACAAAGAGAAACGAATAGATTTCTTAATCAGAATTTTAAAGAGTACTTGATGAATCAAGCGGCCGATAATCATAAAGTAAGAATTAAGGTTGAAATTGCGACAACTGCCCAAGAGAAAGCATTACAAGTTGCCGATTTCGTGTCATGGGCGATTTTCCGAAAATACGAGCTAGGAGATGATAGTTACTATAATCTAATAAAAGAGAGAATAATTGAGGAGGCACCTCTGTATCCATAAATAGCAAAGCCCCATCGCTTGAATGAGACGCCTTACGGTATCCCAACGATGGGGTCTTACTTACTACCTTAAACATACCAGATTTACTGGAACGAAGTCAATATTCATAAAATAAAGCCGTAATCTCATAAGAGACTACGGCAGTGTTTAAATTATACGAATTTTTGTTTTTCTAGTTCTCTTTTGTGCTTTCATTTTGACTCTCTGTCTAACTATTTGTTCACGACTCAGACGATATTCGGGAACATATGCCACCTCAAGGGCATATTGTTTTAGTGATTCAACTAGTGGGTCGAAAGTCTTCTTGTTTTTCATCGGCTTTTTGCATAGAATAGTTGAGTTTGTAGCTTTAGTCAATTATTACTTTTTTGAATCACTAATGATATTTGCCACTTCCGACAAAAAGTTCAGTATTTCCAAATTCTGCTTCCATTCAAAACTCTCCAAATAGCTATATAAATCAAAGTCATTTTCCTTGTTTGAATAATTTGCTATTTCTGGTATGTTTGAAATTGGTAATCGGTGGTGGACAATACTAGGTCCGCGATTATCTATTTATACAATTCACTATGTGAACCGATTGCGACAAAATAGACTAAATCTTTTTCGATTGTTTTGTACACTGCTCGAATGTCAGCAGTAATATTGATACTTCGGCAATCAGAGAATTTACTATTCAGGGGGTGGTTATTTAAAATTGTTTCAAACGGGTCTTGAATAAAAATCTCTAACCGAATGATGGCTTTTACCTTGATGCTTTTTGTTAGCTTCGAGAACTGCTTGTCGAATTTTTTAGAGGTACTATATTGCATGACGGCTAGAGTTTCTTGAGATGCTTAATGAATTCGTCTCCAGTAAGTGGGGTATTGGTCAGGCCTTTCTTTAAATCATTTTCGGCTTCTTTTAAAATATCAATTAGGTATTTTGTGGGTTGGTATGAAATATCGAGAGAAATTTCTTTGTTACGGACGAACTGCCGAAGAAAGGCATTCATAATAGTGCCAAGGGGTATTCCAAATTCCTCAGCGGTCTTCTGGGCTTGCAACTTGAGAGATTTGTCTGTTTTGATATTTAATACTGTTTTTGTATTCATATACTAAAGTATATACTTTGGTATATTAGAGGTCAAGTAGCGATTGTCTTCATTTCCAATTAGATTAGACAGTTTTGTTGGTTTTCACATCAGATATATAATATTTATATGAAAAATTTCTTTAGTGAATTTAAAGCCTTTGCACTCAAGGGCAATGTTATGGATCTGGCCATAGGTGTCATTATTGCCGCAGCTTTCGGCAAAATAATTTCTTCGCTCGTCGACAACATTTTGATGCCAATTATCGGTGTGCTTCTTGGTGGGCAGAATCTTGACAGCTACGCGGTAAGTATTAGGGGAGTGACGCTCAAATATGGTTTATTCCTCAACGCGATGCTCGACTTTGTCATAATTGCATTTGTGCTATTTATAATGATCCGTGTTATGACTAAAGCCATGAAAAAGAAAGCTGCCGAGCCGAAAGTTGATGATGAGAAACCTGCCGATATTAAACTTCTTGAAGAGATTAGGGATGCGTTAAAAAATAGATAGTATGGAGAAAATACCATCGAATACCGAAAAATTATTAAATGGGCAGGATCCTCGAGATCCTGTATTTGAAGACAGTGAATCTACTCGTGGCGATAAATCTGAAAGTATCCCCCAAAATAATAGTAATTCATTAAAAAAATCTATTAGGAAACTTACTGGAATTGTTGGTATCGGTGCAATGAGCCTAATGCCAAAAGAAAGTAATGATCAAATATTCCCCAAACAAGATAATTATTCTAAGGAAAATACAAGAACAGAGTGGTCAAAACAAGAACTATCTGGAGCAGGTCTTGAAAAGGCCGCAGTTATTTTGCAAAGAATATCAGAAAAAGAAAGAAACATTGAGTTGTTTGTTTTTGCTTCGGAGTGTCTGTCTGAGTATGAAATTGAGTATCTGCAGAGACAAGTGACCGGAAAAAGGAATATATATGACAAGGTGTCGGATGAAGAATTACAAGAAAATATTGATGAGTTTAAGGGACATAAGGAAAAATATAAAAATGCGCTCGATAAATTAAATTACCAAGAGGTATATGAAAAAAACCTACCTGTAGACGAAGATACGAAGTATTATATGGAAATGATTAAGGGTACGATGGAAACATACGACATTGCACGAAAATGGCTTTTGGAAAATATTAAATCAGAAGCGTATAAGAATAAAATGCATTTCAATTCTATTGATTCAGCGTTTCAGTTTAAGAAAAATGCAATCCAAGGCGAGCGTGCCCGCGCGGCTTCTGAGGATGATTTTATACTTACAAGCGATATGGATAAGAGTTATCAATTAGTAAGTAATCCTCAATCAAGCTCGGGTACAGATGCTTTTTACCTGCCAAGTGCGGATAAGGTTTTTTTAAAAATGGAAAAAAGTGATTTACTTGATGGCGTTGATGCTGCTATACATGAATATTCACATAAGATCACAAATGGTAATAATAAAATGACCTTCCATGAGACTGAACTACTTTCAGAATCTTTTGATTCTCTGGCTACTTCTTCACTTTTCGCTGGAAAAGATACAAGTTTGATTTTGAAAAATGTCACTTACTTATCAGATCCGACTGAAATATTTGCTCGAAAAAAAGTTTTTGACTATGACCTCGAGCGTCTTGGGGTAAAAAAATATGGAGAGACATTTACCCCAAGTCACTATTTGCGTGCGCTGGAATTAATGAAGCAGGGTAAACTTATGTACGGAAGTAGTGACTTTCTACGCATAATAAAACCTAAATATATAGAAAGGGTTATGAATAAAATCTCCGATAATAATATCCCGGATCATCAAATTAAGAATCAGAAAAACTCAATAGATTTTCCCTTAAACGCATAAATTTATTTAATTATTCAAAGTGCAGTTCCTTACTGCGTTTTTCCATAACTTTTTCAAGCTCTGGGTAGTCGGGGAGGTCACCGCTTTCGACGAGGTGCTTGGCTTCAGCGCGAGCAGCTTCAACCATTTTGGGATTTTTGATGGCTTCCATGGCGAGGTCTGAGATACCCCATTGTTTGCCGATGGCGAGTTCGCCTGAGCCTCGAAGCTTGAGGTCGAGCTCGGAAAGTTCGAAGCCATTTTTGGCTGTTTTGAGTGCGTTTAGGCGTTCTGCAGTGCGTTCATTGCCAGCTGATTTGCCATTTTGGTCGCCAGTAAAAAGATAGCAATACGGCTGGTGGTTACTGCGGATGACACGACCACGAAGCTGGTGGAGTTGGGCGAGGCCAAAGCGTTCGGATCCCTCGATTATGATGTTGGTGGCGTTGGGTACATTGACGCCGACCTCGACGACAGATGTCGCACAGAGAATGTCAATTTTTTTATCTTTGAAATCTTGCATGACTGCCTCTTTTTTTTCTTTGCTCATTTTTGAGTGCATAATGCCGACTGTGTATTTTTGGAATACATCGCGTTTGAGTCGCGCAGCCTCGGCGATAACTGACTTGGCTTGCATTGCGAGCTCTTTGGTCGGGTCTGGTTCGTCGATACGCGGACAGATCACATAGACTTGGCGACCAGACTCGAGTTCTTTGCGAATTTTTTCGTAGGTAGCTTCGCGTTTGGTTGGCAGTACAATATCGGTCATCACAGGCAAACGACCGGCTGGCATTTCGGAAAGAACAGTCAGATCGAGATCGCCGTATATTGTGAGCGCTAGAGTGCGGGGGATTGGTGTCGCGGTCATGGAGAGCAAGTGAGGGATTGGTTGCTTGTTTGCGGCATTGTTTCTCGTTGCGTGACTATTGTCATTAGTAATATTTGTATCGGTTGTACTGTAGTTTTTGGTCGCCCCTCTGGCTTCAATTGTTCCGCCTGCTGAAGTTTGTTTTTTGAATGCGGGATTTTTAATTTGATCTATCTTGATTTTTCCTTCATGTTCATGTGCCACGAGGGCAAGCGCAAAGTTGCCGTACTTGAGACTGCGTTCAAATTTTTGTTTGTCAGCCAATGCAAAAAATCCGCGTTCTCGAACAATGACAGCAATAGCGCCATCGATGAGGAAATCAATTTTTGTTGAAAGCTGATTCTTTTTACCACCACCAACAGTAAGATTGTTTTGAAAAGTAATATTTTCCTGACGGAGTAATTCGCGGAGTATATGAGCAAAGTCATTACCCGAGGCTGTACCAGACGAGATTGTCCCGGATTTTTTATAGGCATCGGTAATTATTCTTGAAATCTGGTATGACAAATCTTTGTAGTAAGTGAAATCGTGATTGGCTAGTGATGTTGTCGATGAAGCTTCTGACGCAACTGATTCTAGTGCCAAACTGTCGCCTGAAGTCCGACGGACAAATTGCATCCTTTGCCTGACGCCAAAACGATGTTGTTCGTCGATGACGACAAAAGATAAGTGCTTGAATTTTACGGATTTTTGGATAAGCGAATGTGTGCCGATGAGAATGGGGATTTCGCCGTTGGCGACCCACTTGAGTAGCTGGGCTTTTGAAATATCTGTCCAACCTGTACCGACAGTTGTGCCGTCGCTGTTCCGAATTTTTCCACTACCGATAGCAGTCTTGGCAGGGAACTTGCGCGCGGTTTTTCCGGTGAGCAAACCTATTTGAATATTGAGTCCTTCAAAAAGTTTAATAAAAGATTCAAAGTGTTGCGCTGCTAAAATTTCGGTCGGTGCCATATAAGCAACTTGCAAGTTGCCAAATTTTTTCGCAGATCCGTCAGCACCACTTGGGTGAGAGGTAACGACAGCAAATGCCGCTGCTGCTGCGACAGCAGTTTTACCCGAACCAACATCGCCTTCGAGCAGTCTAGACATCGGCGTGCCTTTTTCAAAATCTTCAAAAATATGTCGCACCGCTTCGCGCTGTCCAGCTGTGAGCGCAAAACCAAAACGCTTGATAAATGTTTCAACTTTTTCGTCGTCGATAACAATCTGCTGTGTAGGTAGTGTTTGTAACAGAGCTCGGTCTTTGGCTTTTTGAAGTTGAATGTAGAAAACTTCTTCAAATGCAAAGCGTTTGCGAGCGGCGATAGCGTCGCTCGTCTTGCGTGGCATATGAAGCCAATGCATGGCAGTATTCCAATTTGGTAATTTATATTTTTGCAAAATCTCGGCAGGGATAGCGTCTGGCTCGGCATCGAGAGCGCCGGCTGCAATGAGTTTCTCTATTGCATGGTGCATAAAGCGAGACGAGACACCTCGGCTTTCTGGATAAATTGGAATGTGCCCACCTTCTTCTCCAGATTCATTAAAAAGTGTGTCGTGTGAATCTATTGGCAAAACAGTGCCACGGTCGAATTCGGCATTGGCTAGATACATACCGGCCTTGCTGTCGGTATTTGGTATGGCAGTGTTTTTCGCACTGTTTTTAATTGTTGGCCTACCTGTAAGAGTTACAACTTTACCAATAGTGAGCATCTTTGCGATATATGCTTGATGAAACCAGATGGCGGTGATTTTACCACTCGAATCCTCAAGAACTGCTTCGGCCATTGGGATTTTACTTTTCCAACCTTTTTTAGTTTCAGTTTTTACGACACGCGCAACAATGGTCGCAATTTCACCAGGAACAAGATCTGCAATTGCGGAGACTTTTGAAATATCAGAGTAGCGGGCAGGGAAGTGATAAAGTAGGTCACGAATAGTTTTTACATTTAGGCGAGCAAGAGCTTTTTCTTGTTGCTCGGAGATTCGTAAGTGCTCTGTTAATTTGTCGTCTAATGTCATTTCAATATCCATTCGGGAATTATAACAAAATAAATAAAATTTAATTACTCAACGAGGGTGTCTCGGAGCGCGACGGCGCGAGAGGCAGGGGTTTTCGTAGCAACGAAAAACCCCGACCCGAGGGGAGTAATTAAATTTTATTTATTTTGTTAAATGAGCGACTTTATTTTATCTACCAATTCCTCAAGAGTAAAGTTTGATTTAACCATATAGTCTGTTGCTCCAAGGTCAAGTGCTCTCTGCATATCTTTTTCATCCGAAAGGTTTGAGAAAATTATAACTGGAGTCAATTGCATCTGTGTGTTTTGTCGGATTTTTTGTAAAATTCCAAAGCCATCAGTGTCGCCGGGAAATAGGAGGTCAAGAAGAACTAAGTCCGGAGTATCTTTATCTATTATATTGCTAGCTTCTTCTGAGTTGCCGGCTGTAAGGACATTGTAGTTTTCAGCTGAAAGCTTCTTCGCCGCCAAGTTTTTTAGGAATGTATCATCTTCGACAATAAGTATTTTCTTCATACGATAATAATACTATATCAGAAAATTATGTGCAATTATCTGTTTTGCCTTGGTAGACATTGACTTAAAATTACATTGTGGTAATTTAAATGAAACTAATTTAAATACGAAATATTATGGCAGTAGTAGTAAAAAACAGTAGTGAAGCTCGTTACCGCGAAATCACTGACGCAAGAGCCAAACAGTTTAATTACCTAATGGATTGCTTACTGAATCCAAGCAAGGAAAACCTTAAATTATTGAGAGATGCGAGTCAGGATTATGGCACACTACTCGGTGAATCAAAAAATGTGAGAGTAGATGAGTCTACTGAAGCACTACGTTTGATGGGTAAAGAAAAAGACCTTTCAAAGTGGAAAAGCATTGAGTCCGAGTGCCTTAGAATGGGTAATCTAAAACTCAGAGATAGACTTCGTGACACTGGGCAAAAGCTCGGTGTTGGCAAACTAGTCTGGGTGTTTGAGTGAGTAAACACCTAAATTTTGACTTAAATTCCGCTCTTTCTGGGCGGTTTTTTTTATTTTAAAAATGTGGAACTGAGAATAGAATTAAATGAGCATTTGTGATAATCTAGCAATATTGGAATCTCACCTCTCGGCGGTGACTTCTGAGAATCTTTAGCCGTCTTGCTATTGATGCACGTTTGGAGACGTGTCGGAGTGGTCTAACGTACCTCCTTGCTAAGGAGGCAGGCTTTAATCGGCCTCGAGAGTTCGAATCTCTCCGTCTCCGCAATTTACCTTTTTTTATATCTCAAAATGATTTTTGAGAATTCCTTTGATCTTATTTAAATTTTCTGGACCCAACATACCGAGCTTGCCTAATATTACTTTTTTCTCAAGTGTCGCTATTTTTGTAACTTTTACTATTGATCTTACTTTCAAACCGGTATCAGCAAAACTTTTATCTTTTTCACTTATCAATATTTCGTTTAGCAATATTTTTTTTGTATTGATAGATGATACAAAACATACTGTCACATCATCTCGATTTTCCTGCCTACTCAGAATAATTGCTGGGCGAACTTTTTGACCAGATAAATCGGTAAAAGGAAATGGAACTAAAACTATATCTCCTTGTTTGTGCATATTATTTTTTTAAATCTTTTACTGAGTAAATCTCAGGCTCATTCTCCAAAAACGATAAGCTTTCCGAGTATGCATTGATGTTTGTGATCTCAGAGAGTTTTTTATTGAAATTCTTTGGGAAGGGGATGATAACGGCTTCTGGGGTATTGTGTCTTCCAATAACAAAAGACTGACCGGTATTATATACAGTATTTACTATCTCGCTTATGTTGTCACGAACTTTTGTAGTAGAAATCATATTTATATTCATATAATATATTGTACGAAATGTACAAATTAATTGCAAGTCACTGTACAGTCACAGAATATTAGACCAACCCAAGTCCCAATGGTTAAATAATAAGTTATAATTTAACTTGTAAATGTTAGATATATTTAAAAAACTAACAATAATATCTTCTGTGTCCATACTTTTTTCAGCGACCTTTGTTTTCGCTTCCACAGGAACAATAGATGACACCTACAAATACGGGTGGGGCGAAAATTTGGGTTGGATAAATTTTAAACCAAACGCTGTCGGTCTAACCATTACTGACTCGGTCGTCACTGGCTATGTTTGGAGTTCAAACGCTGGTTGGATAAATTTCTCACCAGCAGTCGGAGGAGTGACAAATACCACTCTCGGTGTTCTGGGTGGTAGCGCCTGGTCTACTAATATGGGTTGGATTTCCATGTCTGGTATAACCATAAACTCTAGTGGAAAATTTATTGGGACTGCTGGAACACTCGGGTCTACTGCTGGCCGAATAACATTTTCTTGTGCTAACTGTGACGTTAGAACTAGCTGGCGACCTGCAACAGATAGTGTTGGGGGTGGTTCAGTTGGTAGCGGAGTGGGGAGCGGTTTGTTCCCGCTAGTGCCACCAGCAAAGGACATAGAAACCACAAAGAAGGTAATCGATTTGAGTTCTCCGGAATATCTAAAATGGCTAACCAAAGATGTTAAGTCGGCAGATATCGTCAAAGACGGAGAAATTAATATTTTCGATTTTAATAACCTAATGATTAGTTGGAATAAAAAAGGCAAAAATATTTTCTCTGACATCAACGGAGATGGCTCAGTCGATCTTTTTGATTTCAATTTGTTAATGGTTTATTGGAATAAAAAATTTATATGAAAAAAATCCTCTCAATTTTATTTCTAGCACTTTTAGTAATTTCATTTTTTACCCCTGCTTCTGCTTCGACTTTGTCTTTTTCTCCAGTATCGATAAAAGTGGTAAAGGGTCAAAAATTTAATCTAAAAATTAATGTTACTCCAGTTGGCGGGAAAAATTATACCGTCAAAACAAATATAAAATTTCCGGCAAATCTGGTTAAAGTTGATTCTTGGACATATGGCACAAACTGGATGCCTATTCGTAAACCAAATTATGATTATTTAAGTAATAGCGAAGGCCTAGTCACTCGTACAGCAGGGTACCCAGAGGGTTTCAGTAGTGCAGTGACTTTTGGCACAATCTCGTTTATTGCCAAGTCGGACGGTGAAGGTGTTGTTGAGTTTACCGGAGAGAATTTAATTTTAGATGATTCAAATAATAACGACTATACTTCTGGAAATAAAGTAAACATTTCTGTAAAAGAAATAACAGAAGAGGTGCCATTAGAAATTAAGCCTACAGAAGTAAAACCCGAAGTTTCATTTTTTGATGTCTCGCTAGAGTTGGATAAAACTTTAGTCGATAGAATAGAAGACATTGGGATTAAAGCTACATTTAGGGGAATGGAAAACATCCCAGCAAATATTGGTCTGACTTTTGACATTTTAAATTCAAATGGAGATGTTGTTCGTACTGATTTTGACCAGGTGGTGATCCAGGGTGAAGGGGTGTTTGATAAAAAATTTACTGACTTTGTATTAGTGCCAGGTAAATACACTTTGCGCCTAATAACACTTTACAATACTAATATTCAAAATGAGTTTAGAAAGGATTTTGAAATTGGACAAAAAGTGCCATTGGTAGCAAGTTCTATTTCCCAAATACTTTTAATTTTTGGGTTAATTGCGATAGTCAGTGCTCTACTGTTTCTGTTCAAAAGAAAGCACAAAAAATAAAAATATTTATTTCTGCTATAATTTACTTATGAGGCCTACCGCTCAAATCTTTTGGAGTATTATCTATAAACTTTTCCCGCTCATTCGTGATGGATTACTTTTCGTTGGGATAATTAGGCATGGTAAAAAACGCCAGCCATTTTCTATTGGATACATCATGACAGATATCAATCTTGATACTTGCCGGAAAGCTTTGCTTGAAAAAGGATTTGAAAAAAACATTTTAGCATGGGTGGATAATGGGGAAGTGCTAAGTATGAGGAAAGCCGACCCTATTCGCCCACATTGTCATTACCACATTCGCATTTTTGAAAATGGAGAAGTTTGTGGCCATTATGAAAAAATGCCGGAAAAACATCCTATCGATTGTCTCTTTGATAAAGGTATGGAAAATAGAAGTAGTTATTTTTGTTCTGTGATGGCAGAATTTTTAGTCGGCACTACCAAATCTCCTTTTACTGGGAATTTCGCTTCCCACAAGTCCCAGATGTTTTCTGCAATATTGAGTCGCGGTCCTTCAAATGCAAAATAATGGAGGTCTATAAAAGGCAAAGAGTTACACTCGATGATGCCCCATCTTTGTTCATCCGGATCGGCTTTTGGGTCTAGGATAATTACATCAAAACCGACAATTGAAGCATCGGTAGCGATAGATGCTCTGCTGAAATAGTCGTGTAGTTTTGGATGTATTTCCGGCAACATTTCTTTTGTGTATCCACCGTAAAATCTACCAGTTTTCGCAGTTAGATCTATTGTCGTGCCTAAAGGTAAAATACTTTCTAACGTAAGACCAAATCTGTCGATAAAAGATAATGTGTCAGCCGATATTTTTATCTCACCGATTTTTTCTGGTCGGTTTTTGTTTTGCTGTGTAATAATTTCTTGCACACTGCGGATGCCATCGCCCGTAATTTGCGGTGGATTGGCCTGGAAAAAACCAACGAGTTTGTTGTTTATAACAGTTGCCCGATGGACACTTCCAAATAGATGTTCCTCAACAACAAGTTCGATGGCAATTTGTTTTGCTGTGTCGTACGCATAACGCAATTCCTCTATTGTTTTTATATTTGTTGTTGTGTGGCGACTTCTGCTTCCGAGACGAGGTTTTATAATAAGTGGTTTTTGCAAAGATTCAAAAGCTATTTTTGCTTCACTAAATGTTTTTACTCGGATAGCTTTCGGTGCTGGAATGTTTTGTCTAGCCAATTCTTCAGCGAGTTTCAATTTGTCGTCTATCCATTCGTAGCCTTTTTGTGGTAACCAATGTGGAGTCGGAATACTTTGGAAATAAAACCACTTGCCGTCAATTTTTGCTCGGTACTGATCGAGATGTTTTCCAAACATAACAACTTGTTGCATTTTTATTCCGCGACGGTGTGCTTCTTCCCAAATAAGCTCCGATCGTCCGGTTGCTACTTTTGTCCGGTCTTCGTTTAGTCGAGCAACTCCAATCATTCGGAAAAAACCAACCAGGATTTTATTTACCATATTCATCACAGGTCCTTCTTGGGGGATATTGATCCATCCAAAAATATTCCTTAGTGTTCTGAGGAGAGCATCGTCAATAGTGTTGATAATAAGAAATAGCCGGTGATTTACTGGACTTGTTCCGCAGGCAGGGCAGGTTATTGTGGGTGTGTCTTGGTGGTTTTTACTCATTTTAGTTTGATGTTATGCCAAAGGGGTAGCAATTGCTACCCCTTTGGGCGATTATTAGTGACTTCCAAGAATCATAGAAGTTCCTTAAATATCTACTAAAGAATCGACATTAATAGTATAACATACAGCATTTATTGTAATTAGTGTGCAATGGTGACAGCTAAAACTTCACGCGCCCCCGCTTCAAGTAGTGCTCGGCGAGCATCACAAAGAGTTGCCCCTGTCGTGACAACATCATCAACAAGAATTATCGTGTGTTCGCTCAATCTATGTTGGTTTTTATTATTAATACCTTCAATAAATTTTGATATAAACTTCTTGCTGACAGCGAAAGCATTTTTCATATTTTGAAGTCGCCGACTTTTTTCGTGTATTGTGGCTTGTTTTTCCGTCTGTTTTATTTTTTCGAGTGCGTAGTTTTCTAATACGGCAGGGAAGCTGGCATTTTTAAAAAGAGCACGAGCAATAATTTCAGCCTGGTTGTATCCACGTTTTTTTCCTCCAACTTTAGACGGCGGGATAGGGATAATAATTATTTTATTCTCATTTAGTTTACCCGCTTCTTTAAAATATTTCTGGAGGAGCAAAAATGCCGTTTCCGCTAATCGCTCTCCGAATGCTTCCGCTACATCAAAATGGCCATGGTATTTTATTTCCCAAATAGACTTTTTTATGAACTTGTCTTTATATGAAAAAAGCGAGGCCACCCAATATTCTTCCTGTATTTTTGCCGGCTCACACGAAAATAAACATAGTTTGCAAATATAAGCACCTTTTTCTCCGCAAATATTGCAACTTACAGGAAAAAGCCAGTTGGTAATCTTTGATAGCATTAATAAACTATAAACAATCAATATGAAATATATTTCAATAAATATTAAATTTATTGGTAAATAATATGAATATCATTTATTACCACTTTGTTTTTAACACTTTTCGATTTATACTATAGACAACATAAATTAATTATGCAGAATCCCTTTAAAAAATTCTTGGACGGCATTTCGACTACAAGTAGTGACAGTGTCATAGGTGTTGATATTGGTACTTCATCTATAAAGATTGTCCAGCTTAAGAAAAAAAGTGGAAAGGCTGTACTTGAAACTTACGGCTCACTTTCGCTTGGTCCATACGCGGGCACTGCTATTGGTACAATCACAAACTTGTCGGAGGAGAAATTGGCATTAGCCATTGGTGATCTTGTTCGAGAATCATCAGTTACTTCTACTGAGGCTGGGGTAGCAATACCTTCGTCTGCCTCACTTGTAACTGTTATTGAAGTCCCAGCAGAACCAAATAGTCGAGAAATTGCGGCTATTGTTCAAACTGAAGCCAGAAAATACATCCCAGTTCCTATCAATGAAGTTTCACTTGATTGGTCCATAATTCCGAGGCGTGAACAGCAACAACTAGAAGAACCAAATGCTTTTCAGACACCACAGGCTGTGAAGACTGAAATATTAATTGCCGCTATTCACAACGACACTATTTCAAAATATAAATCTATCGTTAGTAAGGCCAATCTCAAGACTAGTTTTTTTGAGATTGAAATTTTCAGTACAATGAGAGCAATCTTGGGTCACGAAATGGGTACACTTCTGATAGTTGATTTTGGCGCATCCAAAGTGAAGCTTTCAATTGTTGATTTTGGTGTTGTCAGGCAGTTCCATGTGATTATGCGTGGTTCTCATGATATCTCTTCAAATTTATCAACTTCACTCCAGATGCCATTTGAAAAAGCAGAAGAACTTAAGCGCACCTTTGATATCCGCGGAACAGGAGGGGATACGATGACTCAAAATACCAGGGAAATCATAAAGCTTTCTTTTGACTTTATTTTAAATGAAATCAGTAGTGCTATTTTGGCCTACGAAAGAAGGCACAACAAAGTTGTTGGGAAAATAATTCTTATCGGAGGAGGTTCACTTATAAAAGGTTTTTTTGAACTAGCTGAGGATCGTTTTAAAGTACAAGTTATTTACGGTAATGCCTTCCAAAAAGTAGAAGCGCCAGCTTTTCTAGAAAACATACTTGCAGAAACTGGCCCAGAATTTGCAGTCGCAGTAGGTATAGCTCTTCGTAAGCTTCAGTAATCCAATTTGTGCATAACAAATATTATAACAACCTCTCTCGGGTCGGGGTTTTTCGTTGCTACGAAAACCCCTGCCTCTCGCGCCGTCGCGCTCCGAGACACCCTCGCTAGGTTGTTATAATATTTGTTATGCACACCCTCGTAATACAAAAATTAGTAAAGAAAATGATATAATAATAGCGATTGTAATATGGAACAACAGTTTCAAACATCATTTATTCCTAAAAAACCCGTCACGGAAGCCCGTGCGCCTATTTCTCGCGGAACAGTTAGTATTTTTGGGCTTACTGCGACGATAATTACCATAGTGGCTGGAGTTATGTTTGGCGCTTCATTTTTTTATAGACTAACTGTTACAAAACAGCGAGACACCCTTACTGCCGAGATTGTCGCAAAAAACAAAACTTTTGACCCAGATTTTTTGAAAGAAATAACGACATTAGATAAAAGGATAAAGGCTGCCAATGATGTTCTCGATGGACACACTCTTGTTTCACCAATTTTTTCTAAACTTGAACAACTTTCACTGAAAACTGTTCAGTTCACCAAATTTGAAATGACACAGTCTACTACTGGATCTTCTGCTCCTGTAAATATAAAAATGACAGGAAAGGCTATAAACTATGCAGCCATCGCTTCCCAGTCCGATACTCTCACTGGCATCACCTCGAACAAAAATACATATTTCATCAATCCGATATTTTCAAATCTCAGCTTAGACGACAAAGCCCGTGTGTCATTTGATTTGGTATTTTCTGTAGACAAAGACCTAGTTTCATATTCGACATATATCAGTAGATTAAGCGCTGACGCGCAAACACAATAATATGGGAAAATTCATTATTCCAACTTTATTACTTGCACTATCCGCTGGATCTTATTTTTTGTATACCAAGACGATTTATGAAGATGCAAAGATTGTAAAAGCCGAAGTCGTCAAACTAGAAGATGCAAAGACCAAGCTCGATATCGCACTCAAAAAAAGAGATCAGCTTTCAACTAGTTTCAATGCACTTGATACTTCACTTATTGCTAGGCTCGAAAAGCTTATGCCAGACAACCTCGACAACATTAAACTTATTATTGATATAGACAGAACAGCAAAACAATACGGAATGATTTTAAATGCGGTCAAGTTTGATGTCGATAAGCCTGCTACGACTACTACTCCGACCAACGCAACTGGCGCTACTGTTCCTCGTGACAATAAGTCAGCCCTAGATAGTAAAAAAGACTACAATAGTTTTAGTATTACAACTAGTCTAACTGGAACATTTGCGAACTTCACAAAACTTATGGGTGATATGGAAAAAAATCTTCGCATAATAGATATCACAAGCGTGACGTTTGATGCCCAAGACACAAAAGATGTATACAAATTTGAAGTGAAGGCGAAAATTTATTGGCTTAAATCTTCAAATCAATAATATGAATAATACATTTAAAATTATTTCAATTTCATTTGCAGTCGGAGTACTTTCGCTCGGTGCATATTTTTTGATAGGGAATAAGGCCGAAGGCCAAGCTGATCCACTTTTGACCTCAGAAGTTACAAATAAGGCTGTTGGAATTCCTGATTTGAGTACAAATACAGACCAGACAGTCCAGTTAATCCTTAGTAACATCAATGACCTAGATCAGATAAAACTTAATGTTCTCATCTTTGAAAAACCAGAATTTCTAGCACTTAAAGATATTTCCCAAGAATTACCACCACCAACAGATATTGGTCGTCCAAATCCTTTTGCACCAATAGGAACAGATGTTGGTGTTATTTCAACAGACGGTAGCCCGGCAGATACTATGGGATTTCCAACAAACATGGGAACTCAAGCTACTCCCAGTGCGATAAAGACTAAAGAAATAATCAATATAGGAAGAACATCTGCAACAGCAAACGCAGAGATCTCTCTTTTGGGTATAACTTCTCATTGGTTTGAATACGGGACAAATGAAAATACCGTTAATAAGACAACAAAACAAACTAGTTCAGATGTGGCTTTTTCAGCAACTCTCACAAATCTTCTACCAAAGACTACCTATTTTGTAAAATCAGCGGTCGATCAAAATGGCGTGGTTGCTTTTGGTGACCTCGTTTCATTTACTACCGCACAATAGCTCAGAATATGAGCTTTCTCGAACACCTAGTTGAACAAGGGATAATCAAGGAAGACCAGCTTTCTGTTGTTTCGCGCTTGGCACAAGAAAAATATGATGGAAATACTGACCAAGCTCTTCTTGAGTTTGGTCTTTCGCAAGGAGACCTCGTTCGAATGAAAAGTGAATTTTTCGGTATGCCTTATAAAAAAATAGATCAGAAATCTATTTCTCAAGACTTACTTAAATACATTCCGGAAGACTCCGCCAAGCATTATCGGATGGTACCAATTGGTTTTAACGATGGGATACTAGAAGTCGGAATGCTTGATCCCGACAACATTCAGGCAGCTGACGCACTTCAGTTTATTTCTGTCCGAATGAATATTCCTTACAAAGTTTTCCTAATTAGCCAAGAAGATTTTGATTTGGCGATGAATAGTTTTAGGGGAATTACTAGTGAAGTCGGCTCCGCTCTTTCAGAACTAGATGTTGAGCTTGCTAGTGCTGCGGCGTCCCTTGAAATTGATGAAAAGAAAGAGATGAAGCTCGCAGACGAAGAAAAAATTGTCGAAGAAGCCCCGATAATTAAAATTGTGGCAGTGATAATAAACCACGCAACCGAAGGAAATGCCTCCGACATTCACATTGAAAATACTGGTGAGCAAGTCAAGGTTCGTTTTCGAGTTGACGGAGTGCTTCACACCTCGCTCGTCTTGCCTCTAAATGTCTATGCCGGTATTGTTGCCCGTATAAAAATCTTAGCCAAGCTTCGTCTGGATGAAAAAAGAAAACCTCAGGACGGTGGTTTCTCGGCGAAAGTTTCAGGCCGCAAGATAGATTTCCGCGTCTCAACTTTACCAACATACTACGGCGAAAAAGTCGTGATGCGTATTCTCGATTCCGACAGAGGAGTTTTACCACTCGACAGTCTCGGACTTTCTGATGTAAACAAAGCTCTTATTCGTGATGCGCTCAAGCGACCATACGGACTTATTCTTATCACAGGCCCAACTGGTTCAGGAAAAACTACTACACTATATTCGATGATGAATGAGCTTGATCGCGAAAAAGCCAATGTTGTTTCGCTCGAGGATCCTGTTGAATATCATATTCCACAAATAAGTCAGTCACAGGTTATGCCAGAAATCGGCTACACTTTTGCCACTGGACTTCGCTCTGTTCTGCGTCAAGATCCAAACATAATTATGGTGGGAGAAATCCGCGACAAAGAAACTGCCGAACTGGCCATTCAGGCCGCGCTCACCGGCCACTTGGTTCTTTCTACTTTGCACACCAACAACGCACTCGGCGTTGTTCCTCGCTTGATAGATATGGGCGTAGATCCATATCTAATAGCGCCGACTCTTATTCTTTCTATTGCACAAAGACTCGCTCGAGTAATTTGTCAAAATGGAAAAAAGGAAATCCCGATAGATGGAGCACTAAAGATAATGCTCGAAAAACAATTTGCTGACTTGCCAGAAGAATACAAAAAGAATTTAGACCTTACGAAGTCGCTTTATGAAGCCGAAGCCACGTCGGATTGTCCTTCTGGCACACGCGGTCGCGTGGCTGTTTTTGAAATGTATCCAATCGACAAAGAAATGCAGGCCATTATTCTTAAAAG
This sequence comes from uncultured Candidatus Saccharibacteria bacterium, assembly GCA_964354985.1. GTDB lineage: Bacteria > Patescibacteriota > Minisyncoccia > Phycocordibacterales > UBA9973 > JAGOSA01. Next base: position 33,661 of record CAYHBR010000002.1, on the reverse strand, counting down.
TCCAAGTGAGCTTGATATTTACAAACATGCAAGGGAAAATGGAATGCTCCTAATGCGCGAAGACGCTATTTTGAAGTCAACACAAGGAGTTGTCCCACTCCAAGAAGTTTACAATTTTAACATTCAGTAGGTTTACTTGTGGTTCAGGTGTACTATAATAGAGTAACAATATGTCAGATACTAATCCAAAACCTCATACCATTTTTATAGTAGACGATGACGCTTTTTTGCTCGATATGTATGCGCTAAAGTTTTCGCAATCAAACTTTGAGGTTAAAACCGCAAATGCTCCAGACGTAGCCCTTGAGATACTTCGCGGTGGTTTTAAACCAGAAATAATGTTACTAGATATTTTAATGCCAATAATGGATGGATTTCAATTGCTAAAAGTTATGCAAGATGAAAAACTAATAAATTCAACCACTAAAATTATTTTAAGTAACAGGGGACAGCAGTCAGATATTGCTCTCGGTCAATCACTCGGCGCATCAGGATACATTGTGAAAGCAAGTATGACGCCGTCGGAAGTTGTGACAGAAGTTTTAAATATATTAGGTAAATCAAAATAATTATTATAAACATGGATTACAAACAAGAAATTGAAGAATTGATATTGGCAGTCACTCGCGAAAATGGATCAGATATTCACGCAAGCACCGGAAGACACCCTGCCCTCCGAGTTTCGGGGCAACTCATTTTTCTAGTAAATAAGAAAATTTACGAGAATGATGATATTTTGGGAATGATAAAGATTTTCGTTAATGATGAAAAAAAGTACAATACTTTTCTTGAAACACTCGAGATAGACTTTGCTTATAGTTTCAAAAATGGTGAAGCCAGGCTCCGTGGCAATGCTTATATGGCACAAAACGGTTTTGCTTTTTCTTTGCGTTTGATTCCAAAAGTAAAAACAATTGCAGAATTAAATTTACCTCCGATTTTAGAAACTTTTGCCAGAAAAAAGCAGGGCTTCTTTTTAGTTGTTGGTCCAGTTGGGCAAGGGAAATCGACCACTATGGCCTCGATGATCTCACTGATCAATGAAGAGCGCTCAGAACACATTGTTACAATCGAAGATCCTATTGAGTATGTTTTTGAAGCCAAGCATTCGCTTATTGACCAAAGAGCAGTCGGGATAAACACCAAAGACTTTCATTCAGCACTTCGCTCGGCTTTTAGAGAAGATGTGAATGTCATAATGGTAGGAGAAATGCGTGAGCCAGAAACTATCTCTACTGCAGTTACTGCGGCTGAAACTGGTCACCTTGTTCTTTCGACTTTACACACCAACAATGCCGCTCAAACTATTGACCGTATCATCGACTCTTTTACTGCGGAACAGCAAAATCAGATTCGTGTTCAACTCTCAAATTCACTTATCGGAATATTCTCGCAACGACTCATTCCTCGTATTGCCGGCGGTCTTATTCCTGCCTATGAACTTCTTATAAACAACAATGCTGTTTCAAACCTTATTCGCGAAAAACGCACCCACGAAATAGATGTCGTTATCGAAACTGGCTACGAACAGGGGATGATAGATATGAATCGTTGTTTGGTTGAGCTTGTCCAAAAAGGCGAAATTACGATTGAAAATGCTTATTTAAATTCGTTCAATCCAAAAGGTCTAGAGAGAATAATATAAAATGATATATAGATATAAAGCGATAAGTGAAAATGGAGACAAAAAAGAAGGCACCATCGATGCAGTCTCAAAAGATTTGGCGATTTCCGCACTTCAGCGACGAGCGTTAGTTGTTGTTTCCCTAAGCGAAGAAGGCGAAAAAGGATTTCAGAGTAGTTACCTCAATCGCGTTAAACAAAAAGATGTCGTTATTCTTTCTCGTCAGATTTCGACACTTTTCGAAGCCCAAGTTTCTGCACTCAAGGCTTTTTCAATGTTGGCTTCAAATACCGAAAACAAGACCTTGCGAAAAATCTTGACTCAAGTCGTAGATGACCTGCAGGCCGGCAATTCTATTTCCGAGGCTTTAGCAAAACATCCAGAAGTTTTTTCAGATTTTTATTCAAATATGGTCAAAGCCGGTGAAGAGTCCGGCACACTTGTCAAAACATTTAGTTACCTGGCCGACTATCTCGACCGTCAATACGAACTTACTTCTAAAACTAGGAATGCACTTATCTATCCGGCCTTTGTTATTTTTGTTTTTGTGGCCGTTATGATATTGATGATGGTAATGGTTATCCCAAAACTTTCAGAAATTATTATTGAGTCAGGTCAAAATATTCCAGTTTATACTCGGGTTATCATCGGCATCTCAAATTTCTTTGTTGATTATGGTGTGTTTATACTGATTGCTTTTATGATTTTAGCTGCGTATTTTTATATGATTTCGCGTCGCCCAGCAGGAAAGTTGTATATAGATAAACTTCGTCTTTCTGTTCCGGTGCTAGGAAAACTTTTTCAAAAGCTTTATCTTTCGCGCATTGCAGACAACCTCGACACTATGATCTCGTCCGGTATTCCTATCGTTCACGCGATCGAAATAACGAGCAATGTCGTTGGTTCAAATGTCTATAGTTTAATAATGAAAAATACCGCGGAGGCAGTCAAAGGCGGGTCGGCGCTTTCAGATGCCCTCGCTCGCGAAGCGCTAATCCCACCGATAATGGTTCAAATGATGAAGACCGGTGAAGAAACCGGCTCGCTCGGACAGATTCTCCGCACTATGGCGCATTTCTATAAACGCGAAGTAGATGATGTTGTCGACACACTCGTTAGTTTGATTGAACCTATTATGATAGTTGTGCTCGGTGTTGGTGTTGGAGTTTTGCTGTCATCTATTTTGGTTCCGATTTACAATATTGCTTCTTCTATTCAGTAATATTGAAAAAATGTTGAAAAATTCGCGCAGGTTTTTGATTTATTGTTTTCCACATACAACACTAGAAAAGAAGTTTTTATAAGGTGCTATAATATTAAATGTACAATAATAACTTTATGAAATTAACAATGAACAATAAAACACAACAAGGTTTCACTCTTATCGAACTTTTGGTCGTTATCGCCATCATCGGTATCTTGGCCGCGATGGTTATCACAAACTTGCGTACGGCGCGCCAAAAAGCGACTGATGCTAGTGCTATTGCCTCAATGTCTAGTGCTCGAAATGAGGCGGAGATTTGGTACGATACAAACAATCTTTCGTATGCCACACTCTGTACTCAGACGGACTTTTTAAGATTACTAAAGGCTGCGGAGTCTGCAAATGGTCAGACACCAGCATGTTTTGCTAGTCAAACTACCTACACTGCCTCAGTTCAGCTTATGTCTCAAGGCGGAGGACAATATTTCTGTATTGACGGAACCGGTGTCGGAAAAAAGACTAATGGTCCAGCATTGATAGGTTCTCCTGACCCAGCCCCTTGCATCTAAATTTTTATAATTATTTGCACAAAAAAAACCGGCACTCGCCGGTTTTTTTTGTGCTTTCCTTAACTCCATATCCACTACTCCGCGTATTTAGAAAACCAAAAAATGCTATAATTTCAGTAATGATATATTTCATACCAGTCATAATTTTTCTTTTTGGCACAGTTTTGGGCAGTTTTTTAAATGTCGTTATTTTTAGACACAACAGTGGTCGCGGTTTTGGGGGTAGAAGCGGATGCCTCACTTGTGCCCGAAACTTAAGTTGGTATGAACTTTTCCCGATTTTCTCGTATCTTTTCATTGGAGGAAAATGCAACAAATGCAAAACGCCGATTTCTTTTCTTTACCCAGCAGTAGAGTTCACAATGGGCGCAATTATGCTTTTGCTTTTTTCTCGCTTCGCATTTTTCTTGCCAAATGCAGTGGACAATTTTCTTTATTTTGTTATTTTCTACGCATTGTCTTTTTCAATTATGCTAGTGATAGCAGGCTACGACCTACGACACAAAATTATTCCAGACAATTTGGTTTACCCACTGATTGCGATTTCATTTTTAGGTCTTTATCTATCTGACTACGGAGTTTTCAATTTTCATCCGGCAACCCTTATTTCAATAGTTTCAGGACCACTAGTAGCACTCCCTTTGTTTATCCTCTGGGCGATTTCAAAAGGTGAGTGGCTGGGACTAGGAGACGTCAAGCTTACTATCGCGATGGGGCTTCTCCTTGGCGTTAGTCGTGGTTTTTCTGCGCTGGTGATGTCTTTCTGGATCGGTGCAGTAGTTGGAATAATTATTTTGCTTATAAAAGGAAAACTTTCAGCTCGGAAAATGCAAATTCCTTTTGCTCCGTTCCTTGTTGTTGCCACATTTATTGCATTCTTTTTTGATATAACCATTCCTGTTTTGTTAAATATTTTTCGATAAAATGTTAAGATGGCCTCTAAAAAAGAAACTCACACTAAGACAAAATGAAGGCGTAACTTTCATTGAACTTGTCGTGGTGATTGCTATTTTTTCGATTATTGCCGGAACATTGGTTTTTAACTTTGCTCGATTTGGTAGAAATATTACTATCCAAAATATGGCTCAAGATATCGCTCTCCAAATAAATTCAGCCCAAAGAGAGGCTATATCTGGACAGACAAATGTTTTGCTAGCCAATTGTGATCGGACTATGTTTGATTGCTCACCTAGGTATGGCGTTTATATGGTTGCGCGTGGTGGCGATGCTGCGACGATGTCTTCTTTTGGTGGAACAGTTGGAACAAGCCTGCTTCGTTTTTTTGATAACCAAGATTATCTAAATCCTTTGCAAATACAGGGCATCCTTGATATCGGCGGATTGTGCGGAACTTCTGGTAGTGGAGGTGGGACAGGAGAATGTACTGACAACCTTTCTATCGGGCAAGGGAATTATATAAGTGAGATTTGCGTCGGCTCAAATGACTTTTGCGATACTGTAACAACAAAAGGACTCAATATAGTTTTCAAACGCCCGTTTCCTGATGCTTCTATAAAGCTCGACGATAATACAAGTTGGAATTATGCTCGAATAACAGTTACTTCCCCAAATACAGACACACTAAGTAAGGATATTATTGTAACAAGTCTTGGACAGATTACGGTAGAAACTACTCCATAAATATATGAAATTTCCTTTTAATAAAAATCAAATAAAAAATCAAAATGGTTTCACTTTGCTTGAAGCAATGGTTTCGATCGCTATTTTCTCTATTATCATGGTTATCGGCGTCAGCGCTTTGCTCTCCGTAAACAGTGCCAACAAAAAGTCTAAAAATTTACGAACTGTTATGGACAACTTAAATTTTGCTATGGAAGATATTGCGAGGAATTTTAAGCTCGGTTCTTCTTATCATTGTTACGATGACAACATCGACGCTCCTATTATTCAAAGTGGACAAGGCGGAGCACCGAACGATTTCTTTGCTATTCCACAAGACTGCAGTACTGTCGGACACACCGGATCACTTGTTGCTTCGGTAGAGCCTATGTCAGCTCGTCCAGATCAATATGCGGATCTCACATCTGGAATTGCAAATGCAGAAAACCAAGTTGTTTATATGTTTGATAATACAGACAATGCCACAGATGTGTGTACTCTAAAAAAGTCATCAGACGGTGGTGCTACTTTTTCTCCGATGATAGCTTCCGGTCAATTAAACTCTTCTTCAGTTCTTGTTCCAGAAGTTATTATCAGTTGCTCGGCTTCCGGTTTTAATATTTATAATACTCAAGCAGTCGGCGGTTTTGCGCCTTCGCCGAGAATTATTATCCGCATCAGTGGAAAAGTGGAATACAAAGGAACTGTGACACCTTTTAATATCCAAACTTCTGCCTCACAGAGAAATATAAGTATAGTTACGCCATAGCAAAAACATATGAAATTTTACTCAATAAATAATAAAATAAAAATAAACGGCAAACACGGTTTTACTTTGGTTGAAACACTTGTTGCAGTTTCTATATTCTCTGTTTCAATAGCGGCTATTATTTCAGTTGTCGCAAATGGGGTAGGTAGTACTATTACCACTAAAAATAAAATAGTCGGCAATTATCTGGTGCAGGAAAATATTGAATATATTCGCCATCTAAGAAACAAATATTCGACAATACCAGGTGGCACATTTACCTGGAGCGATTTTCTGGGAAAAATGTCTTCTTGCAGTCCTTCTAGCGGGGGAAGTCTTGGTATTTGTGCTATGCCTGATACGGCCGAATTGAATCCAATAGATGACGCCTTTTCTTGTTTACAGGCAAATTGTGAGGATCACCCTGTGTACTACGACGACAATGGTTACTACTTCCAATCACAAACAAGCGGTGTCGGAACACTTACTGCTTTTCGTCGATATTTTACTTTTGTTGTCGACCCAGATGACATAAACCAAGTAAATGTTACCGCGACAGTAGTTTGGCTCGAAAGAAATAATATCGAAAAAAGTGTCTCACTTTCAGAAACATTAACAAATTGGATTCCGCAATAACCTAAATATTGCACTTAAAATATATGAAATTATTAAATATAAAACTGAAAAAAGAAATTACTAAAGCCAATAAGCAAGATGGCTTCGTGGCACTTTATTCAGTCCTGGTTTCAAGCATGCTTCTTATTATGGCGCTTTCTATTTCCGGGGTTGCCTATAAAGAGCAATTGTTTTCAATAAATGCCAAAGCCAGTCAATATTCATTTATGGCCGCTGACACCGGTATGGAATGCGCACTACTTGCTGATGTAAAATTAAATAACTATGTCTCTGTTCCAGGTGGCCCTTCGATAATAACTGATTTCAAATGTGCGGGTAATTCACTTTCTCCTATCCAAACAATAACAGCAACGAATACCTACTATGCCTACAAATTACCAGTGACTGCAACAGCGAATGGGATAAATATTCAAAGTTGCGCTGTTTTTTCAATAAACAAAGCTTACGATTCTGATAGTGATGGTAATCCCGACTCAACAAAGATAGATTCACGCGGGTACAATGTTGATTGTAATAATATCGATTATGGGGTGGGTGGAATAGGAGATATTCAGTTTATAAATGGTGCTGGGCAAAGGGCTGTGGAGCGTTATCTCGGCGCAATCTACTCAAATACTTAGCCAAAAACTATGCAAATATTGTGGGCAAAAAAGCTGTTTTTGTGTGCTTTTTCTGCTATGCTAAACAGGTGAAAAACGATGCCCATATGTCGACAGACAAAACTACAAACAAGCTGGACGCAGTAAGGCGAATACCAAAACTTCGTGCCGAAATAACTCGTTTGCGCGAGCTTTATCATATCAAAAATGATCCTTCTGTAACTGATGACGTCTATGATTCACTTACTCGTGAACTACGTGAGTTGGAAAATCAGTACCCCGAACTTCGTGTCAAAGATGACCCAACCAAACGTGTTGCTGGCGTAGTGCTCGACAAATTTGTAAAAGTTACTCATGCCACACGGATGCTTTCACTTAATGATGTTTTTTCAAAAGATGAACTTATTGATTGGGAGAGTCGGGTGGAAAAAATAGTCGGTCTGCAAAAAAGTTTTGATTTCTTCGCAGAATTAAAATTTGATGGACTTGCTGTCACTTTAAAATATGAAAATGGCAAACTTGTCTTAGCCTCAACTCGTGGAGATGGATTTGTCGGCGAAGATGTTACCCAAAATGTAAAAGTCATCAGTGATATTCCGCTCGTGCTCGAAGCGCCTTTCCCAAAGCTTCTTGAAGTCCGAGGCGAGATAGTTATGTCAAAAAAAACACTCATCGCACTCAACAGAAAACAAGTTGTTGACGGTAAGCAACTTTTTGCAAATACCAGAAATGCTGCAGCTGGTTCTATTCGTCAACTTGATCCTGAAATTGCTTGCTCGCGTCAGCTCAATTTTTTTGCGTACGATGTGGCAGAAATTTCAGATGATTTTGGAAAAAAAATAACACGACACAGTGACAGGCATCGTTTGCTTTTGTCGCTTGGTTTTCCAATGAGTGACTTTGAAGAAAAATGCCGAAATATTAGAGAGGTTGAAACTTTTATTGGTCGTGTCGAAAAAGCTCGTCCTGATTTCCCATTTGGCACAGATGGTGTTGTTGTTTGTGTTGATAACCTGAAACTTCAGAGCGAGCTCGGTGTTGTCGGTAAAGCTCCGCGTTACGCTGTTGCATATAAATATCCAGCCGAAAAAGCCACTACACAAGTCACAGATATTACTGTACAAGTTGGTCGCACGGGAGTGCTTACCCCGCTTGCGCATTTCAATCCTACGCTTGTGGCTGGTTCGACGGTTTCAAAATCAACCCTTCACAATATGGATCAGATAGAGCGACTTGGTATTCGCATTGGTGATACAGTTGTTATTCAAAAAGCCGGAGATGTCATTCCTGAAGTTGTTGAAGTGCTCGTTGGCATGCGTTCAGGCAAAGAGAAAAAGTTTTCGATGCCGAAAGTTTGTCCTGAGTGCGGCGAGGCTGTTGAAAAAAGAGAGACGGGCGGAAAGGGCGAAAAAACAAAAAAAACCATCGCGCACGACGACCAGTCTGTTGCTTTCTATTGTAAAAATCCCAAATGTCCCGCACGAAACATTCGCGGTATGGAGCATTTTGTGAAAGCGCTCGATATATACGAAGTTGGTCCCAAGATTTTGGAGAGGCTTAAAGACGAAGGGCTCATTACAGATGCCGCTGATTTATTTACTTTGACCGAAGCCGACCTTTCAGGACTTGAGCGCTTTGGTGAAAAAAGTGCCAAAAATATTATTGAAAATCTCGAACTCAAGAAAAACCCGTCGCTTGATCGCTTCATTGTTTCGCTCGGAATATTGCATGTTGGCGAAGAAACTGCTCGTGACCTCGCGAAACATTTTGGCACACTCAAAAATATAATCGAAGTTTCTACCAAAATTACGAATAAGATTTTAACAAAAGTTTCGAACACAACTTCGAATAGCGATTTAGAAAATATAGAAAACATCGGTCCGCTCGTCTCCGAAAGTATTGTCTCTTGGTTTGGCGAAAAACATAATCGCGACTATGTTCAAAAGTTGCTCA
>CAYHBR010000002.1:0-24608 GCA_964354985.1 uncultured Candidatus Saccharibacteria bacterium | reverse complement strand
ATTGTCTCTTGGTTTGGCGAAAAACATAATCGCGACTATGTTCAAAAGTTGCTCAACAATGGTGTTGTGCCGAAAAAGTTTGTTGCGCCAAAAGGCGGAAAATTCGAAGGCAAGATTTTTGTGCTCACTGGAACCTTGTCGACGCTTTCTCGCGACGATGCCAAGAAAATGATTCTAGCGCAAGGTGGCAAAGTTGCAGGTTCTGTTTCAAAAAATACAGACTATGTTGTGGCTGGCGTTAGTGCTGGTTCGAAACTGGTCGAGGCGGGAAAACTCGGTGTAAAAATCCTTACAGAACAAGGTTTTTTGGTCTTACTTAAGACTATTGACTAAATGGGTATATTCGTGCTATAATATAACTAAGTAATTGAAGTCTGCGTTACGAGAATAAAAGAGGCACATATACATTTGCCAGCAGATATACAGTATATTTACAAAAAAATAGGAGGAGTTATGAACGATCCCAAAACAACCACACCAACCCCTGCATCAGCAGGCCAAATGGCACAAGCAGGCTTTATGATAGCCCGTGCCTCAATCGGAGTATTTGAAAGCTCTAATATCTCGTCTGATGTTCTCACGAATTTGAGCGAGGAAGATGTTAAAAACATTTCTTCAAAAATAGTTAGAGAAATTCTTAATCTAACCGAAGAAAAATGGTTTGTGGAAAAAAAGAAGATTTCTCTATTCTTCAAAAAGTTTTTCAAAATCGACATTGATTGGTCTAAGGTAACTATTCCGTCACTTGATGCAAAACTCAAACGCATTGAGTATTGTCCAGCGGGGCTTACTGAAGACCAGATCTTTGAAGCGTACTCTAACCTTTTTGGTAATACGTACAAAAACTGGACCAGCATCACCAAGGCAATCAAAAGCCAGTAAGGTCGCCCACAAGGTAACTATGTATTTGGTTGGCAAGGAACTGTCGAGCCTGATGCCGAACACTTGGGTAAGAGTTATGACGATGCGATAAGTGCCAATCTTACCTTTATGGTTCCGAAAGAAGGATTGTTTGCAGCTATGCGTTACCGGTTTGAAACAGGCAATATGCTTGATGTCAAAGGTCTAACACGCTTTTTAGCACTTGATTCCGACGGTTATGCCATGCGCATGGACAGGTACGACGACGGGCGGTTCGGCGTGGTCAGCGGCAATCGCGACTATCGGGATTCGGACCGCGGTCCTCGTGAAGTTAGTTTCTAACTCTCGTATCTTGTTTCTTTAACACTTGTGCAATTTTTTTTGTACAAGTGTTTTTTCTTTTGTATACTGTGACATGGCTGTGAAGCTGGCTTTTATTTTTAATTAAAATTAAAAAGGAAAGTGGTAGTTTGCCAAAATCTAGAAACTGCCTGTATGTTTCTCCGGAATTAAAGATTCCAAACAGAGCCGCAGAGAGCGGAAACACAGCACTACATAAAGTGCAAAAAAGACCATAAATATGCTATTCTGACCCTATGGAAATCCGCGATATCGAAAAACTAGCCAAGCTCTCTCGCCTTGAGCTCACTGACTCCGAAAAGGCGACTTTTGCGCGTGAGCTTGAAAGTATTCTCAAATATGTTGATCAGATCCGAGAGGTTTCGACAGGCGACCAACCCGCGGAAATCGGTGACATCTACAATGTACTCCGCGAAGATATCGCGATAGACGGCAGTGGCGTCGCACACGAAAGTGGAATGTTTACCGAAAAGATTTTAGCCCAGGCACCAGACACACAAGACAGCTTTATTAAAGTAAAGAAAATTTTATAAAAAATTCATCTCTGTATGATCGATACGAAAACCCTGACAATAAAAAAAGCGCACGAATCACTTTTGAAAGGTGAGTATTCAGTGACAGAACTTGTTGCGGCACATGTTGCTGTGATTGAAGAAAAAAATCCTGAACTCAATGCTGTGCTCGAAGTCTTTACTGATTGGAAAGAGCAGGCAGCCGAAGCAGAAAAAATGATCTCTGACGCTAAAGCTAATGGTGGAAAGCTAAAAAACGGAAACGATTTACCACTTCTTGTCGGTATTCCAATTATTCTCAAAGACAACATTCTTTTTGAAGGTCATCATGTTTCTGGTGGTTCAAAAATGCTTGAATCGTACATTGCGACGTACTCGTGTCCCGCTGTAAAAAATCTTCGTGCGCAGGGTGCAATTATTCTTGGTCGTGCGAACATGGACGAATTTGCGATGGGTTCTTCGACTGAAAATTCAGCATACGGTGTGGTGAAAAATCCTTACGACACTTCTCGCGTTGCCGGAGGTTCTTCGGGTGGTTCTGCGGCAGCTGTCGCAAGTGGTATGTGTTTGGCGGCGCTCGGTTCTGATACTGGTGGTTCTGTCAGGCAACCAGCTGCACTTTGTGGTGTAGTTGGTATGAAGCCAACATATGACTATGCAACTCGCCATGGTGTTATTGCTATGGGAAATTCTCTTGATCAAGTTGGTCCGTTTGCTAGAAATGTCGAAGACGCGGCAATTGTCTGCGATGCTATTTGTGCATACGATCCAAATGATGCAATGTCCGTGCCACTATCGTTGCGCAAAAAGTATGCCGAGGAAAATAACAAGAACGGCAGTGAGGTAAAAATAATAGGCGTGCCATGGAGTGAAGTTGAGCAGAAGGGAATTGATCCAGAAACACTTTCAAACTTCAAAACTTCAATCGAAAAACTTCGCAATGCTGGTTACGAAATAAAAGATATTTCGCTTCCAACTATGAAGTACTCGCTTGCTGTGTACTATATTCTCATGCCAGCAGAAGTTTCAACAAACCTTTCTCGTCTCGATGGAATTCGCTATGGTTATTCTGCTGCGACAGACGCAACCGCAGATCCAAAAAATCTTTTTGATGTATACGCAAAAAGCCGCGCCCAAGGTTTCGGTCCCGAGACTCGCCGTCGCGTGATGCTCGGTGCGTATGTTCTTTCTCATGGTTACTACGATGCGTACTACCGCAAGGCTTTGCTTGTTCGCGATGCCATCAAGCGCGAGTTTGAAACGATGTTTAAAGAAGTAGATGTCATTGCCACACCAACAAGTCCAACTCCAGCTTTTAAAATTGGGGAAAAATCTCAAGACCCGCTCGCAATGTACCTTTCAGACATTTTCACAGTGCCAGCAAACATTGCCGGCAATCCTGCGCTATCGCTTCCAAATGGTTTTCACTCAAATGGTTTGCCGCTCGATATTCATTTTGCGACGGCCTACGGCGCAGACAAAAAGCTTTTCACTTTTGCGGCTGAGTACGAAAAATTGCACAGCTAGTTTGGTTAATCTTGTACACCCGTCGTGCTTGCCTCATATTTCTGCAAAAATGTTTATCGAATAAAGTTTCTTGACGTGTTATAATGTCACTGTATGCAAGGCACAGACTCCAGTTTTCGATTTATAAATTTGGATTATTTTTTTGGTAAAATATACGAATTTTTAGGCTGGGTTTTAGGTGGTTTTTCAGGTAGTAATATTGGCAGTTCGCTCGGATCGGTCATCATGGTCTTGCTGGGAGTCCTCTCAATAATTTTTTTGTTTGTCATAATATACTCCTTAATGCGTATTAAGGAGCTTGAAAAAGTAGAAAAAATAAAAAAACAAGAAAAACTCATGGCTCTCGTTCCTGTTGTTGCACCAAGACATGACAAGTGGCAAACTATTCAAGGTCATATGTTTTCCCAAAATCCAGCTGAGTGGCGACTTGCTATTATCGAAGCCGATACTATTTTAGAGGAGATGACTATAAACATCGGTTTGCCAGGCGATACACTTGGTGACCGATTGAAAAACACATCACCTGCTGATTTTAAAAATGTTCAGGCTGCGTGGGAGGCTCACAAAACTCGCAACCGCATCGCACACGACGGTTCAAATTTTGAGCTCACACAGGCCGAAGCCAACAGGATCATGCGCATGTACGAAGATGTGTTCAACGAATTCAATTACATTTAATTCCTGAATATATAAATTTTTCCATCCATAATGTCAGAAACTAGAAAAGATAAAATTGAAGAATCGATTGCTGCTATCGAAGTTGCCATGGCTGGCGCTGATTTTTGGAACGACAAAAATAAAGCTCAAGCGACAATCAGCGAATATCAAAAACTCAAAGACGCGCTCGCAGGTGTCGGTAAATACGACAGCGGGGACGCGGTCATGACTATTTTCTCTGGCGCAGGAGGTGATGATGCCGAAGATTTTTCGAGCATGCTTTTTCATATGTATAGGAAATTTGCCGAGCGTAAGAATTTTCAGGTATTTTTAATTCATGAAAATAAAAATGATCATGGCGGTTTTCGCAATGTGACTTTTGAAATAAAAGGTAAGTCCGCATATGGTATACTAAAGAACGAATCAGGCGTTCATCGTTTGGTTCGGATTTCTCCTTTTAATTCTAAAAAAATGCGTCACACCTCCTTTTCGCTAGTTGAGGTTATCCCTAAATTTGACAAAAATGACCTTGATGTGACGATTTTAGATAGCGATTTGTCGATCGAGTTTGCCAAGTCTGGCGGGCCCGGTGGGCAAAATGTTAACAAGCGCGAAACTGCCGTACGAATAGTTCACACTCCAACTGGACTTTCTGTCCACGCTGACGGAGAGCGAAGCCAAGAGGCAAATCGTGACCGAGCTATGTCGCTTCTCAAAGGCAAAATATATCGTTTGCGTGAGAGTGAACAAAAGGCTGAAAAAGAGGGAATGTATATTTCCAAATCAACAGATATCGAATGGGGAAATCAAATCAGAAGTTATGTTCTTCATCCTTACAAAATGGTGAAAGACCATAGAACTGATGTTGAGACTGCCCAAGTAGATGATGTTTTCGAGGGAGAAATAGATGAGTTTGTCGAAGCTTCAAGAAAACTATAAATTTTAAATTATGATTTACTTCAACAACGTTTCAAAAGTATATTCAAAAGAATCAGCAGCACTGGAGGATATCAACCTTACTATTTCAGCAGGTGAATTTGTTTCGCTTGTTGGACATTCTGGTGCAGGTAAAACTACACTTATCAAATTGATTTTAGCTGAGGAGCACCCTACAGAGGGAAATGTTTTTTTTGAATCAACAGACATACATGCTCTTTCAGGAAAAGAACTTACAAAACTTCGCCGTCGCATCGGTGTTGTATTCCAAGACTTCAAATTACTTTCAAATAAAACCGCTTACGAAAATATTGCATTTGCGATGGAGGCATCAGGAAAAACAGATGAAGAAATAAAAAGCGACGTTCCACACGTGCTTGACCTTGTCGATCTCGGAGATAAAATTTTCAATTTTCCACATCAACTTTCCGGTGGTGAAAGACAGCGTCTCGCTATTGCTCGCGCCATTATAAATCAACCAGAGCTCATTATTGCAGACGAGCCAACTGGAAACCTTGATCCGATAAATACCTACGAAGTAGTTCAGATTTTAAAAAAGATAAATGATCTCGGGACAACTATTATCCTTACGACTCACAATCGAGGAGTCATCGAGTCTGTAGGCAAACGTGTTATTTCACTAGATAAAGGCCGAATCGTGCGAGACGATAAAGACGGCAAGTATGTTATTTAATATTATTTAATTAATTAAAATAAAAATAATTATGTTTTGGGTAAATATAAAAAGAATAATGCGCTCCGGAATAACTAGCTTTAGAAGAAATGGTATTGTTTCTGTTGCTTCAGTTTTAATTACCACGATTACGCTTTCGGTCATCGCCGGCCTTATTTTTTTGCAGGCTATTTTAAATTTTGCATTAATCGACATTAGAGACAAAGTCGATGTGACAATATATTTTACGAGCAATGCCACTGAAAATACAATAATGGATCTCAAGAGTTCCCTAGAAAAACTCCCAGAAGTTTCACTTGTAGAATATATTTCCGAAGAAACTGCACTGTCGCTTTTTAAAGAACGCCACCAAAATGATTTTATTACTCTGCAAGCGCTAGAGGAGATAGGCAGTAATCCGCTCGGTGCATCCCTCAATATCAAAGCCAAAGAAACTTCTCAATACGAAACCGTAGTAAAGTTTTTAGAAGGCGATAGTTCTGCCGTAAAAGTCGCGGCTGCCTCTATTGATAAAATCAACTATTACCAAAACAAAGCAGTTATTGATAGACTTTCAGTTTTAGCAAATGGTGCTGAGAAGCTCGGATTTATAGTTTCTTTAGTAATGGTAATTATTTCGATTATGATTACTTTTACGACGATCCGTTTGGCAATTTTTATTGCCAAAGAAGAGATTGGTATAATGAGACTTGTTGGCGCGAACAACAGATATATTCGTGGGCCATTTATGATGGAAGGCACTATTTACGGAATTTTAGCTTCGATTATTACTATGCTAATATTTTTCCCGTTTACGTATTGGCTCGGAGTTCATATGACAGATTTCTTTGGAATAAATCTATACAATTATTACACTTCAAGTTTTTTTCAAATTTTTGGAATAATATTGGTTTCTGGTATGGCAATAGGAATTATTTCTAGTTGGATTGCAACGAGCAGGTATTTGAGGAAATAATATTTTGGGGCGAACCTGGAATGAAAAAATCTGTCTTGAAAGACAGATTTTTTCATTCCAACCAACTTCTATTGCCAATTTTTCTTGAGAGCATCTGGATGCTTGGCACTCCATGCATAGAGTGCGACAGAAGCGGAAACAGCTGCATTGAGCGATTCACATCTGCCGTGAATAGGAATAGAAAGTAGCTTGTCGCAATATTCACGAGTTTTTAGACGAAGACCGCTTCCTTCGTTGCCTAAAATAAAGGCACTCGGACCATCAAATTGTTCCTCTGTCGTCATCGTGTTGTTACCACCTTCGAGTCCGTAAATAGTGAAGCCGGCTTCTTTGAGTTCGCGAATAGCTTGGTTGATGTTTCCTATAGAGACAATAGGAACACGAAAAGCCATGCCGGCTGAGACTTTTACAACAGCGCCAGTTATCGGAGCTTGGTTGTGTTCTGGCATAAGGATGCCCGCAACACCAAAGGCAGCAGCGGAGCGGATAACGGCGCCAACATTGTGGGGATCTTGGACTTCAGCCAAAATAACTAGAGATGTATTGTCTTTAACAGGTAGTTTTTCCATAAATGTTTTAAATGGTCGCACTAGGTCGTCTAGTGAAATAACCCCTACAACTCCCTGATGAGTTGAGTCAGTATCTACTCCGGGAAGTTTGTCTTTGCCAAGCTCGGAAACGATAACTCCAGTTTTTTTTATCAAACCACGCAAATGACCGTCCTCTTGTTTGGTGGATAGATAAACTTTTTTGACAGCTTGAGGTGCATTGGCCAGAGCTTCTGACACTGCATGTTTGCCGTATATGTAGATTTTTGATTGTCGCATATTGGTTTGATTTTGAGTAAAAAATACTCTATGAAGCGAGCGCTTCAGTGAGAAGTTCCGGAAAAGCATCCGTTCCCATGTCACCATAACAGAAATGACCCATATTTTCAAATTCTACAACTTTTATGTTGGCAATTTCGTTTTTGAGCCTAGTGACGCTTTTGTGTACTTCGTCCATGTCGTCGGATGAATTGAAAATAGTTATACCGCTAGTTTTAGCAACAATATTACGGTCTGTTAGAAAATCAAACATACTATTTTGCAGGATATTTTCTGGATCAATCCACGGAGCGACCAAAACGACTTTGCCGACACCTATTTTGTTTTCACTAAGATATCGGACTAAAAAACCAGCACCGGCTGAGTGTCCGATCAAAATGGTATTTTCATTTATTTCAGATTTTTCAAATTTCTTTTTCCAAGTTGAGTATTCTGGCCGGTAGGGCAGAGGCATTTCTGGTGTTTCTGAAAATATTCCATTCTTCATCAATTGTTCTCGTATCCACGGCAACCAATGGCTTTCCGTTGGCGGTGGGTTTACAGGGTCATTGTACTCCTTCTTGCTCATCATTCCGTGGATTATTACCGCATTTTTCATACAATCTATCATATCATTTTTCTCATTATGTTCCGATTTCTTTTCCCCATTTTGGGGTATATTTTCTGCCAAATTTTCTTATATAAAATGCTAAAATATATATACAAATTACCAGTTATTTCAATGATTAGAACATCGACAAAAAATAAGTAATTTTCGGAATGTATAATTTTTTCTTAAAAACAAGGTATAAATTATTTAAAGCTATTGAAAAATATAACTTTAATTTTTTTTCGTATCGATTTTTAAACAAGGCAGTTATTCCGATATTTATTTTTATAATTTTACTTGTGATAAAAATAATAAGTATTACTTCAGTTGGTGCTGCCACTTTTTTATTTAGTCAGACAAATTGGTCTGGTGGCGCAACAACAAATACTGGAATACATCCGGATAACCAATCAGACTGGGATGAATTTTTTTCAAAAGATACCAATCTTATTGTTGCAAATGCTGGTGCGGAACTAAAACTGAGCACTACTGCAAATACTCTTACTCAAACCGATGACGGCACAACAACAACCGGATTCAATCTGGCCGGATCATCACTTTCAAGTACCGCGGTGAATAGTTTAGGGGCATCTGCAAAAATTGAATTAGTTAAGTTGGGCTCGGTTGCCTCTGTTGTTGCGGGAGGAACAACCCATGCACTGGCGCTTAAGGCTGACGGTACTGTTTCCGCTTGGGGATACAACACCCAAGGGCAGCTTGGAAATGGAACAACAACCTCCAGCTATGTTCCGACACCAGTTAGTGTTTTGACCAGCATCACTTCGGTTGCGACTGGCGGTATGGCCTCAGGTGTCTCCTCATCGTACGCGCTTAAATCCAATGGAACTGTTTGGTCGTGGGGTTTCAATATAACCGGCCAACTTGGTGACGGTACGACGACACAAAGAAATACACCAGCACAAATCAGCAGCCTTTCCGGAATTACTGCAATTGCTGCCGGTACCACATCTGTTTTTGCAGTAAAAAGTAATGGGACTCTGTGGGCATGGGGCAATAACTATGTTGGTGTTGGGCAACTCGGTATTGGTGTTGGAACAACTGTCTACAAACTTACTCCAGTACAAGTCGTAGATCCCACAGATCCTACTGGATATTTTACAAACGCTGTTCGTGTTGCCACAAATGGTACGTCGACAAACATTACATCCTCCTACGCTTTAAAATCTGATGGTTCTGTTTGGTCTTGGGGATCTAATACCTATGGTCAACTTGGAGACGGAACGACAAATTCACGAAATGTTCCTGGTCCTGTTTCTGTGCTTGGCGTGGGTTCAGGCGTTATAGATATTGCCGCTGCTGCCGCTGATGCGTACGCTTTAAAATCTGACGGCTCGGTGTGGGCTTGGGGCAGTAACAATTCAAATCAGCTAGGAGATGGAACAGCGACTGACACATTGGTTCCAATTCAAGTTCCTACACTTGGTCCTGGATCAGGTGTTATTGCAATTGCCTCCGGAATAACCACGGCGTACGCTTTAAAATCTGACGGCTCGGTGTGGGCTTGGGGCAGCAATACTCAAGCACAGGCTGGCTCAGGATCAGCTACATATTCAGTATCTCCGCCAAGTCAGGTTGTTAACTTAGGTCCTGGTTCCGGTGTTGTTACAATTGGCGCCAGTTACAAATCTGCATTTGCCGTAAAATCTGACGGCTCTATGTGGGCTTGGGGAAATAATACGGTAAGCGTGGGTCAGCTTGGTATTGGAGACGGAACCGCGAATCCAAGAAGTACACCTGTAAGAGTTGGAGTGAGCGGTAATTATTTCGACGCTGGGCATATTTCTTACGCAACTTCTGGTATATACACATCTGGCGTAGTTGATCTCGGAATTGTGCCGCAATCACTTTCGACTCTTGGTTTCAACGCCACATTGCCAGCGAGTACAAGTATAACTATGGTCGCAAGAGCAGGAGACAGTACAAACACAGCAGATGGTTCATGGACCAGCTGGTCTTCAAATATTTCAAACGGTGGTAGCATAAGCGCGCTCGCACCTCATCGGTATGTCCAATACAAAGCAACTCTAACTACAACAGACGACATTGTCACCCCGTCACTTGAAGATGTGACATTTAATTATAATCAGTATCCTGCAACTCAATCGCTAACATCTTCTCCCTACAATACTTCCGACAGCGCTAACATAATCGGAGCAATTAGTTTCGATGAGGATGCAACATTGCCAACTGGTACCAGTGTGACTGTTTCTCTTCGGACCGCAGGAAGTCAGTCGGGTCTTACTTCAGCAACCTGGAATAATTTTACTAATGCTACATCTAATTGTGCAAAAACAGATACCAATGTTGCTTGTTCAATTGACGCTATTCCCTCAACTCTCAAAGATAGTAGTGCTGACCAGTGGTGGCAATACAAAGTAACACTCACATCGACTGGGGCAAACACGCCAACAGTGACTGGTGTTGCTGTCACATATGTGGTGAACGCACCACCAGAGTTGCAAAATATTACAGCATCACAGGGAACAGATGGACTTGTCACTATCTCATATGATGTCAGAGATTCAGATACAACAAGCGGTGATATTACCCCTGGCTATGTGACACCATCATTTGAATATTGGAACGGCACTACTTGGGTGACAGCTGCGACACTCAGCTCTGGAGCAACTAGTGATAAAGCAGTAGATGGTACAAATTTTACGACATATGGGGCGACATGGAATCCAAAAATAGATTTAAATACACAATATCTCACTACCGCAAAAGTACGAGTGAAAGTGAATGACAATGAAGTCGCCAACAATCTAGCAACACTCGCTTCGTCAACATTTACTTTGGATACGAAAAATCCAGTGGTTAACTCATTTATTTTAGACGCGAGAAGCGATGCGACAGATAATATTACGATATCTGTCACTGAGGATACATTGAGTCAATTACAAATGAAAATTTCTAATAATTCTGATTTGTCAGCAGACGGGTTGAATGGTTCGTCTGGAAGTTGGATTGATTATAGTAGTACAAATACATGGGTGTTTGCCGAAAGTAATCCAGTTGTCTTCTATCAAATCAAAGATGTTTACGGAAACCTTTCGAGTGGCGGTGCGATTTCTTCGGTCGCATTACCACCAACACCGATAAACACCAATTATCAAGATGTTTCAAATGCAGGTATTACTGAATGGAGAGAATTTATCGCGTGGGATAAGGTGACCATCTCTTCTCTCGGTTTTAAACGATACAATATTTACCGCTCAACTGACGGAACTACCTATTCGTTGCTTTCAACACAAACAAACAATGCCACTAACTTTCATTTGGATACTGGTCTAGATACTGCGACAACCTACTATTATAAAATCAATGCCGAAGACAATGCTGGAAATATTTCCGCATATTCAAATATCGTAAGTGATACTCCAGATGGAGTAGAAGGCGGAGGCTCTACTCCGCCGATTATATCCAACATAGTGACTTCAAATGTTACCGTGCAATCTGCTTTGGTGTCATGGGATACAGACCAACTTTCAAACTCGACTGTGTATTATTCCAACACGCTTGGTGACTTCACTAATGCACCAAGTGTCGGTGTTGCGACCGTGGTCAGTGGCGGACACTCAGTGTTTCTTAGTGGACTCACACCAGGTCTGACTTATTATATTCAAGTATCTTCTGCAAACGCGAACGGCGGTGTTTCAACTGACACTGGTGGTGACGCATCGTTTATCACTTCGTCTGGTCCTGTTATTTCCAATGTGCAATCTACTGCTATCCAAAATACTTCTGCTTCTATTACTTGGGTAACAACTGAATCCAGCAACTCGCATGTTATATATTCCACCAATGCCTCTCTGACAAATCCAGTAGATGTGGCTGTAAGTTCTAGTACGACATCTCACTCTGTACCAATTACTGGGTTAACAGCGAACACAGCATACTACTATTATGTGACGTCTGGTGTGACAGAAGATAAACATATTGTCCAAGGTGAAGTGCAGTATTATACATTTACGACTACATATGACATCACACAGCCTGTGATTACTTTTGATCCAGAAACAGATATCACTGATATTACAGAAACATCCGTTACTATTTCTTGGGTAACAGACGACTTGGCTTCTTCGTCCATTGAATATAGTACAGACACAAGTTACAGTTCAACAGACTCAAATAACAATCTCAACACAAACCATTCGTTTGGTATTTCAGGATTAACCAAAGGAACTTTATATAACCTTAGACTAAAAAGTACAGATGTAAACGGCAACCTCACGACACTCACTGACCTCACATTCCTAACTGACGATCTTTCTGATGTTACTCCGCCAGTAATTTCTAGTTTGTCAGCTGAAGAAGTTTTTGACACAACCGCGATTATTTCGTGGACGACAAATGAACCTGCGAATTCTCTTGTGGAATATGGAAATGAGACAGGGGTATATTCTTTGAGCACACCAAATGCATTATTTAACTACAGTCACACAGTAGTCTTGACTGGTTTAACTGTCAGTACTTTGTATTATTTTAGAGTTACCTCAGAAGATGGAAGCGTAAACTCTGTGAGTAGTGATGAACTTACGTTTACTACTAGTGCAATGTTGACTACCGGCGGGGGAGGAAGCCATAATACTGATAGTAATGCACCAACAATAAGTAATGTTTTAGTAAAAGATATTGGAAGAGATATGGCAACTGTTGAGTGGAGCACAGACGAGATAGCGGATAGTGCTGTCGAGTTCGGAAAAACTGAAACATACGGTCTTGCTTCTATAAACAGAACAACAGTGCAGACACATTCTCAAATAATCACCTGGCTTTCCTCTGACACACTTTATCATTATCGGATTACTTCAGCTGATGCTTCGGGAAATGTGTCGAGTCCATATGTTGGCACACTTGTTACACTGAAATCTGATGGTTCTGATCCAACTATCAATTCATATTTAAACGAAGCAGTTGGATTACAAGAACAAAATGATCGAAATTTTTCCGATCAACTTCGTGATATTTATAATTTATTAAAAAAAGCATCCGGAAATGTTTCCAGGTCATTTTTTGAATCAAGCTTATTTAATCAGAAGAAAAATATGCAAGAGCTTGCTCTGCAACTTCCAGCACCAAAAATTATTCCTCCAGTCAAAATTAAAACACTTGAAGACCTGGCAATAGTTTCTTGGGAAACAGATGACAAAACAAATTCTCTGATTGCCTATTCAGATAGCGTGTATCCGCTCACAGATCCGGTCAATGCTCAGGTGATAGGGAATCCAGATATTTTCTCAAACGAACACCAAGTGATTCTTCCGGGGCTTGCTCCAGATACGAAATACAATTATCAAATTCGTGGAGAAACGATAATAGGGTCACCGCTGGTGGTTTTGCCTGATACATTTATCACTCCGTCTAAAATTGCAAAGATTGAAAATTATGTCATAGATCGCCTGACGGACAGTTCCGCATTATTTAAATGGGCTAGTTCATTGCCGACAGATACATCGGTACGCATAACACCATATCGAAATAATGCTCTCTCTTATGACGAAGCAAAGATTATCAGTGATCCAAAGTTGACACTTCTTCACCAGATGACTATTAAAAACTTTGAACCCGGAGTATTTTACAAAGTCGATTTGTATGGCAATGATGAATCAAAAAGAACTCTTAGTCAGTCAGTCGAAGCATTTTCAACTGCAAGCAAAGAGCTTCCATTTATTATCGACCAAGTAAAAACAAGTTCGGCTCTCTCTGTTAGTGGAGGTTTGAAAGTACAGTCAATAATTTCTTGGAATACCACAAAGCTTGCAACTTCAAAAGTATATTACCGAAAAGGGGCCAGTAAAGACGACGATGTGTGGCCATTTGAGAGTCCGTTAGACAATGGTTATGCTCGCAACCATCTAGTTGTGATGACTGATTTTGCTTCCGGTGAAGTTTATCAATTTCAAGTAGAAAGTATCGATTCAAACGGTCAAAAAACTCGTTCAAAAACATATACAATTTTAACGCCACGACAAAAAGAGTCAGTTTTCCAGGTGATTTTCAAAAACGTTGAACAAACATTTGGTTGGGTTGGAGGAGGGGGAAAGTAAATATTTTTTGCTATTTTGTTTCCACATTTAAGTGGCTTTTTCGGCAACATTTACTTGTATAAAATGGTAAAATATATATGCAAATTAACGGTTATTTTAATGCCTGAAACATCAAAAACAAAAAATGAACAGATTATAGCAAAATCACTTTCGGTTACATATTTTCCTGGCCAAAGTAATGAAGTAAAATCGCTCGACAATATAAATCTTTCCATACAAGAAGGTGAGTTTATTATTTTCTTTGGTCCATCTGGTTGTGGCAAATCGACATTGCTTTATTCGATTGCAAATTTAGAAAAATTCCAAGGGAGTCTAATTGTTGAGAACAAAGTGGTTAGTGAAATGAATAAGACTGAGAAAGTAAATTATTACCGAGATACTATCGGAATGGTTTTTCAGGCATATCATTTGATCCCCACACTTAGCGTGGTCCAAAATGTGGCTTTGCCGATGATTTCTTCCGGTGTAAATGCTAAAGAAAGAAAAGTTCGCGCAATGGAACTTTTGACTCGTTTTGGAGTAAACAACCAAGCAGAAAAATTGCCCAACGAACTTTCAGGTGGACAGCAACAGAGAGTTGCTATTTGCCGGGCAGTTGTGAACAATCCTAAAATTCTTTTAGCAGACGAGCCACTAGGAAACCTTGATTCAAAATCCGCGGCTGAAGTTATTGGTTTGTTCAAAGATATAAATGAAAAATTGGGTAAGACTGTTATTTTAGTAACGCACGATCCAACGTATCTTGATATTGCACACAGAGTTTTTTTTATTAAAGACGGAAAACTAATAGATACAAAGGTCAACAGAGAAATCGCAGGAAAGCTTGTTCCCAAAGAAAATTT
Source organism: uncultured Candidatus Saccharibacteria bacterium (assembly GCA_964354985.1). Taxonomy (GTDB): domain Bacteria; phylum Patescibacteriota; class Minisyncoccia; order Phycocordibacterales; family UBA9973; genus JAGOSA01. The sequence goes on along the minus strand of CAYHBR010000002.1, from coordinate 9,774 downwards.
TGGTTCGACTAGCCACCTAAAAGAAATCGAATTTATTTCAAATCATTATTCAAAATTGAAATCCAGCGAACCAAGTTATTTAATTCGCTCGTTTCAAGCAAAAAATATTGCGACAATGGCACTAACTGGTTTCTCTGCAGACGACATTGATACTTTCCGAAATAAAGTGGAAGGTTCCTTGAAAGCAAAAGACAATTTTAAACAAGTTGAAGAATTTTTAGATTTGGGTGTTGAGCAGGGAGGGCTCGGGCTTGACGGTCGCACAGCTGAAAAAGTTACAAATCTCGTGAGGTCTTTTGCTGAAGAAATGAAAGTCACAGAAGATCTTCCAAAAATAGACGGAAAGCACTTGCGGACTGCGTCTCTAGAAAATGAAGAAGAAAAAGAAGAGGTTATTTTCCGTAGGGCACTTTTTGATGAATTAAATATTAAGTTGAAACATTACGAAAGTTTGGCAATTATTGATAATGCGATACTTAGTAGAATAAGAGGCGAGATAGATCGCAAAGAACTTTTCTTTTTACTTGACCAACCACTTGAGGCCGGCGGGGCAGGACTTGAAAGTCGTCTCGCAAATAAATTGCACAAAAGGATTGAAATTTGGCTCATTGGCCACAAGTCGTAAAATTTATATATGAAATACCGAGACTTAATAATTTTATCAATGCGAAGCTTCAAGACTAATACTAGTCGAACTATTTTGACTGTACTTGGACTTGGTGTTGGTATCGGCGCTGTTCTCTTTTTGGTTTCGCTCGGTTATGGATTGCAAAATGTTATCTTAAATAAAATCACAACGGCAGATGCATTGCTTACGCTCGACGTTTCCTCTGTCTCGGATTTGATTTCGCTTAACAAAGAAAGTTTGGCGACAATCAGTTCTTTGTCTGGAGTTGCAGAGACAAGTCCCGTCGTGAGTCTTTCTGGTCAAGCTAGTCTTGATAATGAAACAACAGAAACAGTTTCTCTAATTGTTGATAAGCCATATTTTAGATTGAGCGGAATAAACTTGGATGTAGGTAAGGAATTTTCTAGTAGTGATGCCAGTGAAGTTGTTATCTCGTCTGCAACTGCAAAAATATTTGGTTACGCAAACCCTTCGGATATTGTTGGTCAAAAGGTAGTTTTAAATTTATTTATAATTAACAGTGAAAGCGGTGAAGTAGAAATTTTCACACCCGAAACGGATTATAGAATAGTTGGAATAATAAATAATGAAAATACAAGTCTAGTTTATATTCCGCTTTATACTCTGAAAAATGTAAATTTGCCAATATATTCTAGCTTGAAAGTTAAAGTTTCAAGCAGTGAGCAATTGAATACAATCAGGGATGAAATCGTAAAGCAGGGGCTCTTGGTTTCTTCTATTTCAGATACTATCGATCAGACAAAAAAAATATTTAGTATTATCCAAATAGTGCTCGGCGTTTTTGGGCTTATTGCACTGGTTGTTTCAGCAATCGGTATGTTCAATACGATGACAATCACGCTCCTCGAGAGAACTAAAGAAATAGGCATAATGAGGGCCATAGGGGTAAGCAATGGTGACATTTCGCGGTTATTTCTAATGGAGTCGGTAATTATGGGTTTTTTAGGTGGTATAAGCGGGGTTTTGATCGGATACTTAGGGGGCAAGCTTTTTAACGTTGTAATAAATATTTTAGCCAGAAATTTCGGGGGACAAGTGCTTGATCTTTTTTACAGTCCTGCCTGGTTTGTTTTATTTATATTGGGATTCTCGGTTTTGACTGGATTTTTAACTGGACTATATCCAGCAAGGAGAGCCGCAAGATTAAATCCGCTCGATGCTCTTCGGTATAAATAGAATTAGGCATAAAGAACTTTTCATGAATTTACGCAATCTCATAAAAACTAGAATATTTCAAAAAATAATAAGTATCTGTAAAATAGATATAAAATTTTCAGTCACCTCGAATTATATTTTAAGAAAATATAAAACAAGTAAAAAAACATTATCTAAAAAAATAAAAAAATACTATAAAATTATAAGACTAATTATTAAATATTACACAAAGTACTATTCTGTTTATCTTAAAAAACAAAAGAAAATTGGTATTCAAAAAATAGCTTATAGAAAAATAACAAATTTTAGAACAGAATCCTTCGGTAGAATACTGACTGCGATTTTTTTAATTTTACTTCTTGTCTTTGGAACCTATAGCGACCGTTTGGCCCACGCTGCAACATATACTTTTAGTCAAACTAGTTGGCTTGGTGGAGTCAGTGTTGATACAGGAGTTCACCCGACCAATCAATCTTCTTGGAATAAGTTTTCTGCTCAAGACGCCAATCTGGTTGTTGTAAATGCTGGTGCAGGTTTGCAACTTAGTACGACAACAAATGCTCTAACTCAAACAAACGATGGAACAACAACTACTGGTTTCAACCTCTCCGGAGCTTCACTTTCAAGTACTATAGTTTCGGGAACAGGAACAAGTGCTTCTATAAAAAATACCACGACTAATTTTACAATTCCAATGATAGCAACAGGTGATGGCGCTACTTATGCTTTAAAATCGGACGGTACTGTCTGGGCATGGGGAGACAACTCTGCGGGGCAACTTGGCGACAATTCGGTAACGCAAAGCAATACTCCGATCCAAGTTCACGGCACGGGTAACTCAGGATTTTTAACCGGGGTTATTTCTTTAGCAGCAAACACAAACGCGGCGTATGCTTTAAAATCCGACGGTACTGTTTGGTCGTGGGGAATAAATTCTAGGGGTCAACTCGGCGACAATACAATTACTCAAAGAAAAACTCCTGTGCAAGTTCTGGGTTTAAATGGTTTGGGTGTTTTATCTGGGATTACCGCCATTACTGCAAGTAAATCTGGTACTTCCGCTTATGCTTTAAAATCCGACGGCACTGTTTGGGCGTGGGGTGAAAATGCCCAAGGCCAGCTTGGTGACAATTTTACCGCTGACCCGGCTTATACTCCGGTAAAGGTTCTTGATGTTGGTGGCTCTGGGTACCTCACTGGCGTCTCTGCTATTTCTGCCGGTCAACAATTTGCGATGGCTCTCAAATCCGACGGCACTGTTTGGTCGTGGGGTTACAATGCGACCGGACAACTTGGCAACAACACAACCGCCCAAAGTGGTACACCTGTACAGGTTCATGGCACAGCTGACTCTGGTTATTTAGTAAGTGTTTCTTATATCGCAAATACATTGACCTCTTCATATGCATTATTATCCGACGGCACTGTTTGGTCGTGGGGAAGTAATGGTTCAGGAAAACTTGGAGACAATACAACGACCCAAAGAAACACACCGGTGCAAGTTCATGGCACTGGTAACTCCGGATTTTTAACGAGTATCTCTGCTGTTTCAGGTGGGGCAAGTTCGGTTATGGCTCTCAAATCCGACGGTGCTGTTTGGACATGGGGAGACAATTCTGCAGGGCAACTTGGCGACAACAGTACAACTCAAGCTACTACTCCGATCCAAGTTCATGGTACCGGCAATTCAGGTTTTTTAACAAGCATCTTGGCGATTTCTGGAGGCCAGTCATCTTCCTATGGAATAAAATCCGACGGTACTGTTTGGTCTTGGGGATTAAACACACTTGCAAGACTCGGAGACAATACAACCACTCAAAGAAACACCCCGGTACAAGTTCACGGCGTTGCCGACTCAGGTTTTTTTGATGCTGGTTACCTTTCCTATAGTACCTCCGGAACATATACTTCTGGAGTTATTGATTTAACAATAAAAGCGGCATCTTTTTCAACTATTAGTTTTAATAAAACTACACCAACAAATACTTCTGTCTCAATAGATATGAGGGCGGGTGATAGTACAAATACAAGTGATGGTTCTTGGACAAGCTGGCAAACAGGAATAGCCAGTGGAGGCTCGATAAGTTCACACGGGTCTCATCGATATGTTCAATATAAAGTAACTCTCACAACAAGTGATACTTCGGTTACTCCGTCGCTCGAAGATCTAACATTCAACTACAATACATATCCGACAACTCAGTCACTCACTTCTTCGGCCTATGACACAACAGACAGTGGAAATATTATTGGCGCTGTTGGTATGAATGAAGATGCAACCTTGCCCACTGGGACAACTGCGACTATTTCACTCCGCACAGCTTCCAGTCAAGTCGGCCTTTCATCAGCTGTTTGGTATGACTTTACAAATGCGACTACAAATTGTACGAAAGTAGACACCTTGGTTTATTGTCCGGTTTCTGCTATTCCGTCTGCGTTAAAATCTGGCGGTGATGATAAGTGGTGGCAATACAAAATTACTCTTACCTCAACAGGTCCGCTGACTGCTACTATTTCTGGAGTAGAAATAAAATATGTTGTTAATGCAACTCCAGAATTACAAAATGTGACTGCTACCCAAGGCACAGATGGTCTTGTAAATATTTCATATGACGTTAGAGATTCAGATACACTAGCTGGAAGCAACACTCCTGGGTATGTCACCCCATCTTTTGAATATTGGAACGGAACAACTTGGGTTTCAGCAACAACTTTTAGTGCGGGGGCGACTAGTAATAAAACAGTAAACGATTCGACTTTTACAACTTATACTTTAACTTGGAATCCTAAAACAGATTACAACACTCACTATTCCGCCTCGGCAAAAATAAGGGTAACAGTAAATGATAACGAAGCAGCCAACAATACTGTTTCCGCAGAAACGACGGCTTTCACTCTAGACACAACCGACCCAGTCGTAAATTCTTTTGTGCTTGATGCTAGAGTAGACGCGGTAAACGATGTTACTATTTCTGTTTCAGAGAACAGTCTGACAGGACTCAAGATGAAAATTTCAAATAATAGTGATCTTTCTGTTGATTCTTCAAATCTAAATTCTGGAACATGGATTGATTATGCCAGTACAGCGTCTTGGATTTTTTCAGGAGACAATCCTGTAGTCTATTATCAAATAAAAGATATTTACGGAAATATTTCAAACAACAGCGTTACTTCTAGTGTGAGTATGCCAGCTCGTCCTTTGAATATTTTGTATCAAGACGTTTCGACCGTCGAAACGTCTGAGTGGCGAGAATTCGTAGCCTGGGGAAAAGTTGCTGTTCCAGTTCTCGGTTTCAAACAATATAATATTTACCGCTCTATAGACGGCACAAATTATTCTTTATTATCAACACAAGTCGATAGAACAATAAATTTTATTCTCGACACTAGTCTCGACACAAGTATCACTTATTATTATCGCGTTTCTGCGGAAGACAATGCAGGAAATAATTCTCTGTATTCAAGTATTGTAAATGACAGGCCTGACGGGCAAGGAGGTAGTGACCTTACTCCACCTGTTATTAGTAACGTTGCTATCTCTTCAATTACAGCTCAATCAGCACTTGTGACTTGGGATACCGACGAACCATCAAATTCTTCAGTAAACTATATTACAAACAATTCCGGTGATTTTACAAATGCACCGAGTGTCGGCGTGACTTCTATGCTCGACTACGACGCTCGCCTCGGTCATCACTCAGTCTTTTTAAACAATCTTACTTCTGGAGTCACATACTATATTCAAGTCACTTCTTCTGACCCAAATTCAAATCTTTCAACAGGCGGAGAAGGGATGTCTTTTCAAGTATTAACCGGGCCAGTTATTTCAAGCGTCGCATCAATAAGTGTTCATAACACTGGCGCAACAATTACATGGACAACATCAGAGGCAAGCGACTCACATGTTTTTTACTCAACAGATGTTGCTTTCGCTGGTCCGACTGAAGTCTCGACAGGCGGTAGCACAACTTCACATTCTGTAAATTTGACAGGGCTTACGCCAGGAGTGACTTACTATTACTATGTAAAATCCGGAGTGGCAGAAGATAAAAATATTGTTTCAGGAGAAATTTTCTACTACAATTTCACTGCGACTTCTGATGTTGTTGCACCAGTAATTACTTTTGATGCACAGACGAATATTTATGATGTTGCTGAAACTACTGCCCGTATTTCTTGGACAACAAACGAACTCGCGACTTCCTCCGTGGAGTATAGTACAGACAATAGTTATGGCACTACAAGTACAAATGCAAACTTAAACACCAATCACGATTTTCAGCTAACTGGTCTCACGAGAGGAACTTTATACAATTTTCGAATTAAAAGTACCGATACAAATAATAACCTAACAACACAAACCGGTCTGACTTTTACAACTCTAGATCTCACTGATGTTACCCCGCCTGTCATCTCAAGTCTTTTATCTCAGCAAATTTTCGATACCTCGGCAGTAATTTCTTGGAATACAAATGAACCAACCGATGCACTTGTTGAATATGGAACTGCTTCAAATACCTACATTCATTCTGCTGTAAACGCACTTTCAAATTATACTCACTCAATTATTCTCACAGGATTGGATGTCAGTACAATGTATTATTTTAAGGTCACATCTGTCGATAGTAATACGAATTCTACTTCAAGTGTTGAGCTTAGTTTTACAACACTTGCGCTTTTAACAGAAGGAAGTAGTGGTGGTGGCGGAACAAGGGTTATAGATAACACAGATCGTAATGCTCCAACGATTAGTGATGTTTTAGTGAAAGATGTATTTGCAGACAAGGCCACAGTTACTTGGAATACAAACGAAGCTTCAGATAGTGCCGTCGAATTTGGTCCAACAGAAAATTATGGTTTTGCTTCGATCAATCGGGCGATGGGCAATACTCATTCTCAAACATTAACAAATCTTGACCCGGACACACTTTATTATTATAAGGTTACTTCTGCTGATTCTTCGGGTAACTTGGCGACACCATATTTAAATAGTTTTTTAACCTTGTCTTTTGGTGATTTGCCAGATATTTCGGACATCGATAGTCAGGAGCAAAATGATAGTAAATTTGCTGAAATGCTTCGTAGTGCTTTTGATTTTATTAAAAAAGCTTCAAAAACTGTTTCACTTTCAGTGCTTGAATCTAGTTTACTCGAACAAAGAAAAAGTATTCAGGAGTTGGCTAGCCTTACTCCACTACCAGTTTTAACCATAAAACCAAGCATAAAACTTTGGGAAGATATGGCTATTATTTCTTGGGAGACAGATAAAAAAACAAATTCCGTAACGGCTTTCTCTGAGTCAGGTTTTGCATTAACAAATGAAAGTAATGCTCAAGTTGTCGGTAATCCTGATATTTATTCGCTCAAGCATCAGGTTGTTCTTTCTGGTCTTAAGCCCGAAACAAAATATAATTATCAACTGCGCGGCTCGACTTTACTAGGAGCAAAATTAGATTTCCCGGTTGATGCTTTTACAACACTTTCAAAATCTGCAAAAGTTGAAAATTATGTTGCCGACAGACTCGGCGATGATAAAGCCTCTTTCAAATGGTCAAGTTCTCTCGAAACAAATACTTCTGTGCGTACAACTCCATATAGAAACAATTCACTCTCATCTGACGAGGCTAAAGTTGTAAATAATATTAAATTGACCTCGATTCACGAGATGACTGTTTCAGGGCTGGAGCCGGGTGTTTTTTACAAAGTAGATTTATTTGGGAATGATGCTTCTGGTCGGACACTCAGCCAATCTATCGAGGCTTTTTCTACATCAAGTACGGAGTTGCCATTTTTGATTGAACAAGTAAAAACTAGTTCAGCTCTTGCGACTGGTGAAAATCTAAAAGTTCAGTCTATTATTTCATGGAACACAACAAAACTTTCAACTTCAAAAGTTTATTACAGAAAAGGAACGAGTAAAGACGATACTGACTGGCCGTTTGAAAGTGTTCTCGATTCTGGATATACACGTCATCACCTTGTTGTTATGACAGATTTTGGGCCAGGAGAAGTCTATCAATTTCAAGCTGAAAGCATGGATTCAAACGGACAGAAAGTTCGCTCAAAGAGTTTTACTATTCTGACTCCAAGACAAAAAGAATCAGTCTTCCAAGTAATTTTCAAAAACATCGAACAAACATTCGGCTGGGTTGGGGGAGTGAAGAAGTAAAATGCGCCGGTTTTTAAAGAAAATGTTTAAATTTTTCTAGGTCATCACTTTGCTCGTCTCCTGTTTTTGCTCGATGGATAGCATTTCTAGAATATAAATTGCCGTCACTCGTTTCTCTCATAAAATGCTCACCAAATAAATATCTTATGCTATCTTCTGTGCACATATTTGGGTCTGTTTTTTCGCCGGTAAGAGTAACGATTTTTTGTAAGACATCATTCCCACCTTTTAATAAAATGATTTCAGATGGGCCACTATTAAAATGTTTGAGTGTTTCTTCCTCTATTCCTTTTGGTAGGTCTTTATACATTGTGCCAGCCACAAAGTTGTCCGGCAGTCTTTTTTCTATCGTTTTAACTACATATAAGCCAGAATTTTTGATTCGGCTGATAATTTGTTCTTTGTTGGCAAAAGCGTCTGGCTTAATTACTACAATAGCAAAACCGGTTTCTGGATTTACTACAATGTCTGAGGAATTAATCAAATGCTCAACATTTTCTATTTGGCTAAATTTATGTTTTTCCATATACTATTCAAATTTATCAAAAGTAACGGTTCGGATATTGTCGAAGTCAAAACCATAATGCTTGAACACAAACCTAGGATCTCCATCAAATCTATCTTCCCAAACTAACCCCAACTTATCTGCAACTAGTTTTAAATCTTCAACTGAGTTTCCCTCTAGTTCCGCATATGTTGGGATTTTGGGCCAAGTATCAATGTCCACAGTTACATTGTCTAGTGTAAAAGTGTGCCTATATTTCTCCACAGTCCTGTATGCCAAAAGGCCAATTGCCTCGAGCAGAGCTTTTGCATCTTTCAGGCTCGACACTGTAAATTCAATTTCTTTAGCGCTGTCTACCTGCTGTTCTTTATTGTTTTTATATATCAATTTTACAACACCGTCTTTTTCCCTGAGTTTAACAAGTCTTTTTTCATCTAGCCATTTTAGTTCGTTATCGTAAAATATTATTTCATTTAATTTTATTTCACCACAATCTTTTGCACCCAACTTTTGCAAATTGGAAATTAGTGAATTTTTATCAATATCTAAAAATCGTGTTTCTATTTCTGTGTGCATACGTCTATTATATAAATTATTTTTATAAAAACTTACTTATCTTGTGAGAAATTTCAAGCAAGTCTTTTTCGCTTGTCGGTTCTCGATCACCTGTACGATAGAGCATACTGCGTGGGTCATAACCCAAAAGACCTGTGTCACCGTTTTTTCGTGGAATAATATGCAAATGAAAATGTGGCACTGATTGTCCCGCCAATTTTTCTTGGTTCCAGACACAATTGAAACCTTCGGCACCAAAAGCGACACGAAGCGCGTTCATTATTTTTTCAGCAAGATCCAGAATAGATAGACGCTCTTTGCTCGTTAAATCTTCTAGTTTTTTAACACATCTTCGTGGTGAGATAAGCGTGTGACCTTCTGTAATGGGAATATTTGTTGGAAATGCCCAAACAAGATTATTCTTAAAAATTGCTCGTTCCAAGATTTCAGGAGTCGTGCAATAGACGCAGGGCTTATTTTCTAATTGTGATGGGGTCGTGACCATAATTTTTTATTGCTATTTTTTTTGAAAATCCGCCCAAAGCGACATTATTCCAAGAGCCAGGAACAAACCAGCTTCTAGTCAATTACCTTTTTGAACGGCTTCAATTAGTGCAATTCCAAATAAAATAATAAATACAGCCAAATTTGTGAATTTTAGGTTTTTCATTTTGTAAATATATCATGCCCAAGTTCTAACCTGAATCGCTACACCCCTTAAACACCTCCCTTGGGGTTGCA
>CAYHBR010000001.1:0-94640 GCA_964354985.1 uncultured Candidatus Saccharibacteria bacterium | reverse complement strand
CCTTGTGGGGAAAGTAGGTAGTCGCCGGAACAGAATACTTGAGAGAATCTTTTCTGAACTTAAACTAAAGCAAAAAACCCTGACAATGTCAGGGTTTTTTGCTTGTTATTTTTTTACACAGGTTGCTAGTTAGAATTTTGTCACATGATATACTTAAAATATGAAAAGAGAAACATACGCAATTCTCCTCGGAGGTATCTTTGTCGCTATTATCGTGATGACTACAAATACTGCAATCGCTGATTACCAGATAAATACAGCAATTGCCAATGCTCAGTCGATAAAAATAGAGCACAAGGTTCGTCCGGCAGAACCAATAGAAATTTCGCTTACTAAAAACTTTGGAATATATACAAAAGAAACAGATCAAAACGATGTCTTGGTTTTACAGGATTTTCTAAGCGCAAATAATTTGCTGGATAAAAAAAATATCTCCGGAGTATTTGACCCGCAAACACTACAAGCTGTTCGCGATTTCCAAAAGACAAACAACATTACGCCCGCCACTGGCTTTATCGGCGACACAACCCGTCAAAAAATAAACGAACAAATCTCCCAAAATTAATTAGTTAAATCTAGCTAGCGAAAGACGAAATACTCTCCTTGGGGATTCTACAGGCCGACGGGCCGAAGCCTAGGAAAAAATCAGCAGATTTTTTCCGACCCCAAGGAGAGTATTTCGTCTTTCGCCGGTCTTCCTTTATACTATAGTCATTATGACCTGGTCCGGACGCCGAAAACTATTTTACGGAGGAATGCTCTGTCTTTTTGTTGCACTTTATTTGGCTGTTAAAATATACCCAAGTTTCAACATAGCACCGACTTGTACTGACACTAAAAAAAATGGCGACGAGCGAGGTATTGACTGCGGAGGAGCTTGTACTAAAATCTGTCAAAACGATGCAGCTCCTCTTGTTATAAAATGGTCACGCTCATTTAAAGTCGGCGAGGGGATTTACAATTCCTTTGCTTACCTTGAAAATCAAAATGTGCAGGCTGCCGCTCAAATAATTTATTATGAATTCAATCTTTACGATGCGAATAATATTTTTATAACAACAAGAAAAGGTTCGACTTATGTGCCACCAAACAGCCGTATTGGTATTTTCGAGCCGGCAGTAAATACTGGTAAACGTGTTCCCAAAAATACATTATTTAAATTATTGAGCACAGCAGATTGGGAAAAAGTCACAGAAGATGAATCAAAACAAGTTATTTTTGCTGAAGCAACTATTCCAACAAATCTTGAAATTTCGCCAAGGCTTTCCTTGGTGGTAGAAAATCCAACAGTGAATTTGACTCGAAACATAGATGTTTTTGCGATTATTTATGACGCAGACAACAATGCACTAGGTTTAAGTAAAACTATTATCGACAGCATGTCATCAGGTACAAAAAAAGAAGTAAACTTTACCTGGCGTGAACCATTTGCTGGAGAACCAAAGCGTACAGAAATAATTACTCAAGTAAATATTTTTGCTAACAGGCAATAATATGTCAGAATCGTCTTTAAAAAAAATAGACTGGCTGATGATTATCGCCGTCATCCCAATTATTGCGGCTGGTCTTATAACCATGAAATCTTTTACCGGAGAGACCGGTTTTTTCAACAGACAGCTTATTTGGGCAGCGGTGTCATTGTTAGTTTTTTTTATTACAGCAAAAATTGATGTGCGTTTTCTGAAACAAAGTAATGCTACACTGGCTATCTACGCCTCATCGATCGCATTACTGATAATAGTTTTTATTGCAGGTAATGTTGTCAATGGAGCCAAGAGCTGGCTGTCTTTCGGGGCATTTTCTTTTCAACCATCTGATGTGGTAAAAATCGCACTTATCTTACTCCTAGCAAAATACTATTCACGAAGACACGTTGAAATCCGTCACGTAAAACACGTTATAATATCAGGTTTATACGCGTTTATCCCACTTTTACTAATTTTCCTTGAACCCGATTTTGGCTCCGCAATAATTATTTTTATGATTTGGTTTGGGATGACACTCGTTTCTGGTATTTCAAAAAAACACCTTATTGTAGTATTTTTTGTAATGCTCTCGGCTTTCGGTGGTCTCTGGTTTTTTGTTTTTAAACCATATCAAAAAGAGCGTGTTCTGAATTTTCTAAATCCATATTACGATATTCGTGGTTCTGGTTACAATGCTTATCAATCGCGTATCGCAGTGGGATCTGGTGGCTTACTCGGAAAAGGAGTTGGTTTTGGAACTCAGTCCCGTCTTCAATATTTACCAGAATATCAAACTGACTTTATTTTCGCAGCGTTCGCAGAGGAATGGGGGTTTATTGGTGCAATTTTCTTACTCATTTTGTACGGATTACTGATTGCTCGAATTATAAAATCTGCCTTCGTCGGTGCTACAAATTTTGAAACACTTTTTGCTATTGGTTTTGCAATTATGCTTTTATCACATATCCTCATAAATATTGGAATGAATATCGGGATAATGCCTGTTACCGGTATCACATTGCCATTTATGAGTTATGGCGGATCTCATTTGTTGATAGAATTTATGGCACTTGGAATATTGATGAGTATGCGCCGATATTCTAGAGCTGCTCACAGAGACGATATGTCAAAAGAGTTTGTTGGCATATAATTTATAAATAAACTCATATAAAATTTATGTTCACTTTTTTAAATAGTTTAATTTTTAAGAACCAAATTTTCGACAGCTCTATTTTTTTCATAGCAGTGCAATTGCCGTATATTGTTTTTGGAATTGGAGCTATTTATTTATTTTTCATTCCGGCAGATAAAAATAATTTAACTTGGATAAAAGGCCTGCCAAATCGAGTTCTAAAATGCATTCACGCCGTGGTTGCAGTTGGAGGAGCAACACTTGTTTCAAAGATAATGAAAATCGTTTTTCACATTTCGCGCCCATTTGAAGGTGCAAATGGAATTCATTCACTTTTTCCTCACAGCGGAGGAGACTCATTTCCGTCGGGTCACGCGACTGCATTCGCCGCGCTTGCGACTATAATATATTTTCACAATAAAAAAGCCGGCCTCTTTTTTTGGATTTGCGCAATCGCGATATCTGTTTCGAGGGTAATCGCGGGAGTCCACTATCCAGCGGATATTGTTGCCGGGATTACAATAGGTGCCTTGTTCGGCTATTTAACCAATAAAATATGGGTTAAAATCGCGAAAGCAACCACTTATTAGTAAGCTTGCAATTTAGTCAAAAAACGCTTAATATATTCACATTATGTGGAAAAAAAGACTGTTAGCATTGCTTATTTTAGCCCTAGGTGTTGGGATTGCTTTTTTCGTTTATAAATCAGAAGCTCGTTTTTCAAAATCTGGAACATCGACCAGTACAACAGAAAAGGCTGGAGTCGCAGCTAAATATCCATTTCGCCTCGGACTCGATCTCTCAGGTGGTTCGCACCTCGTTTATTTGGCAGATGTTTCAAAGATATCAGCGAGCGAAATTCCTGACTCAATGTCAGCACTTCGCGACGTTATTGAACGCAGAATAAATGTCCTTGGTGTTTCAGAACCTGTTATACATATCGAACAAGGCACAAACAATGTTCAGCGTCTTGTTGTGGATCTCCCTGGAGTTACTGATGTAAAAAAAGCCACTGACACTATCGGCGAAACTCCTGTGCTTGAATTTAAAATCGAAAACCCAAATCCACCAAAAGAAAATCAGGTGGTTGTTGGACCAGATGGAAAAGTAAACCTTGACCCATTTGCTGGAAAATATATTGCTACAGAACTCACTGGTCGTTTTTTACAAAAGTCTACGCTCGAATTCAATCAATCAACTCGCCAAGCAACTGTTGTTCTTCAGTTCAACGATGCCGGTGCAAAATTGTTTGAGAAATTGACTACTGATAATGTAAATAAAACTATCGCCATCTATCTCGATGGGGCGCCTATTTCAGCTCCCGTTGTTCGCCAGGCCATCTCGGGTGGTCGCGCAGAAATCACCGGAAACTTTTCTCCCGAAGAGGCGAAGGTTCTTGTTGGTCGCTTAAACTCAGGTGCGCTACCTGTTCCTATTTCTCTTGTATCGACACAAACAATCGGCGCAACTCTCGGTGAAAAAGCGGTAAATGCCGGAGCAAAAGCCGCTCTTTACGGTTTCCTTATTGTCGCCATTTTCTTGATCGCTTGGTACCGTTTGCCCGGAGTTATTTCGGTTATTGCGCTTTCACTTTATGTTTCAATTATCCTTGCCCTCTTCAAACTTATTCCAGTCACTCTTACTGCTGCCGGCATTGCTGGATTTATTATTTCTATCGGTGTTGCTGTCGATGCCAATGTTCTTATTTTCGAGCGAATGCGCGAAGAAATGAAAAATGGCCGAACGGTTGGCGACGCTATAGAAGCCGGTTTCGATCGCGCATGGACATCTATCAGAGACTCAAATACTTCAAGTATTATCACCGCGGTTATCCTTTTCTGGTTCGGTAGTTCGCTCATCAAAGGCTTTGCTTTGACTTTCGGTCTCGGTGTTATCGTTTCTCTTTTCTCAGCAATCACTGTTACCCGAGTTTTCCTCCGTGCAATTCCAATAGGCAATAGTAAGGTCGCTAGGTTTTTATTCTCATCAGGTTTCAATAAATAAATATATGTTTATAATCAGAAATAGAAAAATATTCATCGCAATCTCAGCTGTACTTTTTGTCGCATCGCTTATAGTGATTTCAGTTTTCGGGCTCAAGTTCGGTATTGATTTTAAAGGAGGCGCTCAAAGTGAAATCGGTTATACTGGCATTCGCCCAGATATTTCAGAAATCCAAACCTCAATCGCCAAACTTTCCTTTGGAGAAGTTGTTATTCAGCCAGTTGGAGAAACAGAATATGCGATAAAACTACGTGACCTAACTGAAACAGAACACCAATCACTACTTGCCGCCGCTTCTGTTGATGGAAAATACAAGAGTGAGGAAAAAAGCTATACCTCCATTGGTCCTTCGATAGGAAATGAATTGAAACAAAAAGCTATTTGGGCAATCGTTTTGGTAATGCTCGCAATTATTTTATTCATTACTTATGCTTTCCGAAAAGTTTCCCGTCCAGTTGCTTCTTGGAAATATGGACTTATTGCCATAGTTACTTTGTTCCACGACATTGCTATCCCAACAGGTGCGTTTGCCATTATTTCTCATTATTCAGGGATTGAAATTGATACATTGTTTATCGTGGCACTCCTAACTGTTCTCGGTCTTTCGGTTTCAGATACAATAGTTGTCTTTGATCGTATTCGAGAGAACATTAAAAACCACACTTCAAATGATTTTGCCGAAACAGTCGGACGCTCACTTTCGCAGACATTTACGCGTTCAATAAATACATCGCTTACAGTTATCTTGGTTTTGATGTCCCTTTATTTCTTTGGACCAGAAAGTACAAAAACTTTCTCACTTGTCCTAAGCGTCGGACTTTTCTTTGGAACGTATTCATCTATTTTCCTAGCAAGCCCACTCCTTGTATTGGTTGAAAAGTGGCAGACAAAAGGTTCTAAAAAGAAAAAGTAATAAAAAAACCTTCCGTGAACTGGAAGGTTTTTGATTTACCTATTTTTATTCAAGAGCTCACTCTATTGATGTCATTCCAAATCCCATATCAATAAAAAAAATCATCTTATTGAAACTAAATTCAAAATGCTCAACATTGCCGTTCGCAACCTTCATTCTAATGATAAAAAATTCTAGTCCTTGTAGTTCTTCGAGTAGGACAAAATGACTTACCCTACGGCCATTTTTGCTGTTTATTTCGTCGATAAAATTTATCAATGAAGCCTGGGCGATAATTTGCTTCTGCTCTTTTGAGACTGGAAGCTGTTGAATCAATTTTATTTTTTCGATAACAACCATTCTTCGACTGGGGAGCAGATTGCTCATTACTTCTTTTCTCATTGTTTTTTAGTTATGTATTTTTTCGTTTAAATTTTATTATCAATATTTCTACAAATATTAATATTACGGCATCCAGTATGCAAAATATTCCAAACCCAAATAAGATTGCGTTTAGTATTTCAAATCTTGTTTTAAATAAAACAAGAAACACTCCGATCGTGGCTAGAAATAGCACTGCGAAAATGGAGTAGTTCAGAGGGACTTTTTGGGTAGTTCTTGGTTCCATTTTTTCGGTTTTTTAATGTGCATTAGACCTTAAAATAGTATATAATACCGATACTGTCAACAACAGGAAAGAAATTATAAATTAAGTTAAAATTCATCTAAATATGTCTACTCTTTATATAATCATTGGAATTGTCGTTTTGATCGTTTTATGGGCAATAATGGCCTTCAACTCGTTTGTTCGCCTAGTTACTCAGGCCAAGGAAGCCTGGGCCGATATAGAGGTACAGCTCAAGCGACGCTATGACCTTATCCCAAATCTTGTAAATACAGTCAAAGGTTATGCAACTCACGAATCATCCGTTTTTGAAAAAGTAACAGAAGCCCGCACTGCGGCTATGTCGGCTGGCAATGTTTCTTCCTCTGGATCAGACACATCAGCGGCAGCTATGGCTCAAAAAGCTGGTGCAGAAAATATGCTTACTGGAGCACTCAAATCCGTTTTTGCGATCGCCGAAGCGTACCCAGACTTAAAGGCTAATACAAATTTCCTAGAACTACAGAGAGAACTTTCGGATACTGAAAATAAAATCCAAGCAGCTCGTCGTTTTTATAATGGCACTGTTCGAGACTTAAATATCAAGGTCCAGTCTTTCCCAACAAACGCACTTGCGGGTGTATTTAAGTTTTCTAAAATGGAATTCTTTGACCTTGCCGACAATGATGTTGCGCAGAACCCTGTCGAAGTTAAGTTTTAATTTAAAATAAAATAATGGCAACATTGTATACACAACAATCAAAAAATGTTCGAAAAACATGGCTACTTATGACATCGTTTTTTATCCTCGTCATCGCCATTGGCTATGTTTTTTCGTACATATATAATACGCCCGGAATTCTCTATGGAGCAATTATTTTCAGCATCATTATGAATGTTGTTAGCTATTGGAACTCTGACAAAATAGCTTTGTCTGTATCAAAAGCTATTCCTGCAGACCCGGCTCAGTATCTTGAGCTCCATCGTATTGCCGAAAACTTAGCGATCACCGCTGGTTTGCCAAAGCCTCGGGTGTTTATCATAAACGACGAGTCACCAAATGCTTTTGCTACCGGCCGAGATAAAGAACATTCTGCTATTGCAGTTACCACTGGTTTGCTTCGGATTTTAGAAAAAAATGAACTTGAAGGCGTGCTTGCGCACGAACTTTCGCATATTGGAAATAAAGATATTTTGCTTTCGACTGTGGCCGTTGTTTTAGTAGGGTTTATTTCGATTCTCTCTCAGATTTTTCTACGAGGACAAATGTTTGGTGGAAGACGAGATGACAACAAGGAGGGAGGAGGTGTTTTGATGATTGTCGGAATTGTTTTAGCGATACTCGCCCCTATCTTTGCCTCACTAGTTCAGCTAGCAATTTCGAGAAAAAGAGAATATCTAGCTGATGCTTCCGGCGCTCTCATTACTCGATACCCAGAAGGTTTAGCGAGTGCACTTGCTAAAATCTCAAGTAATGCTGTTCCGATGAAAAGTGCCAACAACGCAACGGCTCATTTGTTTATTTCAAATCCATTTGGCGGTGCAGGGAAAAAAGTTTCAAATCTTTTTTCAACCCATCCGCCGATCGAGAATCGCATCAAGATTTTACGAGATATGGGGAAGTAGTAATAATTTAGAAAGTGGGTAGGTGGGCAAATATACAAGTGGCAAAAACGCCGAAATTTGCTATAGTTTGCCGGTCTGCAGGCGTCGCACGGGGCAGTATGAGAAAGCATCACACTCGACAGCGTGACGAAGCGTCACACGGGGCAGTATGATGAAGCATCAGATAGCGATTTGATTCAAGAAAATGGAGGCGTCGGATAGCGGTTTATTCCATCACCTTGGAAAGGTGACAGGCTCGAAAGGGTCTCGAGAGTTCGAATCTCTCCGCCTCCGCCAGATTACCAAGTTTGAACCCAAGTAAAATAAGGGTTTTATACGATTGAAAAGCCGGCATCCGTTAAAGATGCCGGTTTTTCTTTAGCTCTTATCAAATCAAGAAAAATTTGGTAAAATACAATTAAGATTATGCCAATTTTCAATGATTTAAATTTAGATGAATGGAAAGAATCAGAAATTTGGACTGATAGTCTTTGGATTATCAATGAGAGAGATAAAACAGGAAAACATAGCGGTTTTTATCATGGTAATTTTGTTCCACAAATACCACGTCAATTAATTTCGAGATATACCAAGAAAGACGAGGTTGTTTTTGATCCGTTTGTCGGAAGCGGAACAACTGCTTATGAGGCCGAGACTCTAGGTAGACATTTTATTGGTATTGATATACAAAAAGACCTAGTTGAACAGTTAAAAATGAAAGTTGATAATAAAAAATATTTCTCAGAAATAATTCTGGGTGATAGTTCGAAAGAGACTACATTTGATAAAGTAAATGAAACTCTCAAAAGACAAAGAAAGAATAATGTTAGTTTGGCAATTCTGCATCCACCTTACGCTGATATTATAAAGTTCAGTAACTTAAAAAACGATTTATCAAATGCAAACTCCCTGAAAGAATTTTTAAACGGTTTTGGTTTAGTCTTAAAAAATACAATATCTGTTTTAGAAAAAGGGCGTTATTTAGCAATTGTTATCGGTGATAAATATACTGCTGGGCAGTGGATTCCGCTAGGATTTTATTGTATGAATGAAGCTCAAAAATTAGGACTAACCCTAAAAAGTATTATAATCAAGAATATGGAGGGTAACAGAGCAAAACAAAATAAAGAAGGAATATGGCGGTATCGAGCATTATCAAGTGATTACTATATTTTTAAACACGAGTATATTTTAATATTTAAAAAATAACTATGGCAATTGTAAATATAAGAGATTCAAATTTCATAAAACTTAAGTCTTTAAAAAAGGAAAATTTGAAGTCTTTTTGTCACGAATATGACATCAATTTTTCTTCAAATATGACGGAAACGATTTCCACCATTTTAGAACATTTCGATAGTGGCAAAATTTCGACAGAAGATATTAATTTGTTTATAAGGAAATTATATGTAAGTGTTCGAGATAGCGAGATAAAAATTACTGGAGCTACACATCAAGAAATTATCAAAGAACTCAATAAGGTTGATGAACACATTTGGGGGATGGTTCAGGGTGATGTTGATAGTCACATACAAAGTAATTATGTCAGAAAATTTTATAGATACGATGATGTAGTTAGCGCTATCAGGGCAAATCTATATAAAAGCATAGAATCATATGCTATTTCTAGTTGGTTTAATCACTGGAGCACTGTGTTTTTGGAAGACTTAATAAATGAAAATAAAAATGTAATACCCATTATTAAAAAAGTAAAAGGGGTTGATATAATTTGGAATGAACAACCCGTTGATATTAAAGTCACAAATTTGCCAAAGGAATGGTTTAAGAGTGGATACGATATTGATTATGCTATTAATAATCCTAAAATGGTTTGTAAATATATGTACGAGCTTCAAGGAGCTCAACGATTTGGAGATGACAACCGTTTATTTGTGATTATTTATGATAAAAGTAAGCCAGAGGAGAGTTGGAAAATTAAAAGGGATTACAATTTGATCAAATCAAAAATAAATGACTTTTTTGATCAAAAAACTGAGCTTGATGCTATAAATTTTAAATATGGCAATAAACAATACTTAGCACATTCTAAGGTTATGTTTATATTGAAATAATATGAATTATATCGGCAGCAAATTATCATTGTTAGAATTTTTGGAAGAGTCCATCAATAAAGTGGTTGATAAAAACTGCGATACTTTTTGTGACTTATTCGCTGGCACTGGAATTGTTGGAAGATATTTCAAAAAGAAGGGTTACAAAATTATTGCGAATGATATCCAATATTACAGCTATGTCTTAAATAGACATTATATTGGAAATCATAAAGAGTTAAAGTTTTTTAAGCTAATAAAAGAAATTCCGGAATTGGAAAATATTGATTTAGAAGAAAGGAAAGATTTTGTCTGTAATTATTTGTCCAGTATAAGTGGTGTAAAAGGATTTATTTACAATAATTATTGTGCTGGTGGAACCAAAGACAAAAAAGAAGAACGACAGTATTTTTCTGACGAAAACGGAAAGAGATGTGATGCGATTCGCCAGAAAATTGAAAATTGGAAAATAGAAAAGATAATTTCTGATAACGAATACTATTTTTTGGTTACAAGTTTGCTCGAATCTATTGATAAGTATGCTAATACCGCCTCTGTTTATGGTGCTTTTCTGAAAAAATTAAAAAAGACTGCTCAAAACAGTTTAGTTTTAAAGCCTGCTCAATTGATAATAAACGATCAAGATCATGAAGTTTTCAACGAAGATATAAATAAGGTGTTAGAAAAAGTTGGTGGTGATATTTTATATTTAGATCCTCCATATAACCATAGACAATATGCAACAAATTATCATCTACTTGAAACGATTGCTAAATATGATAATCCGAAAATCCACGGAAAAACTGGTTTGCGTGATTACCAAAACCAAAAATCACTCTATTGCTCAAGATCACAAGTTAAAACAGCTTTTAAAGATCTAATTTTAAAAGCGAAGGTAAAATATATCTTTCTAAGCTATAACAACGAGGGCTTAATGACTTTGGATGATATTAAAGAAATAATGAGTCTAAGGGGCAAATACGGACATTTTACGAAAGACTATGGCCGGTTTAAAGCAGACAAAACGGAAAGCCGGGACTTTAAAGCAAATAAGACTATTGAGTATTTGCACTATGTAGTCTGTGAAAATGTATGAATTTAAGCAGAATAAAAATTCATAATTTTAGATCAATACTAGATGCCGATTTTGATTTAGAAAAATATTCAATACTCGTAGGTGAAAATAATGCAGGTAAGACAAATATCATAACCGCGTTAAGGATTTTTTATGAAGATGATATAAAATTTGAAGCAAAAAATGATTTTCCGAAATGCAATCCAGTAGATAAAGAAAGTTGGATTGAATTGGAATTTTTAACTACCAATGATGAACAAGAATCGTTGAAAGACGAATATAAATCAACAGATAAAGTACTGAGGGTTAGAAAATACTTGAAATCAGAAAATTCAGAGCTTGTAAAAAGTGGGACAAGTAATATTTTTGCTTATGAATCTGGTGTTTTGTCGGCCAATCAATTTTATGGAGCAAAGAATATTTCTCAAGCAAAGCTCGGCAGACTATTGTTTATTCCCGAGTTAAGTAAAACTGATGACAACCTTAAAATGTCGGGGCCATCACCATTGCGAAATATGATTGATTTTGTAATGCAAAAAGTAATAAAAAATAGCCCAACATATTCTAATTTGCAAACTGCATTCGAAACATTCAATAAAGATTTTAAGGAGGAATCTTCAAAAGATGGTTTTTCATTAAATGAGCTTGCGAATGATATAAACAAAAATGTTGCCGAATGGGGTATAAATTTTGGTTTAGATATTAATTCTATAACAGCTGATAACATAATAAAAAATCTTGTTTCGCATTATATTGAAGATAAACAATTAAATGATCAGAGAGTTTCGATAAATTGTTTTGGGCAAGGATTGCAAAGGCATTTAATTTATACTCTTATTCGAGTTGGTGCAAAGTATATAGACAAAAAGGAAGAAAAGAAAAAAGAATTTTCGCCTGAGCTAACGATTATCTTATTTGAAGAACCGGAAGCATTTTTACACCCAACTCAACAAGAACTGTTAAACATTGACTTACAAAAAGTTTCAGAAGACCCTAAACAACAAATTCTAAGTAGTACCCACTCAGCAATTTTTGTGAGTAAAAATATTGAGACATTGTCCTCACTTCTAAAGGTCGTAAGAAATAGCGGAGAATCAAAAGTCTATCAGATTAACAAAAAAGAACTTGACTCAGTATTCGATCAAAATAATAGCATGTTTAAGATGTTTTCCGAGAAGCTTTCGGATTCTGCAACCTTGCAAGTTGTTAAAGATGAAATAAATAAACGAAGTCTGGGATCGATCGCGAGCAATGAAGAATTAAAACTTGAAGAAGAGGCTTTAAAATATTTTCTATGGCTAGATAACGAAAGGTCTTGTTCGTTTTTTGCAAAGCATGTTTTTATTTGCGAGGGTGCTACTGAGAAAATATTTTTAGATCATCTTATCAACACGAAGTGGATTGATTTGAAAACCAAACATTTATATTTTCTTGATGCTATGGGAAAATATAATATTCATAGATATATGAATTTGTTTGGAGAGCTTGGTATTTACCACTCCGTTATTTACGATAAAGATCAAAATCAAGGTGTGCATGATTTAATAAACGGCTTTATTGAAAATAAAAAGAATGATTTTACAAAAAAAATTTATAGTTTTGATGTTGATATTGAGAATTATCTTGGGATAAGCAAAGCAAGCCGTAGAGATTTAAAGCCTTTAAATGTTATGTGGAATTATAAGAACGGCAATATTAGTGAAGATAAAATTATAGAATTAAAGAAGGTTGTAGAGAGCTTGCTTTAAATATTATAATCCACCTCATTTTTACCCCTATTGGACTCTGGGTGAGGTGTTTCAAACCATTCTGGATGAACCTTGAACATAGCCCTTAATTCGCGTATACTTTTATCAATATCATCGAATTTGAGCCACCTTTTCGGTTCAAACTTCCGGACATCGCCACCGCCATCGCAGTTTGAGATTAATAGTTATTGGAGGATTGGGTGAGTGGTTTAAACCAACGGTTTACTAAACCGTCGTCCTGTAATGGGACCGTGAGTTCGAATCTCACATCCTCCGCGTTTTAAGGAGCGAAGCGACTATAAAACGCGAGAGTGCATAAACAGGGAGCGAAGCGACCATGTTTTGCCTCCGCACCATTTTTTTTATGAAAAAAAACGATAAACAAAAATACAACAACACACAAAAAGAAGAAAAAAAACCGAGCGTTTTTGCGGTTCTTTCCCCGTATAAAAAAATAATTTCACTTCTGTGTGGTTTTGCACTTCTGACAAATATTTTAAATTTGCTTGTGCCGAAAATGATTGCCAAAAGCATAGATGCATACATAAATGAAACTTTAAATATCAACATGACTATTATACAGTTCGCTGTTGTGATAATTTCAATTTTTATTTTTCTTTATTTACAAAGCCTCGTTCAGACATATGCCTCAGAGCGCGTTGCAAAAGATCTCAGGACAAAACTTTCTGATAAAATTTCTAGACAAAGTTTTGCTTTCATCCAAAAAATACAACCATCTAAAATTCTAACAACACTCACTTCTGATATTGATTCTATAAAATTATTTGTCTCTCAAGCTATAGTTACTTTAGTTTCTTCTGTTGTGATAATTTTTGGAGCAAGTGCACTGCTCATTTCTATAAACTGGAGGTTGGCACTCATTGTCCTTACAATAATCCCAATTATTGGCGTAACTTTTGGAATTATTTTTTCAAAAATAAAAGTTTTGTTTTTGAAAATTAGGGAAATAGTTGATTGGCTCAACAAAGTCATCAATGAAAGTATTTTAGGGGCAGCAATCGTTCGAGTTGTAAATGCACAACAGTCAGAATATCAAAAATTTCTAAAAGTAAATACTGAAGCCAAAAATGTTGGCCTCGGTATTTTGTCATTATTCGCATCGCTTATCCCAATAATTACTTTTGTTTCCGGCCTTGCCACTTTGGCTGTTGTTTCAGTCGGTGGGCATTATGTGATAAATGGCAATATGACTATCGGAGACTTTACCGCTTTTTATGCATACATCGCACTTTTGATTTTCCCAATAATTATAATCGGTTTTATGAGTAATTTAATTGCTCAAGCCAGTGCGTCGTATTCCCGCATTTGTGAAGTTTTGGACTCGAAAGAAGTTGAAGAGCCGGGTTTTATAAAAGATGAAATAAAAGGCGATATTGAGTTTAAAAATATCACAATGACTTATGGCGATAATTATTCTCTAAAGGATGTTAGTTTTTCTCTCAAAGCAGGGACGAGAACTGCGATCATTGGCCCAACTGCTGCCGGAAAGACTCAGTTACTTTATGTTTTAACTGGACTTATTTACCCCACCGAAGGACTGGTCTTGTTCGATAGTTTAGAAATAAATAAATATGATTCTGAAAGTTTTCACAATCAGGTCGGTTTAGTTTTCCAAGACAGTGGTATTTTCAATATGAGTATCCGAGAGAATATTGCATTTAATACAAAAGTTACAGACAAGTCGCTTTCTTTGGCGATAGAAACAGCCGAGCTCACAGATTTTATAAGCTCACTCCCAAATGGACTTGAGACGGTAGTATCAGAGCGCGGTACAAGTCTCTCTGGTGGGCAGAAACAGAGAATTATGTTGGCGAGGGCGCTTGCCACGAATCCGAGTATTCTTTTACTCGATGATTTTACTGCTCGAGTTGACGTAAAAACAGAATTAAATATTTTAAATAATATTGCAAAAAATTATCCTAATATTTCACTGATTTCTGTAACCCAAAAAATATCTTCAATAGAAGAATATGACAGCATTATTGTCCTCATGGAAGGCGAGCTCTTGGCTCAGGGTAAACACGCAGAATTACTTGAAACTTCACCAGAATATGTTCAGATTTTTAATTCACAAAAGTCTACAAATACTTATGAAATACAATCTTAATAGAGAAAAAATACAAAAAAAGGTAGGTATTATAGGTACCTTTCGGGCACTGGCGCCACTTTTACTGACTGAAAAAAAGCGATTGTCACTCGCAATGATTGCCATAATAATAAATTCAGCATTGACGCTCATTGCTCCGATTATTATTGGTTTTACAATTGATAATTATATTATTACAAAACAATTTCACGGCGTTATTGTTTTTTCCGGAATTCTTTTAGTGGTTTATCTAGGCGGACTGGTTTCGAGTTACTATCAAACAAAATTGATGGGCACTGTCGGACAACACGCATTGTTCAATATGCGCAATTCGATTTTTAATAAATTGCAATCGCTCCCTATTTCTTTTTTTAATCAAAATAAAGCCGGTGACCTTATTTCGAGGATAAATAATGATACTGATAAATTAAATAATTTTTTGTCGCAATCTCTCGTTCAGTTCATCGGAAGCGTTTTTATAATGACAGGTGCAGGTATTTTTCTGATATTTATAAATTGGGAATTGGGAATTATTGCTCTCTTTCCCGCATTGCTCATATTTATTTTTACAAGCATTGTTTCACCTTGGGTAAAAAAAACCAATGCAAACAATCTAAAAAGTATCGGTGGGCTTAGCTCGGAAATTCAGGAGAGTATTGAAAATTTTAAAGTCGTAGTAGCTTTTAATAGAAGAGATTATTTTAGAACTCGCTTTAGCGACGCAAATGAGAGAAGTTATAAAACTGCCGTAAAAGCGGGTATTGCAAATAATATTTTCCCTCCTGTTTACGGCTTGGCGTCAAATATTGCGCAGGTCTTGGTCTTGGCTTTCGGGGTTTACTTTATTTCTACTGGAAATTTTACACTAGGATTGCTAGTAAGTTTTTTATCATATACAACAAATTTCTATACGCCTCTCCGTCAGATTGCGGTTGTTTGGGCAAACTTCCAAGTTGCGATGGCAGGCTGGGACAGAATATCGGATATTCTCGCTCTCGACTCTGATTTGGAATTGATAGAAACTGACGAGAAACCAACAAACTCTGATTCATTGCTCGAATTTCATCACGTTGATTTCGTTTATCCCGAGGGAACAGAAGTTTTGCGGAATGCCCATTTTGTTTTGGAAAAAGGCAAAACTTACGCCCTTGTTGGCCCAACCGGAGGTGGAAAGACCACTACCGCATCACTTATGGCCCGCCTTTTTGATCCGACAAAAGGTACTGTTTTGCTTCACGGCAAAGATCTTCGTTCTTATTCCAGTGTAGAGCGAACAAAAAGAATTGGTTTTATTTTACAAGAACCATTTTTATTTGCAGGGACAGTTGGTGAAAATATTCTTTATGGTAATTCTGATTATTCCGGTTATACTAACGAACAAATTTCAAAATTGATTTTATCGGCTGGTCTTGCTGATTTAATAAACAGATTTGATAATGGACTCGACACAGTAGTTTCAACTGGTGCTGAGTCTATAAGCTTGGGACAAAAACAGCTGATTGCATTTATCAGGGCTGTTTTAAGGAAGCCAGATATCTTGATTTTAGATGAAGCCACAGCGAACATTGATACTATTTCAGAAGCCCTACTCCAAAGTATTCTTGAAAAATTACCAAAAGAAACAACCAGAGTTGTGATAGCACACCGATTGCATACTATCGAAAAGGCAGATGAAATATTTTTTGTAAACGGGACAAAGGTTGTTCCGGCAGGTTCTATAGATCACGCAATGGATATGTTGATGCACGGAAAATAATTTTAGGTTGCATTTATTTTCACTTCCGTTACAATCAGGGCTGAGAAATTACTAGATAAAAATATATTTATTATGAGCAATGATATTGTGGACGAAGAAGAGAAGAAGTCTTTAGAGATGGAAGCAGCTGATATGCCTCTCACTGATAGTCCTGATGATATGGCAGATATGGACGACGAAGAGATGATGGATGATGCTGGAGTTCAGATGGTAGATGAGGAAGAAGAAGGTGACGAGGTTGCGTAAAAAAATCCTGCAGGAAACTGCAGGATTTTTTTACGCAGGAACTACTACAAATACGGTTGAAAAAGTCTCACAAATAATGAGAAGATCTTTGCGGGAAAGGAAATCCGTTTGAGTTCCGTAAATATTACAGAATTAGCTTTCCACTTTTCAATTATTTTTCTTAAGCCCGCTATCATTTTTTCGTTCTCAAAAAAAACTCCGATTTCCGCGTTGTAATCAAAAGACAAGGCGTCAATGTTGTTTGATCCAAGAAGGGTCAATTTGTCATCTATCATAAATACTTTTGCGTGTGTCATTTGATTTGTCTGATAGAAAATAACGCCATATCTAGACAGAAGATTCATATAGTATTTGTTGGCAGTTGTTAGAAAAAGAATATCAGTTTCAAGTGGGACGATAACTTCAATAGTTACTCCACGTCGCAATGTTTCCTTTAAGAGTTTTATAAACCATTTGTGTGGCAAAAAATATGGCGTAACAAAAGTAACATGATGTTCGGCTTTTTCTATTGTTTCAATATAAGTATCACGCAGACGAAAATTACGAATTGCGGGTAAGTGCTCAAGTATCCATGTCCTCGTTCGTCCAAAAATTGCTTTGGCTTTGTATGAATGCAAATAGGTGTCTTTCCCACCACAAGAGATGTATGTTCTACGAAATGAGGTTATCAGTGATCGCAGTATTGCTCCTTCGAGTCTGACCAATAAGTCATTCCAAAGTCGTGCAGTTTTATGGACATTCACTCCACCGAGGAATCCTACTTTTTCATCGATTACAACAAATTTTCTATGGAGTCGTCTAAAAATCTTTTTGAAAAATATTACTTCAACGCCGGCTTCTCTCATGGATTCAACTGCTTTTCTAGAAAGTGAGTAACTTCCAAATGCGTCCAGTATTATCTTGACGGAAACCCCCTGCCTGGCTTTATTTGAAAAAACATCAATAAGGTAGTTGGCTTCCGGTGTGTCATCTATAAAAATATACATTTCTAGGTATATCGATTTTTCAGCCTTTTCAATAGACTTTAGTAGTCCCGCCCAGGCGGTCTGTGAAGTTGTGTAAAATAGGTATTTCATATTGTTGCCTATTGTTTATTATATGCTATATTCCCTACATAGTTTATTAGTTAGTGTTTTTAAAATTCATGAGTGTAAAATTGTACATTGGCGGTTTACCTTACGGAACAACCGAAGATGCGTTTCGCGATGCGTTCGCAGGAGCAGGGGAAGTAACATTGGCTCGTATTATCACCGACAAGATGACCGGACGCTCACGCGGTTTTGGTTTTATCGAAATGTCAGACCAAGCTGGTGCGGACAAAGCCATTGAAATGTGGAATGGCAAAGAATTTGAAGGCCGAAAACTGATCGTCAACATCGCTCGTCCAATGGAAGAGAGACCAAGACGCGAACATCAAAATAATTATTAAACACAAAGCCCCGCCTGTAAACAGGCGGGGCTTTAGATGAAAAAAACACGATTTTCCCAAATTATAGACATAAGTCAATCTTTGATATAATTAAACATAGTGGCCAGTAGGCCTATTAATAAATAATAATGATTAAAAATATGCGAAAATTCTTACTCACAATCAGCGTGCTGTCACTCTTGGTAGGTATCCCTAGTTTTATTTTTGCAAAAGACGGAGGTCTCGATGATTCAGTTATTACAGGAGGGAACTTAAGCTCAAGTTCATCAGAATCAGAAAACGATTCAGAAAATGACCTAGAAGATAGCTCAGAAGATAGTAGCGATGATTCTAGTTCCACCGATACGGTGGTTGCTGGTACTAACGCAGGCCTTAGCTCTGCGGTGGACTCACTTATTAAAAAAATGGAGGGCGTAAGTGATGCCGATTTCTGCAGTAAGATTTCTGGAGCAGTCGCAACTCTTTCACCAGAAGAGAAAGCTAGTCTTGCTTGGAGATCTGATAGTTACTCAAAAAATATTAAACTTGATGCCTCAAAAAATGCTTCCGATGATGAAGCCGAAGAGTACAACTCACTAAAAGATTCTTACGACGAGATTTCAAGTTCTATTTCAGATGACGGAGATACAACTTCAAGTGACAAGGCCGCTATCCGTGGTTCATATCTTGATCTTATGTCCGAATACAGAGATGGCGGAGTAAACAAAGTTCGTGATGAAAAAATCCGCAATTTTCTTGATAAATCTGCTGAGTGTTTAAAAAATGGAACAAGTGTAAAAGATGCAATTGCGGGAGTGGCTGCATCTATTGGTGTTCCAATAACGATTACTCAAAACGATGTTAAAGAAGAAGATAAGGGTAAAGAGCTTCCTGTTGTCACAACCGTTAAAAGCGAAGATTCACTCAAGTCATTTATTACTCTAGCTATTGCTGGTGATGTAAATGTTAAAAGTGTCGTGACTGATGGAAGCAGGACAGAAGCTGTCTATAAGCAAAAAGGTAAACTTTTCGGATTGCTTCCTGTAAAAATGAATGTTCATGCTGTTGTAAATGCTGACGGTACAGCAAGTGTAAAATATCCTTGGTATAAATTTATTTCCAGCGCAACTGGTGGAAAAGTTACACCAGAAACTATCCTAGAAAATGCAACTCTCTCAAAGGGTGAAAAACTTTCAAAATCCGACCAAGCAAATATTGTACTAGGTATATTAAAGGCTTTTGAAAATACTATTGCAAAGTAGTTTTGATTCCGCACAAATTTTCCGAATAATTTATAAGCAAAATATAAAATAAAAAATCCCCGGCTTGTGCTGGGGATTTGTGGATATATTTAATTTTTTTTAATTCCGACTAAAACTTCGCCAAGCCATGTCGGCAGTAGTTATCAGTTCACAAAACTCTTTTGAAAGTTTAGTGAATTTTTTTTCATACTCGTGTTTGTTTAATTTTTTTTCCGCAAGTTCTTTTTCGAGAACTTGTTCGGCATAAATTTCTCCCACCTTTTTGGGTGTTGAACCCGCAGATTTTATCGACTCGAGTAGGGCAACTGTTGCACCGGCTTTTCGGTCATCGATATAATTTCTGATTTCAACTCGGATTTCTTCAATCGATGGTTTTGATAAACCACCATTAAAATTTTTAAAGAAATTTGCTAGGGCGGTGTTGATCTTCTTAACTTTCATGTTTTTAGTTTTTTAAAGAATGAGCCCACATTATACACCTGTATTTATTATTGTCAAATAACGCGATTCTGTTATAAAAAACCTTGCTTTGGTGGTTATAAATAGTGTCTAAAATCCAAGTACGCTATAATGCTCAAATGCAAGATGCTTACAGAAAAAACTTTATAGAGGCCTATGACAAGCTCAATGTTGCCCAAAAGAAGGCTGCAGGCACGACCGAGGGGCCGGTTATGGTTATCGCGGGACCCGGCACAGGGAAAACTCAAATCCTGTCTCTCCGAATAGCTAACATAATAAACAATAACCTTGCTCCTGCCGACGGAATCCTTTGCCTTACTTTCACAAAGTCCGGCGTTGAGGCAATGCGCCAGAGGTTGCGTAAATATATTGGCGCGGATTCGAGTAAGGTAGAGATAAATACTTATCACTCTTTTGGTACAAAAATAATAGAAGAATTCTATGCTCATATTGGTTTACAGAAAGCGCCGACAACTCTCGAAGACTCTGAAACTATTTCACTTTTCGATCATATTTTAAATACTAATGATTGGGAATATCTTAGACCTCGCGGAAACAGCTCAATGTATTATCACGACCTAAAGTCGTTGATTTCACTTTTGAGAAGAGAGGGGATGTCGCCCGAAAATTTTTTAATTGAAATAGAAAAAGAAATTGCGACTATTTCGGACGATCCAAGCAGTCTTTCTTCTCGCGGTGAAACAAAGGGCCAGATAAAAAAAGAAATACAAAACAGACTGGATAGTCTTGCTCGTACCCGTGAGGTGGTGAAGTTTTATGAACTTTACGAGCAAGAAAAGCGTGAAAAAAATGTTATGGACTATGACGACATTCTTTCTTTTCTAATAAAAATTGTCGGCGAGTCGCAGGATGCCGTCGCATCACTCCGTGAGCGTTACCTTTATGTTTTGGTGGATGAACACCAAGATTCATCAGGTATTCAAAATGAATTTCTAAAACTTGTTTGGGGCGGAGTAGAGCAAGCCAATATTTTTGTTGTTGGGGATGATAGGCAACTTATCTATGGTTTTGGCGGGGCCAAGCTTTCTCATTTCAAGGAGTTTGTCGAAACTTTTATCGGCACAAAAGTAATCACGCTTATAGAAAACTATCGTTCAACTCAAAACATTCTCGATGTGGCAGACGCACTCTTGTCGAGTTCTCTTTCAATCGGAAAGCTCGAATCACACGATGCTTTTAGTCATCCGATTTCGCTTGTTGAGACAAAATATCCGCGTGATGAAATTATTAATGCGGGGCTATTATTTAAAGAAAAAATAGCCAGCGGGGTTCCGGCTAAAGAATGCGCTTTGCTTGTTCCTAAAAATGCACAAGTCAGAAATGCGATTACTATTTTACGCGATATGGGTTTACCTGTCTCTTCAAACCAATCACTTCGACTTTTTGATATTCCAGAAGTCGGTACTTTTTTAAAGATATTAAAAGTAGTAAATAATCCTTACGACAATACTTCAGTTGCGGAATTGGTACTCGATCCTATCTCAAACATAAATCCTATTCTTGCTCATCGTTTTCTTTATGATACAAATTCCTATAAAATTTCGCTAAACAGTTTGCTTCAAAATGAAGACACTTCTTTCTTTGGCAAAAAAATAGAAAACATAATATTAGAGACAAAAGAAAAAAGTATTTACAATATTATTCAAACTATCGGAAGCGATTTTTTTACTGACAGTGTGTCGTCTCACGAAGTTTACATCAAACGTATAGAGATCATTCGCTCAATGTTGCATCTGGCGCTAACTCTAATAGAAAGAAACCCGAAAGCTAGTCTCTCTGATTTCCTGCAGTACGTTTCTCGTCTTGAAGAGTACGGCGAAAATATTCCACTTGCTATTTTCGGTTCAAATGACGGAATACAGGTTATGACTTTACATGGCTCGAAAGGACTAGAATTTGAAGTGGTTTGGGTGGCCCATATAGGTGAGCGTTCTTTAATGGGCTCAAATAAGTCAGGTTTTAGTTTGCCAGAATCCCTTTCTAGTAAAATCGAAAAGAAAGATGAGTCGGTCGCAAAACGCGAACTCTATGTTGCTATCACTCGCGCGAAAAAGTTTTGCACTATCTCATATTCACTTTTGTCTCACAGTGGTTCACCAGAAAAAATAGCATCAATCCTCGAAGCATTGCCTGACGGCACTTTTGATTTCCGGAATAGCGTCAAAACAGAAAATGAAATTTTGGAAAATGACCCACTCCTTTTCGTGAATACATCAAAAACGGAAGATAAACCACTTTCCAAAAAAGAGCTTCAAGAACTTGTTGCCCTCGAATACTCAAGTAAAAAAGTTTCAGTCACTCTTCTTAATACTTTCTATGATTGCCCGTGGAAATGGTATTTCAAATCTTTTTTACAAATACCTGAACCCCAGTCGGAGAGTCTGCAATTTGGCAGTATTGTTCATGGGGCGATTGAGCAAATAATAAAAAATGAAAATACTCCTTCAAAAAATGAGATATTGGAAGCTGTAAAATCAGCAATCGACAAATGCAATATTGTTGATATGAATACAATCTCAAGATTTTCTAAAGAAGCCAACAGCGCTGTTGTTAGATTTGTTGAAAATCAATTGCCTGACTTATGGGAAATGCGCGAGAGTGAAAAATCTTTTTCATACAGAGATCCAGAAGCTCCGGACTTAATAATTACTGGCAAGATTGACTTGATAGAAAGTGATAGCAGTGAAGCGCTCCGCGTGACAGACTTTAAAACTGGCAAAACTCGGACAGCGAAAGATGTCGAAAGGCTTGATGACGAAGGTCGTTTGTCTGATTATATGAGACAACTTGCCATGTATTCATACTTAATCGAAAATAATATCAATGGAAAAAACAAAGCAGGGAATCAAAAAGTCGAACTTTCTCGTTTGTGTTATGTGGAAGAAATTGATGCTAAGAAAATGATTTATCAGACGGCTATCAACGAAGAACAAATTTCTCTTTTAGTAAAAGACATCAAAGACTATGATTTGTCGATGAAAGATGGAACTTGGACGGAGCGTCCCTGCAACTGGAAGGGTTATGGTGGCAAAGAAAAAGAGTGCCCATACTGCAAGATTGCAGAGATGTATAAATAGTTATTAAAAATTATATTTTACCACCTCGGACCATTATCTAGCCAGCCCAAATACAAACCCAAAATAAGGAGCGCGATAGCAAAAATAAATAGCCATTTTTTCATGGCTATATTATAGTCTCGCCGACCTTTATAACCAAGCCCAATCGTGTATAATGGGCTCTATATATGGCAGATCAGAATAATAAAAATACCCCCCAAATCCTTGGTCGCGAACACCCGCTTATGCACACGGGTTTTGAAGCCGTACGTATTTTAAACGATCTCGGTTTTGAAACTGCCAATGGGCCTGAACTCGAAAGTGAATGGTTCAACTTTGATGCGCTCAATGTTCCCAAAGACCATCCCGCTCGCGACATGCAGGACACATATCACATTAAAGACAAACCCGGTTTCGTCATGCGTACACACAATACCAACACTTCACTTCGCTCGATCAAACGCGCTGCCGAAGAAGGTCGCTTGCCATGTGCTTTTGTTTCTTTTGGCAAAGTTTTCCGCAACGAAGCCACAGACGCGACACACGAAACACAGTTTTATCAGATCGACGGCGTCATGATCGGCAAAGATATCACTCTCGCAAATCTCAAGGGTGTGCTCGATCATTTTATGAAACAATTTTTTGGCGACGCTACCGAAGTTCGTTTGCGTCCGTCGTTTTTTCCGTTTGTCGAGCCCGGTGTTGAAGTCGATGTCAAAGTCGGCGACAAGTGGCTCGAAGTTCTCGGCGCTGGTATGTTTCATCCGAAAGTTTTGGAATCGGCCGGGATCGACCCGAAAGAATGGCAGGGTTTTGCTTTTGGTATGGGCGCCGACCGCTTGATGAAAATCCGCTACAGCATGCCAGATATAAGACCGGCGTATCATGGGGACCTTCGCTTCAATCAAATTTAATTTTATATATATTATGAAAATCTCCTACAACTGGCTCAAATGGTATGTTCCCGAAATTCCGGCTCCCGAAAAATTGGCGGAGGTTTTTACTTTTCATGTTTGCGAAATAGAATCGATCGACGAGATCGAGCAAAAGATTTCAGATGAAAAAAACGGCACCAAAAACGGCACCAAAAACGGCGAAACAAAAATGCAAAAGGATTGGATTTTCGATTTGAAAGTTTTGCCAGACCGTGCACACGACTTGCTTTCGCACATGGGTGTCGCGCGCGAACTTTCTGGTTTGCTCAATATTCCATATAACGATCCGACTCCGCACTATAAAGTTCCCGAATCAGTCGCGACGAAACTCGTTGTTGAAATAGAAGACGATCGAGCTCGTCGCTATATGGGACGCATTGTTCGCAATATAAAAATCGGTCCATCGCCAGCTTGGGTTGTCACGCATCTCGAATCAATCGGCCAGCGCTCGATCAACAACATTGTCGATGCCACAAACCTCGTGCTTTTCAATACTGGTCAGCCGACACATGCTTTTGATACACGGAAAATTGAAACCGAATCAGATGGCTCACAAAAAATAGTAGCTAGAAATATTATTCACCCAGTCGAAGGCGTGACTCTTCTCGGTAGTGATGCATATACGACACTCAAAAACGACGAGCTCGTGATAACGAGTGGTCCGCGTGATAGTGGCAATGCCGTGCTCGCTATCGCTGGTGTCAAAGGTGGCACAAAAGCTGAGGTTGATGCAAACACCACAGACATCGTTTTGGAAGTCGCCAATTTTGAGCCCGTCACCGTTCGCAAAACTGCACGCAGGCTTGGTCTACTTACTGATGCCGCAAAGCGTTTTGAAAATGACCTCACACCAGAGCTTGCGCCGTATGCCATGCTCGAACTCTCGTCAATTATTTTGGAAATGTGTCCCGACGCAGTTTTCGAAGAAATTGTTGATGTTTATCCAGCGCCATCTTTGCAGGCTTCACCGAAAACAGTTTCATTTTCTGTTTTTGAAATAAATAAATTGCTCGGCGCGAATATTTCTGGAGATGAAACCGAAAAGATTTTGAAACAGTATAGTTATATATATACGCGTGGCGGTAACAACGGAGTAAATAATGAAAATGTCGTGAATGATGCAAATAAAAAAAATTCTTTCGTGCTAACAGTTCCTTCCAATCGCCCTGACCTCACTGGTCCGCACGATATCGCCGATGAAATCGGTCGTGTTTATGGTTATGAAAAAATCGCCGGCATTTTGCCAGATATTACGCGTGCGACAGAAAACTCTGTAGGTCAAAGCATGGCCGTTTTCTCACCAAAACTCAACGACACAAGTGCAAAAATAATGATGACCCGCGCGCATTTTCTTGAGACTGGTTTTTCCGAAGTGCTCACCTACGCATTCCGCAAGAAAGGTGAAATAGAAGTTGCTTATGCTGCCAAAGATAAATCAGCGCTTCGCACAAACCTCAGCGACGGTCTCAAAGAAGCCTATGACCTTAATGTTAAAAATTCCGCACTACTTGAGATGGATGAAATTAAACTTTTCGAAATCGGGACGGTTTTTCCAAAAGATAGTACCGAGGGCGAAGAAATCCATGTTGCCTGGGCTGACAAAAAAGGCGTGCAAGAATGCACACTCGAAGAAGGAACCAAAGAGCATTCAGCGACCGAATATATTTTTCCGAAAAATAACATAATTGAAAAAACAATAAATGGCATAAATAAAAAATATGGAAAAAGTGGAACTGTAAGGCAATTCAAAATGTGGTCGTCGTATCCTTTCATTGTTCGCGACATTGCTCTTTGGGTGAACGAGGGGACTGACCCCGAAACTGTCGCTACAACTATCCGCGAAAATGCCGGCGAGCTTGTCGTGGCTGGTCCGAGACTTTTCGATACATTTACAAAAGACGGAAAAACGAGCGTGGCTTTCCGAACGGTTTTTCAATCGAACGATAAAACGCTGACCGACGCTGAGATAGAGCCGATAATGCAAAAGGTGACTGAAGCGCTGAAAGTGAAAGGTTGGGAGGTGAGATAAATCATGATCCAAATTTTCGTTTTATCATCTAAATCTGCTAAAATACGAACCATATATGGAAAAGCATCCACTCCACATTAAGAGCCCAGAACTCCAAACTTCTCCTGAGGTAAATCGAGCCGTTGTACGAGAAGAACGTCACACTGGCGAAAAAATGCCTAACGATCCTTCCGAGCGTATTGAGGCTTATATGGATCGTTTGGAGAATGTTTTTCTCAACCCTGACGAAAAGAAACGCGAACGCAATCTCGAAATGTTTCGCGATAAAATCTATGATGCGTTCATCATAAAGAAGGAGAATTTTCCTGAATCATATTTTGAGTTGCAGAAACGCATTGCCCGCGAACGAGGACAATCGGTAGAGGAAATACCAGAAAATGTCCGCGAGCAGATGATGAATGTTGCCATTGAAGATCAACGTGCATCACTTGATTCATGGATGGACTACCTTACTTCAGACGATGCCATGTATCCTGCATGGTTCAAATACTTTGTTTGGAAAAATATCACCAAACTTTCCCAATTCGACAAAGAGCGTGGCGAGTTCAAAAAGCGTACCGATAGTACTGTTGCACCATACCCCGATATCTACCGTGAGCCGTTGGCGCAAATCGCCGACATTTATCTTAAAGTTAAGGAGGATAATAAAAATCTCAAAGAACCCGAGATCCGCGAAGCCTTTTCTCAAAAGTTTCCGAGCTTATACGCCGAACTCATTTCAAAATCTCTCGCCGCTTCAATGGAGAACCGCGAGGAAGTCAAAGGTGAATGGAAAAAATATGAACAAGGCGAAGACGGCGCCGCTGAAAAATTATATGATTCGCTCGATGGTAAGGGTACTGGTTGGTGTACTGCCGGTCAGGCAACTGCTGAAGCGCAAATCGAAAATGGCGACTTCTATGTTTTCTATACGAACGACTCAAATGGTGAGCCGACCCAGCCTCGTCTTGCCATCCGCATGGATGGCGATAACCGAATCGGCGAAGTTCGGGGTGTTCTGCCGCACCAGGGAGTAGAGCCAATTATGCAGGAAGCGCTTGATACAAAACTCCAGGATTTTGGTGGTGAAGCAGATGCGTACCGAAAGAAAAGCAATGACATGAAAATGCTTACTGCTCTCGACCAGAAGCGTGAACAGGAAGAGCCGTTCAATAAAGACGATTTGATATTCTTGTATGAAATAAACTCCTCAATCGAAGGTTTCGGTTACCAGACCGACCCGCGTATTGCCGAACTTCGCGCAGGCAGAAATACCGAGGCAGACATGCTCGTCATTTTTGATTGCAGTAAAGATCAAATTGCCCACGTACCTAGCGAAATAGACGAAAATACCAAAGCCTATGTTGGCCAGCTTGAGCCAGGAATCTTTCAAAAATTGCCGGAAAATCTTGAGCATGTGTACACGTCTTTTCCTGACAAGAAAATCCGCAGAGAGAACATTGTGATCGGCGGAAAGACAGCAGAACAGCTCATTTCCGAAATGGAGACTGCTAAAATCAACATTTCTGATTACGCAAAATCCATGATGAAAAACCCGGACTTTATTCCAGGGAAGAATCAAGAAGAAGCCACCCTCATCCGCCTCACTGTCGCCGATCTTGGATTCAAGACAAATGCCACAACTGACCAAATATTTGAGCGAGCGCAAAAGCTTGGTTTAGAATTATGTCCACCCGATACTGGTCCGAATTATCGCCTCAAATACAAAGATCAACCCCTCAATGAATGGGTGCGTATTGGAATGAAGCAAATTACTGACTCTGACGGTGACTCGTACGTCTTCTTTCTCGGACGCGACGGTGTTGGTTTGTGGCTGTACTACAGTTGGGCGTCGCAGGGTTTTGTGTGTTCTCCGGGCTACGAGTTCGTGTTCCGTCTCCGCAAGTCTAAATCTTAGACCAATTGTTTCTTTGTATTTTTCTGATTCTTTGACTCTTGGGTTCTTTGACCCTTTGGCATTTACTCGCGAAGCGAGTTCAGTTTTTTTGGTATACTATTTCTAGATTGGTTTCATTGAACGGCTACGGTTTTTCAAGACCAATTTACTTCGTGTGGATTGAGAGCGCGAACGGTTACGGCTTTTCGCGGAGGATTTACATAGAGGTCTTTAAAAAGAAAAAACTTGGTGCGACGCGCTGGGTGATTTCGATCCAACAGGATCGCCTACTGGGTTAGATCACGCATACCAATACAGCACGGCTTCTGGCACATGGTGCGCTTAAGTCGGCAGTGACACAGATGGCATGCCGCACAAATACTGACTCTGACGGTAACTCGAACGTCTTCAATCTCAAACGCGACGGTGATGGTTTGTGGCTGAACAACAATTGGGCGAAACAGGGTAATGAGTGGAATCCGGACAACAAGTTCGTGTTCCGTCTCCGAAACTATTTTCTTTTCCGCGACTGCTATAGTTTTTATAGATCGCGGTTTTTCTTTTCGGGATTTGCGAGATTTTTCTTCCAACCACCAAACATCTTGCCGACTTCTTCGAGTTTCAATGCCACATTCTCGCAGTGTGCATTTGAAATCAGTTTACCCTCCCATGCAACAGAAACAAGAAACTTTAGTGTATCCAACATTAAAATGCATTGTGTGATTTTTCCCTCTTTCTTATCTTTTTCTATAAAATAAGCAATGTATGAAAGTTCAAGCAGGTCGAGGAATTTATTCTCAATTCGTGAACCTATCGTATAGCGAGCACCTTTAGCAATATGCGGAACAATACTAACCCAAATCAAATATCCCTCTTTGATCCTGCTCAGGATCGAGGCGTTGCTGTACGAAATTCGGGGGGGGGGTATTAGTCGGTTGATTCATACCTACAATAATATCATTTCGGTGGAAAACTTACTTGTTGCGTGGCGAGAATTCCTGCGCGGAAAACGGAACCGTAAAGATGTCGCCCAATTTTCAGTGCATCTAACCGATAATATACTTGCCCTTCACCGTGAACTTGTCGACAAGACATACCGTCACGGTCCGTACAAAGCTTTTCGTATCAACGACCCAAAGCCTCGGGACATTCACAAGGCAAGTGTCCGCGATCGGCTTCTCCACCATGCTATTTATAGGATTTTGTATCCATATTTTGACACCAAATTTATTTTTGATTCGTACTCATGTCGTCGAGGCAAAGGCACACACCGCGCGCTTGATAGATTTCGAAACTATGCGCTTAAGGTTTCTAAAAATCATACGCAGACTATGTGGGTGCTGAAATGCGACATCAGAAAGTTTTTTGCGAATATTGATCACAGAATCTTGGAAGATATTTTGAAACTCCGAATGGGAGATGAAGATATAATACGGCTTTTCAAGGAGATTGTCGGCAGTTTCAACACAAAAGACAGGCACAGCGTCGGACTACCTCTTGGTAATCTCACGAGCCAACTTTTAGTGAACATTTATATGAACGAGTTCGATCACTTTCTTAAGAGAGATTTGAAAATTACATACTGCGTCAGATATGCGGATGATTTTGTTATCCTTCATAAAGACAAAAAATACTTAGAAGATGTTCTGCCAAAAATATCGGCATTTCTAGAGACAAGACTCAATCTATCCTTGCATCCTGATAAGGTATTTATAAAAACATTTGCCTCAGGTGTGGATTTTCTCGGTTGGGTGCATTTCCCGTACCATCGAGTGCCAAGGACATCTACCAAAAAGAGAATGTTCAGAAATTTAAGACAGAGACAATCAGGTGCAACTACAACATCTTATATTGGATTACTTAGTCATGGGAATACTCATCGACTTAAGCAAACGATTATATATAATTTTAGAAAACCCACCAAAATCGGACCAAAAACCCAGCAATTTCCACCTAAAATCCCTCGCATTTCCATCTAAAATCTGCTATAATATCGTCATATATGGCCAAAGAATCAGAACAGAAAGAAACCAAAGAAAAGACTAAGAAAGGCAATTACGGTGCGGAGGCTATTTCCGTCCTTGAAGGTCTCGAACCAGTTCGCAAACGCCCTGGTATGTACATTGGTACGACAGGCATTGACGGTCTGCATCACCTCATTTGGGAAATTTTCGACAACTCGCGCGACGAAGCCATGGGTGGTTTTTGTAATCGTATCGAAGTCGTGCTTTTGCCGGGAAACAAAATCCGTGTTGCCGACAACGGTCGCGGTATTCCAACTGGTATTCACTCAAAAACTAAAGTCTCGGCTCTTGAAACTGTCATGACGACACTCCACGCTGGCGGCAAATTTGGTGGCGATGAATCTGGCTACAAAGTTTCTGGCGGTTTGCACGGTGTCGGCGCCTCTGTCGTCAACGCACTTTCTATTTATACTCGTGCTGAAGTCCATCGTGAAGGAGGTAAGTTTGTCCAAGAATATTCGCAAGGCAAGAAAAAAGCTGCCGTCAAAAAAGTCGACGCGTCAAAGAAAAACGGTACGATTATTACTTTCCAGCCAGACGGTATTATTTTTCCAGATACAACTTTCAATTTTGAAACAATCGTCAACCATTTGCGTCAGCAAGCATATTTGGTAAGTTCACTTCGTATAGAAATCGTCGACGCGCGTGGGTACGGTGATGAAAAAAATAATGATGAAAAAACAGTCTCAAAAAAAGGCGCAACAATAGACGACACTGACACTTACTGGATCAAAGACCTTGACCTCGAACTTCCATCCGTCTCGTTCTTTTTTGAAGGCGGTCTCGTTTCGCTCGTCAAATTCACCAACAAGCACCTCAAGCCTGTTCACGATAAAATTTTCTATGTTGAAAAAGAAATCGATGGCGTCGGCGTTGAAGTTGCGCTCCAGTATGTCGACGATATGGCAGACAGGCTCATGCCATTTGCCAACAATATCTACACAGCTGAAGGCGGAACCCATGTCGCTGGTTTCAAAATGGCGCTCACTCGTTTGGTCAACAGCTTCGCCAAGAAAAATTCTGTACTCAAAGAAGCCGATGGTGGATTTACCGGCGACGATGTACTCGAAGGTTTGACTGCGATAATTTCCGTCAAGCTTGCTGAAATCCAGTTTGAAGGTCAAACCAAAGCCAAGCTCGGTTCAACCGAAGCACAGGGTGCAGTCCAAAAAGTTTTCGGTGAAGCCTTCGAGCAGTACCTCGAAGAAAATCCTGACGATGCCAAAGGTATTATCGGCAAAGCCGTTCTTGCACTTCGCGCTCGCAAAGCCGCCAAAGCTGCCAAGGATTCTATTCTCCGCAAAGGCGCACTTGAAGGCATGACACTTCCGGGCAAACTCGCAGATTGTCAGAGCAAAGACGCCAGTGAGTCAGAAGTTTTCATTGTAGAGGGAGACTCGGCCGGCGGTACTGCCAAAATGGGTCGCGACCGAAAGACGCAAGCCGTGCTTCCTTTGCGTGGTAAAATTTTAAATGTTGAACGAGCCAGACTCGACCGCATGCTCGGTAGTGAGCAGATCAAAAATCTCGTCATTGCGATGGGAACTTCGATCGGCGACACGCTCGATATTTCGAAAATTCGCTATCACAAAATTATCCTGGCAACCGATGCCGATGTTGACGGCGCGCACATTCGTACACTTATTTTGACCCTTATGTTCCGTTATTTCCGAAGTGTGATCGATGCCGGCTATGTTTACATCGCACAGCCACCGCTGTATAAAATAAAACAGGGCAAACAGATTTCCTATGCATATTCAGATGAAGAAAAAAACAAGATAACTGGAGGCGATGTTGAGATAGAAGAAATAGAAGCCCTTGACGACGAGGCAGGTGGTTCAGGAGACACTGGTGCCGATGAAACCGAAGAAGAAACCGAAGCAAAAGGCAAAAAAGCTGCCAACAAAATCCACATCCAACGCTACAAAGGTCTCGGCGAAATGAATGCCGATGAGCTTTGGGAAACAACCATGGATCCTGCCAAGCGCATTCTCAAGCAAGTTACTATCGACGACGCCGAAGAAGCCAACAAAGTTTTCGACACACTCATGGGCTCTGAAGTTGCGCCACGCAAGAGCTTCATCCAGTCCAATGCCAAGATGGCGAAACTGGATATCTAGGTTTCTATAGTTATGGGAGCAGATCTGTCTTAAGAATTTTTGAAAATATATAAAAAAATTTTGTTGCAGATTTTTTTATATGTTAATATTATTGTATGAAAAATAAAATTATAATTCTTTGCTTAATTACTGCTATTCCGATTACTTCATTTGCAATGGGGGGGGTACAAGAGGTTTTGGTGGGAGAATATTAACAACATTTACACCGGGGGTTACTTGTATGGGGACAGGACCTATTTTAATAAAACCCGCAGGAATGAGTCCGGTTTATCCGTATTCGATATTTAGTGCAAAAATAAAAGAGTTGTACGAAACAATGAAATCAGCCTCATCTAGGGCAAAAGCAAGTGACGATAACCTTGCACTGCTTGGTCAACAAGGAATTACTCCAAGCCAAAGTTTACTCGATGAAAATTCTCAACTACATAGCGAAGCAGGATCTGCAAATAGTGCATATAGCAGAGAACAATCCAAAACTGCAGTGCGGAGCGGTCAGTGGATTTTAGGATTTTACGAAACATTTCCAACAACAACAAATTGTGTTACTGGCTCGGGAATACCTTTTCCAACATTTAATATCACAAAATATAAAACGGCAAATTAATTTAGTTTACTAAAAAAATTATTAATATTTTATTTTTTACTAAGAAATTTATTTTCTCTCCTTAATTTCTTCAATCAATTTCGCAATAAAATCAGCCTCGTTTGTTTGCATTTTTTCACCATTGCGAAGTTCGATTGAGAGATTGCCGCTTTCGATTTCCTTGTCGCCAAGCACAATAGTGTACGGCGTATGCATGGCTTTTGCTGTATGGATTCTTTTACCAAGGCTGTTGCTGTCATCGTAGATTTCAGCGCGGATCATTTGTTCGCGGAGTTTTTGCGCAAGTGCTCGAGCGGCTTCGGTGTGATTTTCGCGAACTGGAACAATAGCAACTTGAAGTGGTGCGAGCCAAGTAGGGAAGTTGCCAGCGTAATGTTCGATCAGGAATCCGATAAAGCGTTCGTGTGTGCCGAGTGGCGCGCGGTGAATGCAAAGTGGTGTTTTTTGCGTACCGTCTTTGTCTGTGTAAACAAGTCCAAAGCGAGCCGGAACTGCAAAGTCGACTTGGTTTGTGGCAAGAGTAAACTCACGACCAATCGCACTCCAAACTTGCACATCAATTTTAGGACCATAAAAAGCAGCTTCGTTGGGAACTTCAATAAATGGAATATTTGATTCAATTAAAACGTTGCGCACCATATCTTCAGTTTTTTTCCAAAGTTCTGGTTCATCAACATATTTTTCACCAAGTTTTTTTGGATCGTGAGTGGAGAGGCGCATGACATATTTTTCTATCCCAAAAATTTTGAAATATTTCAAATACATTTCATTGACCGCGCGAAATTCATCGGCAAATTGTTCTTCGGTGCAGTAAATGTGTGCGTCGTTCATCGAAAGTGAACGCACTCGCATCAAACCGAAAAGTTCTCCAGATTTTTCATGACGATAAACTGTGCCGTATTCAGCGAGGCGGAGTGGCAAGTCGCGGTATGACTTTGGTCGTGCGTCAAAAACTTTGTGGTGGTGCGGACAGTTCATGGCCCGCAAATAATATTTACCTCCATCATATTCCATTGGCGGATACATTGAATCTTCGTAGTAGGGAAGATGGCCAGATGTTTTATACATCGACTC
The DNA here is from genome assembly GCA_964354985.1 of uncultured Candidatus Saccharibacteria bacterium. Classification (GTDB taxonomy): domain Bacteria; phylum Patescibacteriota; class Minisyncoccia; order Phycocordibacterales; family UBA9973; genus JAGOSA01. The sequence continues at coordinate 61,086 of CAYHBR010000001.1, read as the reverse complement.
TTTGGCGAGGTGCGGAGTTTTGACACGGTCGTAGCCAGCGAGGAATTCTGTTTCTTTGGCGAGTTTCTCTAGTTCTTCTGTAAGCACACCACCGTTTGGCAGCCAAAGTGGAAGACCGGCACCGACATCGTCGTCGAAGGCAAAGATGTCCATTTCAGCCCCGAGTTTGCGATGATCATTTTTTTCAGCTTCAATGCGCATCGCCAAATATTCCTTAAGTTTTTCTTCATCTTCAAATGCTAGACCGTATATACGAGTGAGCATTTTATTTTTCTCACTACCACGCCAGTACGCGCCAGCGATGCGGTCGAGTTTGAAGCCATTCGGATCGATTTCTTTGGCTGGATTTTCGAGATGACCACCACGGCAAAGGTCAGTAAATTCGTGCGCGCTACCAGCGCCGGATGTGTATGTTGTCAAACCAGTTGCGGAGTATTCTTCAATCAGTTCGTGTTTAAATTCATTGCCAGCAAAGATCTCTTTTGCTTCGTCTGCTGAAACTTCACGGCGTTCCATTTTCGTCCATGTTGGCAAAAGTTCACGCATGACAGCTTCGATTTTTGGCATGTCAGCATCGCCGATTTTGAAACCAGTGCCCCCATTACCACCACCGCCAACAGTACCGCTTTTGCCGCCGTCGGCGCTTGTCATATCTATGTCGTAGTAGAAACCATTATCGACAGAAGGTCCGAGAGTGAGCTTGGAACCAGGGTAAAGTTTCAGTACCGATGCCCCCAAAAGGTGAGCGAGGGTGTGGCGGAGAGCGTGCAATTTCTCCTCCGAGTTCTGTGAGTTTTGTGCTTCATTCATACAGACAATACTACCACGCTAAATCAGCTAAATGAAGCCCCTGTATCTGTCCACAAAACACTATTCTTAAAAATTGCAAAAAAGCAAAACTGTGGTATCATTGTTGGGCAATGTTTTGCGACATCGCGGGGTAGAGAAGAGGTATCTCGTAAGGCTCAATTGGGCTCACTAGCCAGTAATAGCTAGTGGAATATCTGTCAAATTCGGTGAAATCTTCTTGTTATAAGAAAGTACGACAAATGACAACGCCGAGCCAAGCTTTAAAATTCGTTAAACAATTTTATTGAAGGTGTAGAGACTAGACGGCAGACCCCTAATTTGTAATAACCAATCGGTTTGCGCAAATGGGTGAAGGCATAGTCCAGACCACAAAAAGCAATTGCAGTGAAAACTGTAGCGGTATGCATAACCTTAAGACCCACGTTCGATTCGTGGCCCCGCAACAAGATAAAAAAATACTCACAGAGATGTGGGTCTTTTTTTATCGGATAATTTTTTTTAAGTATAAAACCTTGAATTAAGATAAAAATATGTTATATTGTCGCTATTGTCGGGGTAGCTCAGTTGGTAAGAGCGGGCGCTTCATAAGCGTCAGGTCGAGAGTCCGATTCTCTCCCCCGACACATTGCAAGGTGGCAATTCCGATGGTTTTATGGTAATTTAGTTAAGTTGCGGCTGTAGTTCAACGGTAGAATATTCCCCTGTCACGGGAAAGGTCGTGGGGTCAGCACCCATCAGCCGCGCAAGAATTTTTAATAAAAAGCCATCCTTTAAAAGGGGCTTTTTGTTTTTTAATGTAAGATGTTATAATAATATTATGAACACATACAACTGGTATTCACAATTGATAAAACCAACATGGGCACCGCCTTCGTGGCTTTTTGGGCCAGTTTGGACAGTACTATATACTATTATTATTTTTTCATTTGGCACTGTATTTTATAAAGCATTCACAAAAAACATTCCGTGGATAGTTGCATTGCCATTTGCACTCAATTTACTTTTCAATTTTTTGTTCACTTATTTTCAATTTGGCCTTAAAAACAACATACTTGCTTCGATCGATATCATCCTCGTTCTCTGCACTCTTGTATGGGCACTATCTGCTATTTGGCATGCGTCATCTGAGCTCCGCTGGGTTGTCTACGTCAATATCCCGTACCTTTTGTGGGGAACATTTGCTACCTGTTTGCAGATAAGCATCACTTATCTTAATAGATAAATTTAAATATTTTAGTCTTAATTTCGTGGTAAAATAGAGAACATGAAAAAATTCATTAAACTAAACAGCGCATATATCGCATGGACGATAGCTTTATTTTCATTGATAGGTAGTTTGTATTTTAGTGAAGTACTTGGTTTTGCGCCATGCATCCTTTGTTGGTTTCAGAGGGTTGCCATCTACCCACTTGTGTTGCTTATCCCAGTTGGAATTTTACTAAAAGATAAAAAACTGGCATCATATATTTTGCCACTTTCAGTGGCTGGATTGTTGGTTTCTATTTACCAAAATTTACTTTATTACAAAGTCATACCAGAGGCCTTTGCTCCGTGTAAGATAGGAGTGTCTTGTACGACAAAATACGTCGAATATTTTGGTTTTCTAACGATTCCACTGTTGTCACTATTATCACTAATAGCAATCACTATCTTAATGGTGATTTATAAAAAACAAAATCATGAATAAAGAATCAAAAATTATTTTAATTGTCAGTTTGGTCGCAATCGTTGGTGGTATTTTGCTTTGGTCATTTCAACCAAAACCAGCACTGGTTACAGCGCCAGTTGATGGCAGTTTACTTATCCGCGAGGGAAGTCATGTTGCTGGAATAAACGGAGTAGAAGGAGCAAAAAACGCGAAAGTTCAAATCGTTGAATTTGGTGACTATCAGTGTCCAGCATGTGGTGCAGTAAATCCAATAGTAATGAAAATCATTGCTGATTATAAAGACAATCCAAATGTGAGTTTTGTATTTAGGAATTTTCCGCTCTCGGCTCACCAAAATTCTCATTCAAGCGCCGAAGCTGCTGAGGCAGCTTCGGCGCAGGGTAAGTTTTGGGAAATGCACGACATGATATATGAAAAACAAACAGAGTGGAGTAACTCAAATACTGCAGTAGATATTTTTACTAGTTATGCTTCAAAACTTGGACTTGATACTAAAATATTTCTGAGTGAAGTAAAGAGTAATAAGTACTCAGCTATTATTTCCGCTGACTATGCTGATGGTGAAAAACTCGGAGTAGATTCTACCCCAACATTCTATATAAACGGGGTAAAGTTTGGAGATGGTGTCTCAAGCTACGATTCTTTCAAGGCAAAAATCGAGGAATTGCTAAAGAAATAAAATGAGTGGTAGACTATAGGAATGAAAGCCAAAGATATTTATACCACAACATTTAAGGTCCCGATTATTAGTTCGGTTCAAAATAAAAATATTACTGCTGAAAAGCCGTATGTTTTAACCATTCGGGATCTGCCAAACGAACAAAAGCCTAGAGAAAAATTATTGCGTGATGGCTCCACAAATCTCTCAATGTCAGAACTTTTAGCTGTAATATTAAATGTCGGTACAAAGAAAGAAGATATTCTTACATTGAGCAATCGGATAATAAAAGAATATGGCGAAAAAAGTTTAGCAAATGCCCGCAACCCAAAAGAATTAAGCAAGGATTTAGATATACCAATTGGAAGAGCAACTCAGCTGGTTGCTATTGTCGAACTCGGACGAAGACTTTTTGAGCGCAATCCAAATGGAGGCAAGGTTATTCGTACTGCGAAGGATGTCCACAACTATACCCAAGCAATGGCAGAATTGCCAAAGGAACACTTGCGTGGAATATATTTAAACAGTCATTACAAAGTTATCCACGACGAAGTTATTTCTATTGGAACAATAGATGCAAATATCATCCACCCACGCGAAGTTTTTAAACCAGCGCTAGAATATTCAGCTGTCGCACTTATTTTAGTCCACAATCATCCATCAGGTATTTTAAAACCTAGCAACGACGATATTGTCGTCACTCGTCAGTTGATAGACGCAGGTAAACTTCTCGGGATAGAACTCATAGACCATGTAATAGTCTCGCGCAACGGTTTTAAAAGTATTATAGAAGATTTAGTATAGTTTATTTATAAATAATTATTTAATAAATGAAGACATTAAATTCTTATAATAAAATATATAAAATACAGCCAAATTACGGAATAATTCGTGATCGAGATGACATTAGAGATCCAGAATTGGTGCGTCGATTTAAAGACGCTATGCTTGTTTTCCGTGCACGAGTAGAACTACTTGGCTCACTTGAGCACAAGACTACCATGTCAGAAGAGGAGAGTTTGACTTTTATGCTCGAGACTTTAATAAAAGGTAAAAATAAGATTTCTAATTAATATTAAAAAATACAAAATAAAAAGCCGTGTGGTGCACAGCTTTTTTAGAGCTTAAAATATTTTTTATAGATTATTGTAAGCCCAACAATATACTTCGACATCTACCTCTGTTAAAGGTAATTGCCCAATCTTTTCCAGATTCAGCCAGACATAATATTCTATGTCTTCGTCATGGCTAATGTAACCTGGCAAAGGGTCTATTTTCTTCATCTTGCCAGTGAAAACATAAAATATTTTACCTCTATATGTAAACGAGGTTCGTACCTCACTTAATTCTATTTTATTTCCGCAAATTTCTGCCTCCTCCATGTTCTCTCGAATCATGGTTTTTATGGGCATTTGCATATCTATAGGGGATTCCTTACCCCCAATAAAACTGAAAAGGTTTTGCCCTCTTCGCTTTACTATTAAATACTCTCCCGGGTTGTTCTCAATTATTCCGAGAGATCTATATGGCATATATACATCTTTCATTTTCCTCTTTTTTCTAATTATATCATGTATGCAGGTTTTGTCAAACGAATGTATAGTTAACCATATGAGGTGACAATCACGATAGTTTGAGGTAGATATTGAATAAAAGCCTAAAATACAGTATGATTTTCAAGCCTGTATAGTTTTTCCATTCGCTTCGCCGTTGTATGAGGCATACAACGGCTCGCTCGAACAAAATGTGAACAAGTTTCCATTTTGCTCCTCGCTTCGCCGTTGTAGCTCAGTTGGTAGAGCACGATATTGGTAATATCGAGGTCATCGGTTCAATCCCGATCAACGGCTCCTTCTTACACTCAACTTTTGGATATATTTATGAATAAGTAATGCACCCCCCCCACCCACTTTTTCCTAGATAAATGAACTATAATGTGTGTGTAGTCAAATGAAAGAAAAATCTTTCAAGAAATTTGTCATTTCCAACTTGGTTCATTATCGGTTTATCCAAAACCGCAAATCGGTTTTTTCTATGTTTGGAATTTTTATTTTAATTCTATCTACTTTTGGTCTTAGTCTAATAGCTCCACGAATAGCCAACGCAACCCTGTATTTGCCCGGAGTTACACTAGAGCCAGATTGTACCGCAGGAAGTCCTAGTTGCGGAATAATACCAACCAGTTTAATTCTAAACAGTCAAAGTGGTTCTACTCAAACATTTACCACAGGGACAACCGGCACCGATTTTAATATTGTTTCCGGCTCAGATATTCACACTTTCAATTTTCCTTCTGCCTCTTCTATAAAAAGAGGATTGCTTTCGGCTACAGATTGGACGACATTTAATAACAAACTCTCACCTTCTTTGTCGTCAGGGAAAATACTTGTCGGCGATGGTTCAAACTTGGCGAGCCAAGTTACCGTTTCGGGTGATGCCTCAATGAGTAGTGCCGGCGCATTTTCTATTGTAAGCAATGCTATTACTTCTTCAAAAATTCTAAATGGTAGCGTCACTTTTGCAAAACTACCAAGTGTTAGCGCTAGTAAATTGCTTGGAAATCCAACTGGGTCATCAGATAATACTTCAGAAATAAGCATCGGTAATGGTTTAATTTTTTCAGGGACAGACTTAAAAGTAAATGTCCCAACTTGTGCTAGTAACGAAAGGCTTAGCTGGAACGGCACTATCTTTGAATGTAAAGGTGGCGGTGTATTTTCAGAAATTGTTGCTGCTAACAATTTTTTACTTGGACCGACTGATGGCGTTTCCACTAATCCCACTTTTCGTTCAATCGTTCCTGCGGACTTAGGGACAGGTACTGCTGACAACCACGCAGTTCTTGCGGGCGATCTTTCTTGGATATCTCTTCTTGATGTTGGTGGTAAGATAAATACTTCATTATTACCTAGCTCAATTACTGGTTCATTAAAATATGATGGAGTTTGGGATGCAGACACCAATACACCGCCTCTTGCTAGTGGTGGGCTAGAAAATGGACTACCTGATATTGCAGGAGATTTATTTATTGTAAGTGTCGCAGGAAGCACATCTATAGATGGCAATTCAACTTGGGCGGTTGGGGATTGGATTTTAAACAACGGTGCAACTTGGGATCGTATTCAACAGGGAACAAATGTTGCTAGTGTAAATGGCCTAACTGGCGCGGTAAGCTTAACAACAAGTAATATTTCTGAAGGGACAAATCAATATTTTACAAATGCCCGTGCGAGGAATTCAATAGCTGGTGTTGGACCAATAAGTTATTCAGCCACTACTGGAAATATTGATTGTCCAACTTGCTTGTTAAATACAGGTAACGGTGACCTGCTCGCAGGCACTGGAGTTGGATTGAGTGGAACACTTACGAACAGGCTTATTGGTTCGGGGAATATTACTTTCGCTTTAAATAATACTGCTGTCACTTTAGGTGACTATGGTTCTAGTACTTTGGTCCCAACTTTTACAGTGGACGCACAAGGTAGATTGACCGCTGCCGGCACAACATCCCTCGATGTCGGAGCTATTACTTCCGGAAATCTTTCTGTCGCGCGAGGTGGAACTGGATCAGGGACATTTACAACAAAAGGTTTACTTTATGGCAATGGAACGAGCGCTCTTTCTGCCACTACAGCAGGTTCTTCGGGTCAGTTTCTGGTCGCCAATGTTTCTGGTGTTCCAACTTTTGTTACAGCATCGGGCGACGCAACTGTCAGTAATGCTGGTGCTATTACTATTGGCACTGGGGCAATTACTACAGGCAAAATATTAGACGGAACGATTGTAGACGGAGATCTTTCAGCAAGTGCATCAGTTGCATATAGTAAACTCAATCTCGCCGGCTCTATCGTCAATGGCGATATTGTTACTGGGACGATTGCAAATAATAAATTAGTAAATTCAACTATTGGTTTAACACTAGGAACATCCGGAACAGACGCAAATATTTCAGGTTCACCGACTTCGCTCGGAGGAACTCTTACATTGAATATTCCAGATGCCTCTGCAACAAACAGAGGACTTGTAACAAGCGGAACGCAGACAATATCGGGTGCAAAAACTCTAAGTGGCAACTTGACTGTTTCAGGAGATTTTATCACACCAAAAGGAACTGATTATGCAACAACAGGTTCGCATAATGATGTTGATTTTGGATCCGGCTATCTTTTCCGTTATACAGGACTGGGCGTAGCTACTTTCACGGGAATAACTGGGGGAGCAGATGGAAAACAAATCCGTATAATGAATGCTTCAAGTTTTGCAGTAACACTTGTTAACGAGAGTTTAAGTTCTACGGATATCAATCGCATTGTAACGGCATCTAGTTTAAATCAAACTGTTCCGGCAGGAGTGTCTATCGGTCTTGAATATGATTCAGCTATAAGTCGCTGGCGCATTGTGGTATTACCTGCGACAATCGGAACACTTTCGGGGTTTGCTTATATACAAGGTGGCAATCAATTCGGAACAACCGCTTCTCTCGGAACCACAGACGCTCAAGGTTTAAACTTTATTACCGGCGGTAGTACTCGTTTCGGAGTTTCTGCAGGAAGCGCAACACTGACAGGCACAGGTGCAACAACTCTCGCTGGCGGAAGCACTCTCGCTATTACTTCAGCTTCTGGCTCAGCTCTTTCAATAACCTCAGGAACAACAGGTGCTCTCAATCTTGACTCTGGTTCTACGGGTGCGGTTAATCTTGGTACAGGAACAAGTGGAAAAACAATATCTATTGGAACAGGAAATGCTGGTAACGTTATTAATGTAGGGACAGATGATACTCTTGCGGATACTATTTCATTGGGAAGTGGTCTTGATTCTCTTTCTTTAAATTCTGCAAATTGGTCAGTCAATTCAAGCGGTTTATTTACCACTGCTTCAAACTCCGCAATAAATGGCGGAACGATTTCTACTACAAGCGCAACAGGAAATCTTTTTAATACAAATGCCACAGCTTTAAATATTGGAGGATCAGCAACAACCGTAAATATTGGTGCTCCGGGCGCATCTGGTACTCTCAATCTTATGGGTGGTTATGGCTCAACTGGATGTAGTGTAGATGGAACAGTTGGAGTCCTTACTTGTTCCGGGGGATTTAATGGAGCAACACATCTTTCGTCTCTAACAGAAGCACTTGCAACAAACACAATCAACAATGGGGATTTGGGACAAGTGTGGAATTGGTCACTTGCAACTAGCGGTCAGTCTGGAATTACTTTTGGTGAAAATATCGCATCGACTGCAAATAGCACGGCATCAATAGTTAAAGCAACAACATTAGCTTCGTCTGCTTCAATGCCGTTATTTGTTTCAAATTTGGGAAATGGAAATAGTTTTCGAGTAGATGATTCATCGAGTGATACATCTCCATTTATAATTGATAATAATGGAAATCTTGCGATCGGTTCTGATATCTTTGATCCAATTAGTCCAGAGCGTTTGAAAGTTGTGATGCCTTCAGGAAGTACCTCATACAATATAATCGGCGGATATGGTGATGTTAATAATTATTTACAATTAAACATTAAGAACAGTAATGCTGGCACAAATGCTTCTTCAGACATTGTTGCAACTGCAGACAATGGAAGTGAAACAAGCGGGTATGTTGATTTGGGAATAAATTCTTCTGGTTTTACGGATGCTAGTTGGTCGCCAGCTGGTAAAAATGATTCCTACTTGGTTTCGAGAGGAGTTGGAGGACTTGGCGGTGATTTAGTAATTGGAACAAATGATACAGGGACTTCTCTTGTTTTTTTTACAAGTGGAACAGACTCATCTTCAGAAAGAATGCGAATAATGGATGACGGTCTTGGAAATCCTTTAGTGGGAATCGGAAAAGCAGTTCCAGGCTCAGCACTTGATGTAAAAGGCGAACTTAGATTGTCCGGCGCTACTTCAGGCTATGTTGGTTTTGCTCCTCCTGCAACTGCCGGTTCAACAACATACACATTGCCAAGCGCCGACGGAGCACTAGGGGAAGCCTTGATTACTGACGGCACAGGAGGATTATCTTGGAGTCCAAACACTAGTAAATTTCAAAGAGTTGGCACGACAATATCGCCCTTAACTGCGGGAGACAATTTAACAACTTCAGGAAATATTTTTACAACAGCTACTGGAACAATGACTTCGGCTGGACTTTTTACTGCTTCAGCGGGACTTTCTGCGGTTGGGGCAGTAGCGAATATAAATGCTAGTAGTAATTTTGCAACAAATATAAATACAGGCACATCTTCTGGTGCTGTTAATATTGGAAATAGTTCAGCTGGAGCTATTGGCATAACTTCTAGTAGTGGACTAACTTTTGTTGGAGGAGCTGCTTCGAGTTTAAGTACAACAGCAGGGAATATCACTTTCCAGTCAGCCGGCGGAGGCGCAACTGGTGTTATTAAAATAGGTGTTGGCGGAGCAGGGTCAACTACTCCGGATTTATTGTCTCTCGATGTTAAATCAGATTCAGGAGATCCAGCCGAAGGCACAAACGGAAGTATGTATTACAATCTAAATTCCAATAAATTTAGATGTTACACAAATGGTTCTTGGTCTGACTGCGATACAACAGGTGGCTCGACATCACTACAAAGTGCATATAATAGCGGAGGAACTATTACAACTGCCGGTGCGGTTGATGTAGGTTTGGTATTAACTTCAGGCAACTTCACTGCCTCAGGAGCTGGTGCGGTAAGCCTTACCCCAACATCTGCTTCTTCTTTTACTTCAGGCGGAGCTTTGACTTTGACTGGTGGCGCTGCTTCGACATGGGGTACGAGTACGGGTGATTTGGTTATAAGTGTAAATGGCTCAGCTACAGGTATCGTGCATGTTGGAGCCGACGATGCACCATCTGCTACTCCAGATTTATTTTCTTTAGATCAAAAAAGTATCGCAAGTGGAACTGGTGACCCAACTGGTGATAACGGTGATATGTATTTTAATGCCGCCCGTGATTCTTTTAGATGTTATGAAGGTGGTGGATGGCAGGATTGCGGTGCTTCTGTTGCCAGTGCTGTTACATTACAACAAGCATATGTAAGTAATTCAACTATTACTACAACGTCTTCATCGGATCTTTCAATCTTACTTTCTTCAGGAAACTTCACCGCAACAGGAACTGGTGCAGTAAATCTTACTCCAACATCTGCTTCTTCTTTTACTTCAGGCGGAGCTTTGACTTTGACTGGTGGCGCTGCTTCGACGTGGGGAACAAGCACCGGAACATTGTCATTGCAATCTGCTGGGACAGGAACAGGAAAAGTTCAGATTGGAACAGGCGGAGCCGGTTCTGTCACTCCAGATTTATTTTCTCTTGATGTAAAATCAGATACCGGCGACCCAGTTGGTGGTACAAACGGAAGTATGTATTACAACAATTCTCTCGGTATTTTCCGTTGTTATGTGCAAGGTGCTTGGGCTGATTGTGGTATAAGCACAATGCAAGGCGCTTACAATAACAATGCAACAATCACTACCGCAAGTAGTACCCCGATTTCTTTTGCTCTAGCTTCTGGAGATTTTAATATTTCAGGTGCGGGGACAATAAGTCTCGGTAGTACAGTAAGTCTCCCAAGTCTTACTGCTTCAAAAGTTGTATTTACTGATGCTTCAAAAAATCTAACTTCAACCGGAACAGTGGGTGTTGCTCAGGGTGGGACCGGGCAAACAACAGTTGCTTCTGCATTCAGTGCACTTTCTCCGGTGACGACAAAAGGTGACTTAATTATTGGAAACGGAGTAAATAGTTCAACAAGACTGCCTGTTGGTGTTACAAATGGTTTTGTTTTGACCACTGATTCTACCCAAGCTACAGGGATAAAATGGTCATCAATTGCTTCAAGTCTAACCGACGCTCTTGATTTTAGTGAACTATCTGACTCGATGACTGTTGATGCAAATAGCACGATAGACTTGGCAGGGAAAAATTTAAGTATCACCGATAGTGGTGCAGGAAATTTGAGTATGTCTTCCGGTGGAACACTTACTTTATCTGGAGCGGGGACTACCAGTCTTTCATCGGGCAATGGTTCTTCGCTTAGTGTTTCTACGGGAACAACTGGAATCCTAACTTTAGATTCAGGAACTACTGGTGCAATAAATATTGGAACAAATGCAAATGCAAAAAATATTACTATTGGAAATGTTACTACATCAACTGCTATAAATATAAATAGTGGTTCTGGTGGAATAAATTTGGGTGGTGATGTTGCTATTACCGGAGGTCATACTTTTACGACTGGATCTGGGATTATGACTAATAATGCGAATGCCCTTACTTTCGTCGCGGACGATTCGATCCTAAATATGACTGGTGCAGGCACTCTCGGTATTAATACAACAACAAATAGACCAATAACTACAGGAAGCGGACTAATTACTGCTGGCGGAAATTTAACAGTAAACGGAAATTCAACTTTTGCTGGCAATTTTATTACACCAAAAGGAACTGACTATGCAACAACAGGCGTGCAAAATAATATTGTGTTAGCTTCGGGTGGTTTAATCCGTTATACAGGCACTGATACTGCAACATTTACTGGAATAGCAGGCGGTGTAGATGGTTTGTATATTCGGTTTATGAATGCGTCATCTTTCAATCTGACGATAAGCAATGAGTCTGCAAGCTCCACTGCCGGAAATAGAATTATCACTGGAACTAGTTCCGATGTTATTATTCCAGCGGGTACAACTTTCTGTACACAGTACGATTCCGGTGCTACTAGATGGCGTCTAGGATGTACTCCAACCACTGCAACAACAATTAACTCTTTTGCTTTTGTTCAGTCGGGCAATGCTTTCGGAACTTCTGCTTCTCTCGGAACCACAGACGCTCAAGGTTTAAACTTTATTACCGGCGGTAGTACTCGTTTCGGAGTTTCTGCAGGAAGCGCAACACTGACAGGCACAGGTGCAACAACTCTCGCTGGCGGAAGCACTCTCGCTATTACTTCAGCTTCTGGCTCAGCTCTTTCAATAACCTCAGGAACAACAGGTGCTCTCAATCTTGACTCTGGTTCTACGGGTGCGGTTAATCTTGGTACAGGAACAAGTGGAAAAACAATTCACATTGGTGATGGTGTCGCTGTAAATACAATAGTCATTGGTAACGGAGCTGATGATACGTTCTCATTATTATCTTCCGGGTTAAATGTTTCGAGCGCGGGCGCACTAACTGGAGTTGCTTCCGTCTCTTCAATTGGCGCTATTTCAACTTCCGGAAATATTTCTTCAACTGGGTCAGGAACAATTACTTCCGCAGGCTTGTTGATAGGGTCCGCCGGCATTACTGTCTCTGGTGGAACGGCAAGTATAAATACAACCGGATCATCAAATACAGCTATTGGAAATGCAACTGGGACATTTGTCGTTACTTCCTCTGGTTTAAATGTTTCTAGTGCGGGCGCCATAACTGGTGTCTCCTCTATCGACACAATCGGAGCTTCAGCAACCGGTCTAACTTTTGCTAGTGCGGGAACAATTTCTTCAACGACAACTTCCGATATAACTGTTGACTCAGGAACTACTGGTGCGGTAAATATCGGAACAGGTGCTTCTGGAAAAACTGTGACAATTGGTAATATTACAGATGGAACTACTGTCAATATATATTCTGGTTCTGGCGGAATTACATTGCTTGCTAGTACTGGCGGTGTGGTTTCCATAAAATCTGACACAACAGGCTCAGTGACATTAGATTCTGGAACAACAGGAACTGTAAATATTGGAAACGGCAACGATTCAAAAACAATTAATATCGGTACTGGTAGCGGAAACAACGCAATCAATATTGGTACAAACGGGGCATCTACTGACACTATTGTGTTGGGCTCTACTTCCGATACTTTGGCAATTGCCTCAACAGGACTCAATCTCACAACAGGCGGTGCACTAACCGGCGTACTCTCGATAGATACTATTGGCACATCAGCTACAGGGTTAACTTTTGCAGGAGCAGGAACAATTACGACAACTGGCGCAAACGCGATTACTCTTGAGGCTGGCGGAACAGCGACATCAAGTAAAATCCAAATCGGTTCTATTACTGGAAAAGCGACACCGGATCTATTGGTGCTTGACGCAGGGAGCGCTGATCCGGCTGGTATAAATGGTGGAACTTATTACAATACTACTTCAAATAAATTCCGTTGTTATGAAAATGGAGCCTGGAAGAATTGCGATACTGATGGCAGTAAATATATAGTAAAAGCTTCTCCGACAACGGCTACTTCAAATTCGACAGTCTTTCTAAATGATCCGGAATTAGTTTTTGCTATGGCTGCAAATACAACTTATTATGTTCAGGCAAGTATTAATACTAACGTATCAAATGCAACTGCTGATTTGAAATATACATTCACTACTCCAGCCGGCGCGACAATAAATCTGGAGGGAGTTAATGCTATTTCTGCTACCTCTTCCGCATATTGTAATATTATTGCCAGTGGAACTTCTTGCGCTATTGCAACAACGGCAGTATTAACCCAGCGCGTATTTGTTCATGGATATGTAACGACAGCTGGAACCGCTGGAAACCTCCAATTCCAATTTGCACAAAACGTAGCAACGGTAGCCGCATCGCCCGTTGTCAATGCCGGAAGTTTTCTAATGGTAACGAATTCTACAAATACAGGCGGTGCTGATTTGGCTGAAATATACAATACGAGTGATGTGGGATTGCTACCAGGAGAATTGGTCAGAATAGATCACTCACTTGAGTCAGGCGTCACAAGAACAACGAATACTTACGATAAAGAAGTATTAGGCGTTGTTTCTACTCAGCCGGGACTTATACTTGATGATGGAAAAAGAATAGGCTCGTCACAAGTTGCAGTCGCACTCTCTGGTCGCGTTCCAATGAATGTTTCTGTTGAAAATGGTGTGATTGAACCGGGGGATTTCCTTGCTAGCTCCACGACTCCGGGAGTCGCAATGAAAGCAACAGAAGATGGAATGGTTATCGGACAAGCACTTACTTCTTTTGGCGGAGAAGGTGTTGGTCAAGTAATCGCCTTTATAAAAAATACATATTCGCCGGGTAAATATTCAATGAAAGATCAATCGCTTTTGATGGGAGATATTTCTACAACAGAAGGATTGGTAACTCTCATTTCTGATGTTCAATCCGAGATAGCTCAAAATCCTATTTCAATTATTGAAGCAAAAGTCGCAACTGGAACAAAAATTCTTACCGACTTTGTGTCCGCCCGTGTCATTGCTATTCGCGGATACTTTGATGAAGTATTTGCTAAAAAAGTACACACAGAAGAAATATGTGTTAAAAAATCAGATGGTTCTGAAGTTTGCGTGACCGGTGACCAGATGCAAACACTTCTTAATAATGTTAATATACCAACAGCAGATTCCACTACTTCAGAGGTTGCTCCTGTTCCTGAGACTATACCGACACCAGACATTGGTTTGGTCCCAGATATAACAGCAGTACAAACAGAGGTTCCTCCTGAAGTTGTGCCGACGGTTACAGAAGTTGCCCCGCCGTTGCCAGTAGTTGATTCTCCCGTTCCTGTACAATAGATATGGTTATTATAAAATTATTAATATTATTTAAACATATGAAAGAAATAAATATGAAGGAGGTGAATACAAAAGACGGAAGCATTCAAGAAGAAAAAATAATTGAAAGAAAAGAAATTGTTGCTAAAAAAAGAAGTTACAAGAAATTTTTTGTACCCACGATTTTTCTGATTGCAATACTCGGTGTATACGGCTCATTCCATTATTATAAAAAATACCAAGCTCTAAAAATAGATCCAAGTATTGAAGTGCAGAAAAAAACAGCTACACTAGTTGGAACACTTGGCAAGCTAATGGAATTACCAAAAGATGAGGTTCCTACTGTTGCCACGATTTCAGATAAAGAAAAACTAAAGGGACAGGATTTTTTTACACTAGCTGAAAATGGTGATGTTCTGTTCGCATACACCACCGCGATGAAAGCGATATTGTATCGTCCATCGACTAACAAGATAATCAATGTTGCTCCGATCTCGATCAATCCATCTCAAGGAGTGACACAAGCCGTAAAAAAAGAAGCTCCAGTAGAAACCCCTAAAAAGCAACCATAATTTATTCTAACTAAAAATAAAACTGAACAAGTCTGTGCCTCAGACTTGTTTTAGTAGGCCGATATAGTTCAGTGGCAGAACACTACTTTCGTAAAGTAGGAACGTGGGTCCGATTCCCGCTCTCGGCTCAAATAATATATATAAATCCACACCGGCTTTATCGATAGTGGTGTCATAGGTGGTATTATTCTTGTATATGAATCCAGGTGGCATTCCTTCCTCGCTCGAAAAAATCCAAGCTCTAAAAACAGAGCAGGAAAATTTGAAACAGGAAGAAGAAAATCTCAAAAAACAAAAAAAGCAAGATGAAGAAAAATCAGTTCAAGAAGAATACGAGAAAGAAAAAGCAGAGCTCGAAGACATCCAAAACAAGCGAGATGAAATATTTTCATCACTTAGTGAAGTAAGAGGCGAGCGAGGCCGAATTATTTCAAGTGGTCGTCAAGTAGTAAACGAAGCCAAAAACGCAGACAATGACGGTGCTTTATATAACAAATTGAAAACCAAAGATGTTTTCAGCGATGTTTTCAGTACTGAAAAAAATGAATGGAAAAGTTTGCAGGAAAAAGTTATTACTTTAAGTACAGAAAAAGAGAAAAATCAAGAAGCTTTGTCAAAAAAAGAAAAAACAGTCGAAGAACTCTTTACTAAAACTAAAGAAGGGATACGGGTTGCCGAAGAAAAAGAGAAAGAAGCAATCCTTAATAAATACCTACCTAGTGAGGGAAACCTAAGTCATTATTTCGGTCTTTCCGCTTTGCAGAATGGCAAATGGGATTTAAATATTATTGAGAAAAAAGAAGAAATATTAATGCTACCAAAGGAAGAGCAAGAAAAAGTTCTTGCTATAATAAAAAACGAATTACATTCTAAGGTCGCGAATATGTACGAGGTCAAAAATAAAGGAAATCTGGAAGCTATTGGGCAAGATGTAGAGAGAGTAGAAAAATACGAAGCTGAAAGAGGAGAAGCCTATAAGATGTTTTCTGAATTCCGCGAAAATAAATTGCATGAATACAACGAAAGATACAACAGAGTTTTTGTAGATAAAGATAGCGAAATTTACCAAAGAATTATGCGCTATTACGGTGAAAGTGGCCAGAAATTAATCACTCATATTTCAACACTTGGCTTTGAGTCAGGAAGTAAAAATCTTCTTAGTATAAATAAGGAACTTGGAGAAAGAGTCAACGACAATGGTCCGGTAGTCGACTTGGTTTCAGTGAGAGAATATTTGGAAGGTGTTCAAAAAGCCAACGATGGTTTGCTTGAAATCATTGAGGGAAGAGATATTGAAAAAATAAATGAAATATTTAGTTCAAAAAATAATAGCGTAGGTTGGGAGGAAAATTTTGGTGTAGAAAATAGCTATTCACTTTCTCGGAAATTAGGCGGAAAAATTTCACTAATAAAAAATCCAGTCTCACTAGCGCTCAAACTATCTCCGAGCGAGTTGAAGAAATATTTTGAAGAAAAAATGCAGAAACAAGAGGTTGAAAAAAATGATATAAATGATTTTGTTGATGCCGGCGTTGATCAAAATATGATCTATATGCAAAGTAGAGAAATGAACACATATCCCGAAGAAATTGCTCGCGAAATTAAAAATACTGAAAACAGAAAGGAAAATGCAGACTGGGCACTTCAAACTGTTAGGAATAGTATGGGTCGTTTTGACGGGCAAATGAGTGAAAAAATCTATTTCAAAATCCCATCTGTCGGAATAACTTTGAATGTTCCCAAACTTGGAAAAGAGTTTGAAGAAATAGGTGATTACACTGGTAAAATAGGTGTGAAAGATCTGGATATTCTGGAGGAAAAAATAAAACTTACACAATTGAAAAATAAAAAATTGGGATTTTTAGATAGTAAAGCAAAACATGCCGAAGCAATAAATAAAATGGAGGAACTTATAAAGAAAAATGAGGATGAAAGAATTAATTTTTTGAATAATCGAAAATACCTCATAAATCAAGACAATTCATCTATGAAGATTCTCTTTGACAAACTATCCAAAGTAGAAGGATTTAGTGCCCAAAAAGACGCTGACGTAACAGACGGGATGTATATCGAAGAAATGCTAAAAAGACTTGAAGAAAAACTAACCGAAATTTCATCTGAAAAATATCCATCTGAAAAAATCGAAATTTACGAAAAATTCTCCGATGCCAACAAACGACTTGAAAAGGCGAGAGTCAAAATATTTGAAGGCCAAAAAGCCAGTTAATTGCCTAATATATTGCCTTTTTCTCAGAAATCCGTATACTATCTTACATGGTAGTACGAATGAGACATACTCGCAGTCATACGCGAAACCGCCGCTCCCACCACGCCCTCTCGGGCTTGCCTATTGCCGTGGACGGCAAAACAGGTGTTCCGCACCTCCGCCACCGCGCTAGTCTCGTCACAGGTGTGTACAGAGGTCGCCAAGTTATCGACGTCATGAAGCGCGTAGAGAAAAAAACAACGAAAAAGACAGCAAAGAAAGCGGACAAGAAGGCAGGTAAAAAAGTAGCAAAGAAAAAGTAATCGCCCACCGGCACAAGTATTTAGTTCCTTACATCAAATATGGCACATCGACATCTTTCAAGATCCATTGTTCTCCAATCACTCTTTGAGTGGGATTTTCGTAAGGTGCCAGACGAGGCTGTTGCTGATGTAGTAGAAAGGGATATCAAAGAATACGGCCCAGGTCTTGAAGATGGCGATTTCATTCTTGCTCTCACCACTGACGTACTGCGTCATCGTTCTGTTGTTGATGATATTATTTCAAAAGCTGCGCCAGACTGGCCACTTGAGAAAATAAATATTGTTGATCGAAATATTCTGCGCATGGGGCTCACTGAGCTTCTTTTTGGTGACAGAACCCAAGTCCCACCAAAAGTCGCAATCAACGAAGCTATTGAACTTGCCAAAAGTTTTGGTGGTGAAAATTCCAGTAAGTTTATCAATGGAGTACTCGGTGCTGTTTACAAAGAAATCGGCGAGCCAGGCAAAGATGAAGTTTCCAAAAAGAAAAAAGACGAGCTTGTCGACATTGAGTCTCTGCCAATTGAGAAAAAAGTTGGTGCCGTTGTCTATGCACTTCACGAAGGCATGATATACCTCGCACTCGTGCATGACATTTTCGGCTACTGGACTCTTTCCAAAGGCAGTCTTGAAGATAGCGAAACACCAGAAGACGGTATTGTCCGCGATATTGGTGAAGAGATCGGTTTGCCAATTGTTGTCAAAACTGTTCTCGGCGAAAACGAGTATATTGCATCTCATCCAGAAAAGGGTAAGATACGAAAGCAGGTGACATACTTCCTTGGTGAAGCGCCCTTTCAGACGCTACTCCTGGAGCAAAAAGACGGTCTCACCGATGCCAAATGGTTTCCAGTGACCGAAGTACCAAGCCTGACAACATACGACGATACTGTCGCTATGATTCAAAAATCAGTCGAATTTATAACTAGCCAGAACTAACGCGCAGTCACGCGTACAGTCTCTGCGTAAAAAGAGCGTGCCGAATCGTTTCGGAACACTGTTTTTGCGAAATCTAAAAACTCTATGCCAGATTTTCCATCATTTGAAAAAGCCATCGGCGTCAATTTTAAAGACCGAGGTCTTTTAACTCAAGCATTTATCCATCGCTCATATATCAACGAAAATCCGAACACCGGACTTTTTCACAACGAACGCTTCGAATTCCTTGGTGATGCGGTTCTTGAACTCGCTATCACCCGTTTCCTTTTTGATAAGTATCCAAATGTTACCGAAGGTGAACTCACGAGCTACCGTTCGGCACTCGTCAATGCTGTTATCATTTCTGAGGTTGCTAGCGAGCTCGGTATGAATGAATATTTGCTTTTGTCGAAAGGCGAGCAGAAAGACAATGGCAAAGCCCGTCAGTACATACTCGCCAATACCTATGAAGCTGTTGTCGGTGCTATCTACCTCGACCAAGGTTACGATATTGCAACCGAATTTATTTTAAAAACTCTCGCAGGTCGTATCGATGAAATCGTAAAAAAGAAACTCTGGCGCGACGCCAAAAGCTATATCCAAGAAATGGCGCAAGAACACTACTCGCTCACTCCGGCCTACAAAGTGATGAAGGAAACTGGGCCAGACCACGACAAACAATTTACTGTCGGTATTTTCTTTGGTAGCGAGCACATTGCGAGTGGCAAAGGCAAATCTAAACAAGAAGCCGAAACTTCGGCGGCGGAAGGTGCGCTTGAGAAAAAGGGGTGGAGGGAATAACTACATAGCTATTGACTTTTGTGTTAATAAGAGTATAATATAAAACAGTTCCTTTCCAACTAACTTGCAAATAGCCATAGCCAAAAGGTTCCTTTCGACGAGGTGCTTTCTGGCTATGGCTAACAAAAGTCACGCTCCAGCTTGCGGACAGTAAGCAACAAAAGGCTAATAGCCTAAAAACTTATAAGAATGAAATATCCTGATATTACATTTGGCCGAGTAGAAGCCGTATGGAACAAACTTGGTGGAGAAGAAGGAGTTAATAGATTCCTTCGTGGTGAAATCACTATTGCAGAACCGGCAAGGAGCTGGACAGAAAAAGATGGAGTAATTTACTTCAATGTCATTTCTGACGGCGCTACCGGGGCAGAATGGATTGTGCGTCTTGAGAAAAAAGGATACCGCCTCAGCGATTATGCTAAGAGTGTGTTACTTTCAAAAGATTTCAAGCCTACTTCTGGAATAACAACCGAAGTTGCGGTACTCAAAGGGATGCTGTTCGAAGACAACAACCGTATCACTAAGAAGATCCGTAGCGAAGCTGCCAATCGCAAATTGGAAACACCAAACGCTGAGATCGCATGTCTCATCCGTGAAAAGTTCACAGACGAGGAGATCGAAGCAATGGGGCTTATCTGGATCGTTGCTATGCACGAACCGATCAAGGATTCCGGTGGCGATCCTAACTTGCTCAGCGCGGACCGTTTCGGCGGTGGTCGTTGGCTCTTTGCGTACTATGGCGAGCCTGATAGCAGGTGGGATCGTGAGGGCGGGTTCGCGTTTGCCGTTTCGCAAGTTAGTACTCAAAATTAAGATGCTCAGAACTTCAGTTCTTTGCATTTAGTCCTTAGTCCTCGATTTTTTAAATCGGGGACTATTTTTTTCATAAAATATAAAATACGATATAATTGCCGATGGCAGTAGGTGAATATGCGCACGATCACGGTTGGGCGCTACCGAACCCAGTATCCTTGCATTGAGTGTATCCGCGATCATGGTTTCGGATAGAGTAGTGCATGTAACCTGCAAAAACGAAGATACTTGGCGCGAGACATTGAGGCATTGCGATGCCGAATAAAATACAATCCTGAGAGAACTCAAAGGGTGGTGGCACGGATGATATCTCGCGCGTTCCGATGGCGATCCTAACTTGCTCAACGCGAACCGTAACGACGATGGTCGTTGGCTCAATGCGTACTATGACAAGCCTGATAACAGGTGGAATCGTGAGAACGGGTTCGCGTTTGCCGTTTCGCAACTCTCTTCATTTCTCTCCCTCTATTTGGGAGAGTTTTGTTTTGCTAATTGTCCATTCCAGCCGCCGAGCATCTTTCCAATTTCTTCGAGCTTTACCGAGAGGGCGATGTATTTTTTATCGTCTATAGATTTGGTTTCCCAGAGTATCATGAGTAACACTTTTAAAGTGTCGATTTTTCTAATAGCAACACGAACATATGGTTGCTTTTCTTGTCGTGATAAAAAACTGGCAATTGAAATTGCTTCAATACTTTCAATAAATAGCGTGTCAATCCTTTGTCCCAGAGTGTGCCTGTGTGCTTTTGGTAATATTTGATAAATAGCGTACCAAAAATATATAGATTTTTAAAACTGCCTAGAACTGGTAAAAGTGCTCGGGGGGGGGGTAATATTTAAGGAATGAGAATTAAATTCGATCATACATACCAAGATATCATATCGCTTGAAAATTTGCTTGAAGCATGGGGTGAATTTGTAAAAGGGAAGAGACAAAGAAAAGATGTTCAATTATTTCAGAGAAACCTTATGGGTAATATTATTGCGCTTCACAATGATCTTTACAATAAAACATATTTACATTCACCGTACAAAGCTTTTAATATTTCAGATCCAAAACCCAGGAGTATACACAAAGCTTGCGTGCGAGATAGGTTGCTTCACCGTGCACTTTATCGTAAGTTATACCCATTTTTCGACAAGACATTTATTTCCGATTCTTTCTCTTGTAGAAAAGGAAAAGGAACACACAAGGCGATGAGTAGATTTGAGGCTTTTTCAAATATCGTTTCAAAAAATAATACAAAGACAGTCTGGGTTTTGAAATGTGACATCAGAAAGTTTTTTGCTTCGATAGACCAAGAGGTGCTAACTAAAATTATGACAAGTTATATCCCTGACCAAAATATCCTATGGTTATTGTCCAAAATTATTATGAGCTTTCATTCAATAGAAAAAGGTAAAGGCTTACCACTCGGCAACCTTACTTCTCAAATCCTAGTAAATATTTATATGAATGAGTTTGACCAGTTCGTGAAGCATAAGCTGAAAGCAAGACACTACATCAGATACGCTGATGATTTTGTCTTTTTGTCACAAGACAAGAAAAGTCTTGAAACCATCTTGTCCCAGATATCAGTTTTTTTGACCGAAAATTTGAAGCTATCTCTGCACCCCGACAAAGTTTTTATAAAAACCTTGGCTTCTGGCGTGGATTTTCTCGGCTGGGTTCATTTCCATAGGCATAAAGTGCTCCGAACGGTAACTAAACGAAGAATGTGGAAGTGTATTCAGAAAAGTGGTAGAAAAGAAAACATAGTCCAATCATATTTGGGTTTTCTGAAACATGGTAATGGATATAAGATAAGGCAAGAATTAACATTACAATAACTTGCATGTCTTTAGGTAATATATTATGATATTCCTATCAGTATGAAAGAGACCCTTGATATGTCACGGCATATCCGGGGCTTTTTCATTTTACTTTTAATTTATGTTTGAAATCTTCTAAAATGACTATTGGAACTCTCGTCTTTCTCAATAAAGATGAAAGATAACTTTTATTTGGTGAAATGATTGTGATCGGCACCCGTTTTTCCTTCAGGAACTCGATGATGCAATGGTAATCACCGTCTCCTGATATGAGTATTGTAGATTTCAATCTCGACTCGTAGTAATC
Source organism: uncultured Candidatus Saccharibacteria bacterium (assembly GCA_964354985.1). GTDB lineage: Bacteria > Patescibacteriota > Minisyncoccia > Phycocordibacterales > UBA9973 > JAGOSA01. The sequence goes on along the minus strand of CAYHBR010000001.1, from coordinate 38,692 downwards.
CTTGGCTATTTGTAGAATAAGCTCACCGTCATGGTTGTTTGTGACATAGTGGTTAAGATACCAAATATAGATAAATTTATTATCAAGTTTTTCCCTTTGATTTCTCGACTTTTTCCCGTAAAATAGAAGCAACATGCTAAAAACGCTCGAGCTGTCAGGCTTCAAATCATTTGCCAAAAAAAGCGTGCTTTCATTTGAGCGTCCAGTGACGTCTATTGTTGGGCCGAACGGATCGGGTAAAAGTAATGTCGTCGAAGCGCTCCGTTTTGTGCTCGGCGAGCAGTCGATGAAGTCGATGCGTGGTAAGTCTGGTAGCGATCTCATTTTCAAAGGCTCAAAATCTCTCAGCAAACTCAACCGTGCCTCGGTTTCAATTACTTTCGATAACAAAACAAAAGTTTTTAAATTTCCACAAAATTCTCCGTCATCTGGGAAAACTGGAAACCACAACGGCGGACTCGATTTTGATGAAATAACAATTACTCGAGAAGTTTACGCTGATGGTGTTTCCCGATATCTTTTAAATGGTTCTGAAGTTCGCCTCAAAGATATTCTAGAACTGCTTACTAGTGTGCATATTGGTGCATCTGGTCACCATATTATTTCTCAAGGTGAGGCTGACCGGCTTTTATCTTCAAATTCACGCGACCGAAAAGATATGATCGAGGACGCGCTCGGACTCAAGGTCTATCAATATCGTCTAAAAGATGCTGACCGTAAACTTATAAAGACTCGAGAAAATATGAAAGAAGTTTTGGTTCAAAAGCGTGAACTTGCACCACGCTTGGCATTTCTAAAGCGCCAAGTCGAGAAAATCCAAAAAGCTGAAACACTCCGCCAAGAACTCGCCGAGCTTTATCGTGAGTATATTGTTCGCGAGGAGAAATATATTATAGATGGTGAAAAAACTTTCGGAGAAGAAGAACAAGGGATAAAAGAATTGCTTGGTAATTTGCAAAAAGATTTGTCACTCATTTCGGAAGATGTTCGCAATTTATCAAAACCAGTAGAGCTTGGAATGCTTGCCACCGACCGAGAAACTTTACGCCGAACCTACGATGATCTTTCGCGAAAACTCGGACGCATCGAAGCTTTGCTTGAGGTTGAGAATGAGCGTCAAAATGAAAAAGAAATTGCCGGAGTAAGTGAGGCAAATGAAGCTATCTCCGGGGAGCGAGTTTCTGAACTGCTGAGTGAGATGGAAAGACTTATTTCTTTTGTTTTATCACAAACCAATATTCATGAAATAATCCCAACTCTTAAAAAGATGCAAATAGCCGTCGGGCAATTTCGCCAGACTTATGTTTCAAAAGAAGGTAATGCCAATTATTTAAATAATAGTAACCAAAGTGATGTTGTTGATGATTCAAAAATCAAATCACTTATTTCTGAAAAAAATGCTATCGAAGATGCGCTCGATGAGATAGGTGAAAAGGAATTAGAATTGAAATCACGCGAGGAAACTGCCAAGAAAAAATACGAGGAAGAGGAAAAAGATCGCCGAGCTAAGGAAGGCAAACGCTATGAGTTTTTGATGGAGAAAAATAGACTTGAGTCAGAGCTCGAGAAACTTTCATTCCGAAAAAATGCTCTTCTGAAAACAAAGTTGGATTTCGATGAGGAAATGCGCGAAGCATCAGCTTTGCTCGGGGCTCATATGCTTCGTGTAAATAGAGAAAATGATAATTCAAATAAAGAAAGCGCAGGCCAGAATGAGAATATTGGTGAAATATTGGAAGACCGTTCTCTCCAAGAAGATCGTCGCAAGAAAATAGAACGCATAAAAATAAAACTTGAAGAAGCTGGTATTGGTGGTGCAGGTGATGTTATAAAGGAGCACGATGAGGTTGTTGAGCGAGATGGTTTTTTGACGCACGAACTTGAAGATGTAAATCTTGCAATGAAGTCACTCGAAGAAATGATAAGCGATCTTAAAGATAAATTAGATGTAGAATTTAAAACTGGTATTGAGAAAATAAATATTGAATTTCAAAAATTCTTTGCGTTAATGTTTGGAGGAGGAAATGCATTTCTTTCTGTAATTGTTGAAAAACCTCGTAAGCGTCGCGGGATAGAAGAAGATATGGAATTTGAAAGTGATTTGGCAGGCGACGGAGATACCGAAGAGCATTTCGAGCAGGGAATAGATATCAATGTTTCTTTGCCTCAAAAAAAAGTTCGTGAACTGACAATGCTCTCTGGTGGCGAAAGATCCCTCACTTCTATTGCTCTTCTTTTTGCAATGTCACAAGTGAATCCACCACCATTTCTTGTTCTTGACGAAACGGATGCTGCACTCGACGAAGCCAATTCTCGTAAGTACGGTGATCTTATTGTTGAACTTTCAAAAGTTTCTCAGCTCATAGTTGTCACTCACAATCGCGAAACTATGTCCCGAGCGGATGCACTTTACGGTGTTACTGTCGGGGCAGATGGGGGATCTAAATTACTCTCAATACAATTTGAGGAGGCGCTTGCAGTAGCGAAATAAATTCGCCTTTACAAAAACTCGTTTTATATAAGATGATACCCATAGATAATGGCTTCCCGACCATCCCTTTATTGTGCTTGACAAAATAGACTGTTATGTGCTATAATACTGGCAATTCTAACCTTACTAAAAAAATAGAGAAATGAAAAAAATCATTGCAATTGCCTTCGCGATGTTCGCGATTACATTAGTTGCTACGGCGACACCAATTCAAAGCGGAGTTTTATTGGAGCAACATCAGGCACCAAATGAGACACAAGCCACATTAATCAGAAATGATAATCCATGCCCGCCTTGCCCTCCGTTTCAATATTCACAAGGGCCTCGAATTTCGGAACCTACACACCGAATAATGCCGTCTCAGCGCAAAGTCACGAACGACATTGGTTGTTCGGATAAAAGTGCTCGAGTGGTTCGCAACGAAGGCGATGTTATCGTCAATGTGAATTGCCCAACATTTTCAGGACAAAGTCATTGCGACGAAATATCAAGTTGTCATCATTTTTATTATTCTGATTTTGGATTTTTCCAGGGTTTTGGGGTACTGCTTTTATTATTAATTTTTGGAGGAGTTGTGTTTTTAATAACCAGCACTTCGAGAAATAATAACAGTAATCCATCTACAGGAGGTGGTGGTACTACAAATTACCACGGGCCGGTGACAAATTACCACGGTCAAGTTCACAACCACTATGGCAAAAACAACACTAGCCCTAGTAAAGAAAAAAATGAAATGCATTGATTTTTTCAAATAAGTTTAGAGCCGTCTCTTTTTATAAGGGGCGGTTTTTTTTTATTTCATTAGTTCAGACATCGTGACAGGCTCAAGTCCTTTGGCACGAAGGCCGTCTATAATATCTGGAAGAGCAATGATGTGTTCTTTGGAAAAATGAAGAAGGATAATACTTCCGGGTTCAGCTTTTGAAACTATATAATTTGTTATCGCTGGTGCATTGGCTTTTTCTGAAACACCAGAATATGGATCGATACCCCAAAGTGCAATGCGCATATTTTTTTCTTTGGCGATTTTTGTAACTAACTCAGCGGTCGGAGTATGTCCAATAAAACCAGCCATAAAAGGTGGTCTAAACCAAAAAGTTTCGTAATGTTGGTTTATCGCAGCATCAATTTTCGTTTGCCAACCAGCCATTTCTTTGGCGATTTGTGCCTGTCCCATAAGTGTTAGCCAGCCGTGATTTTCGGTATGATTTCCTAATTCGATGCCATTCGTCACCGCACGAATAAGATTTAGATTGTTTGCTTCAGCGACTGACCCAACAATAAAGAAAGTAGCTTTTGCACTTTTCGTACTCAAAACATCGAGAGCTCTTTTGACAGCAACTGGATTCCAGCCATCATCAATTGTGATAGCAACTTTATTTACTTTCGGACCACGGCTTACAGTATTTCTTGCGATGCTGTATGGAAGAATTTTTTCAAAATCTTTAGGCTCCGATTTTTGGTTTATAACACCTTTTTCACGGATCAGTGATTCGGCTGAGATTTCGTTTACAGAATCTATGTAACCATTTTTATGTTCAGTTACTCCATAGGCACGAATGTTGTTGATAACACCATGGCTAATATTGGTTTCTAAAATCAGACCATGAATACCATCAGCTTTAGTCCCAGATCCTGTTAAAAGATTTCCAAGGTTGTAGGCAATAAGTCCACCGTGATAATATTCGATGTCTTGTAAATTGTTGCCATAATGACCAACAACAATTGAAGCACCAGAATCTATTGCTGTGTGTGCAAGAAGTTCTTGCCTGAGTGTGTGAGTTTTACTGGACTCTGCCCAATTGAAACTCACAACTAAAACATTACTTTTTGCTCTGGCTTCGGAAATTATTTCTTCTATCTGAGGATCATTTGCGGATAGTATGCCCGCATCTTTTTCAAATGCTTTTGGCCAATCATTTTTATTATCAGAAAAAGATAAGTAGCCAATAGTTTCGCCATCTTTTTCAATAAGCCTTGGTTCACGAGCATTGGCATATGACCAACCAGCGCCAGTTCGCAGAAGACCATTGCCGTCGATAGAAAGCATTGTTTCAGTTAAGTTTTTTATAGAAAGATTTGAGCCAGTATAACTAAGTGACAAAACATCAAAGCCAGATTGCTGGAGTCCTTTGAGAGCTCCTACTTCAGTTTTGTTGCTGTCAGTATTTCCAAAAGTACCAACGAAGTTTCCATATGTAATATCTGCTTTTTCGATCAAACCTTTGGCTGCTCCAAATATTTTTTGGTAATCACCATCTAGTTTTGTTTTTACTAGATTTTTCATACTCCCATTTAGCTTGATATCGCCTGTAAAAGTAAGTGTAATACCAGGGAGATTGTTGTTGGTTGAGGATAGCTGGGAAACCGAGTAGTCAGGGATGGTGTTTTCTTCTGCCTCAGAGTCCACTCCAGTAACTGTATTATTTTCATCTCCGGTGATTGCATTGGCAATTGCAGCAGTTTGCCTTATGCTTTGTACTTTATCAATAGCGAAACCTGCCCCAATTCCGATAGCAAAAACACCAATAAATATTGATGCGCCATACAGGAATTTTTTATAAAACGGGACATCCATAATTTGACTCTATATTATCTCACAATTGACTCAATTGCGTAAAATTTGTTTAGTTGGTTTGTGTATTTCTTTGTATCGGTTATTACTCCGTCTTTTGAAATAGTAGTTTGGACAACCAGTCCTTGCATTGTTTCTTTCGAAAAATATTGGTCAAAAATGAAATTACCAAGTGAATAAATAATTAGCTTATCATTGTATGTTTCAAGATCTTGGGCGACATGTGGGTGTCCGCCCGCAATAATATCGGCACCGGAATCAATAGCCAAATGAGCCAGTTTTTCTTGGCGTATATTATGGGCCTTGTATTCATCGCCCCAATGGAAAGAAACCACTAACACATCGACCTTAGTTTTTGCTTCAGAAATGATTTGAGAAAAATTTGGATCACTAGCAAGGAGTATTCCCGCATTGTCACTTGTGTTTTTTCCTGGGTTGCCATCTTTAGCCGGCAACCAATTTGGTCCAACATCAGAAAATGCCAAGTACCCTACAGTCATTCCATTTTTTGTGATAATAGTTGGAGTTTTTGCTTCGGTATAATTATTACCGGCGCCGGCAAATAGAATATTATTTTCAGAAAGACGAACAAGTGTATCTTTAAACGCTATAATAGTATAATCACCGACATGATTATTTGCGAAACTAACAACATCAATTCCAGAATTTTTTATTACCGGTAAAACTAGCGGGTTCATTTCAAAAGAATATTTACTACCCACATTGTGTCCTTTGTCAGAAACCGGGCCTTCAAGGTTTAAAAAAGTTATATCGTCATTTAAAAACAGTTCACTCGCATTTACAAAAAGCATAGAAAAATCTCCAGCAAAGTTTTTCTTCACTGAGCTCTCTACTCCTCGGTCAAGCATCATATCTCCGGCGAAAGTTAAAGTTACACCTGGTATTTTAGCAGGCTCCGTTTTTTCTAATAAATTCCCAACTTGGGCGGGTGAGTAATTTACGACTCCCAAGCTAGAAATTTTATCAAAAATTTTAATTTCTCGAAAAACAAAAAATAACCCTAAAAAAATAAAAATTATTCCAAAAATTATGCTTGTTTTTTTACCCATAATTTTATTAAATTATATCTGCTCTTCTCCTTCTTTAACAAGCTTAAAATCAATTTCGCGTCTGTCAGGGCGAACGTCAGTTACTTTTACTTTTATTTTATCGCCGAGAGCAAATCGTGTTCGAGATTTTTCCCCGATTGCAGTGTAATTTTTTCGGCTGAAAACAAATTTTTCATTGAACTGATCCTTAAATCTGACAAAGCCTTCTGAATAACTAATGTCATCGCGAACATAAAGTCCGCGGTCGTTGAGTCCCGTGACTGTTCCAGAAAGTATTTGACCAACCTTGTCGCGCATATATAGAGTCTGGTAGTACTTGTCTGATGCGCGTTCGGCTTCTTGTGCATCTACTTCACGCATCGAAGCATGGGCGGCAATTTCGACGAATGATTTTTTCTCATTTTTATTTGTTTTCTTGCCTTCGGAAATTTCAGCAAGAAGTCTGTGAATGACAACGTCCGGGTATCGGCGAATCGGAGAAGTAAAGTGAGTGTAATATACAAGAGCAAGCCCAAAGTGGCCTTTGTTGTCTCCAGAATATATTGCTTTTTGTTGGCTACGAATAATAACACTTTGCATTATCTCGCGTACATTTTCATCTTCTGTTTTGGCAATAATTTTTGCAAGTACATGAGCGGGAACAATGCCTTTTACTAATTCTGTTTCGTGACCCAGACTGTGCATAAAAGTAACCAGATCCATCATTTTTTCAAGAGATGGTTTTTCGTGAATACGGTAAAGCATAGCACCGCCGAGCTCCTCGGCTTTATTTTCACCAAGCTCTTCTGCGACGAGAGAGTTTGCAAGCAACATAAATTCTTCGACAAGTTTGTGGGCGTCGTTGCGAACTTTGCGAGTGATACCTGTTGGAAAACCAAAATCATCGAGCGTGAATTTTATTTCATCACTTTCAAGTGAAAGAGCGCCTCCCTGCATTCTTTTATTTCGCAGATATTTCGCAATTTTATTTAAAGTGTTAAGTTCGTTTTCATATTTACCGCCATTTTCAAGAACATCAAATGCTTCTTCGTAAGTAAATCTTTTTTGAGAATGAATAATTGTCCGTCCGTACCATGTGTTTACGATTTCATTTTTTGGGGTAAGTTCAACAATAGCGCTCATGGCACATTTGTCAGTAGCGGGAGTAAGAGAACATAGGTCGTTTGAGAGAACTTCAGGAAGCATTGGTATTGTGCGGTCAACGAGATATACACTTGTCGCTCGTTCGCGAGCTTCGGCGTCGAGAGCTGTGCCTGGTTGAACGAAAAAAGCAACATCGGCTATATGCACTCCTATTTCAGTATTACCATTTGGGAGAATTTGCATTGAAATAGCGTCGTCAAAATCTTTGGCATCTTTTGGGTCGATTGTACAAGTAAAAACTCCGCGCATATCGCGACGGTCTTTTTCAGTTTGTTCGACTTTAAAATCTTCACGGATTTTTTGTGCTTCAGCCTCAACTTCTTTGGGAAAGTGTCCGTCGAAACCGCGTTCGAGTGCAAAGACTTTTTCTTCAGTATCGGGTTCGCCTTTTTTGCCAGCGATTTTGATGACTTTGCCTTCGGGAAGTTTGTCGTTCGGAATAGCGTTCATAGCGTTCACGATGACTCCATCTTTTGGCCACTTGGTAATGGCGACGAGGACGACTGTTTCTTCAGGAGTGATATTGTTTGGCGTTGTGCCAGCTTCCCATTCAGTTATTCTGACTTTGGTGTAGAGGCGATGATCATTGCCGGTCATAATCCATTCATTTTGGCTCGCGTCATTTCCACTTTTTTTGTCGGTCGGATGAGCGAGCAGTCCTGCGTGAGCAACTTTTGAACGACGCACAATTTTTTCAACCGAACCAATGAGACTGTCGGGGTAGCGAGATGGTCCCAAAACTTTTGCCACGACCATGTCACCGTGGAGACCGGTATTTAATTTGCTCGCATCGATTTCAATCGATTTCTCAATTTCTTTTGAGCGAATAACCCCAGAGCCACGAGTAGTTATAACTAAAATACCTTCAACGAGGTCTTTTGATTTGGTTATATTATTTTGAGGTTTCGGGTCAGTTTTTGTTTGCGGTTTTTTATGAGTATGTTGTTTTTTCTGCATTACACTATAATAGCACAAAATATTGACATGAGCAAGAAAAAATGTTTAATTCTAAATATTTTTTCTCTAAGTCTTTCTTTAAAAAACTGGTTATTAAGTTGGTATTTGCCAATTTCGTTTGTTTCTGTTAATATAAGCGCCATGTTAAAGATCAGATTGCAACGCATAGGCCGAAAGAATCAGGCGCACTTCCGTATCATATTGACGGATCATAAAAATGCAGCCAAAACAGGCAAGTTCCTAAAGGTTCTAGGTTCTTACAACCCTCACTCAAGTGAGTTTATTGTCGACGCCGAAGAAGTAAAAAACCGCATCAAAACCGGTGCTCAGGTTTCGGACACTGTCCACAACTTTCTCGTAAAGCAGGGAATCATTGAAGGTAAAAAGAAAAATGTTTTACCAAAGAAAACTCCCACAGTAAAACGAAAAGAACTTAAAGCCGCTAAATAATATTTAAATATTAGAGTTTATCAATTGCCATAAGAAAAGCATTTGGTATAATTTAAACTAGAGCAGTACATCGAAACTGCCTCTTATCAGTCATTTCAAAAAGATTTATGTCAGACCAAGAATTTCTACAGTATGTTGTCAGTTCTCTAGTTGATAATCCAGCCGATGTAAAGATCGGTCGCGCAGTCGATGAAATGGGCGTTCTCCTTACTCTTACTGTCAATCGTGACGATATGGGTAAAATAATCGGTCGCGATGGCCACACAGCCAAAGCTATCCGAACATTGCTTCGTGTTATTGGTATGAAAAACAATGCTCGCGTCAACCTCAAGATCAACGAACCAGAAGGTGGTTCAAACGAGCGCCCAGTAAAACAAGTTCCAACAGAAGCTTCATCAATAGATGCTGCAATGGAAGATTTGAAGGGAATCTAAATTTACCGAAATTTTTTTTTCAAAAAACTACCCAGGAATGGGTGGTTTTTTATCAGCAGTTATCTTTTTCGAAGTTTGCATTTCTCCTTAAAACCGCTAAAGTACTTGTGTATATGCATTTTCACATAATCACCATTTTCCCAAACATGTTTGACTCGTACCTAGCCGAGTCTATTTTGGCGCGGGCTATTAAGGAGAAAAAGATCCGCGTGAGTTTTTATGATCCTCGTCAATTTGTAACAGGGAAGTATAAAAAGGTCTGGCCTGACGGTAATGTCTCGCGTATTGTCGACGATCGTCCATACGGCGGTGGCCCAGGAATGATCCTGCGCGCAGAACCAGTACTAAAAGCAGTTGAAGCTGCGATAAAGAAAATTTCAAGTAAAAATAAAAACTCCTCAAAAAAAATAGAACCTAAAATAAAAATTATAAATTTCTCACCAAGTGGTAAAAAGTTCGACACCGCTATGGCGAAAGATTTTGTAAAAAACTTTACTAAAAACTCAACCAAAAACTCAACCAAAAACTCGACGCAGAAATACACTGACATCATCATGATCTCTGGTCGCTACGAAGGCATCGATGCGCGCGTTGCCGCAATCCTTAAAAAAGAAGTTGGTGTGAAAAATTACGCAGATATTTCTGTCGGTGACTATGTTCTGACAGGAGGGGAATTGCCAGCTATGATTTTAATAGATTCAATCTCTCGCCAAATAGAAGGAGTGCTCGGAAAATTTGAATCACTCGAAGAAGAACGCATTTCAGCGAGCGAATTTTACACTCGCCCTGAAATACTCGAATGGAAAGGCAAAAAGCACAAAGTTCCCAAGGTTCTACTATCGGGTGACCACAAAGAAATAGAAAAGTGGAAATTGACAAAAAATATAAAATAGGTACAATATAGAAAAAGGAGGTCAAAATGGAAAACAAGGATTCATCAATGGCTGAAATAGTGGTGGAAGTGCCTTTCACTGAAATTTCACAAAACACCGTCTGGCTCAGAATAGCAGATAGGATAACAAGACTCCGGGCAGAGCACGGAGAGAAAATAGATAAAGCCCAATTTTCTCCTTGGAGAAATTATCAGGCAATTTTTAGTTTTGAAATATTCAATTTTAAAATCAAAGGAGAAGTAATTATTCACTCTAGTAGAGTTGTGGTTAAAGGATACTGCCCGAAATTTATGGTTAAAACTGCCTCAAATGTAATCAGGCAGGATATAGTGAATTTAACCAAAAGGCATACAGAAAGACATCGGTAATGTGCAGTTTTCGAAGAAGTGCCCGAGTTGCGTATCTGTGAATTTTCAAAAACGGTCATTTCGGCCGTTTTTTTATTGACACAGCTTTTTTCGGGTGTATACTATGGGCCTGATTGACGATTGTGTTATGGGGGCCTCAATCGACCAACTTCGCGTAAGCGGAGCATTACTAGCTAATACCAAGGGAGAGGTATTATGCAAATTTTAATATTAGTAAGAAAATAAGCCGAAAAATAAGGTGACGTAAGTTTTGTCGCCGTTTTTGCCGTCTCGTTTTTGCATTTTTTAATGGAGAAAATAAAAAAAGGTTTTGCGCTAGGGCAAGTGGGTATGCGTGAGAAGAAGTATTTTTCGAAATACAAAAAGCCGTTCGTCGAATTCCCTAATCTTTTGGATACGCAAATAGCGTCATACCAATGGCTTATTGAGGAAGGAATGAAAGAGGTTTTCAAAGAGTTCTCACCGATTCACGATTATTCAGGCAAAAAGTTTGAATTGTCGTTTGAGTCTTTTTCGGTAGGTGAGCCAAAAACTGATGAAGCTTTTGCAAAGGAAAATAAAGTCTCTTATGAGGCTCCTATTAAAGCTCGCGTCAAACTAACAAACAAAGTTTCTGGTGGAGTAGACAAAGAACAGGAAATTTTCCTTTCCGATGTTCCACTTATGACAGGTCACGGAACATTTATTATCAACGGAGTTGAGCGTGTCATCGTGCCACAGCTCGCCCGCTCTTTTGGCGTTTTCTTTACAGAAGCTGAACTAAAAGGCAAACGTGTTTTCGGTGCGAAAATTATCCCAGCTCGCGGAGTTTGGATAGAAATCGAAACTGATGTTGACGGTGCTATTTATGTTCGCATTGATAAAAAGCGCAAGTTTTCTATTGCGTCACTTATTCGTGTTCTCGGTCTTCATACTGATGACAAAATAATTGAACTTTTCAAAAAGGACGAACACAAAAAAATAATTAAACTATCTATCGATAAAGATCCAGCCAAAGATCTCGGTGCTTCGTATATTGAAATATACAAGCGTCTTCGAGATGGCGACCTTGCTACCCCAGACAATGCTAAAGAATTTATAAATTCCCTTTTTGAAACAACAAGATACGACCTTTCTCCAGTCGGACGTTTCCGTTTCAACAAGCGCTTTCTAAAACCAATGGATGAGAAATCCCTCGAGCGTCGTTCCCTCAACGCCGATGACCTTATTACCATTCTTGAAAACTTAATGGTTCTAAATTCTACTCCTGGTTCAAAGTCTGATGATATCGACCACTTGGCACAGCGCCGTGTTCGTTTTGTTGGTGAACTTCTCCAGCAAAAAATGCGAACAGGTATGATGCAGATCAAGCGAAATGTTCAAGACAGAATGTCTACTATTGATGCTACTGCTGCTCTTCCTATTCAGATTATAAATCAGCGCCCACTCCAAGCTCGTATTAAAGAATTTTTCACAACAAACCAGCTTTCTCAGTTTATGAGTCAAAATAACATCATGGACGAAATAGAACACTTACGTACTCTTTCGGCTCTTGGTCCCGGCGGTCTTTCCCGCGAGCGTGCCGGACTTGAAGTTCGTGACGTTCACACTTCTCACTACGGTCGCGTTTGCCCAATCCACACTCCAGAAGGTCCAAACATTGGTCTTATTCTTCACTTGTCTATTTATGCTCGCGTAAATGAATTTGGAATAATCGAAACCCCGTACGTAAAAGTAAAAAATGGAAAAATCACAGGCGAAATCGTCTATATGAATGCGCTTGAAGAAGAAAGTTACAACATTGCACATGCCGGAGTTAAATATGATGACAAAGGAGTTTTGCTAGATGCTCGAGTAGAAGCCCGCGTCAAAACTTCCCCAGGTTTGATTGAGCGAGAAAAAGTTGACTACATGGATGTCGCGACTAACCAAGCATTTTCTATTGCGACAAGCATGATTCCATTTCTCGAACACGATGACGCAAACCGCGCACTGATGGGTTCGAACATGCAAAAACAGGCGCTTCCTTGTATTGTTCCAGAAGCTCCACTTGTTGCTACTGGTATTGAACAACTCGCTGCAAAAGACACAGGCCGTCTTGTTATGTCAGCTGAAGAAGGTACCGTTGTCGCTGTTGATGCTAAACATATTATTGTTGAAGGCACAAAGTCAGGCAAAAAAGTTGGATACACCCTCGTAAACTTCGAGCGAACAAACTATTTCACTTCATATCACCAGCGTCCTGTTGTTTCTGTTGGTCAAAAAGTTAAGAAAGGTGAATTGCTTGCTGATACTTCGACTTCTGACGGTGGACAAATAGCTATTGGTCAAAATGCACTCGTGGCTTTCATGAGTTGGAATGGTTCAAACTACGAAGACGCTATCATTCTTTCTGAAAGACTTGTTAAACATAGTAAATTTACATCTATTCACATCGAAGAATTCGTTTCGACCGTTCGCGATACAAAACTCGGACCTGAAATAACTACTCGTGATATTCCGAACGTTTCTGAAGCTAAACTTAAAGACCTCGACGAAGAAGGTATTGTTCGTATCGGCGCTGAAGTTCGCGAAAATGATATTCTTGTTGGAAAAATTACTCCAAAAGGTGAGACAGAACTTACTCCAGAAGAAAGACTCCTCCGCTCTATTTTTGCTGAAAAAGCACGCGACGTAAAAGACACATCACTTCGTCTTGAACACGGAAAGCGCGGACGCGTTATTTCAGTCAAGATTTTTTCTCGTGCACAAGGACACCAACTTGAGTCAGGTATTATAAAAAAAGTTGTTATCGAGCTAGCACAGGTTAGAAATATTTCAGTTGGAGACAAACTCGCAGGACGCCACGGAAACAAAGGTGTTATTTCGACAATCTTGCCCGAAGAAGATATGCCACACATGGCAGATGGTACTCCTATTGATATTATCCTTACTCCACTTGGTGTTCCGTCTCGTATGAACCTCGGACAGATTCTTGAAATGCATCTTGGAATTGCCGCGCACACTCTTGGCTATCAGGCCATCGTCCCACCATTTTCTGGTGCAACTGATGTTGAAATCAAAGAAGAGCTTGTAAAAGCTGGCTTGCCAGAAAACGGTAAAGTTAAACTTTTCGATGGACGAACAGGCGAACACTTCGAACAAGATATTGCTATCGGATACATGTATATTTTGAAACTGCACCACATGGTTGAAGACAAGATTCACATGCGTTCTATCGGTCCTTACTCTCTTATTACTCAGCAACCTCTCGGCGGTAAAGCACAAGGTGGAGGTCAGAGATTTGGAGAAATGGAAGTCTGGGCACTCGAAGGTTACGGAGCTGCCTATACTCTTCGCGAAATGATCACAGTTAAATCGGACGATATAAAGGGTCGAACAGAAACCTTCAAATCAATCATAAAAGGAGAATCGATAAAAGAGCCAAATTCACCAGCGTCATTCCAGGTCATGCTCAACTACCTACGCGGTCTTGCTCTCGATGTCGAACTCCGAAGTGATAAACCGGTCGTTATTAGTAATGAAGATGAAGCCTAATTCGCCGGCTGGCGAAAATTCAATCTAAAATAATTATGAAAACACTAGATACAACAAGTTTCGACTACATTACGCTCAAAATGGCTAGCCCAGAGCGAATTCGTGAATGGAGTTATGGCGAGGTTACGAAACCTGAAACAATCAACTATCGTACCGGACGATCTGAGCGCGGAGGTCTTTTCGACGAACGAGTGTTTGGTCCAGAAAAAGATTACGAGTGTTACTGCGGAAAATACAAGCGTATTCGTTACGCCGGTATTATTTGTGAAAAATGCGGAGTTGAAATAACAATGGCTGTCGTTCGTCGCGAACGCATGGGCCATATCGAACTCGCTTCACCTGTTGCTCACATTTGGTTCCTTCGCGGTGTGCCATCCCGAATGTCTATTCTTACTGGTATTCCAATAACCGATCTCGAAAAGGTTATTTATTTCGCGGGCTACATCGTCACCAAAGTTTACGAAGACGAAAAAGCGACTGTTCTAAAAGATGTCGAAACTGAATTCAAAACAAAGATGAAGACAGCCAGTGACGAAGAAACAAAGGAACGACTCAAAGAACTTCTCACAAACATCAAAAAAGAAATCGGTGAAATTCACGAAGGTAAAGTTTTGAATGAAATTTCTTACCACCACTACAGTCTAAAATACGGAACATGTTTTGAGGCCTCAATCGGAGCTGAAGCAATTTTCAATTTATTCAAAAACATTGATCTTAAGAAATTGCTTGAAAAATGTGAAGAAAAAGTTGAGAAGGCGAGTTCTGTTGAACGTGAAAAACTTCAAAAGAGAATTGGTTTAGTTCGCTCAATGCACACAGCAAACCTACGTCCAGAGTGGATGTTTATGACAGCTATCCCAGTTATTCCACCAGCACTTCGTCCAATGGTTGCTCTCGAAGGCGGACGCCACGCAACTTCTGATGTCAACGATCTTTATCGTCGTGTCATAAACCGAAACAATCGTCTCCGAAAACTTAAAGAAATCGGTGCACCAGATGTTATTTTGCGTAACGAAAAACGTATTCTGCAAGAAGCAGTTGATGCACTTTTTGATAACTCGATCACAAGTCAGGGTGATAGTCAGGCAATGAGTCAGTCTCAGCGCCGTGCTCTCAAATCACTTTCAGATAACCTAAAATCAAAACAAGGTTTGTTCCGACAAAACTTGCTTGGAAAACGCGTCGACTACTCAGGACGATCTGTTATCGTTGTTGGTCCTCAGCTTCGACTTGATCAATGTGGTTTACCAAAACATATGGCACTCGAACTTTTCCGCCCATTTGTTATTGCGAAACTCATAAAGTATGAGCATGCTCACAATACAAAGGGTGCAAACCGACTTATTGAAGAAGGTGTGCCAGAAGTTTGGGCAATTCTCGAAGAAGTTATTGAAGGAAAATATGTTCTGCTAAACCGTGCACCAACTCTTCACCGACTTGGTATTCAGGCTTTCCACCCAGTTCTTATTGAAGGCAATGCTATCCAAGTTCACCCACTTGTTTGTTCGGCTTACAACGCTGACTTCGACGGTGACCAGATGGCTGTTTATGTTCCACTTTCAGACGAAGCTCAGAAAGAAGCTCATGATTTGATGGCTTCAAATAAAAATTTGCTTAAGCCACAAAATGGTGACCCTATCGTTTCTGTTAAATTGCTTGATATTGCGCTCGGTTGTTATTGGATGACCAAGTCTGTTGATGGTGAAAAAAATGAAGGAAAATATTATGCGAGTCCAAACCAAGCGATAATGGCTAATGAATTTAACGAAATCTCATTCCGTTCAAAAATCAAAGTTCTTGGAACAGAAAAAGAAAAATATTCTGTCTATGGCGGAAAGGTGTTTGAAACAACAGTTGGACGACTTTTGTTCAATGCAATCTTGCCAGCTGATATGCCATTTCTAAATGAAGAAATGAACCAAAAGCGTATTTCAGCACTTATCGATGAAGTTATTTATCGCTATGGTATTGATGCGACTCCAATAATTCTGGATAAAATTAAAAACTTTGGTTACAAGTTTATAACTAAAGCCGGCATAACTTGGGGTATCGACAATGTTAAAGTTCCAGAAGGCAAAAAAGCTGTTATTGAAAAGGGAAGAAAGATGGAAGAAGAAGTGTTCTCACAATTCAATGACGGTCTTATTTCTGTTGATGAAAGATACCGTAAGATAATTGAAATTTGGGATGGAGTAAAAATAGAAATCGAAAAAATGCTTCCAGGAACCCTTGAGAAAAATGGTTCTGTCGAAGACATGCTTCGCTCTGGTGCTCGAGGTTCGATGTCAAACCTAACTCAGATGGCTGGAATGAAAGGACTCATTGTAAACACTGCCGGACGCACAATTGATTTCCCTATTGTTCCTTCGTACAAAGAAGGTCTATCTCCAATTGAATACTTCATTACTACTCACGGCGCTCGCAAAGGTCTTGCCGACACAGCACTCAACACTGCTCGCGCCGGTTACCTTACTCGTCGTTTGGTTGTTGCCGCTCAAGATGTGCGTATTACCGAAGAAGACTGCGGTACAAAAGAAGGCCGAATTGCTCGCGAAGATATTATCTCCGGTATCACTATTCCGCTTTCAAAAAATATCCGTGGTCGCGTACTCGCTGCTGATCTTAAAGATGATGAAGGCAAAGTAATTTACAAATCCGGAACTCTTATTACAAAAGAAGACGCTGTTAAGATTCAGGAAATTGGTGTCAAAGAAGCGATGGTTCGTTCACCACTTACTTGTAAAACTGTTTATGGTCTTTGTAAACTTTGTTACGGTCTAGACCTCGGTCGCAACCATATGGTAGATCTCGGTGAAGCTGTCGGTATTATTGCAGCGCAAGCTATTGGTGAGCCTGGTACTCAGCTTACTCTTCGAACCTTCCACGCCGGTGGTGTCGCGGGTGTCGATATTACACAAGGTCTGCCTCGTATTGAAGAAATCTTTGAACGACGTCGCCCTCATCGTGCGCTTGCTGTTGTTGCTGAAACTGACGGAGAAGTTATGGAAATTCGAGTAGATGGAAAAGAAAAAATTCTTGTCGTACTTTCCGATGTACAAGTTGGTAAATCAAATACTATTGAATATACAATTGGCTCAAACAGAACTTTGCACACAAAGGTTGGTCAGAAAATAGTTGCTGGTCAAATTTTGACAGATGGTTCTGCTGACATCACTGATATATTTAATTTTGGAGGCAAGGATCAGGCAGAAAGATATATCATCGACGAAATAATGAAAGTTTACGAACTTCAGGGTGCTTCGATTTCGAAAAAACATATCGAAATAATCATTCGCCAAATGTTCTCACGCCGAAAAATTAAACAGCCAGGAGATACAACATTTTCACCAGGTGAAGTTGTTGAAAATATCGAGTTGGTTGAAGAAAACCGCAAAATGAAAGAAGCAGGCCTTGAAGAAGCCAAAGGCGATATGATCGTTCTTGGTATTACTGAAGCTTCGCTCAATACCCAGAGTTGGCTTGCCGCCGCTTCGTTCCAAAATACAAACCGTGTGCTTATTGCAAACGCCGTAAAAGGTGGAGAAGACAGACTCCGTGGTCTGATGGAAAACGTTATTATCGGAAGACTTATCCCAGCTGGTACCGGTTTCAAGGCTCAACAGGACGCACTCGCAAAGAAAAAAAATAAATAATATTAGTTGTCAGGTAAAACTGTATAAAAAGTTGTATGAGCACTCCACTTGATCAAATTAAAGAGAAGCTCTCCATTGTTGATGTGGTTTCTTCGTACGTCAAACTTGAAAGATCTGGAATATATTACAAAGCCAAATGTCCTTTTCACAGCGAGCGAACGCCTTCGTTTATGCTTTCTCCAACGAGGAATACTTATCATTGTTTTGGTTGCGCGAAAGGCGGGGATATATTTAGTTTTGTGCAGGAGATAGAGGGGTTAGACTTTCCCGGCGCGCTACGGCTTTTAGCCGAGCGCGCCGGCTTAACCCTCGATAACAGCGCCAAACGCGACGGCGGAGAGAAATCTATGCTCTACGATGTACTCGAAGCTTCTACAAAATTTTACGAAGGGGAGCTCCGTAAGTCAAAAATTGCAATCGATTATTTAAAATCACGCGGTATAACCGGCGAAACGGCAAAAACATTTCGCATTGGCTTTGCTCCTGATGGTTGGTCAAATCTTACAAACTATCTTCGTCAAAAAGGCTGGAAAGATAGCTTGCTTGAAAAAGCAGGACTAGCCATACCCGGAAAAAATAATACTCAGAATAATAATTCGTATGACCGTTTTCGAAATCGCATTATGTTCCCGATATCTTCTACGCAAGGAAAACCAATTGCCTTCACTGGCCGCGTTTTACCGGGTGGTGATGATCAAATGGGAAAATATGTTAATTCTCCAGAAACTCCACTTTTCCACAAATCATCAGTTCTCTTTGGTCTTGATTTAGCAAAATCTGCAATCTTGAAAGAAGGAAAAGTTATAGTTGTTGAAGGTCAGATGGACACAATAATGGTTCACCAGGCGGGCAATCAAAACGTAGTTGCAGTTTCCGGTACAGCACTAACAGAAGAACATTTGAGATTGCTGAAACGATTCACAGATAATGTTATTTTTTGTTTTGACAATGACAAAGCAGGGCAGTCAGCATTACGAAAAGCTGCGACACTTTCTTTTGAAATCGGAATAGAAGCTAAGGCGATTACAATTACTACCGAATTAGCTGATTCTAAAACCGCAAAAGATCCCGCCGATGTCATAAAAGACGATCCAGAAATCTGGAAAAAAGCTCTTGCGAAAGCCGAACCTGTTATTGATTATTTAATAAGTTCAATAAAACGCACGGCTGAGCCTGGTCGGGGTCAGATAAAAAGATCCAAAGAAGAAGTGTTACCACTTGTCGCAGTTCTTTCTGGAAATATGGATCAGTCATATTATATAAAAAGAGTCAGTGAGGTTTTCGATATTCCAGAAACTTCTGTGAGAGAAGACTTGAAAAAAATAATTCAAGTAAACACCCAAGCAATGCGAGATGGTTCATCAGAATTATCAAAAGAAACGTCACCACCAAAATCAAGAACCGCCAAAGAAGAAGCCGCTGAGAGAATAGTCGGATTTGAAAAAGTATTTCACTCTAAAGTAGATTTAAATAATATTAAGACAGAGTTTGCTGAAGCAATGAACACTTCGTTCGAAGAATTCTCAAGTAAACTTTCAGAAGACAGGATTTCTTCGCTCGCGCTAGAAGCCGAACTCTATTATAGTGAAAGTGAAAAGCTCGATATTATTGCCTCTGAACTTATCTCAACATTGTTACTTGCTCATAATGAAGAATTATTATCAGGTGTACTAAAAAAAATGAGAGAAGCAGAACAAAATAAAGATGAGGTAAAAGCCAAAGTACTGTATTCTGAACTAAAAAATCTAGGAGAGAGAATTTATCAGATTAAAAATAATCGTCAAACGACGGAGCTATAATGAAAAAACCAATCAAGAAAACAAAAAAGCCAACAAGTAAACCAGCAAAAAAGGCGGTTAAAAAATTGGTGAAAAAAACAGCTGTAAAGAAGGCAGTGAAAAAAATTGTTAAAAAAGTGGTTGCTAAAAAAATAGAAAAGAAAGCAATCAAAAAGACAATTAACAAGCCGAACAATAATCCGATTGCAAAATCAGGAAAGCAAGAAAAACTTTCAGCTTCTGAAAAGCGGTCAAAGCTCCTCGATTTGAAGTCCGATGAATTGATTCTCAAAGGCAAGAAGCGCGGATTTATTACTTATGATGAGATTTTGAAATTTTTCCCAGACATAGAGAACAACATTATGTTTCTCGATAAACTTTACGATAAGTTTTCTGTTGCCGGTATTGATGTGCTTGAAGGCGGAAACTTGCTCGATGTCGACGCTACCGACTTGGTGCCAGCAAAGACTGGTCGCGAAGCAACAGCCTATGACTCGATTCAGATTTACTTGAAGGAAATTGGTCAATATCCTCTGCTTGTCGCAGCCGAAGAGCGCGAGCTCGCGAAGCGTATCGAAGAAGGTGACAAGGAAGCCAAAAACTTGCTCGCTCGCGCGAATCTTCGTCTCGTCGTCTCGCTCGCCAAAAAATATGTTGGTCGTTCACCTGACTTAACTTTGCTCGACCTCATTCAAGAAGGTAACCTCGGCTTGTTTAAAGCTGTTGAAAAATTCGATTACCATAAGGGTTTTAAATTTTCGACTTATGCAACTTGGTGGATTCGTCAGTCGATAACTCGTGCGCTTGCTGACCAGTCACGCACAATCCGTATTCCTGTGCACATGGTGGAAACTATTTCTAAATACAAACAAGTCTCCCGCCGTTTAGCACAAGACCTCGGTCGCGACCCACTGCCAGAAGAAATCGCAACTGAAATGGGAATCGAAGTTGAGAAAGTCCATGTGATTGAAAACATCAATCAAGATACTCGTTCACTCGAAGCGCCAGTTGGTGACGATGACGAAAAGTCTACTCTCGGCGAATTTATTCCAGATGATAAAATCCTCCGTCCAGACCAAGAAACATCTCGCTCAATTTTGCAAGATCAGATCCGCGAAGCGCTCAATGATCTCTCGCCCAAGGAACGCCGAATTTTGGAAATGCGTTACGGATTGCTCGATGGCGTCCAGCACACACTTGAAGAAGTCGGCGCCGAATTTGGTGTCACTCGCGAACGTATTCGCCAAATCGAAGCCAAGGTCCACGAAAAACTCCGCCAAAACGAAAAAATCGCACGACTACGGAACTACTTTGACTAGCGAGGATGATAATATAATTAATTTGTAATATCCAGTGCAGAAGAGTATATTCAAAGAAAAAACATGAAAACAGCAACTATCTGCTTTCTAGTTGAAGATAATAAAATTTTACTTGCCAACAAAAAGCGGAGCTTTGGGCAAGGTTATTTAAATGGCTATGGAGGTAAAGCTGGCGAGGGCGAAGATGCCACTGTTGCGGCAATTTGCGAATTGAAAGAAGAATCGGGAATTTCCGCTACGACAAATGATTTGGAAAGAGTCGCTGTAATTGATTTTTTTATTGAAGAAAAACAGATTTTTGAATGCCATGTTTTCTTTGTTAGAAATTGGAAAAAAGAAGAGCTCGTCGAAACCGAGGAAATGGCTTATCCAGAAGAATTTGAACTTCAAAATTTGCCACTCGAACGAATGTGGAAAGGCGACACTCTTTGGCTTCCAATTATTTACAAAGGCGAAAAAATCAAAGCCAAAGTTGTCTACAAGGAGGGGATGAAAGAAGTTGAAAGTTTTGAGTATTCTGCGTTTTAATAATAAAAAAATCCGCTAACAATAATATGCTGTTAGCGGATTCAATAATGTTGTGGTCTCATTTTTTACTTTTCCTAATTTCGTTCTTTAGTCCTAAAATCGCAATACATAGTGAAATAGTCTGATTTGCAATTATCAGCCATGCACCAAGGCTGAGCATAAAATATATACTCAATATATGTGTCACAATATAAAGAAACCATCCGACAGGTAAAGTTTTTTTTGTTCCAATTGCCATAAGAAGCGTGCCAATTAGAGCAAAACTTACACTGAAAAACTGGATAAATATCAAATGTTCATTCAAAGCTCCAATGAGCAACAAAAGACAGACTGTAATAGTAATTGAGACAACGGTTACTTTAAAAATATAACCGTATTTCTCTAAGACTTTTTTATAGTTAGGCTTTTTTGAATAAGCAATCAGGCATCCGTAGAACATTAGTATGAGCATTGCAATTCCATTTACAACCAAAATCGAAAGATCTTTCATCTGTTCGAACATGAGTAAATTGAAGTAAACAATCATACATATTGACCCAGCAATACCAAAAATCCATCCAACAGGATTCTTTTTAAGAAGATAGAATTTATTTATGAGAAGTAAAAGAGCCGTTGCAAATTCGAAGGAGAAGATCATCTTTTGTTTTTCTTTATTGTAGAATATTTAGTATATTTTGTCAAGCAAAAATACCCTTATAAAACAAGGGTATTTTTCGTGCGCGAGGTTTTTATTTAGTAATCAAGCATTACTCCACCTTCATCCAAAGATCAGTCTTAGCTTTGAGTGTTGCAAAATCTACAGCACCTTTCAGTTCATCGACTTCTTTGCCTCCGACTATGATGCGAGAGTTTGGTGTTCCGATTGGGCCTTTGTCTTCACCAAGTGCTTCATCTGCAGAGATTTTTGAAAGGAATTTATCACTACTCAAGCAAGCGGTGAAAGCTGTTTTATCTAGGCCAATATCTGTAGCGATGAGTGGAAGCATATCTGGCGGAAGTGAATTGTTCGAAGATGTCGTAGCAAAAATTTTATTTACATATTTCCAAAAACCGGTTTCGCCCGCCTGTTCGAAAGCACACTCAGATGCAGTTGCTTCATTACGAGCACGACTGTGGAGTTCGTCGATAGGGTAGTGGCGTAGAATCCAACCGATTTGGCCGTCACTTTCAGCCACAAGCTTTACCATTGTTGAGTGAAATTGTTTACAGAACGGACATTCAAAGTCTGTGTATTCTACAACAATAATCTTAGCATTTGGATTACCACAAAAGTGATCATCAGATTTATAGTTTGGAACATTCGGAATTTTATTTTCGCCTACAACTTGTCCAGTAACTGATCCCCAAGCATTTTCACAAAAGGCATCAGCAGTGC
The DNA here is from genome assembly GCA_964354985.1 of uncultured Candidatus Saccharibacteria bacterium. Taxonomy (GTDB): domain Bacteria; phylum Patescibacteriota; class Minisyncoccia; order Phycocordibacterales; family UBA9973; genus JAGOSA01. The sequence continues at coordinate 16,142 of CAYHBR010000001.1, read as the reverse complement.
TTCCGCCTGTTAATATAATTGTATTTTGAGTTTTATCAATACTGTCTGTTTTAGGTTTAGCAATAGCTGCCGCACCGATACCTACTATTAATAATAAAATAACCAACGGTATAATATTTCTCTTGGGTTTTAAATTTTCCATGTAGAAATTATAGCATTTCGTCAGGTTTTTTCCGTAATATCTTACCATTTCAAAAACAGTCAATATGTGGTATACTATACAAGTAATGCCTATCCAGGAAATCGTCTTTTATGGCATTTCTTTTCTGTCTATTTACGTCCAAATCTTCCTTTTGCTTACCTACCTCGAACGCAGAAAAGAAATAAAATATCGAACCGGCCAGCACATTGAGCTATCCGTTTACCCGTCTGTGACGGTTATTGTGCCATGTTGGAATGAGGAAAAAACTATTGGCGGCACTATCGATTCTCTGCTCGCCCTCGATTATCCGAAAGACAAAATTGATATTATTCTTGTTGATGATGGCTCAATAGACAAAACTTGGAGTGTAATGGAAAGTTATATCGGTAATCCACAAATCACTGCTTATAAAAAAGAAAACGGTGGAAAGCATACCGCTGTAAATTTGGGTATTGAAAAATCAACAGCTGAATTTATTGGATGTCTCGATGCAGATTCTTTCGTACATCCACAAGCACTAAAAAGAATAATGACTTATTTCTACAATAAAGAAGTTATGTCTGTTGCCCCAGCAATCGTGGTTACAAGTCCCAAAAACCTTATACAAAGAATTCAGAAGATAGAATACAATTGGTCAATTTTCTCAAAAAAAATGCTCGGATTAAACAACGCTATTCATGTTTCGCCCGGACCATTCTCTATTTTTCGCTCTGAAGTTTTTAGAAAAATTGGCGGGTTCAGAAAAGCTCATAATACAGAAGATATGGAAATAGCTTACCGTATGCAAGAAAATCATATGAAGATTGAACACGCCAACGATGCCTTTGTTTATACAGTTACTCCTGATACTGTAAAAAAACTATACAAACAACGACTGCGCTGGATATATGGTTTTATTCAAAACACAATAGATTACCGTAGGCTTTTATTTAAAAAAGAATTTGGCAATTTCTCTTTCTTTACATTGCCATCAGGTGTGATTTCAGTTGTCTCAGTTGTTTTCATTTTCTTTTTTACTATCTACAACATCGGAAGTTATGTCGCGACTCAAATCGTCAAAATATCAACAGTCGGATTTTCTTGGTCAATGCCGAGTCATTTTTTCGATCCCTTTTATTTCAATACACAGGCCACTGGTTTTGTCGCCGTGTTGCTGTATTCGGCTGTTATTACAGCAATGTTAATAGGAACAAGAATGGCAGAAGGTAAACCAAAAATTTCCATAACATTTCTTTGGTTTTTCCTAGTATATAGTGTGATCGCCCCATTTTGGCTATTAAAGGCAGTTTATAACAGCGTATTTGCCAAAAAGACCGCTTGGAGGTAATGTAAGACTCTATGGATTGGAAAAAATACCTTATTGTCTTATTTATCACCGTTGGCGTTTTTGGGACAGCTCTATACTTTTCAGATGCCCTAAATGGCAAGAAACTAGATCAACTAAAGAATATTGAAAATAAGCTCTCGGTAGATATTTTGTCTTCGGAAGTTCAGTTCTCACTTCTCGAAGAGCTTTCCTGCAAGGATGTTTCAACATCGGCACTTTCAAATGAGCTATCAACACTAGCTGATAAAATCTCATATTCTGAACAGAATTTCCCATCGGGAAGTGATCAGATCAAGCAACTAAAGCAATCATATTCTTTACTCGAAATAAAAGACTATTTGCTTATGAAAAAGATAAGTGAGCGCTGTGGTAAAAAAAGTGTATTCGTTCTGTATTTTTATTCGAATGAAGATACATGCCCTGATTGTGTAAAACAAGGATATATTCTGACAGACCTTCATCAGACTTATCCAGAATTACGAGTTTATTCTTTTGACTACAATTTAGAACTTTCTGCTATTAAAACATTGCTATCAATCTATAAGGTGCCAAGCGATTTGCCAGCACTTGTGATAAATGGACAAGTTTACGCAGGACTACAGACCAAAGAGAAAATAGAAAATGTTTTGAAATTAAATTTAGATAAAAAGGGTGTGAAAATAATTCCAGTGAAAACTATATCTCAGTAGGGAAATACGAAGAGTAATAAGTAGAAAAAAATCCCCAAAGGGGATTTTTTTCTACTGAAGATTTGTCCGACTTCCATTGAACAACAATAAGTCCTTTTTGAAATAAATTTCCGCAAGGTGAAATATTGTATATGTAATAAAGAACGCCGATAGTACATCTATCGAATAATGTATATGTGCAAGCAAAACTACTGCACCAAAAAGAAGTGATGATCCGATAAAAATTATCCGCAACTCCCTATTTTCCCAAAAGGTGAGTGCCATCAGGAATGGCAGGCCTGTGTGCCCAGAGAAAAATAAATCTCCACCAAATGTAAATTTGCCAAGTAGTCCTGTTTGTTCGATGACAATTTGAGGTAAAAAAGGCGCTATGTGTGTCAGACTTATGAAAACAGAACGGATGATTACAAAAAGCGCAATTGTCTTTAATGTAAATGGAATTTTTTGTGGCCAATAAGTAAAAATAAAGGTCATAAAAATCCAAAAAACAATTGCGCCGTAGTTGAAAATACCATCAACATCGTAAACCCTGATGTTTGAAAGAATAATATCGGTAACAGAATTACTAACACTTTTGGTGGCGTAAGTGCCAGCAAAATAATTGACCACCAAGCTTGCTAGTAGTAAAAATAATGCAGAAAAGAAGTAGGATAAAAACGTCCGGTTTTTGAAGTGGGATATAAAATTTTCTTTCCAGTTTTTTATCATATCTTCGGGATGTCCCTATTTTTATTAGTTATTATTATCGAATATCAGTATAGTTTTCCGTTGTTGGTTTATGCTTTAATACTGTCGAGAAAAAATTGAGTGCATATACTTTTCCTGTTGCAAACACGCCTTGTCCTTTAAGTCTGCGAGCAGATGTGTACATTTTAAATTTTAACATAAACTTTACTTTACCGTGCTTGCTTGCTCTCCGAGCTATGTCTGTATCTTCTCCATAAAATGCGATCGAAGTATCAAAACCGCCCATTTTTTCGAGTACATCACGCCTTATGGAAAAATTACCGCCAGTTGCCATATACCCAGTAAAAAAATATAACGGTATTGCAAAAAAGTAATAAATTTTGACTAATAACTGCCCAAACCATGACTGGTCATAATAAACATACGGACCTGAAAGACAGGCCAGCTTATCATTGTTGGAAAACTCACGAATAAGTGTCGAAAACCAGTTTTTAGGCATTCTGGTGTCTGCGTCTATCATTGCAATGACATCCCCCTTAGATTCGAGGAAACCTCGCTGTCTGGCCTTCGTGAGCCCTTTATTGGGCTCTTGCACGACCCTTACCAGAGGGAAGCCACTGGCTATTTCTGAGGTTTTATCGGTACTTGCATTATCGATTACTATGATCTCAAAAAAACGCCCGCCACCATTTTGAATGACGTGGGTTAGGCAGTCGCCAATATATTTCTCTTCATTATAAGCGGGGATAACTAAGCTAATTTTAGGGTTTTTCATATGTAGGTTTCTCTATTTTAACATCAGTCGCTTCATTTGGATAAATTGGGAAATGATGGTAATTGGTGAAATAAACTTTAGAATTTCAAAAAACATATAGACATCACTTCTGATGTTTAAACCAAAGAATTTTTTAAACTTAAACGGGCTCTCGACATTTTTCCAAAAGATGATTTTTATCGGGATTTTATTCTCAATAATAATTGCATTTAAAAAAACCTCAAGCTCAAAGCCCAAAATTTTAGGAATCTGCTCAAGTTTTTCAGAAATCATACTCTTTGCAAAAACCCTTTCTCCGGAAAGATAATCCAGTCCAATAAGCCGGTCAATTCCCGGACTGTTTTTTCGCATACTGATGCTTATTAAATTATTATTTTCCAAAACAGGTTTTACAAGATCAGTCAGATCTTGTGCAGTCAGTCCTTTTAGGTCAGCATCGATAAAAAAAAGAATATCACCCGTTGATTGCTTTATGCCGTTGTAAACAGCACAGCTCTTGCCCATATTTTTTTCATTTCGGTAAAGAATAATATTTGGAAAGTTTCTCTGAAATTCGCTGACTTTTTGGACAGTTTTATCAGTCGAGCAATCGTCAACGACAATCACTTCATTGATGAGTGGATGCCCCGAAACAACATCAAGAACCTCTGAGATCCTCTCAGATTCATTGTATGCCGGAATTATACAAGAGACTTTATTTAATTGGTTTTTTTGGGAGTCGTTTTCCATTTGCTAAATTTAATTTTTGATTTCAGTCTCAATTTGTGTTTCCATTTTAATAATTTTTTTACGCATATATCTTTGAACCATAAAGTATCCAATAATAATTAGCACCGCGATAACCGCAATTATTACCCCGACATCTTTTATGTATGGTATTGCCGTAAGATATGAATGTCCAAGAGCGAAACCAATGAACATTAAAAGTCCGTATTGAAATAAAGTAACAACCAAGGCTTGCCAAACAAATTTCCAATACGGAACACGAACGAGTCCGGCTGATATCAAAAGTGGAATACTAAAACCATAGGCAAGTTTACTGACGAACATAGTTTTCATTGTGTGCTCACCCCAGATCTTTTCAAGGAATGGAAAGTGGCGGGAAATCAATTTTGACTTTGTGTCATATTTTCGAATAAGGACTTCTTTCTTGCCGTAACGACCAATTGCATAATAAAGTGAGTCAGGAAAAAAGTCACCCATAATCATCACTAGATATGCTGGGATAGCAGACAGGTATCCCATATAAACAAAAAAACCAACGACGAGAGCGATGATGGGACCTTCAAGTAGTGCGAGTGGTAATAATGCTAAATACTTGTAGGCAAGTAAGTAAGCTAAAATTTGGGTGACTGACGGCATAATGAAAGTATACAGTATTAAATTGTGTGACTCCAATAAGGAGCCGGAAGAGGGAGTCGAACCCACGACCTTCACTTTACAAAAGTGTTGCTCTACCAACTGAGCTATTCCGGCGTTTGCCGTAAAATTGTTATTCGATGCTGAGCTCAACACCAAACAGCTATTCCGGCGCTAAAAGACTATACATTATTTATGCTTTTGGTTCAATGTCTTTAAAATCTACACTTGATTTTCGCTTTGGCTTGCTGTCCTCGCGAAGAATTCTCTCACGAAGGCGTCTGGTCTTCTCTTTGTACTCAGTTATTGTCGCAAGGAAGAATGAACTATCTCTCCTTTCTCCAGCACTCGGGTGTTCGTATAGCGCACTAAATATTTTCGGAAAACTTTTTCTCAACATATTTTTCCATTCTTTTCCTAGAAGTAACCAGATTTTAGTAAATGTAAGCAAGATGATATGCACACCCTCCTTGCTTATTTCCATAAGAAACTTTCTAATCCGGTGAGGATGAGGAGTGGCTTCCAAGATAAAAGGACGAAAAGGTTTTTCAGGCATACCTTTTATCGCAATAGCTTTTCTAATCACCATAACAAACATGCCGATGATTGAAAATATGAAAATAGTAAGGAGTAGTGATATCATTTTAATTTAGAATTTATTAACCAACAAGTGAAAGTGGAATGTATTTCACAACTTCAGCACTGGCCGTTTTAAGTATATCGGCAACTTTCTTGCTCGTGTCTTTGAAAAATTCCTGGTCAAGCAATGTGCGGTCTCTGAAATAAGCATCGATTTTTCCGGTTAGGATTTTTTCTTGCATTTCGGCAGGCTTGGTTGTGTCGACTTCCTTGATTGCGATTTCTTTGAATTGCTCGACAGTTTCATTTGGAACTTCAGCGCGAGTCAAAAATTCTGGCTTCATAGCGCTGATGTGCATAGCAATGTCTTTGGCTAAAGCTTCATCGCCGCCTTTTATTTCAACAATAGCGCCAAGCTTTCCGTCGTGAACATATAGACCAAGATTGTTTTCAGAAATAACTTCTGTAATAGAACCTAGTTTTATGTTCTCACCAGTCTTCTGAATAACTTCAGCAATCATTTCTGGAGCAGAAGTTTCAAGTGCACTTTTGCCATCATTCCAAGCTTTTTCAAGCATAGCTTTTGCCAAATTTACAAAGTCGTCATTTTTTGCGACAAAATCAGTTTCGCAGTTTAGGACTAGTGCGACAGCTTTATGTTTGCCATCTGCATCGCCTTTTTTACCAACTATTAGCCCAGCTTCGGCCGTGCGGTCGCCTTTTTTGGCAGCCTGAGCACCAGATTGCTTTTTGAGGATCATAATAGCTTTTTCCATATCACCACCGGCTTCTTCGAGCGCTTTTCGGCACTGCATAACAGAAATACTAGTTCGGTCGCGAAGTTCTTTTACTTGGTCTGTTGTAATTGTAGACATAATGAACAAAAAATATTTTAATTTTTAATTAAGCTTTTCTTTAACTAGACTGTGGTTGTAATTGTACCACTTTTCATTGCTGATTCGAGTTCTCCGATGATATAAGAAATAGAAGAACGAGAAGCGTCGTTGGCCAAAATAGGAAATTCTATACCAGTGATATTGTTGTCAGTGTTTGCGATAACAACCATAGGTACTCGCGCTACGCGAGCCTCTTTGACTGCGATATCCTCTTCTTTGCCATCAACGATAACCATTGCGTCTGGAAGTTTGGTAAGACCAACTATGCCAGAGAAGAAACGGTGAAGTTTGTTGATTTCGATATCGATTATAAGGCGTTCTTTTTTTGTATACATATCGAGCTCACCGCGATCCTTTTTTCCGCGAAGATCTTCGAGTTTGTGGGTACGCTTTTTTATTTCACTCCAGTTGGTGAGAATACCGCCAACCCAGCGCTCGATGATATATGGCATACCAAGAGCTCCAGCCACTCGTTCAATAGTTGCGCGAGCTTCAGGCTTTGTGCCAACAAAAAGCACGACACCACCTTTTCCGGCAATACCTGCGAGAAAAGCCTTGGCATCATTTAGCTGGGCCTGTGTTGTTTCGACATTGATAATGTCAGTACCATTTTTGGTGGTAAGGACGTGGTTTTTAACCGAAGGATGTCTTCGGGTACGGGTGTAACCGTAGTGTGAGCCGGCGGCGAAAAGCTTTTCGATGCTCGGATCGATAGTGTTATTATCCATATATTTATTTAACAGGCGGTTCTTGGGGAGGGGAGAAACCCCTGACTTAACCCTAGTGGTCCGCCTTGCTTCCTGATAAAACTTTGCTAAAAGTGAATGCGGAGGTTTCGAGGCCTCGGCTATTCGGGGTTACTATAACAGAAATAGGCGTGCAAGGGAAGTGCCACTTATCTCTTTGAAATCTCTCCATTTTCAGGTATTATTCGGCATATGCTCCAAAGTAAACTTTTCACCAAAACCAAGAAAGAAGCGCCAGCAGACGAGGTTTCAAAGAACGCGGAACTCCTTATAAGGGGTGGTTTTATCCACAAAGAGATGGCTGGGGTATATTCCTTTTTGCCTCTTGGGCTGAAAGTCTTGAACAACATTATCGGTATTATTCGGGAAGAGATTAATGAAATTGGAGGGCAAGAAGTCACGCTTACTGCTCTTCAAGAAAAGGCGACATGGGAACCGACCGATCAATGGGATGATACCAAAGTCGATGTTTGGTTTAAAACAAAATTAAAAAATGAAACTGAGCTTGGTCTAGCGGTGACTCATGAAGCAGCGATGACAAATATGCTAAAAAGTTTCGTGCAATCATATCGCGACCTTCCGCAATATGTTTATCAATTCCAAACAAAGTTCCGAAACGAAACCCGTGCCAAAAGTGGTATTATGCGTTGCCGAGAATTTATAATGAAAGATTTATATTCTTTTGATATAGATGAAAAATCACACAATGAGTTTTACGAAAAAGCAAAAATCGCATACAAGAAAATTTTCCAACGAGCGGGGATTGGTCACCTAACTTATTTTACTTATGCATCGGGCGGAATGTTTTCGCCTTTTTCTCATGAGTATCAAACAGTGACTGGCGCAGGCGAAGATACTATTTATGTCGACGAATCAAAAGGTATTGCGGTAAACAAGGAAGTTTATAACGACGAGATGCTCGCAAAGATTGGGCTCACCAAAGAAGCGCTCGTCGAAAAGAGAACTGTTGAAGTTGGAAACATTTTTACTCTCGGGACTCGTTTTTCGGATGCTTTGGGTCTTAGTTTCCAGACAGAAAACGGAGAAAGCAAATCAGTCTTTATGGGTTCATACGGTATTGGTCCAGGACGCCTTCTTGGTACCATTGTTGAAGTTCTTGCTGATGATAAAGGTATCATTTGGCCAGAGGAAGTTGCACCATTTAAAGTGCACATTTTGGCGCTTGGTGCTGGAAAAGAAACTGCATCTGAGGCAATGGCAAAAGCGACCGAGCTCTATAATATGTTAACCGAAAAAGATATCGAAACTCTCTACGATGATCGAGTCGGCCTTTCGGCAGGCGAAAAATTTGCTGATGCGGATTTGCTTGGCATGCCGTACCGCATTGTGGTCTCGGAGCGAAGCCTAAAAGAAGGCGGTTATGAAATCAAGCGCCGAACCGAAGAAAAAGGTAAAATAGTAAGAGCAGAAGAAGTAGAGTCTTTCATAAAATAAATATAAGCACACGACAGGATGTATTCTTTCGAGGCATTTGCGGAGCGCGACGGCGCGAGCAGAAGGGGCTTTTCTAGCAAGAAAAGACCCCGGTGACTCGGGAGGATACATCCTGTCATGTGCATACACATATGTTTAAAAAAATTTACAATTCATTTTCAAACGACATCGGCATCGACCTAGGTACAGCCAATACTTTGGTTTATTTGCGCGGTCATGGAATTGTAATCAATGAACCGTCAGTTGTTGCTGTAAACCACAAAACGGGACAGATAGTTGCAGTCGGAATGGAGGCCAAACAAATGCTTGGTCGGACTCCACCGCACATTCGCGCTGTTCGTCCGATTGTGGATGGTGTGATTTCTGATTTTGAAGTGACCGAAGAAATGCTGGCATACCTCATCAACAAGGCCGAAAAAATGTCGAAGAAATTTTTTCGGCCGAGAGTCGTCATCGGCGTGCCGTCTGGTATAACCAATGTCGAAGGTCGCGCGGTATATGATGCTGCCAAGTCAGCTGGTGCTCGTGAAGTTCACCTTGTCGAAGAACCAATGGCAGCGGCTATCGGTATTCGTTTGCCAGTCAAAGAACCAGTCGGCAGTATGATCGTTGACATCGGTGGTGGTACGACCGATATCGCAGTTATCTCACTTTCGGGTATTGTGCGTTCGGTAAATCTAAAAATAGCGGGCGACAAATTCAACAATGACATCATTTTTTATTTACGCGATGAATTTAAACTTTTAATAGGTGAGAAAACTGCTGAAAGTGTAAAGATCGCTATTGGTTCAGTTTCTCCATGCGAGCCAATGGAAGCTGAAGTTCGTGGACGAGACCTCGTAACAGGATTACCTCGTGAAGTTGTGATAACTGACGCTGATATTCGCGAGGCTATGGGACAGTCTATTCTCGGTTTTATTGACGGTATAAAAGAGGTACTTGAGACAACTCCGCCAGAAATATTGGGAGACATTATGAATCGCGGTATTGTTCTCTCAGGTGGTGGCGCTTTACTTCATGGACTGGATACTTTGCTTTCAAATATGCTTAAAATACCAGTAACTGTAACCGAAGATCCGCTCACCGCTGTTGCACGCGGTGCAGGCATTGTTCTTGAAGATTTAGAGTATTATAAAGAAGTGCTATTGCCTGATTATGATACGGAAAGATCAAAATAAATTTTCTTCATATCGCGAGCGTAACTTTCGAAATTATCGATCGCAGATTTTGATTATTCTTTCATTTATAGTTGGAATAATTGGAATTTTTTTTATAACAGTTGGTACAAGGAAAACTATTTCCGCTATTGCCAGTGTTGGCAGTTCTGTTTTTCGAATAAAACATTCTATCGGAGAGGGAATAAACGACGGTCTTGAACTTTCAAAATCAAAAAGCAAACTAATTGATGAAAAAAATACTTTAGCCGAAAGAGTGAAAGAGTTGGAGGTTTCGCTCTCCGTTTTACCAACCATGCAAGACGAAAATGCTAAACTCACCGAAATGTTGGCGCGTAAAAAAGAAAGTTCGCAACTTATTCTGGCACGCATTTTAGCAAAGCCAAACCAATCCCTTTACGACACACTTATCATAGACGCCGGTACAGTGGAAGGTGTTTCAGTTGGCGCTCCTGTTCTTGCTCGCGGAAATATACCTTTCGGCACTGTCGTAGAATCAGATACTCATTTATCAAAAGTAAAACTTTTTTCAACATCGGGTGAGATTACTAAAGCAGTGATAGTGGGGAAGGATATTTTTATAGATTTGAAAGGCCAAGGCGGTGGAACTTTTGAAACAACACTTCCGCGCGATATAGTTATCGAAAAGGGTACAACTGTCGCTACCCTCGATACCGGCGAAACAATTGCCATAATGGAGGAAACCTTGGCCGATGCGCGCGATCCTTTTCAGCGAATTCTTTTTCGCTCACCAGTCAACCTTTTTGAACTTCGTTTTGTTGGAGTTGTAAAATAATATACATAAAATACATTGGAAAATTTTAGTTTCAAAATTGAGAAAAAATTAAGGAATTCTTCAGGTCGTCCTGCTTTAGGACGAGCCGGTCTTATTCATACACCCCACGGAGACATTGAAACTCCGGCTTTTGTCGTAGTTGGTACAAAGGCGACTGTAAAATCTCTAAACTCTGAGCAGGTAAAAGATGCAGGCGCGCAGGTTGTTCTTGCCAACACTTATCACCTTTTTCTTCAACCTGGCGATGAAATAGTGGCTCGCGCTGGTGGTCTCGGAAAATTTATGAATTGGAAAGGCCCAACAATGACTGACTCCGGTGGTTTCCAAATTTTCTCACTCGGCGCAGCTTTCGGTAAAAATATTTCGAAAGTTGTCAAAATCACTGATCCATCACTTCTTATTCCCAAAAGATTTGATGATAGCGATGCACCACGCCTCGCGACTATCGGACGCGATGGTGTGACATTTAAGTCTCACATCGATGGCGGAATGAACTACATTACTCCAGAAAAATCAATTCAGATTCAGCATAACATTGGCGCTGATATTATTTTTGCTTTTGATGAATGTACTTCTCCGAGTGAAGATGATCGCTATCAGAGCGACGCGCTAATGCGAACACATGTTTGGGCAAAAAGATGTTTGCTTGAGCATCATTTATTGCTCAGTCAGCCGCAAGAAATCGGTTCGCGCCCTTCTGCTTTGTTCGGGATAGTTCAGGGAGGTAGAAATGAATCACTCCGTAAAGATTCAGCAAAAATAATTTCAGAAATGTCCGTCATTTCAATAGATGAAAATGGCACTCAGCAAAACAGTATGTTCGACGGCTTTGGTATTGGCGGTTCATTTGCGAAAGAAGATATGTCGACTGCGGTCAAATGGGTCAATGAAATTTTACCTGAAGAAAAACCACGACACTTGCTCGGTATTGGTGAACCAGAGGATTTGTTTATGGGTATTGAAAATGGTGTCGACCTCTTTGATTGCGTTCTTCCAACTAGGCTCGGACGCAATGGAACTATATACACCAAGCATGGCAAAATCAGTATTACAAATACAAAATATAGAAATGATTTTTCAAAGATAGAAGATGATTGCGATTGCTACACTTGCAATGGCTATACCAAAGGTTACATAGCCCACCTTTTTCACGGCAAAGAAATGCTCGCAGGAACTCTTTCTTCAATTCACAATGTCTATTTTATTGTTGGTCTAGTAAAAAAAATAAGGCAATCTATCCTTGACGATAATTTTGAGGAATTTCGCGACAATTTCCTATCAGTATATAAAAAGTCATAAGTTGTTTGTGTTAAACCCAAATTTGTGGTATAAAAAAAGAAATAAACACACTAATCCAAATAAAAATGGGAAGGAAATATCTAAGTAAGAAACTTGAAAAATTGAAAGGCGAATTGATCCACAAGCAGGATTCGACTATTTATAAGGATTTCGTTGCCCTAAAAGCTCGTTTAAACGAAGATGACAAACAAGCATTAGAAAGAATGAACACCCAAATAAAGAGAGCCGAGAGTATGTTGGTTCTAAAGTATGCCCAAATGAGAATAAAGATGGCAAAATATTCTTACGAAAAAGCGCTCGAAATCTCCAAGCTTGAACTTGAAGACTATGTTAAAAAATTTAAGATAAAACTCTAAAATTTTGCACCCGAAAGGGTGTTTTTTTATGAGCTTGCAAAATTACCACCGCCGGCGTAGGCTAATGAAAACACCTGCACCATGAAAAAATCCCTACTTCCACGCGTACTCGCGGTACTTGCCCTTGCTTTGATTTTGGGCTGTACTACCACAGAGAAATCATTAAAGTTCGCCTGTTGCGAACCAAGTTTGAAAAAACAACCAATAAATATCTATTTGCTAATAGATAAGTCTTGTAGCACTGGTGATAAAATGACCAGAAAATATGTCGAAAAAGTACTGGCTGATTTTGTAGATAATTTGTCTTTGTCTGAAGACGGAATCAGGATTAGTATCGTGTCATTTTACGACAGCTCTGTCTCGGTGCTTCCGTTGTCTGCAGATAAAAAATATTTGTATCAATCAATCAAATTTTTATCTGACTCAAAAAATGATTCGGCCAATTGTTTTCTCCAGCCAGCATTAAGTATCGTCACCAATATTATTATTGATGGATGGAACGAACAACCTGACTCGGCCACAACAGAACCTGCGAGAATAATAGTTATTTCTGACGGACTTGTTTCTGACCAAGAAAACGCATACCAATACGCTGGTCGTTTGGAGAACAATGAATATGTCACTATTTCGACAATATTGTCTTCTGAAACAGGTGAGTCTTCACCGTCTTATTTGCAAGGCCTTGCCAGTGACTCCAGTCAGTATTTTGGAAAAGATTATTTCAATCTGATTAACGAAATATTACGCGAAAGCAGAAATCATTAAAACAAATTTAAAAAAGTTTATCAAACCTCGGAGTTTTCGGGGTTTTTTTATGCAACGTATGACCTCATTTAAAATTGAAAAACTATTTTATCATTTTTAATATATGTAGTATTATTACCTCATGAAATTACCAAAAAAAGGTGAGCACTACCGCCATTTCAAATCCACGGGCGGAATGGATAAAGTTTATGAAATAATTGGTCTGGCGCAAGAACCAAATCCTATTACCCCGGGTCCGGACACTATTTTAGTGATATATAAACCACTTTATGAAAACGACCTACTGCTCGAAAGTAAGCTCGATTTCTTTATGCGACCACTGTCTGATTTTACAGACGAAGTCGACCGAGATGGCAAAATTCAGCCCAGGTTCGCTTTTTTGCCTCCAAGTCTATAGAATGTATAAATGGGTGTTTTTAACCTAAAACCAAAGTTCGAGCCAGCAGGCGACCAGCCCGAAGCTATAATAAAACTAAATGAAGGACTAAAAAAAGGGATGCAGAGGCAGACTCTTCTTGGTGCTACTGGTACTGGGAAAACTTTTACCATGGCGAATATTATTGCCAAGCAAGAAAAGCCGACGCTAGTCATTGCTCACAATAAAACACTTGCCGCCCAGCTCGCTGCCGAGTTCCGCGAATTTTTCCCCGATAATGCCGTGCACTATTTTGTTTCGTATTACGACTTTTACCAACCCGAAGCGTATATGCCAATAACAGATACCTACATCGAAAAAGATGCTTCGATAAATAAAGAAATCGATCGTTTACGACATGCTTCGACACAGTCACTTCTCACAAGAAAAGATGTAATAATTGTGGCGTCTGTTTCTTGTATTTACGGTCTTGGTAGTCCAGCTGAATATGAAAAAGTAAATCTTAAACTTATTTCCGGTCAGAAAATAACTAGAACTGAACTACTTCAAAAATTAATTGCGATTCGTTTTGAGCGAACAAATGCCGACTTAACGCCGGGGACTTTCCGGGCGCTTGGCAACAAAGTCGAAATAATGCCGGTTTCTGATTCGATTATTTTTTCGATAGATTTTATTGGCGGGATAGTTCATAGGATTTTAAAAATTGATCCAGTTTCATCGAAAATTTTAAAAGAAGAAGATTCTATTTATATTTTCCCCGCTAAACATTTTATAACTGAAACTTCCCAAGTAGAAAAAGCTTTGAAAAGTATACAGTCAGAGCTAAAAGAGCAGTTAAAAAAGTTTGAATCAAAAGATGGGAAATTGCTCGAAGCTGAGCGTCTTTCTCGTCGCACCAACTACGACTTGGCGATGATTCGTGAAGTCGGCTATTGCTCTGGTATTGAAAATTATTCCCGACATCTTTCTGGTAAAAAAGCTGGGGAAGCGCCCGACACTCTGCTTTCTTATTTTCCACATAAGACCGATGGTAGTGCGGATTTCCTAACAATAATAGATGAATCTCATGTCACTATTCCGCAACTAAACGCAATGTATGCCGGCGACCAAGCCCGAAAAAACACGCTTGTCGAATTTGGTTTTCGCTTACCTAGTGCCAAAGACAATCGCCCGCTAAAATTTGAAGAATTTGAAGAACGCATCGGGCCTGTGATTTTCACTTCAGCTACTCCAAGCAATTTTGAACGAGATAATTCCGACCAAATAGTTGAACAAATAATTCGCCCGACAGGATTGATAGATCCTGGTATTACGATAAAACCTATCGCAGAAGAAGTGGACGGTAATAAAAATGAAAAATATCCGGGGCAAGTTCAGGACTTTATTTTAGAGGCTGAGAAAGAAATCAAAACCGGTGGGCGAGTGCTGGCGACAACTTTGACTAAAAAAATGGCCGAGGATCTTTCTAGTTATTTGAAAGAGAGAAAAATAAAGTCGGAATATTTGCATTCTGATATAAAAACTCTAGACCGTATAAAAATCCTGACCGAATTTCGCAAAGGGAATTTTGATATTTTAGTCGGAGTGAATTTGCTTCGCGAAGGTCTCGACTTGCCGGAAGTTTCGCTCATTGGAATTCTCGATGCAGACAAAGAAGGATTTCTCCGAAGTGAAGTTTCGCTTGTTCAAACTATTGGACGCGCTGCGAGAAATGTAAATGGGCGAGTAATTCTATATGCTGACAGAATAACTGGTTCGATGGAGAGAGCTATCGACGAGACAACTCGTCGTAGGAATATTCAACTAGCATATAACAAAGAGCACGGAATAACTCCAAAAACTATTGAAAAAAGAATCCATGACATTGCTGAAAGCATGGACAGTGTCCACGATAAAGCTGTTCGAAGTGAAATAGAGATGGATCTCGCTGTGCTTGGTTCAATAGAAGAAATGGATAAAGGTAAGAGCTCGAAAGGTAAAAGTAAAAAAAGTAAACTTCATCCACTTGCTCAGTTAATAAAAATGAAAGAAGACCAGATGAAAGAGTCCGTAAAGGCGCTCGACTTTGAAACTGCCGCTATCTTGCGTGACGAACTCAAGGTTTTGCGAAACAGGTTGGTGGAAGCAGACAAATAAAAAAGTCGCTAAATATTTAGCGACTTCATAGTTTTTTTAAATTTATTTCAATTTTTAAACCACACAACTCGTCCACCTTTTCATTTTATTCGAAACAAGTTGGGTGACTATTGCTTCACCACAAAAAATAAGATTTATAATTCCCAAAGCCAAGCAAATATGAATCTTATCAATATTGCTTATTGGTGGACCACTTATTACTTCAAGTGTTGCGAGAATTATTATCTCGCTTGTAACAAAAGAAAAAAGCAACAAAGACAATGAAGAAAGCACCTTGCTTACTTCAAAGATCGTTTTTTCAAATACCGCATACCTTAAAATATAGTATGCAAATTGGTTTGTAGCCGGGATAACTGATATCCAGCCTAGGTAGTCTAGCTCTAGTACTCCTCCAAGTAGGCGAGAAGTAAGAAAGCAAAATAGTGATACCGTGGCAAACCAGGTTGCTCGGATCAGGGTTATTTTTGAGGGTTTCATTTTTGTATGTTTTTTATATTATAATACAAAGTGTATACGTTGTCAATCGAAATATCCGTTTTGATAATGTGCACACACATATGGCGGTTTTCAAAGAAAATAATATA